>NZ_DATCSC010000125.1:0-72784 GCF_036568685.1 Chitinimonas sp.
GAGTAAGACTGTGACTGCGCCACCGCCAGTTGCAGCCCCCGCCGCCAGCCCGGCCAAACCGGTTACCGCGCCGCCCCCCACCACCAACACGATGGCGGGCAACAACAAAGGCAGCCTGGTCCTGGCACCGCCACCCAAGGCCTATACACCACCGCCACCACCTACGCCTGAGCAGACCATCACCTCCTTGGCCGCGGGCGCCCTGCCACCCGGCAGCCGTGGCTTCACCGTTCAAGCGGGGGTATTCCAAAGCAGCGACAATGCCAGCAAACTGATCGAGCGACTCAGCGCGGCCGGCATCCCTGCGAGACTCGAAACCCGCGTCCAGGTCGGCCCCTTCAAAAACAAGGAAGAGGCCGACCTGATCATGCGCCGTCTGCGTGACCTCGGTATAACACCGATATTGCAGTCGCCGGCACCGTAATTGCAAAGGCGGTGGCGGGACACCCTGCCACCGCGGCCTCTGCCCGCTCAATGATCGCGACTGTCTTGCTGCAAGCCTTGTTTGCAGCGAGTTTCACCGGGAGGAGGCTGGTTGCTGAAGCGCCCCTTGCACAGTTCGTTCTTTATGCGGTCACGACACACCACGCCAAATAGACCCCGCGCACACTCGGCCGCCACGCGGCGGTTGTATTGCTCATCAATGCTGACTACCGGCGGCGGCAGGCTGGCCTCTGCCGGCGCAGCAACCGCTGCAGATGGCGGCGCAGGCGCATAGCGCTCGGTCGGCGCAGCCGCACACTGAGTCACAAATACCCGCGATGCCAATTTTTGCGCCTGCTTGGCTGGCAAACCATATTGCCCCTCCAACCAGCGCACACCTTCATCGCAACTCTCCGGTTGTGGGCGCAGGGCTTTGGCAGCAGTCTGCATCTGCGCCAAACTCGGCTTGCCCTCGGCCTTGGGTATCGCAACCGGCTCGGACCTAGTATCGACCGGCATTGCTGGCGGAGGTGCAGGCGCAGGCGCAGGTGCAGGTGCAGTTTGAGCTTGTCGCCCGTTGGCAAGTGGCATTTCCTGCGGCGATGGCCTCACCACCCCTGCCGGCACAGGTCGAACCTCGGCAGCCGGCACCACAGTAGCCGGGACTGGTTGCGAGGCCGGCGCCACAGCCTGGCCGCGCCACCACCAACCACCGAGGGCAAGCACTGTCACGACAAGCAGGCCAGTTAAATAGCCACCCACGCGCCCCGCAGAGGTTACCGATGCAGCCACTTGCGCCGGACCAACCGGCGCGAGTGCCGCGACCGGAGGCGGCGCATCAGCCAGCTCGATCACCAATTCAGATCCCGGCGCCGCAGCAGTCAGCGATGCACCGCAGGCCTCGCAGACGCTTGCACCCGGCAGATTCTGCCGACCACAGGCAGGACACGCCATGCCACCCTCCCCTCGCACCAGGCCTGCGGGATCGGTTGATCCCAATCGGGCTTTACAGGTTTGGTATAGCGTGCAATTGGCCGAACAACCACGCCTTGCGCATGGTGCTTACGACAACCCGCTCAGCCGGTGAAATCCGGCCAGTCTGCCGGTCGCCAGGCGGGCCACAATCCCTGGTCAGCCTGGCTATCCGCAGCGACCGCGATTCCCGCCACCGCAACCAGGCGCTCGCCCTGCCAGAGCAGGGGCCAGCGGCTGCGCAGCCAGGGCGGAATGCCGGCCTCCTGCAACAGCAATTTGACCTGCCGATTCGGACCACCCGCGCGCGGCCGTATCTGCTCGCCGCCGCGACGGGGGCGCAGCCAGAGACCGTCACAAGCCGCCGGCGCCAGGCCCATATCATGGCGCTGCCAGAGCAACTGACCATGCCAGGCCGGCAGCACGACCCTCTCGCCAGCCGGCAGCAATTGGTCACCCACCTCAGCACCATGCCACGCCAGCCAGACTTCGCCGCGGTAACGGTGCACAGCGCGATCACCCAGGCGCAAGGTGGGGTTGGCATCTTCCCGCGCGTTCAGCAACTGATCGAGCAGGAGCAAAAGCTGCCGCTCATCGGGCCGCACATCGTGCCGAGCCAGGAACCAACGCAGCAGATTGCGCTGCCGGGCACCCGCCAGCGCAGCCAATCGCGAGACAGGCAACCGCACGCCGGCACCCTGGGCGTCCTCCTCGGCAATCGCGTCGAGCAGACCTGCCGCCTCGGCAAAGTGGCGAGCCGCACGACTCATGGCTGCCTGAGCCGAGGGAAAGCGCATCAGCAGCGCAGGCATGACCCGCTGCCGCAGATAGTTGCGGTCATAGTCCAGTTCCGCATTGCTCTCGTCTTCGACCCAGGTCAACGCCTGGCTGTCCGCGTAATCACGCAAGATGGAGCGCGGCTCATCCAGCAAGGGGCGCCAGATCTGGCCGCCACCCGCCAGCGGCCGATGCGGTGGCATGCCGGCCGCACCATGCACCCCCGTACCGCGCGCCAAACGGTAGAGCACGGTTTCTGCCTGGTCGTCGCGATGGTGCCCCAAGGCCACAACATCCACCCCAAGGCGGCTGTATGCGGCATAGCGGATCTGCCGCGCGCGCGCCTCCAGGCTGTCCGCTGCATCGGCATCCAATTCGGCACGCTCAAACGAAAAAGGAATGGCACGCTGCTGACAATAGTCGGCACAAAAAGCCAGCCAGGCATCCGCATTCGGGCTCAGCCCGTGGTGCAAATGAAATGCCTGCAGCGTGAAAGACTGCTCCTGCCGCACGCGCTGCAACAGATGCAGCAGCACCGTGGAATCGAGCCCGCCAGAAAAACCGACCGCCACCCTGGCGCCGGGCAGCAAGAACTGGCCGGCAAGGTGGCGGAAACGGCGATAGAGCGCCTCAGCGCGATCAGGAGGCGGCAACTTCCTTGAACTTGCCATAGCTCATGAGCCGCTCGAAACGATTTTCCAGCAGCTTGTCGACCGGCTTGTCCTGCAGATTCTTGAGCGCATCCTGCAGACTCTTGCGCAAGGTCAACATCATGGCCTGGGTATCGCGATGAGCACCGCCGGTGGGTTCGGTCACTACCTTGTCAACCAGGCCCAGGGTCTTGAGCCGGGCGGCGGTGATACCCAAGGTTTCGGCAGCCTCGGGAGCCTTCTCTGCACTCTTCCAGAGGATGGAGGCGCACCCTTCAGGGGAGATCACCGAGTAGGTGGCATATTGCAACATCTGCACCGTATCGCCGATGGCGATGGCCAGCGCACCGCCCGAGCCACCCTCACCGATTACGGTGACAACGATGGGCACGCGCAGTTTGCTCATTTCGAACAGATTGCGGCCGATCGCCTCGGACTGGCCACGCTCCTCTGCGCCAATACCAGGGTAAGCCCCCGGGGTATCGACAAAGGTCAGGATGGGCAAGCCGAACTTTTCAGCCAGGCGCATCAGTCGCAAAGCCTTGCGGTAGCCCTCGGGGCGCGGCATGCCGAAGTTACGGTAGATCTTTTCCTTGGTATCGCGCCCCTTCTGGTGGCCGATCACCATGACCGACTGGCCGTTGAGCCGGGCCAGGCCGCCAACGATGGCGGGATCGTCCGCATAGGCCCGATCTCCGTGCAGCTCCTCGAAATCGGTAAATATCTCGCGGATATAGTCGAGCGCGTAAGGGCGCTGGGGGTGCCGGGCGACCTGCGAAATCTGCCAAGGCGACAGCTTGGCGTAGATCGACTTGGTCAGCTCCTGGCTCTTTTTCTGCAGATGGTCGATTTCGACCGAGATATCGACCGCCGAATCATCCTGCACAAAGCGTAGCTCGTCGATCTTGCTTTCGAGCTCGGCGATGGGTTGTTCGAAGTCGAGAAAAGTGGTTTTCATACTCGCTGCTGGCCACGTCGCTTGATGCGTACGCGCTCCCTAGGTGCCGGACGTTCGGCGAAATCGCGCCATTATGGCGAAACTCGGCCGCCCCGCAAGATTGACATGACGGTCGTTCGAGCAGCCGTCCGGCACTTTTACCCTCAGCCTACTCGTTGGTGAAAACGATTTCCGCCCGCACGCCGCCCTTCTGAAACGCCAGTCGGCTCGCGACATTGAGCAGGATGGGCGCCTGGGTATTGGCCCGGATTCCATTGCCTGCGCCGTCGCGTATCAGCGTCAGCAAGAGTGCGAGATTTTCTTCAGCTGGGTTGTCGATCAAGGCCATTTCCTCGTCAGACAGCCGCAAATTAAAGTTCAGACCCAACACACGGCTGTCGATTACACTGAAAACAACCGAGGGCTCATCCAGCGACTGCAGCCACATCACCTTGGGGTCAGGGCTTTCCTCATGCAGCAATTTGAAGCGCGTACACGCCTCAAAGCCCGGCAGACCCTCCGGAAAAGTGATGACCGTGCTTTCGTCGATCTCAATAACGCCGAAGCGAGGGGTGGTAACTTGCATAGAAAAGTAGGCTCCGCGCGTTCAAGTTGAACGAAATCTAGCCGAAATAAGGGACGCAAGCCAAGGGTGATGTAGCACAGATACGAATGTAAACACCTGTTTACAGATTTTTATTCGCCAAGCGCTAAAGTTTTTCAATATTCTGTCGATATGGCGGATAGACCATAGACAGGACTCGGCCAATGTAGCCGAGAGAGGATCGTTATGAAGATCGACAATTCAGGCAAGCCGATCAGCTCGACGCCCTCGCGTAGCGAGGCGAAAGCGGCAGCCAAGGCCAGCGGCGGGGAAACTGCGGCCACCGAGAGTCGCAGCGACAGCGTTGACCTCAACGCTTTCAGCGCCCGGCTTTCCTCGCTGGAATCGAGCCTCGTAAGCCAACCAGTCATCGATGAGAGCAAGGTGGCGGAAATTCGCCAGGCCATCAAGGAAGGCCGCTTTACCGTCCATGCCGATGCAATTGCCGACAAGCTGATCGCCAGCGTCAAGGAATTGCTGTCCGGCAACAACTGACGCCGCCTCGCGAACAAGGCATACTAGCCAGAGACCGGCCGCCGACTTGCTCGGTAGGCCGGTTTGCTTTTTATTACGGCCCTGCGACTGGAATACGCGATGTCCTCTCCCCTGCTCCTGACCACCCTGGAAAATGAGCTTGCCCATATCCAGACCTTTATCGAGACGCTGGAGCAAGAGCAGCAGGCATTGATCGACAACACCTTGGCCGAGCTGGAAACGCTCTCCAAGCAAAAGACCGCCCATGCCGCCACGTTGGAGCAACTGGCCCGTGAGCGTAAGCGCCTGTTTGACGTCAATGGCGTGGAACTCTCGCCACACCCACCGCACCAACTGGTGAGCGCACGCCACCTGCCAGCCGAGCAATTGCCAGCCCTGCAACAAGCCTGGGACAGACTGATCCAGGCCGCGAGACAAGCCAGCGCGCTCAACAACACCAATGGCCAGCTGATCCAGACCAGGCAGCAGCAGAACCAGCAACTCATGAGCCTGCTACAGAACAGCCAAAACGCCAACTTGTCCTACGATGCCCTCGGTCAACCGCGGCTTTCTCGTTCCTCCGGCTCGCTCGGCAAGGCCTAGACCTCCACCCATCGGCCGGCGGGACGACCCGCCTGCGCTGCAAGCCAACGGGGACGGCCCCAACACTTCAAACGAGGGGGCTTCCATGGCCTGGATCATTCTTATCGTCGCCGGTCTGCTGGAAATAGGCTGGGCGGTCGGGCTCAAATACACCGAAGGATTCACCCGACTCTGGCCCAGCGTCGCTACCGGTGCAGCCATGCTTGCCAGCGTCACCCTATTGGGATTGGCCGTACGCAGCCTGCCGCTGGGCACGGCCTATGCTGTATGGACGGGCATAGGTGCGGTCGGCACGGTCGTTTTGGGAATTGTGCTGTTTGGCGAATCAGCCCAACCGATGCGGTTGCTGTGCATGGTGCTGATCGTCGCCGGCATTGCCGGCCTTAAGCTGACCCACAGCGGGGCCTGAGCCTTCCCCAGCCTCAACGCGGCTGCGCAGGTGCTGGCGCAGGCTGGGCGGGCACTTGCGTGCCCGGCATAGGCAAGGTCGCCACCTCATCCTTGTTATCAGCGAGGATCTGGATAGTGACACGCCGGTTGCGGGCACGGCCTTCTGCAGAGTCATTGGGCTCTACCGGCCGGTTTTCGGCATAGCCCAGCGCCACCAAGCGCTTGGCTGCCACGCCATTGGCTTCAAACAGCCGCACCACGGTACCAGCCCGGGCCGCCGACAGCTCCCAGTTGGAAGGGAATTGGGTGGATGCGATGGGCACGTTGTCGGTATGCCCTTCGATCTGAATCAGGTTGTCACTACCCGCCAGCTTTTGGGCAATGGAGGACAAGGAACCCGCCGACTTGGCATCGAGCGTGGCCGAACCCACCGGAAACAGCAGGCTGGCATTGACCTCGATGGCGATACCCCGCTTGCTCTCGGTCACCCGCACCTGCCCCTGGTCGATCAGCTTGGCCAGGTCCTGCTTGAGCTCGACCGCCATATCCTTCATGGCCGCCGCCTGCTGAGCGCGCTCCTGCACCAATTGTTGCACCTGGGCCGCTTCCCGGCGCTGCCGGTAAGGCAAGGCGATCAGGCTCTGGTTATTGCCATTGGGGTCGTTCTTGATCAGCGCATCGGTCGAGGCGTCAGGTTTGTTGAAGGCCACGGTCAAGGAGTTGGAAAGCACCTTGTACTTGCCCTCGTTGACCTGGGAGATGGCATACATGACCACAAAGAAAGCAAACAAGAGCGTGATGAAGTCCGCATAGGACACCAGCCAGCGCTCGTGGTTTTCGTGGTCTTCCGGTTTGTGCTTGCGCGCCATACCTCTCCCAGACTCCTCCAAGCCGCCCCAGCCAGGGCGGTAACGGGCGGCACGAAGCCGCCCGCCGATTCGTTATTACTTTAGTTTGAACTCAAGATAGCTGCCCAGCTTGGTACCGGCAGCAGCACCGATGGAGCGGGCAAAACGTTGCGCCCAGTCCTCATGCGGGGTGAAGTCGACAATCTCTTCGGCCTTGATCACGTCGCGGGCCACGGTATCGGCCGAACCCAGCGCATCCGCCAGACCCAGCTCAACGCTTTTCTCCCCGCTCCAGACCAGGCCGGAGAACATATCCGGCGTTTCTTTCAGGCGCTTGCCACGACCTTGTTTCACCACATTGATGAACTGCTGGTGCACCTCGCCCAGCATTTGCTTGGCGTACTCAACCTGAGTCGGCGACTGCGGCGAGAACGGATCGAGAAAGCCCTTGTTGGCGCCGGCAGTCAGCAGGCGACGCTCGACGCCCAGCTTTTCCATTGCGCCGGTAAAGCCAAAGCCATCCATCAACACGCCGATCGAGCCGACCAGACTGGCCTTGTCGACAAAGATCTTGTCTGCGGCGACGGCCACATAGTAGCCACCAGACGCACAGATATCGTCCACCACCACGTAGAGCGGGATGTCCGGATGCAATTTGCGCTGGCGCTTGATCTCGTCATTGATCTGCCCCGCCTGCACCGGGCTACCACCCGGGCTGTTGATGCGCAGGATCACGCCCTTGGTGTTCTTGTCCTTGAACGCATTGCGCAGGCCTTCATTGATATTGTCGGCATTGGCATTGTCGCCGGCAGAAATGACGCCATTGAGCTCAACCAGGGCAGTGTGCGGCCCCAGGCTGCGGCTGCCGCCTTCGCGCGCATCGCCACGATGCCAGGTCACGATCACCGCCAGGAACAGGAACAGCCAGCCAAAGCCGACAAACTTGAAGAAGATGCTCCAATTACGCCCCTTGCGCTGCTCCTTCAGGGCGGTGACCACCAGTTTTTCCAGGACCTGACGTTCCCAGCTCGGCTCTTGCTGCTCGCTCATGCTTACCCTCGATTTCGATCAAACCGTCATTGGGAGCCGCTAACAAAACCCTTCTGCGCCTTGTGGTACAAGCCGGTCGTGCCAACTGCAATGTCCTCGCTTGCACACTTGGCCAGAACCACTTCGCCGGGTTTTGTTAGCGGCCCCTACTTTTATATAGCTACATCGGGCAGGAAGTAGACCTCCCCACCCTCCTCCTCTACCGCCAGCTTGGTCAGGCGGGCGCCCTTGCAAGGCCCACCCAGGCACAGCCCGGTATCCGGCCTATAGTAAGCGCCGTGCGTTGCGCAGATCAAATAGGAGCGGCTCAGATCAAAGAAGTCGCCTTCGTTGAAGTCCATTTCCACCGGAATATGTGCACAGGCATTCAGGTAGCCGTGCACCCGGCCGCCCCAGCGCACCACGAAACCTGGCGCCGGAATGCCCGCCCACTCGGCCTGAAAGCGCTTACCCAAGCCACCATCCTGCAGCTCTTCCGAGCCGCAGATACGCCAGCGACGCGGTTCGCCCGGTACCTCAACCATGGCGAACCAACCAGGTGTCGAGTTCGCCAAAGCTATCGAACAGACCCAAAGGCTGCAGCGCCGCCAGCTCCTCCTTGGGGTGTGCACCATAGGACACGCCCAAGCCGGCCGCACCGGCATTGATCGCCATCTGCAGGTCGTGGGTGGTGTCGCCGATCATCACACTGCGCGCAACCGGCACATCAAGATCCTCGACCAGCTCCAGGATCATCTGCGGGTGGGGCTTGGAGTGGCACTCGTCGGCACAACGGGTGGCATCGAAGTAGCGCCCGAGCCCGGTCTGCTCGAGCACCCGATCCAGCCCGCGGCGCGATTTGCCGGTCGCCACCGCAAGGCGGTAGCCGGCCTGCTGGTAGCGCGCCAGGGCTTCGGCCACACCATCGAACAAGGCGATCTCGCCATCACGCGCCAGATAATGGTGCTTGTATGCCTCTACCACCCGCCCCACCACATCGGGACCAGCACCCGGGGCCAGATACTGCATGGCCTCATTCAAGCCGTAGCCGATCACGAAACTGGCCTCCCGCCGGCTCGGTACCGGCAGGCCGGCATCGCCAAAGGCGGCCTGGATGGCATGGGTGATCAGCGCGGTGGAATCAGCCAGCGTACCGTCCCAGTCAAAGATCAGCAGGTCAAAACGTTCAGCCATCGCGTTTTTCCAATGTATTCATATAGGCCTGCAGCTCTTCGGGCAGCGGCGCCTCCAGCTTGAGCGGCTCGCCGCTCAGCGGGTGATTGAGATTTAGCCGCCAAGCATGCAGAAACATGCGCTTGAGCCCCTGCTTGGGCAAGGCCTTGTTGAGCGCAAAGTCGCCGTACTTGTCGTCCCCAAGGATAGGGAAGCCCGACTGGGCGCAATGCACCCGGATCTGGTGGGTGCGACCGGTCTTGAGCTCGCATTCAAGCAAGGTCGCCTCACTGAAGGCCGCACGCCGGTTCAAGACCGTGTGCGAGTCCTGCCCATCGGGCGTGACGCTGACCCGGCGCTCACCATCAGCGGTCACATATTTTTGCAGTTTGAAGCGGACATGGCGGCGCGCATCGGGAAACACCCCCTTGACCAGCGCCAGGTAGCGCTTGTCCATGCCGCGATCGGTGCGCAACATTTCATGCAGCGCAACCAGCGCGCTACGTTTCTTGGCGATCAACAGAATGCCGGAGGTCTCCCGGTCCAACCGATGAACCAGTTCCAGGAATTTGGCCTGCGGGCGCTGGGCGCGCAATTGTTCAATGACCCCAAAGCTGACCCCGCTGCCACCATGCACCGCGAGGCCGGCGGGTTTATCCACCACCAGCAGTGCCTCGTCCTCAAACAGGATGGGCAGGGCCGGACCACGTGCCGCGGCGACCGAATGATCGGGCTTGGCATCCGGATCGGCGAGCCGGATGGGCGGTATGCGTATCTGGTCGCCACCCTGGATGCGGTAAGTCACATCCGCACGGCCTTTGTTCACCCTCACCTCGCCGGAGCGGACGATGCGGTAGACCAGCGACTTCGGGGCACCTTTGAGGTGCTTAAGCAAATAATTGTCCAACCGCTGACCAGCTTCTTCGGCATCGACGGTTAGGTAGGAAACTTTGCTCGGGTTGTGCATCTGACATATACTCATGCGGTCTTGCCAACCGCTCAGGCCGGTCCTACCGGTACCCCCGGCAACAAGACCATCCGTTCCACCGAACCGGCCACGATGTCGCCGATACGGTCTGTTAAAGCGGCGGATTATCTCACGCGCGACCGGCTCGCGCGGCCTTTCCCGCTCTTTTCCCGCGTCTTTTTCTCTCTTGCCGTGCCAGACCATCCCGTCGGCACCTAGCGCGCAAGTCAGACGCAAGCGCTTGATGCGCCCCAGGGGAAGACACGGTCCAGGCCAACAGCCGGTGCGGTTAACGTCGTTCACCGCCAAGCAACGACGGTACAAAGTGACAAAACGCACGACCGGACATGTGCAGGCTGATGCCCCAACCCTGGCTATCAGTCGGCAAAAGAGAACACACCCGTGCGCGGCAACGACCTTTCGGCCGCGACGACAGTACGGAATCCCAGGAATCCTCGCCTTGCATATCCATAAGCAACGCCATTTCGCCTGAGTCCTCCCTCGATGGCCAACCGCCGTCGGTGTGTTCGCCCCTGCCCGTCCGGCGGCGGGAGAACAAAACATGAAACGCATGCTGTTCAATGCGACACAAGCTGAAGAGCTACGTGTCGCCATCGTTGACGGTCAGAAGCTCATCGATCTGGATATCGAGACCGTTGGCAAGGAACAACGCAAGAGCAATATCTACAAGGCCGTCATCACCCGGATCGAGCCCTCCCTCGAAGCCTGCTTCGTCGACTACGGCACCGACCGTCACGGTTTCCTCCCCTTCAAGGAAGTTGCCCGCGCTTATTTCAAGGAAGGCGCCGATGGCCGCTCCCGCATCCAGGACGCGCTCAAGGAAGGCATGGAGCTGATCGTCCAGGTTGAAAAGGACGAGCGCGGCAACAAGGGCGCAGCCCTCACCACCTTTATCTCGCTGGCCGGCCGCTACTTGGTCCTGATGCCCAACAACCCGCGTGGCGGTGGTGTTTCCCGCCGTATCGAGGGTGAAGAGCGCCAGGAATTGCGCGCCACCATGGATCAGCTGGATGTGCCGCCCGGCATGTCCATCATTGCCCGCACCGCCGGCATCGGCCGCAGCGCCGAAGAACTGCAGTGGGACCTGAACTACCTGCTGCAACTGTGGCGTGCCATTGAAAACGCCGCCGGCTCGCAAAGCGGCCCCTTCCTGATCTACCAGGAAGGCAGCCTGGTCATCCGCGCCATCCGCGACTACTACCAGCCCGATATCGGCGAAATCCTGATCGACACCGAATTCGTGTACGAGCAGGCCCGCCAGTTCATGAGCCATGTGATGCCCGGCTTTGTGAACCGCGTGAAGATGTACAAGGACGACGTCCCGCTGTTCTCGCGCTTCCAGATCGAACACCAGATCGAGACCGCCTTCTCGCGCGAAGTCGCCCTGCCTTCCGGCGGCGCCATCGTGATCGACCACACCGAAGCCCTGGTGTCGGTCGACGTGAACTCGGCCCGTGCCACCAAGGGCGGCGATATCGAGGAAACCGCGACCCGCACCAACCTCGAAGCTGCCGACGAAATCGCCCGCCAGCTGCGTCTGCGCGACCTGGGCGGCCTGATCGTGGTCGACTTTATCGACATGGAAAAGGCCGGCAACCAACGCGAGGTGGAAAACCGCCTGCGTGATGCCCTGCGCCATGACCGTGCCCGCGTACAGACCGGCAAGATCTCGCGCTTTGGCCTGATGGAGCTGAGCCGCCAGCGCCTGCAACCCTCGCTGGGCGAGACCGCCCACCAGCCCTGCCCCCGTTGCCATGGCACCGGTTTTATCCGCGGCACCGAATCCTCGGCCCTGCACATCCTGCGCATCATCCAGGAAGAGGCCATGAAGGAAAACACCGGCGCCGTCCACGCGCAGGTGCCGGTCGACGTAGCCACCTTCCTCCTGAACGAGAAGCGCGCCGAGATCTTCTCGGTCGAATCCCGCCTCAAGGTGGGTGTGGTGCTGATCCCCAACATCCACCTCGAAACCCCCAACTACACCATCACCCGTCTGCGCCATGACGACCTCAACCATATCGAGGAAGTCTTGCCGTCCTACAAGATGATGGAAGCACCGGCCGAGGAAGAACACGGCCATGGCAAGGGCAAGGACAACGAGCCTGCCAAGCCGCGCCAGGAAGCCGCCGTCAAGGGCATCACACCGACCCAACCGGCACCGGTTGCTGTCGAGAAGCCCGAGCCGGTCGTCACCAAGCCCTCGCTGTTCGACCGCATCATCCGCTTCTTCAAGGGCGAAGAAGCCGAAGAAGTGAAGCAGCCCGTGCCTGCCAGCAAGGGCGGCCGTGACCGTGGCAACCGCCGCGGTGGCGATGGCCGTCGCGAGCGCAATAACGAACAGCGCAACGAGGGTAAGCGTGGTGAAGAGCGCCGCGCCGGTGGCGGCAAGCCGCGCATCGAGGAGGACGAGCAGCCGCGTCCGCCACGCGAGCGCCGTGAGCGCGGCGAGCGCGGTGAAGGCCGTAACGAGCGTCAAGGTGGCGAAGGCCGCAATGAGCGCCAGAACGATCGTCAATCGGAAGCCCGCAGCGAGCGCCAGGAAGGCCGTGAGCAACGCGAGCCGCGCGAACCGCGTCAGGGTCGTGAACCGCGTGAAGGTGGCGAAGCCCGTGCTGAGCGCGAACCGCGTCAGGAACGTCAGCCGCGCGAACCCCGCGAACCGCGTGAACCACGTCAGCCGCGCGAACCACGTGAAGGCGGCGAAGCCCGTGCCGAACGTGAACCGCGTCAAGAGCGTCAACCACGTCCGCAAGCCGAGCCCAAGCCGCAACTGGAAGCCAGCGAAGAGCCGAGCCAGCAGGAACTGTTGCCGGTAGATGGCGCCCAGGGCGAAACTCCGGAAGCGACCGGTGAAGGCCGTGGTCGTCGTCGTCGCGGCCGTCGCGGTGGCCGTGGTGAGCGTGGCGCCGAGGCGCAAGCATTGGCCGGCCAGGAAGGTGAAGCCCAGGCCGAGTTGCCGGTTGAAGCGGGTGAAACTGCTGAAGTCGCGCCTGCTGCCGCAGTAGAGACCGTGGCTGCGGCCCCCGCAGCCGTCGCCGAGCAGGCCGTTACCATCGAAGCGCCCGTCGCCAAGGCTGTCGACGCTGAAGTAGCCGTAGCGCCCGAAGCCGTTGAACCGGCACCTGTCGCTGTCGAGCCGATCGCAGCGGCTGAGCCGGTCGCGGTCGCCACCGAGCAGCTCGCGCCGGTCGTCGAGACCAAGGTCGAGATCGCCAGTGCGCCGGTTGCACTGGTTGTCGTGGAAGCCGCACCGGTTGTGGCCGAAAGCAAGCCAGTTGCATCCAGCGTGCCGGAGATCGGTACGCCAGAAGATGTCGGCCTGATCCAGGTCGCCACCCAGCTCAAGGCTTTCGAGCCGCTGGACCTGCCCACCGTCGCCGCACCGACCCGCCGTCGTCGTAGCGAAGTGAAGCCGGAAGCCAAGGCTGCGCCGGTGCAAGAGGAGTTGGTCATGGTGGAAACCAGCCATGCCGCCGCCCCTGCCGAAAGCAAGCCGGAGCAGTCCGCCTAAGCAGCGAGACTAGCGCCAACGAAACAAGGGAGCCTACGGGCTCCCTTGTTTTTTGTCCGTCAAGTTAGCGCAGCTAACTGATCAACTGCACGGCCAGTTTGATCAACTACGCAACAGCGAGCGCGCCGCCTCGTAGCGGGTGGCGAAGTATTTGGTCTTGAGGCTTTCGATGCGCACCTTGCCGTTGGTGCTCGGGGCATGGATGAACTTCTCATCGCCGATATAGATGCCCACATGGGAAAACGGCCGGTTCATGGTATTGAAGAACACCAGATCCCCCGCCTGCAGGTCATCGCGCCGCACCGAGCGGCCGCGCTTGGCAATATCGGCGGCACTGCCGCTGACATCCAAGCCCAGCGCATTGCGGTAGATGAAGGTGACCATGCCCGAGCAATCCAGCCCTGCCTCGGGGTTCTTGCCGCCGAACTGGTAACCCACGTCGATCAGGCCCAGTGCGTACATGACGATCTCGCGGCCGGAATCATCGGCTTCAATGCGCGCGGTACTGGTATCGGGCCTGGACTCAGGTTTGACCACCACCTTGCCGCCGCTGGCTGGGCGCGAACTGGCTACCGGTTTGGGCGGGGCACTGGCGCAACCAGCCAGCAACAGCCCGGCCAGCAGCAAGCTGCCGCAACCCGCGGCGGAGGAAGGCATCCGCACTATGCGGCTCGTTACTGCGATCATGGCAAAGTCTCCAACCAGCTTGCTACAGCACTGGCCGCAAGCGGCCAGGCCTGATCCAACATCAACATATGCCCCATGCCATCCAGATGCTGGGCAGGAACGCCCAGTTGCATAGCGGTCTGCTCGATCAGATGAGTGGGCATCAATTTGTCGCCATCGCTGCCCAGTACCAGCACCGGCGGCAAGCCCAAAGGCGGCCGCTGGTCCCATTGCGGCAAGGTCATCTCCAGCAGCGCCCTGTCGGACTCATGCTGGAAGCGGCTGGCATAGCCCAGCAGCGTGGCCTCATCAAGCCCTTCGGAGAACAGCAGCTCGCGCAGCTTCTCCAGGTGGGGCGGGCGACCGCCGTGCTGCAACAGGTTCAACTCCCACAGGAGTTGCGGGTGCTGCCAGAGCATATGCATGGCCGAGCCCAGCAAACCACCAGGTGGCACGCTGGCCAGGAGCGCCAGACCGGCCAGGCGTAACTCGCGCGCGCAGGCCAGGGCCACAAAGCCACCCATGGAATGGCCCAGCAAGATAGGTTTGCATCCATGCAAAGCCGTTATCTGCTCCGCAACACGCCGTACATCGGCGACATAGTCAGCCACCGAAGCCTGCGCCAGCGTGTCGCGCCCTTCGCTGTGACCATGCCCACGCAAGCTCAGGGCATAGCCGTGATAGCCGCGAGCGGAAAAATAAGGCAGGAAGTTCGGTTGCCAGCACCAGGCAGCGCCGTAGGCCCCGTGCACAAACAGAAGCGGCGGTCTTCGACGCGCTCCGGCGGGTGGTGATTCGACTATTTCCAGATGATTTTCAGTTACTTGCACTGGTTTCTTGTCAAATCAGGTGAATATTAGCGAACACCATACGACAAACCTTGCTACGAGACAATCATCTCCGCCCTTCTTGTTGACCTTGGGTTCATTAAGTAATAAATTACCGCTGAGTCATTAGCTCAGGAAGCACTATGGACACCACCCCGCCGCGCTGGAAGCGCCGCAAGGAAGCGCGCCCGGCCGAGATTATCGAATCTGCGCTGACGCTTTTTGTCGACAAAGGCTATGCCGCGACGCGGTTGGATGATGTAGCCAAGCTGGCCGGCGTTACCAAGGGAACGGTCTACCTCTACTTTGACAACAAGGAAGAGCTGTTCAAGGCCGTGGTGCGCGAAACCGTGTTGCCCAACCTGGAGTTTGCCGAGACCGTCGTCGCCGAGCACCAGGGCAGCAGTGAAGCCTTGCTCTGGCACCTTTTGGAGCGCTGGGCCGAGCGCATGACCGAATCCCCGACCACCGGCATCGCCAAGCTGATGATCGCCGAGGCCGGCAACTTCCCTGAGCTTGCCCGCTTTTATATGGATGAAGTGGTACTGCGCAGCCGCAAGCTGTTTTCGGCGGTCATCGAGCGCGGCATCCAATCCGGTGAATTCCGCCCGGTCGACGTTGCCTTGGCCACCCGAGCCACGACCGCGCCCCTGATGATGACCAAGGTCTGGTCGCAGAGCTTTGCGCTGTGCGACCCCGAGATCATCGACCTCAGGACCTTCGCCCGTTTTCATTTCGAGCTGATGATGGCTGGCCTCAGGGCCTGAGTCTGCAGCCGCAAAACCAACCAGAACATCCGGATACGGATGCCGCAGCACCGACTACAGGAAGCCTCATGAGCGACGCTCCACAAGCACAAAAGCAAAGCAAGGCCCGTCTGATCCTCGCCCTCGCCGTTGTTGGCATCGGCGGCTGGATCGCCTACCACTGGTGGCATGGCCGTACTTTCGTCGAGACCGATAACGCACAGATCGAGGGCCATATCGTGCCCATCGCCGCCCGTGTCTCGGGTTATGTCCAGGCGGTGAATATCAGCGACAACCAGACCGTGACTGCCGGCAGCCAACTTGTGAAGATCGATGACCGCGACTACGGCGCGCGGTTGGCCCAGGCCAATGCCGACCTGAATATCGCCATCGCCGCTGCCGGCGGCAAGGGCACCACCGGCCAGGCCGAGGCGCAGATCGGTTACGCCCAGGCCAGCGCTGCTGCGGCCCAGGCCACCATCGCCATGGCGGAGGCCAATGCCGAACGCGCCCGTAACGACCTGGTACGGACCCGCTCGCTGGCCACCAAGGGCATGGCCACCTCCGCCCAGCTCGACGCAGCCGTGAATGCCGAGCGTGCCGCCGAGTCGCAACTCAAGACCGCGCGCGATACCGCCAGTGCAGCCAGCCAACAAGTTGGTGTGGCCGGTGCCGGCCTCAAGTCGGCCCAGGCCAAGGTGGATTCGGTCCGTGCCCAGCGCGACCTGGCTGCCATCCAGTACAAGGACACCGAGGTCAATGCCCCTATCACCGGCGTGACCAGCAAGAAGTCGGTCGAAGTCGGCCAATTGGTGCAGCCTGGCCAGACGCTGTTCTATCTCGTACCACTCAATGACGTCTGGGTGACCGCCAACCTCAAGGAGACGGAAGTCGGCAACGTACGCGTCGGCCAGCCGGTTGAGGTGGAAGTAGATGCCTACCCGGGCAAGACCTTCAGCGGCAAGGTGGATTCCTTCAGCCCGGCCACCGGCGCCAAGTTCGCGCTGCTGCCGCCGGACAATGCCAGTGGCAACTTCACCAAGGTGGTGCAACGCGTTCCGGTCAAGATCAAGCTCGATACCTTTGACGAGAAGACCACCCCGCTACGCCCCGGCATGAGCGTGATCGCCAGCGTCCGTATCCGCTAAACCACGAGCGCCACCATGCTTGGTACCCACAACCTGGCCTTGTTCATCGCTTCCGGCCTGCTGCTCAGGCCGGATTCGCTGTTTATTGCCAGCCGCGCCGCCGGGCAGGGCTTTCGTGCCGGTTCGGCTGCTGCACTGGGCATAGGTGCGGGTACCTTCGTCCATATCCTGGCGGCAGCCTTCGGCCTCTCCGCCTTGCTGGCGACCTCGGCCGCGGCCTTCACCGTGGTCAAGCTGATCGGCGCCGCTTACCTGTTGTGGATAGGGCTGCAGATGCTTCGCAGCCGACCGGTTGTGGCAAGCACGGACGTACCGCTTGCTGGGCAAGCTGCGCCGCTGGCCCGCATCTTCTGGCAAGGCTTCTGGACCAACGTGCTCAATCCGAAGGTGGCTTTGTTCTTCCTGGCCTTCGTGCCGCAGTTCATTGCGCCGGAAGCCCCCGGCAAGGCCTTGGCCTTTCTGTTCCTGGGCACCGTGTTCAACTTCAACGGCATGCTGTGGTGCCATCTCCTGGCCTATAGCGCCGCGACGGCCAGCCGCCGTTTCAAGGCCAGCCAGCGCCTGGTGCAGTGGCTGAACCGCAGCATCGGCGCACTGTTCATTCTGCTCGGCGCGCGGCTGGCACTGGCCCGCCAGGCCTGAGTCACGCAGCCCCTTTCGCTCCATCGACAAGACTCGATCCATGAAGCCCATACTTCCCGGCCTCTTGCGCAGTACCGACGCCGCCAGCATCCATCGCAACCGCTTCATCATCGCCATGATTGTGACGCTGGCCTGTGTGCTGGAGCTGCTCGATACCAGCATCGTCAACGTCGCCGTGCCGCACATGATGGGCACGCTCGGCGCCACGCTGGACGAAATCACCTGGGTCTCCATCGGCTACGTGGTCGCCAACGTGATCGTGCTGCCGATCTCGGGTTTTCTGGCCAACCAGTTTGGCCGCCGCAACTACCTGGCCATGTCCATCCTGGTATTCACCTTCGCTTCCTGGGCCTGCGGCAATGCCCATAGCCTGGGCGAGCTGGTGTTCTGGCGCATCATCCAAGGTCTGGGTGGCGGTGGCCTGATCGCCACCGCGCAAGCCACTTTGTTCGAGGTCTTCCCTCCCAAGGAGATCGCCACCTCCATGGCCATCTTCGGTATTGGCATCATGTTCGGCCCTTCATTAGGGCCAACTGTTGGCGGTTGGTTGACCGAGGCCTACTCCTGGCCTTGGATCTTCTATATCAACCTGCCCCTGGGCGCTGCCGCCCTGCTTTTGGTGCTCACCTACGTGCCGGATTCCGCCCATAGGCGGATCGCCAAATCCGTGGACTACCCCGGCCTTCTATTGCTCGCACTGGGCGTGGGCACGCTGCAGCTGATGCTGGAGCGTGGCGAGAAGCAGGACTGGTTTGAATCCACCGAGATCATTGCCTACACCATCATCAGCTTTATCTCGCTGTTCGTATTCGTGATCCGGCAGCTCGAGATCGATCACCCCATTGTCAATCTGCGGATCCTGCATGATCGGCAGTACTCCGTCGGCCTGATCTTTACCTTCTTCCTCGGTGCTGCACTCTTTTCGACCGTATTCCTGTTCCCGGTCTACGCCCAGACACTGATCGGCTTTGACGCCTTCCAGACCGGCATGATCATCCTGCCCTCGGCACTGGCTGCCGCCTTTACCATGCCGGTGGCGGCCAAGCTGCTAGCGCGCGGCGTACCCGCACGACTGGTCATCACCGTGGGCGCTTTCATCTTCATGTACGCCATGTGGGGTCACCACCTGTTCACCACCGAATCGGGCCAGGACGACTTTTTCTGGCCGCTGCTGATGCGCGGCTTTGGTCTTGGCCTTGTGTTCATGCCGCTCAACAACCTGACCCTGGCCGCCATCGCACCGCAAGAGATTCCCGACGCCACCGGCATCTACAACCTGACCCGGCAGCTCGGTGGCAGCGTGGGCATTGCGCTCTCGGCCACCTTGTTGACCAAGTTCGAGAACAGCAAGCGCGCCAGCCTGGTGAGCCACCTGGCCAGTGACAATGACGCCATGGCCGAGCGGCTGAGCATCTTTACCCAGTTGTTTCAGCAAAAGGGCCACGCAGCCAGCATGGCCGGCCAAAAGGCCTATGCGCTGATCGACGGCCAGGTCAACAAACAAGCCATGATGCTGGCCTTCAGTGATCTGTTCCTGCTGTTTGGTCTGGCCATCTGCCTGCTCCTGCCGCTGCTGCTTTGGATGAACAAGCCCCCCCGCATGGCGAAGGCCACGGAAGTCTCGCACTGACCTGCATCCGGCAATTCGGCGGGCCTTAGGCTCGCCGGGCAGTTAGAATTCACCCCATGCATACGATTTCCACCGATATTGACGCAGCCCTGGCGCTCCTGAAGGCTGGCGAGCTCGTCGGCATCCCTACCGAATCGGTCTATGGCCTGGCGGCGGATGCCGCGCAGCCGGAGGCCGTGGCTAAGATTTTCGCCATGAAGGGACGCCCGGCCGACCACCCGGTGATCGTCCACGTGGCCGGCAAAGCACAGTTGGCCGATTGGGCCCGCGACATACCGGACGAGGCCTGGAAGCTGGCCGATGCCTTCTGGCCCGGCTCGCTGACCATGATCCTGCCACGCCAGCCTCATGTGCCTGATGCAGTCACCGGTGGCCAGGATACGGTCGGCATACGGGCCCCAGCCCACCCGCTGACCCACGAACTGCTGCAGCGCTTCGGCGGCGGCTTGGCAGCCCCTTCGGCCAACCAGTTCGGCCACGTTAGCCCCACCACGGCCCAGCATGTCTATAACGAGTTCGGCCCTGCCTTGCGGCTGATCCTCGACGGCGGTCCTTGCCGTATCGGCGTCGAATCTACCATCGTCGGCCTGACAGGCGAGCAGCCGACACTGCTACGCCCTGGTGGCGTGCCCGCAGCGGCGATCGAGGCCGTGCTCGGTCGCAAGCTGGTCCATCACGAGAAGCCGAGCACCGCCAAGATGCGAGTCTCCGGCCTGCTTGACTCGCACTACGCACCGCGTACACCGCTCCTGGTCGGTAGCCTCAAGGCACTGGAGAACGAGGCTTATACCCGCTTCGAAGCCGGTCAGAAGGTTGCTTTGTTGCATCACAGTGACTACACCGCCAACATCTGTGGCCTGGAGAGCCAGCGCATGCCGGCGGAGGCCGAAGCCTACGCGCGTGCCCTCTACGCCACCCTGCGGCAGTTTGACCTGGGCGGCTTTGATGCCTTGCTGCTGGAGGCCCCACCGCAGCACCCTGACTGGCTGGCGGTCAACGACCGCGTCAAGCGGGCCACCACGCATCGGCTCGATTGATGCCGCCAGCCAAGGCCGATCCGCACTGGTGGCACGACGGCCGAACGTTGGCCTTGCTGTCGGCGGCCGGCTTTTCGCTCAAAGCCATCTTCGTCAAGCTGGCCTATGCCGCCGGCCCGGTCGATGCCATTACCCTTCTGGCCATGCGCATGGGCCTGGCCCTGCCTGCCTTTATCTGGCTGGTATGGCAAGCCGGCGGTGATCCGCTCTCGACCGCCGACAAACTCGGCATGGTGGTCCTGGGCATGGTCGGATACTACCTTTCCAGCCTGTTCGACTTCCTGGGCCTGCAGTACATCACGGCCGGCCTGGAGCGGCTGATCCTGTTCACCTACCCTACCCTGGTACTGCTGATGGAGGCTGCCTGGCGGCGCCAGCGCATTGCCGGGCGGGTCTGGGCGGCAATGGGGCTGTGCTATCTGGGCCTGTTGGCTGCCTTTTGGCACGACCTGCGGCATACCGCGGTCAGCAGCCTGGTTCTCATGGGAGCTGGCTGGGTGTTCCTGTCTGCCCTGACCTTCTCTGCCTACTACCTGGGCACCGCCCGCTATGTGAAGCGGCTGGGTGCCAGTCGCCTCTCCGGTCTCGCCGGCGCGGTCGCCAGTGGCTTTGTGCTCGGCCACTTCACGCTGGTCCGCCCGCTTTCTGCCGTGTTTAGCCAGCCTACTGCCGTCTGGGGCTGGGCCCTCGCGATGGCGCTTGTCTCCACCGTTCTTCCCATCTGGCTTGCCGCCCGCGCGGTAGAGCGGCTGGGGCCTGGCCGGGCCGCTGCCATGGGCACTGTCGGACCGGTGCTGACTATCGTGTTCGGCTGGATCATCCTCAGTGAGCCCTTTTCGATGATGCAGCTCGTGGGTCTAGTGCTGGTTCTGGCCGGGGTAAGCTGGATAAGCAAGGCCAAAGCCAGCTAGATATTTGCATGCGGACCTGCTCCGTGGCAGAACAAAGCGGCCAGAGCCGTTACAATCGCGCCGTTCTGAAAGAAACAAACCGAGATATCGCGTGACGCCAGATCAATACTGCGAAGACAAGGCCGCCCAGAGCGGTTCGAGCTTCTATTACAGTTTCCGCTTTCTGCCGCTGCAGACGCGCCTTGCCATCACGGCGCTCTACGCTTTTTGCCGGGAAGTGGACGATGTGGTGGACGAAACCCACGATGAAGGCGTTGCCCGTACTACCCTCAACTGGTGGCGCTCGGAAGTCGGCAACCTCTACGCTGGCACACCGCAGCACCCGGTGACTCGCGCCCTGCAGCCCCATGTGGTGCGTTTGCAACTGCCGCAGGAGCAGCTGTTGCAGATCATCGAGGGCATGGAGATGGACCTGACCCAGGCCCGTTACAACGCCTTTGCCGACCTGCAGCGCTATTGCTATCTGGTGGCCTCGGTCGTGGGCCTCTTGTCCGCCCGTATCTTCGGCGTGACCGATGAGCGTACCTACCAGTATGCCGAGCGTCTGGGCCTCGCGTTCCAACTGACCAATATCATCCGCGATGTGGGAGAGGATGCCCGCCGCGGCCGTATCTACCTGCCGGTAGAAGAGCTGCAACGCTTCAATGTGCCGGCAGCGGACATACTTAACTACCGCGAAAGTGATAACTTCCGGGCCTTGATGCAGTTCCAGATCGAACGTGCCGAGGGCTACTACGCGGAAGCGCTGGCGGTGCTGCCCAAGGCCGATCGTCGCAACCAGCGGGCAGGCCTTGTGATGGCGGCGATCTATCGCGCCACGCTCGACGAGATCAAACAGGATGGCGCCGGCAAGGTGCTCAACCAGCGCCTGAGCCTGACACCTGTGCGCAAGCTCTGGCTGGCCTGGAAGACCTGGTGGTTCGCCTGAGCGAACGACACCGCCTGGCGGCTGTACGTAGGGCCGCACCGACCAACTGATGGACATGCTGGATGCGACTCTGAGCGCGTAAATGGACAAGCTGCCCTTCTCACCCTGGTACCTGTTTTTTGCAGCCCTGGTGATCGTTGCCATCCTGGTGGCCGGTTGGCTGGAGATGCGGCAGGCGGATAGGGTGGCCATCCGCCGGCGCAAGATCCGCGAGGCGCTGGAGACCTTCCGTGTCTCTCGCACCTACCAGCGCGAGGACGGCACCGCCGACCTGTTTCTCTACAGCGCCGACAATTCCAAGCGGCTCCTGGAGATGAGCAACCAGATCGCCAAGCACGGCCTGGGCTCGGCTTCCTGGCTCTATTTCATGCCGGAGCGGCGATTGTTCTTCATCCTGGAGCTGGTGGCGATCGAGCCGGCCGGCAATCTGCATTTCATCCAGACCATCCATCCCATCAAGCCCGACCGTGCCCGCCAGGTACTGGCGCGCTACCCAGACCTGTACCGCGATATTTTCCGTGAAGACATCTAGACGCACGGCCGTCATCGGCGGCGGTTACGCCGGCATGGCGGCCGCCATGACCCTGTCGACCGCCGGCTGCCCGGTAGACGTATACGAAGCCGGCCCCGTACTGGGCGGCAGAGCCCGCCGTATCGAAGTGGACGGCCTCGCACTCGACAACGGCCAGCATATGGCGATCGGTGCCTATGGCACCTTGCTAGGCCTGATGCAGGAAGCCGGCGTGGCAGAGGCGGATGCCTTTGTCCGCCTGCCACTGGAACTGGACGTGCTCGATGGCCCTGAACGTGCCATGCGGCTGGCCTGCCCTCGCCTGCCGGCCCCGTGGCATACCCTGCTCGGCCTCTTACGTGCCAAGGGGCTGAGCTGGGCCGAGCGGACCAGTGCGATCCGGACCATGAGTCTGGCTCGCTTGCAGGGTTGGCGCCTGAAGCAGGATTGCAGCGTTGCCGACTGGCTGGCGCAGCAGCGCCAGTCCACCAAGCTGGTGCGCTGCCTGTGGGAGCCCTTGACCCTGGCAGCCCTCAATACGCCGATAGCCAGCGCCTCAGCCCAGATACTGCTCAATGTACTACGCGACAGCCTGGCTGCAGACCGTGCCGCCAGCGACTTCCTGATTCCCCGTTGCGACCTGTCCGCCGTCTTTCCCGAGGCAGCCGGCCGCTATATCTCGGCTCGTGGCGGCCAGGTGCAATGTGGCGCCATGGTCCGTCATTTGCGCCGGGATAAGCATGGCTGGCAGCTGGACCGTAGCGAGGCGAATTACGAACAAATTGTGGTGGCCCTGCCCCCACACCGGCTGAACATGCTGACCCTGCCCGATGGCATGAGTCTGCCCACGCTGGCGGACTGGCACTGGCAGCCTATCTGCACGGTCTACCTGCGCTACCCTGCCGGCACCCGCTTGCCGCGCCCCATGCAGGGCATGGTGGGTACGACAGCCCAGTGGTTGTTCGATCGAGGCCAGCTATGCAATCAGGATGGCCTGATGGCCGCGGTGGTCAGTGCCGAAGGGCCGCACCAGCAATGGGAGCAGCGCCGCTTGGCCGAAGTGGTCGCCGCGGAAGTCGCCCGCAGCTTTCCTGCCCTGCCGGCGCCACTATGGCAACGGGTGGTAGCGGAAAAGCGCGCCACCTTTGATTGTCGCCCTGGCTTGCTACGGCCTGGCAACGCCACCTCCCTGTCTTCCTTGGTACTGGCAGGCGACTACACTGCCGGCGACTATCCGGCTACGTTGGAAGGGGCGGTTCGTAGCGGCGTGGCCGCCGCGCAAATCCTGCTGAACCGATGACGCCGTCCATCGGCTCAACTGCCTGGGTTCGGTTTTGCCGGGCGAGCCATCCATGGCGTGCAGATATAGTGGAATGACGTTGATCGCGACGCGCGCCATGCCACGTTTTTCAAACCTTGCCCTGCTAGGGCTACTGATTCCCACCTGTCAGGCCGCCGGCCCCGATCTGATCCTCTACACCGAGGATCTGCCGCCATTCAACTTTCAACTGCCCGATGGCCAGATCAGTGGCAGCGTCACCGAGAAGATTGCACTGATCAGCAAGCAGGCAAGCTTCCAGTACCAGGTGGTGATGATGCCCTGGGCGCGGGCGCTGAGCACAGCCCGCAGTCAGGCCAATGCCTGCGTCTATTCGACGGCGCGTACCACCGAGCGGGAAGCCTGGTTCAGCTGGATCGGGCCCATGGCCCACAATGAGGGCATACTCTTTAGCGTAGCCGAACGACCACCGGTGGCCAGCAGCCTGCAAGGGGCCATGACGGCGCGGATAGGTGGCTATAACGGTTCGGCCAGCGCCATTTATCTGAGCCGGCGTGGTTACAACGTGATCATGTCCGCCAACCACGATATCTCGATCAAGAACCTGCTGGCAGGCAGGCTGGACTACTGGCTTACCAATCGCCACACCGCCAATGCGATGAGCGAGCGGCTTGGCCTGCGCGGCCGGCTGGTGCCGGCCATACCAGTGGTTAACATGGAGCTCTACCTGGCCTGCAATCCGGCTCTGGACGGACAGCTGCTCAAACGCATCCGACAGGCCTACCTGCTGTTGCAGCAGAATGGCAGCCTGGCTGCCGTCGACCGCAAATATGGGGAATAGGCCCGACTCAAGCCTCGAATAGTTCTTCGGCAGTAGCGACGGCGGTACCCAGCTTACCAACCACGATACCCGCCGCCCGGTTGGACCAGCGCATGGCCTCGGGCAAGGTCTGACCCGCAGCCAGCATGGCGGCAAGCGTCGCGATCACCGTATCGCCCGCACCAGAGACATCAAACACTTCCTGGGCAAGCGTGGGCACGTTGGTCACGCCTGCAGCTTCGAACAGACTCATCCCCTCTTCGGAACGCGTCACCAGCAGCGCATCAAGCTGCAGAGAAGTACGCAGGGCTTGCGCCTTGCTGGCCAGCTCAGCGTCGTCGGCCCAACGGCCGGTCACCTGGCGCAGCTCGGCGCGGTTGGGTGTCAACAGCGTCGCACCAGCGTAGCGGGAGTAGTCGTCCCCCTTGGGATCGACCAGCACCGGCTTGCCGGCTGCACGAGCGGCTTCGATCATGGCACGGACATGGGTCAGGCCACCCTTGCCATAGTCCGAGAGAATGACCACGTCGTGCGCCGCCAGCGCGCCGCGGAAGTCGTCGAGCTTGGCGGTCAGGATTTCATGGCTGGGGCTGTATTCGAAGTCCAGCCGGATCAGCTGTTGCTGCCGCGCCACCACGCGCAGCTTGACCGTGGTGGTGATGCTGGGATCGCGGTGCAGGCTGGTCGCCACGCCGTGGTCTTGCAGCAAGCGCTGCAGGGCATCGCCCGCTTCATCCTTGCCGACCACCGACAGCAAGGTGGCCTGACCACCAATGGCCGCGATATTGCGCGCTACATTGGCAGCACCACCGGCCCGCTCCTCAACCCGGCTGATCTTGGCCACCGGCACCGGTGCCTCGGGAGAGATACGCTCCACGTCACCGAACCAATAACGGTCCAGCATGACGTCACCCACCACCAGTACACGGGTCCGGGCCAGCGCCTGGCGGATATCTTCATACTTCATGCGGTAAAACCCTTGTCTGCAGATTCATGCCTCTCACTGTCGAACCGGCTCCCAGGGCGAGCCGGCCGGAGTGTTTCAACGGCCGATCGCATCATAGGTAATACCAAGTTCGCGCATCCAGTGCGGATCATACAGATTGCGGCCGTCTATGATCAGTGCCTGCTTGAGACTGCGCTTGATCGCCTCAAAGTCCGGGCTGCGAAATTCCTTCCATTCGGTCGCGATCAACAGGGCATCCGCCCCGTCCACCGCTGCCATGGGGCTCACGGCGTAGCGGATACGATCCCCCAGCAGACGACGCGCGGAGGCCGCCGCCGCGGGGTCGTAGGCCACTACGCTGGCGCCACGCGCCAGCAACCCTTCGATCACGGCAAGACTGGGCGCCTCACGCATATCGTCGGTATTGGGTTTGAACGCCAACCCCCAGAGTGCGATACGGCGGCCCTGCAGATCGGCCCCAAGGTGGCCTACCAGCTTGTCCACCAGGCGCCGCTTCTGGGCCTCGTTGGCTTGCTCCACAGCCGCCAGCACTTGCATGGGTACCTCATGATCGGCCGCGGTACGGCGCAGCGCCTTGATATCCTTGGGGAAGCAGGAACCACCATAGCCCAAGCCCGGGTAGAGAAAGTGGTAGCCAATGCGCGGATCGGCACCAATGCCACGGCGTACCAATTCGATATCGGCGCCCAGGGCCTCTGCCAGGTTGGCCAGCTCGTTCATGAAGGAGATGCGCGTGGCCAGCATGGCGTTGGCGGCATACTTGGTCAGCTCGGCCGAACGCACATCCATGGTCACCAAGCGTTCGTGGTTGCGCTGGAACGGTTGGTACAAGGCCCGCAGCAACTGGGTTGCCTCGTCATCGTCGCTGCCGATGATGATGCGATCGGGCCGCATGAAATCCTCGACCGCCGCCCCCTCCTTGAGGAACTCCGGGTTGGAGACCACCGCATAAGGCAGGTCCCGGCCGCGTGCCCGCAGGACCTCGGCAATCTCCTGCCGGACGCGGTCGGCAGTACCCACCGGCACAGTGGACTTGTCGACCACCACCTTGTAGCCCTCCATCCGCTCGCCGATGGCGCGCGCCGCCGCGACCACATGCTGCAGGTCGGCCGAACCATCCTCCTCGGGCGGCGTCCCCACCGCGATCATCTGCAGGGTGGCAAAAGCCACCGCTTCGGCCACGTCGGTGGTGAAGTGCAGGCGCCCGGCCGCAGCATTACGCTGGACCATGGCATCCAGGCCCGGCTCGTAGAGCGGTATCTCGCCACGCTTGAGCTGCGCGATCTTGGCCGCATCCAGATCGAGGCACAGCACCTCGTTGCCAACTTCGGCGAGGCAGGCCCCGCTGACCAGGCCAACATAACCCGTACCGATGATGGTGAGCTTCATGCGCTGACTCCTGAGCCGTTTGGCGCAAGCGTAGCGAGGCGGGATTTCAGTCTGGCGACAGTCAGGTGACAGTATGGCGTGGCAGATAAGACAACGCCCCGCCGGCTTCAGCAGCCGGCGGGGCGTGTGTGGCGAGCGCGGTCAGACGCCGGCAATGCTGGTGTTGATAGCCTGCAGGGTGGCGAGCGGATCAACACTCTGGGTGATGGGACGGCCGATCACCAGATAGTCCGAACCCGCCGCAATGGCAGCCTCTGGAGTCATGATGCGAGTCTGGTCGTCAGCCACACTGCTGGCGAGGCGGATACCAGGCGTGACGAGCTTGAAGTCGGCACCGCAGAGCTTTTTCAGTACCGAGGCCTCCTGAGCCGAGCAGACCACTCCGTCCAGGCCGCAATCCAGGGTCAGACGAGCCAGCAAGGGCACCTGCACCGCAGGTTCCGGCAGGCCGATCTCGGCCAGGTCTGCACCATCCATGCTGGTCAGCACGGTCACGGCAATCAAGAGCGGGCGATGGCTGTGGGCATCCAGCGCCTCGCGAGCTGCGGTCATCATCTTGCGCCCACCCGAAGCGTGCACATTGACCATCCACACACCCAGCTTGGCCGAGGCCTTGATCGCCTGGGCCACGGTATTGGGAATATCGTGGAATTTCAGATCGAGGAAGATCTCGTAACCCTTGGCAACCAGCGCTTCCACCAGTTGCGGGCCGGCGGCGGTGAACAGCTCCTTGCCAACCTTGAGCCGGCATAGCGACGGGTTGACCCGATCGGCAAAGGCCAGGGCCTGGGCGGCGTCGGGGAAGTCCAGCGGGACGATGATGCGTGGGTCGTGCGACATGGTGACTCCTTGTTACTCGGCCTTGTCAGGCCTGGCAGCCCGAAGGCGCCGCTAAGATCGGGGCCGCATTGCGGCCCCCCTGATCAAGCCTTCAGTTGGCCACGGCTGGGCAAAAAGCTCTCCCAGTCGTTGCAGGCAGGGCAGCGCCAGAAATATTGCCGCGCCTTGAAGCCACAAGAGGCGCAGTGATACATGGAGAGGCCGCGAGTGGCCTCCTGCGTGAGGCGCAGCATGGTATCGAGCTCGGCC
The DNA here is from genome assembly GCF_036568685.1 of Chitinimonas sp. Lineage (GTDB taxonomy): Bacteria > Pseudomonadota > Gammaproteobacteria > Burkholderiales > Chitinimonadaceae > Chitinimonas. The sequence goes on from NZ_DATCSC010000125.1 coordinate 27,970, forward strand.
TGGCGCTCCGGCGGTGCCGCCTTGGCCTGGGCTTCCAGCAGCTTGAGCAGGCCAGCCATATTGGGATTGCGGCGCAGCTCCTCGCGCAACCAGTCGTAGGCAGACTGCTCCGACTCGGTGGCAGCAAGCCGCTCTACCACCACGTCCAGCATGTCGAGCTCGGGGTAGGTGGCCAGAAAGCCCTTGAGCAAGGCCGTGCCCTCCTCCGGCTTGCCCTGCTTGTCGTAAGCATCGAGCAGCTTGCGGGCGGCAAAGGGCAGGAAGCGATGATCCTGCGATTCGATCCTGAGCCAGGCCTCGACGGCGGCAGGGAAATTGCCCTCGGCAGCGGCCAAATCGCCCAGGAGCAGGTTGGCGCGCACGCATTTGCGATGCTCGGCCAAGGCCTGCTGCAGGAACTGGCGCGCCTCCTGCGGTTGCGAGCGGGTCATGGCACCAGTCGCCAGTTCACAATAGAACTCGGCAATTTCGTGCTGGTAGGTATGACTGGTATCGCGCAGTTGCTGGGCGGTCTCGATGGCCTTGTGCCACTCCTTTTCCTGCTGGTAGATATCCAGCAGGTGGCGGCGGGCGGAACGGGCGAACTCGGTGTCGTCGAGCTTGCCGAACAGTTCCTCGGCACGATCAAACAGGCCGGCCTTCATGAAGTCCAGCGCCAGCTCGAACTGTGCGGTCTGCTTTTCGAAAGGCTTGAGCTCGGGGCGGTCGAGCAGCTTCTGGTGCATGCGCACGGCACGCTCGATCTCGCCTTTTTTACGGAACAGGTGGCCGAGCGCGAATTGCAGTTCGATGGTCTCGTTATGGTTGCGGGCAAGGTCGACGAAAACCTCGACCGCCTTGTCGGTACGTTCGTTGAGCAGGTGATTCAGCCCTTCGAAGTACTGCCGTGGCAGAAGCTTGGAATCGGACAGGATATGGCGGATATCCACGCGGGCCGCCAACCAGCCGAGGCCAAAGCAGAGGGGAAACAGGATCAGCCACCAGGCTTCGAATTCCACAGGGTATTTTCCTTATTGTTATGGGGAGTCTCAGATCACCGCATCGAGGGGCTGTGCCGGTTCGATGCGGCGCATGGCGGCAGCGACCGGCTCGGTGGCGCTGGCCTCGGCCAGTTGCTGACGAGCAGCCTGCAGCTCGCGGCGCAGGCGTGTGAGCGGCAGCAGCAGGGTAAGCACGCCAGCAATGGCACCGAGCACAAAGAAAAGCAGCAGGAAGACCACCAGCGGCGCCTGCCAGCTGGTAGCCAGCAAGCCGTGCAGCAACACGGGGTGGGTGTTCTTGATCGCAAAGGCGAACAGCACCAGGAAGACGACGATCTTGACCAGCCAGGCGAGGTAACGCACGAGAACTCCCAGCCGCCCTCTGGGCGGACATGAACGAGGGCTGCATTTTAACCCGAGCACCCAAAGAAAAACGCGACGTCTTGCGACGTCGCGTTTCACTTGATGCTAGCCGATAAACAGTCAGGCTCATGCGTCCTGGCTGTCTACTCGCTCGCGCAGCTCCTTACCGGCCTTGAAATGGGGCACATACTTCTCCGGCACCGCGACTTTCGTCCCGGATTTAGGATTGCGCCCCACACGCGGCGGGCGGTAGTTCAGGTCAAAGCTGCCGAACCCCCGAATTTCGATCCGCTGGCCACTGGCGAGACTGGTCGCCATGGCATCAAGAATCGTCTTCACGGCCAGTTCGGCGTCCTTCGCCACGAGCTGCGGATAACGCTCCGCGAGCTTGGCGATCAGCTCGGACTTGGTCATGGGGCTACCGGACGACATCGCGGCTTACTCTTGGTTGCCCGAGAGCTTGGCCTTCAGCAGAGCGCCCAGGCTGGTGGTACCGGCGTTGCCAGCCGATTCCGAAGCAGCGAGCTTGCTGATAGCGCTGGAGTCATCGGCGCTGTCCTTGGCCTTGATCGACAGGTTGATCGAACGGTTCTTGCGATCAACGTTGATGATCATGGCTTCGACTTCGTCGCCTTCCTTCAGCACGGTAGCGATGTTCTCGACGCGGTCGCGCGAGACTTCGGTAGCACGCAGGTAGCCTTCGACTTCTTCGCTCAGGGCAATGACAGCACCCTTGGCGTCCATCGACTTGACGGTACCCTTGACGATAGCGCCCTTGTCGTTGGTCGACACGAAGTTGTTGAACGGATCGCCTTCGAGCTGCTTGATGCCCATGGAGATACGCTCGCGCTCGACGTCGATCGACAGCACGATGGCTTCGACTTCGTCGCCCTTCTTGAAGTTGCGAACGGCTTCTTCGCCAGGCAGGTTCCAGGACAGGTCCGACAGATGGACCAGGCCGTCGATGCCGCCAGGCAGACCAATGAACACGCCGAAGTCGGTGATCGACTTGATCGCGCCCTTGATCTTGTCACCCTTCTTGTAGGTGGCTTGGAAATCGTCCCAGGGGTTGGACATGCACTGCTTCATGCCAAGGCTGATACGACGACGGTCTTCGTCGATCTCCAGAATCATCACTTCGACTTCGTCGCCCAGTTGGACAACCTTGGTCGGGTGGATGTTCTTGTTGGTCCAGTCCATTTCGGACACGTGGACCAGACCTTCGATACCTTGTTCGATCTCAACGAATGCACCGTAGTCGGTGATGTTGGTGACCTTGCCGAACAGGCGGGTGTTTTGCGGGTAACGACGACCCAGGCCCACCCACGGATCTTCGCCGAGCTGCTTGAGGCCCAGGGAGACGCGGTTCTTCTCTTGGTCGAACTTCAGCACCTTGGCGGTCACTTCGTCGCCAACGGTCAGCACTTCGGACGGGTGCTTCACGCGACGCCATGCCAGGTCGGTGATGTGCAGCAGGCCGTCGATGCCGCCCAGGTCCACGAACGCACCGTAGTCGGTGATGTTCTTGACGATACCCTTGACGATTGCGCCTTCGGACAGGGTCGACAGCAGCTTCTCGCGCTCTTCACCCATGGTCTCTTCGAGCACGGCGCGACGCGACACAACGACGTTGTTGCGCTTGCGGTCGAGCTTGATGACCTTGAATTCGATTTCCTTGCCTTCGAAAGGAGTGGTGTCCTTGATCGGGCGGATATCGACCAGCGAACCGGGCAGGAAGGCGCGGATGCCGTTGATCATGACGGTCAGACCGCCCTTGACCTTGCCGGAGATCAGGCCAGTCTTGATGATGCCCTGTTCCAGTGCTTCTTCCAGGTCAATCCAGGCGGCGAGGCGCTTGGCCTTGTCGCGGGACAGCTTGGTTTCGCCAAAGCCGTTTTCGACGCTGTCGATGGCAACTTGCACGAAGTCGCCAACCTTGACGTCGACCACACCTTGGTCGTTCTTGAATTCATTGATGTCGATCAGCGACTCGGACTTCAGGCCGGCGTTGACGATCACCACCTTGTCTTCGACAGCAACCACCTCAGCGGTGATCACTTCGCCGGAGCGCATCTCTTGGCGCGCCAGGCTTTCCTCGAAGAGGGCGGCAAAACTTTCCATGGAAGAAACAGCGGTAGTCATTTCAGATTTATCCAGATAGCCCACGTGTACTGCCTGTGGGGTCAAGTTTAAAAACACCAGCCCGGCATTGCGCCGGGTCTGGCACCGCTGCGACGTCGATCTGGCATCGGCGCCGCAGTTTGCCCAGTCATCTGGGCGAAACTTCCTTCCACCAATCGAGCACAGTCCGGACGGCGGCATCGACGGTGAGCTGCGTGGTATCGAGCAATCTGGCGTCCGGCAACTGCTGCAAAGGCGCTACGCTACGGGCCCGGTCACGGGCATCGCGCTGCTCGATATCCTGCAAAATCTGCGAAATATTAACTGATTCCCCTTTTGCAATCAACTGCTTATAGCGGCGATTGGCGCGCTCCTCCGCGCTGGCGGTCAGAAATACCTTGAGCGGGGCCTTGGGAAAGACCACCGAGCCCATATCGCGGCCGTCGGCCACCAGCCCAGGCTGGCGCGCAAAGTCGCGCTGGCGTTGCAGCAGCGCTTCGCGCACCGAAGGCAGCACAGCCACCCTTGATGCGCCCTCGCCTACCGCCTCGGCCCGGATCAACTCGGTAGCATCGTCGCCCTCCAGAAGGATCATGCCCTCCAGAAAGGAAACATCCAGCGTGGCGGCCACTTGGCAGATGGCCGCCTCATCGTCGAGGGCGAGAGTCCGCCGCTGCGCCGCCAGTGCGGTCAACCGATAGAGGGCGCCAGAATCAAGGTAGTGCCAGCCCAAGGCAGCAGCCACCCGGGCAGCCACAGTGCCCTTGCCAGAGGCCGAGGGGCCATCGATGGCGATCACGGATACGGTCTTCATACATAATTCCAATCTATCTGCGCCTGGGCGCGAGCGGGCCGGATTCTGCGCGAATGAGGGCCCAAAGTCGACCCATCCGGCTGCGATTGCCGCGCGCGTCAACTTCCCCTGCCGCACGGCCTGCGGCTACACTGGCCCATTCGCCCCGCACTGCAACAATTCTAGCGCCCACCATGGAACACCTCGACCTCGCCCCTAGCTCTGCCTCCGCCGGTACCGTCCGCCTGCCCGGCTCCAAAAGTATCTCCAACCGTACCCTCTTGCTGGCCGCGCTGAGCGAAGGTCATACCGAGGTGAAGGGCCTGCTGGATTCGGACGATACTCGCCGCATGCTGGAAGCCCTGACCGCGTTAGGCGTGCACTGGGAACAGACCGGTGAACGCGACTATCGGGTCCAAGGTTCCGGCGGGCGCTTTCCGGTGCAAGCCGCCGACCTCTTCCTCGGCAACGCCGGCACCGCCTTCCGTCCGCTGACCGCCGCGCTGGCCCTGATGGGCGGCGAATACAAGCTCTCTGGCGTGGCGCGCATGCACGAGCGCCCCATAGGCGATCTGGTCGATGCGCTACGCGCCCTGGGCGCCCAGATCGATTACCTGGGTAACGAGGGCTACCCCCCGCTGGCCATCCACCCCTGGCAGAACCAGCGCAATGAGCACCCCGGCCTCAGAACCAAGGTGCGTGGCGATGTTTCCAGCCAGTTCCTGACCGCGCTCCTGATGGCGCTGCCGTTGAGCGGCGAGGACGTCCGCATCGAGGTGGTCGGCGAGCTGATCTCCAAGCCCTATATCGAGATCACCCTCAACCTGATGCGCCGCTTCGGCCTGCAGGTCGAGCGCCGCGGCTGGAGCGAGTTCCACCTGCCGGCCGGTCAGCACTACCGCAGTCCCGGCGCCATCCACGTGGAGGGCGATGCCAGCTCGGCCTCCTACTTCCTGGCGGCCGGCGCGCTGGGCGGCGGCCCGGTGCGGGTTGAAGGCGTTGGCGCCGATTCCATCCAGGGTGACGTGAAGTTTGCCGACACCCTGGCCCAGATGGGCGCCTTGATCGCCCTGGGTGAAGACTGGATCGAGGCGACCGGCCCGGTCGCCTCGCGCGGCGGCAAGCTCAAGGCGATCGACGCCGACCTAAACCATATACCCGATGCGGCCATGACCATCGCCGTACTGGCGCTGTTTGCTGACGGCACCACCACCATCCGCAACGTTGCCAGTTGGCGGGTAAAGGAAACCGACCGCCTCAGCGCCATGGCCACCGAGCTGCGCAAAGTCGGCGCCACCGTCGAGGAAGGCCCGGACTACCTGCGCATCACACCGCCTGCCGTGCTGACGCCCAATGCGGTGATCGACACCTACGACGACCATCGCATGGCCATGTGCTTCTCGCTAGTAGCTGTAGGTGGCACCCCCATCCGCATCAATGACCCGAAGTGCGTGGGCAAGACTTTCCCCGAGTACTTCGACGTCCTCGCCACCGTCGCCCGCTAGGCGCCACCAACAAAACCCTCCTGGCGTTGTTGTGCAAGCTTGCCGTACCACCTGTACTGCCTGCGCTTGCCCGCCTGAGCGTGGTTGTTGACGCTTTAGCGTCCTACAACCACGGCCTCCTCCTTGCGGGGAAGCCAGAATCGCTGCGCTGGGTTTTGTTGGCGGCGCCGGCAGAGTAGGCCCGGCCGGATTTGCCGGCCGGCCGGCTGAGCCCGTAAAATCGGGCAAACCCATACCTGCAGCCCCTCCGTGGAGGGGCTTGTCATTTCAGGACACATAACACCATGTCTCTACTCCCCCTGCTGAACGGTCGCTTTGCCGCCGCACTGGCCCAGGTCGGTGCCCCCGACGCCCAGCCCCTGGTGCAGCTCGCCGGCCGCCCTGAGTTCGGCGACTACCAGATGAACGGCGTCATGGGCGCCGCCAAGGCCCTCAAGCTCAACCCGCGTGAACTGGCGCAAAAGGTGATCGACGTGGTCGATCTCGCCGGCGTGGCACAGAGCCTGGAGATCGCCGGCCCCGGCTTTATCAACATCAAGCTCGACGACGCCTTCCTGGCCAAGCACGTAGAGGCTGCCAGCCAGGACGCCAAGTTGGGCGTGGAAGCCCTGCCCCGGCAAAAAGTGATGGTGGAGTACTCCTCGGTCAACCTGGCCAAGGAAATGCATATCGGCCACCTGCGCGGCGGCATCATTGGCGATTCGCTGGCCCGTATCCATGACTTCCTCGGCGAGGACGTGATCCGCCAGAACCATGTGGGCGATTGGGGCACCCAGTTCGGCATGCTGGTGGCCTATATGGTCGAGATGCGCAAGACCGGCGAAGCCTCGCTGGAGCTGACCGACCTCGACAGCTTCTACAAGAAGTCCAAGGTCCGCTTTGACGAAGACCCGGCCTTTGCCGATACCGCCCGCGAATACGTGGTCAAGCTGCAAAGCGGTGACGCCGAGGTGCTGGCGCTGTGGCGGCAGTTCGTGGAAATCTCGCTGGAGCATTGCAACGCCATCTATCGCAAGCTGGGCCTTTTGCTCACCAACGACGATGTGCGTGGCGAGAGCTTCTATAACGACGATCTACCGGTGCTGGTGAATGAACTGCGCGAGCAGGGCCTCCTGACCGAAGACCAGGGCGCGCAGGTGGTCTTCCTTGACGAGTTCAAGAACAAGGAAGGCGAGCCCGCTGCCTATATCGTCCAGAAGCAAGGTGGTGGCTACCTCTACGCCACCACCGACCTGGGCGCCGTACGCTACCGGGCCCGTACGCTCAAGCTGGACCGCTGCCTCTACGTGGTGGATGCCCGCCAGGGCCTGCACTTCCAGCAGCTCTTCACCACCGCCCGCAAGGCCGGTTTTGCACCCGCCAGCATGCAGCTGGAGCATGTGGCCCACGGCACCATCATGGGCCCGGACGGCAAGCCGCTGAAGACCCGCTCGGGTGATACCGTGAAGCTGGTCGACCTGCTCGACGAGGCGATTGAACGTGCCTACAAGCTGGTCAGCGAGAAGAACCCGGAGCAGGACGAAGCCACCCGCCGGCAGATCGCTGCCGCGGTGGGCATCGGCGCGCTCAAGTACGCCGACCTCTCGAAGAACCGCAATACCGACTACATCTTCGACTGGGACGCCATGCTGTCCTTCGAGGGCAATACCGCACCGTACCTGCAGTATGCCTACACCCGAGTACGGAGCATCTTCCGCAAGCTGGGCGACTGGGACCGCAAGGCCCAGGTGGTGCTGACAGAGCCGACCGAGCATGCGCTGGCACTGGAGCTGGCCCGTTTTGCAGACGTGGTCCACCAGGTGGCGCGCGACAGCCTGCCGCACTTCCTGTGCGCCTACCTGTACAACGTGGCAACCGCCTTCTCGCGCTTCTACGAGGCTTGCCCGGTGATCCAGGACGGTCAGGCACACGCCAGCCGTGTTCGCCTGTGCGACCTGACGGCCAAGACCCTCTCCACCGGCCTGGGTCTCCTGGGCATCCAGGTATTGGAAGCCATGTAAGCCGCTGTCTGCGGCCCGCCTTGGCGGGCCTGCAAGCAAAAACGGCCGGGTTTCCCCGGCCGTTTTGTTTTACAGCATCAATACCGCAGCGCTTACTTGGCGGTCTTGAACTGGTTGAAGGCCTTGGTCAGTGCCGACTGGGTGGGCAGGTCGATCACGGCCAGCGGCTGCAGGGTCTTGAGCGCAGCGTCGCTCAGGTAGACCTTGGCATCGCCGGTCAGCTTCTTGTCGACCAGGGCAGTGGCCTTGGCGTTCGGGTTGGCGTAGCTCACCTTGTTGGAGATATCGGCCACGACCTTGGGATCCAGGATGTTGTTGATCCACTTGTAGCCGTTGTCGGCGTTCTTGGCATCCTTGGGGATGGCCATCACGTCGATCCACATGATGGTGCCCTTGCTCGGCACGATGTATTCCAGGTTCTGCGGCTTCTTGGCCGCAGCCGCACGGTCCTTGGCCTGGTACACGTCGCCGTTGTAGGCCATGCCCACGCAGACGTCGCCATTGGCCAGGAGGTCGATCGGGCTGTCATTGAACACGCGCACATCCTTGCGGACCGCCTTCAGGGTGGTCAGCGCGGCGTCAAGGTTGGCCTTGGAGAAGTCATTGGCCGGCTTGCCGTTGTAAACGTTGACCATGGCGAACAGGTTCTTGGTCATCGTGATGAAGGAGATACCGCAGCTCTTGAGCTTGCTGGTGTACTTGGGGCTGAAGACCAGTTCCCACTGGTCCGCCGGCATCGGCTCGCTACCCAGGGCCTTCTTGACCTTGTCGACGTTGATGCCGAAGGCCATGGTGCCCCACATATACGGCACCAGATACTTGTTGCCCGGGTCCACGGTCTCAAGCTTCTTCAGGAACTCGGGGTTCAGGTTGGCCAGGTTGGGCAGCTTGCTCTTGTCGAGCGGGGTGAAAACGTTGGCGCCAATCCACTTGCCGGCGTAGTCAGCCGAGGGGTAGACCACGTCGTAGCCGGACTTGCCGGTCAGGATCTTGGATTGCAGCGTTTCGATGCTGTCGAACAGGTCGTACTTGGTCTTGATGCCGTTCGCCTTCTCGAAGTTGGCGATGGTGTTGTCAGCGATGTAGTCGTTCCAGTTGTAGACGTTCACATTGCCGGCTGCTTGCGCGCCAACGCTGACAGCGTAGGCAACGGCGGCGCCGAGTAGCGTGGGCACAAAGCGGAAAGTAGCCATGAGGGTAGGACTCCGAGAATTTAGGCGGTAACAAAGACGGGGAACCCCCGCCAAACCCTTGGCCGAAGCGGTTTTCGGCGCGCAGTATTACACCATGCAGGGTTGTCGAAATGGGGAAATATTTCCAGCTGCCAGGCGCTCGGCGGCACCTATGCGCCCCATGCTGTGGCATGGCCGCCACAGCGCCGCTGCCGATGGGCTGGTAAAATGCCGGCCTGTCTCCAGAAAGCCCCGCCATGCGCACCTATCTCGACCTGCTGCAACACGTCCTGGACCACGGCACCGACAAGACCGACCGCACCGGCACCGGCACCCGCTCGGTCTTTGGCCATCAGCTGCGCTTTGACCTGAGCCAGGGCTTCCCGCTGGTCACCACCAAGAAGGTGCACCTCAAGTCCATCATCCATGAGCTGCTGTGGTTCCTCAAAGGCGACAGCAATATCGCCTACCTGAAGGAAAACGGCGTCTCCATCTGGGATGAATGGGCCGACGAGCAAGGCAATCTGGGTCCGGTCTATGGCGTGCAATGGCGCAGTTGGCCCACTGCCGACGGCCGCCATATCGACCAGATCAGCCAGGTGGTCGAGCAGATCAAGCGCAATCCCGATTCGCGCCGGCTCATCGTCTCGGCCTGGAACGTGGGCGAGATCGAGCACATGGCGCTGCCGCCCTGCCACGCCTTCTTCCAGTTCTACGTGGCGGACGGCAAGCTGAGCTGCCAACTGTACCAGCGCTCGGCCGACCTGTTCCTGGGCGTGCCTTTCAATATTGCTTCCTACGCCCTCCTGGTGCTCATGGTGGCGCAAGTCTGCGGCCTCAAGCCGGGCGACTTTGTCTGGACCGGCGGCGACTGCCACATCTACAGCAACCACATGGAACAGGTGCAGCTGCAGTTGAGCCGCGAACCGCTGCCGCTGCCGACCATGCAGCTCAACCCGGCTGTGAAGGACCTGTTCGCCTTCAAGTTCGAGGACTTCACCCTGCAAGGTTACGAATCGCACGCCGCGATCAAGGCGCCGGTCGCCGTCTGACCCTAACGCCATCGAGCCGCAGCCTGCCCTGGCCGCGGCACTCAACGACGAGATGCCGTCCATGCTTTCCCTGATCGCCGCCCTGGCCCGCAACCATACCGTGGGTATCAACAACACCCTGCCCTGGCACCTGCCGGACGACCTGAAGTACTTCAAGGCCACTACCAGTGGCCACCCCATCATCATGGGCCGCAAGACCTATGATTCGATCGGCCGGCCGCTGCCCAACCGCCACAATATTGTGGTGACGCGCGACCTGAGCTGGTGCGCCGAGGGCGTGACCGTGGTGCATTCGATTGCAGACGCGCTGCGTGCCGCCGGCGAGGTGGACGAGGTTTTCCTGATCGGCGGTGCCACGCTTTATGCCGAGGCCCTGCCCCATGCCGACCGGCTCTATCTGACCGAGATCGAGGCCGAGGTGGAGGGCGATGCCTTCTTCCCAGCCTGGCCGCGTGAACAGTTCCGCGAACTGCGCCGCGAGTCGCGCGTGGGCCCGGAATTTGCATATAGTTTCGTAGTCTACGAACGTCTGAACTGACCGTCCCGGAGCCGACGGGGCGCTGCGCCGGCAGGAAGGGCCGCCACTGCATGAGTACAGACCCGCATTCATCCCTCCTCGCCGACATGGCCCGGCTCTCGCCGCTGCCCATGCTGGCCGTGTGTGCCGAAAGCGGCGCCATCCTGGCACTGAACCAGCTGGCACGCGATACCCTGGGCCTGTCCGGCAACGAGCCGGCGCTGCGTGATCTGTTCGACAACCCCAGCCTCGCCCGGCAATTTTTGTTGATCGCCCGTAACAACGGCTTTATCCGGCAGTTCGAGGCGCGGATGCGGCTCAGCGGCGGACAGCGGGTGTGGATGCTGCTCTCGGCACGGCTGGTGGAGGTGGAGGGCCGGGCGGCCCTGTTCGTCAATCTGACCGATATCCACGAACGGCGCCTGATCGAAGAAGCCCTGCGCGAGAGCGAACTCCGCCACCGCCGGGTACTGGAGACCGCCAACGAGGGCTACGCGCTGTTCGACGCCCGTACCGGTGAGCTATTGGATGTGAACCCTGCCCTCTGCGACCTGCTGCTCTATCCGCGCGACGAGCTTCTGCGCATGCGGCCAGAGCAGATCGTCACCGAGGACAGCGCCGCCAAGCTCAAGACCCCCATGGATCGCTGGGGTAGTGCCAGCAACCACAAGCTCGAACTGGGTATGCGTCGGGCCAACGGCGAGAAGATCACGGTCGAGGTCAGCGTCTCGGCCATCTCTGACCAGGATGGCAGGCTGACTTCGGTCTTTGCCCTGGTCAGCGACATCACCGCCCGCAAGCTCAGCGAGGAGCGGGTGCTCTACCTTGCCTTCTATGACACGTTGACCGCCCTGCCCAACCGCTTCCTGTTTGCCGAGCATGTGGAACAGGCCCTACGCCAGCGCTTGCGTAGTGACCGGCATCTGGCGCTGATGTTTATCGATCTGGACGACTTCAAGCAGGTCAACGACACCCGTGGTCACGACGCTGGCGACGAGCTGTTGAAGGTAGTGGCCAAGCGCCTGCTGGCCTGTGTGCGCAACACCGATACGGTGTCACGCCAGGGTGGCGATGAATTCATGGTACTGCTGGCCAACCTGAGCAACGCCCGCGATGCCGCCCAGGTGGCTGAGAAGATGCTGACCGCGCTGGCCATCCCCATACCGCTGGGTGACGGTGTAGTCACGGTGCACGCCAGCATAGGCATTGCACTTTGTCCTGAGCACGGCGAAAGCATGACCGAGCTACGCCGGCATGCCGACATTGCCATGTACCAGGCCAAGTTCGGTGGCAAGCACCGCTATGCGATCTACGATGCCGCTGCAACGGAAAGCTGAGTCCGGCCGAAATTAGCGGGTGTAGCGCACTGCTTGCAGGAATAGCCCCGCCACGATCACTAGCCCCAACGCCCAGACGGTGGAGCGAGCCGAGGCTTGGTTAGCCAGATAAAAGACACCATGCAGCAAGCGGGTGACTGTATAGGCGATGGCGGCGATATTGACCTGCTCTGCCGGTACACCGGCCTGGATGGCCGCCAGCACCGCCGCCAGGAAGGCCGGATGCGATTCGAAAGCATTGTTCTGCGCCCACAGCGCACGGGCCGGCAGGCCCTGCAGCTGCGCCTGCTGCAATCTGGGCGCACGGTTGTCGAAGCGCTGGCGATGACCGTCAGGTCCACGACCAAACTTGGCCAGATAGACCCAACCGTAGGGCAGCAAGATCACGATCAGCATGCAGCAATAGGCAACAGCCATGGCGGCCTCCTTATTTGGATAGGGGCCGATATTACCGCCATGCCCCGCCACGCGTGGAGCGGCGCGCCCGAAACCGCTAAAATGGCGTTTTCGGGGAACGGAGCCTAGCGCGCTGACCCGCCCCGCCGGACACACAACCGAGGAGAACACCATGTCCATGGCCGACCGAGACGGTTTTATCTGGTACGACGGCAAGCTGGTCGATTGGCGCGAGGCCAATACCCACGTGCTAACCCATACGCTGCACTACGGTTTGGGGGTGTTCGAAGGCGTGCGCGCCTATGAAACCAGCAAGGGCCCGGCCATTTTCCGGCTTGACGACCACACCGACCGCCTGTTCAACTCGGCCAAGATCCTGGGCATGAAGCTGCCCTACAGCAAGGCCGAGATCAACGAGGCCCACAAACTGGTGGTGCGCGAGAACAAGCTGAAGTCCTGCTACTTCCGTCCCATGGCCTTCTATGGCTCGGGCAAGCTGGGCGTGGCCCCGCCGGTGGACGACGTGCACGTGATCGTGGCCGCCTGGCCCTGGGGCGCCTATCTCGGCACTGACGGACTGGAGAAAGGCATACGCGTGAAGACCTCGTCCTTCACCCGTCACCACGTCAACGTGACCATGTGCAAGGCCAAGGCCAACGGCAACTATATGAATTCCATCCTCGCCAACACCGAGGCCACCCGCGACGGCTACGAGGAAGCGCTGCTGCTGGACGTGGACGGCTATGTGGCCGAAGGCTCGGGCGAGAACATCTTCGTGATCCGCAAGGGCAAGATCTACACCCCTGATCTGACCAGCTGCCTCGCCGGCATCACTCGCGACACCATCTTCCAGTTGGCCGCCGAATTCGGTTACGAGGTGATCGAGAAGCGCATCACCCGTGACGAAGTGTATATCGCCGACGAAGCCTTCTTTACCGGCACCGCCGCCGAGGTCACCCCCATCCGCGAACTGGATGGCCGCCCCATCGGCGAAGGCGTGCGCGGTCCGATCACCGCCCAGCTGCAGGCTGCCTACTTCGCCGCGGTCAAGGGCGAATCGGCCAAGCACGCCGGCTGGCTGACCCTGGTCTGACCCATCCCCATATCACCCACCTGGCGGGCCGCTTGGCCCGCCTAGCAACAGGAAAGCAACATGAGCCAACTCAAGGAAAACACCCAGACCCACATTGAAGTCGAGGCCAAGGACCTGCCGCTGTACTGCCCCATGCCCGACATGCTGAAGTGGAACGCCCATCCGCGCGTGGTGATCCCGGTCGGCAACACCGGCGAGGCCCTTTGCCCCTACTGCGGTACCAAGTATGTGCTCAAGGGCGGTCCGGCCGGGCACGGTCACTAATTGAACGCAATCCCCAAGGCTGAATAATTTGACCTCGCGGTACCGCATACTCGTCATCGCCCCGGCCTGGGTCGGCGACAGCGTCATGGCCCAGCCGCTGTACCAGCGGCTCAAGCAGTACCACGCCGACGCGCACCTGACGGTGATGGCGCCGGACTGGACCCTGCCCCTGCTGGAGCGGATGCCGGAAGTGGATGCCACCCTGCGCAATCCCTTCGGCCACGGCGCGCTCAAGCTCGGCAGCCGTTGGAAGCTGGGGCGCAGCCTGCGTGGCCAGTTCGAGCAGGTGATCGTACTGCCCAATTCGCTCAAGTCGGCGCTGGTACCCTGGTTCTCGGGCACGCCGCTACGTACCGGCTTTGTCGGCGAATCGCGTTATGGCCTCTTGAACGACGCCCGCAAGCTGGACCCCAAGGCATTGCCGCAGATGGTGGAACGCTTCGCCATCCTGGCCGAAGCCGATGGCAAGCCCCTGCCCCGGCCGGTGCCACCGCCACGCCTGACGGTACAGCCAGAAGCCCAGCAGGCGGCACTCTCGGCACTGGGTCTCTCTGCCGAGCGGCCGGTGGTGGCCTTCTGCCCCGGCGCCGAGTTCGGTCCCGCCAAGCGCTGGCCGGCCCGCCATTTCGCCGAGCTGGCCAAGCGGCTGACCTCGCAGGGCTTTGCGGTCTGGCTGTTCGGTTCCGGCAAGGACAAGGCAGAAACCCAAGCCATCGCCCAGATGGCCGGCGTACCGCTGGAGGATCTGGCTGGCCGCACTTCGCTGGCCCAGGCGATCGACCTGCTCTCGTTGGCCCACCTGGTGGTGACCAACGACTCCGGCCTGATGCACGTGGCCGCCGCCCTGCAGCGTCCAGTCGTAGCGCTGTATGGCTCCAGCAGCCCGGAATTCACCCCGCCCTTGAGCGACCGGGCCGAGATCGTCTCCCTCGACCTCGAATGCAGCCCCTGTTTTGAGCGGACCTGTCCGCTCAAGCATTTCGACTGCATGGAAAAGCTCGATAGCGATCTGGTCGAGGCAGCCATTGCGCGGACCCTAACCAAGCCGCCGGGCACGCCAGCCAGCCCCTACATTCCTATCATTCAGGCCTAAGGGGCATGGAGCATGAAAAAAGCGCCCTCCAGGGGCGCTTTTTTCATGGCAATCGCCGGGTTACAAGGTCCAGGAGCCCTTCACGAACACCTCGTTCTGCTTGCGCCGGCCATAGGCGTCAAGCTCGTGCGAGTTGGCAATGGTAGCCCCCACGTAGAGCGCCTTGCTCAGGCCCTGCTTGTGGGCATACACCAGCGACCAGGTGTTGTGCTTGTCGCCCCGGCTGACCGGCTGGGCGTAGGCGGCCTGGTTACGCTCCAGCAGACCGTGCTGCCAGATCAGCCGAGCGGTATCGCGGGCGCTGAAGTGCCAGATCGAGTTCCACTGATAAGCCAGTTCCTTGTAGGCCCGGTTGCCGGTGACCTTGCCGCCGTCCACCCAGACCTGATCGAGGTTCTGCTCCAGCTCGAAGCGCTCATGCAAGCGCATACGGGCGAATACCGACAACAGCCCACCCTTGCCAACCCGGTTGTTCTCATAGTCGATCTGATCACCCAGCTCCAGGGTGACCGTCAACCGATTGAGCAGCTTCGAGGGGGCACCATCGGCCGCGATGTGCAGGAAGTCGCGCTTGAGCAAAGGCCCGTCCGCCGCCAATCGCACCCGCTCGTTGCCATGCCACTCCAGATTGAAGAAGCTGTCGTACGGCCCGGCCAGGAAGAGCCCAGGCGTCAAACGCCGCGACACCACGCGCCTGTCACGGTCTTCCACATACTCGGCGTTGAGATATGGATTGCGCTCGCGCCAGTCACCTTCGAAGCCGAACTTGCGGTTCAGCTCTCCATAGAAGCTGCGTATGCCGGTCTGGGTGATAAAGCCGTCATCGGCCCGGAAGTCCTGGCCGATGTCGTTGTAGCGGGCCAGATAGTTCCAGTTTTCGGTCTGCTGGGAAGCATCCAGGAACAGGGCATGGCCGTCGCGCAATTCGCCCTTGGCCAGATTGCCATCGGCTTGCAGCTGGGCCGTGGTCTCGCTCCACAGGAGCTGGCTGCGTATACGGGTATGGTCATCGAACTGCCAGGTCGCCTCCCCGCCAGCCACGCGGTTGTAGCCGCGCCCTTCGGTCAGGGTTCGGTCGGTAAACAGCCCGCCGAACAACCAGTCGCCGCGCCGCAGATTGCCGTGGGCGATGGTCGCCTGTGACTTGAAGTCCTGCGAGGCAAAGCCGTTGCCGTAGGCGCCTGGCATGACCACCAGACCACCACCATCATCGCGCGTGGTCAGGACGGTCATGTCGGCCGTCTCGCCGCGCCAGGTGGCGCGACCACCCCAGGCCGGGTCGGTAATGGCCCGGCTATGGATGACCTGCAGCATGCCCTGCTGCGGATCCGGCGCCTGCAGAAGGTCCGCCCCTTCCAGGAAGAAGGGGCGCTTCTCGGGGAAGAACACGGCGAAGCGGCTGTTGCCGGCCAAAGCCGGGGTATCGAGTTCAACCTGGGAGAAGTCAGGGTTGACCGTCAGGTCCAGCACCCAGTCAGAACGCGGCCGCACCTTCACGTCCATGGACACGGCTACTTCATGGTCGCTGGTCTTGCTGCCATCAGGCTCGGTTTTCTCCGAGCGGCGGAGCAAAAGCTGCGGGGTGACCGACCAGTTCAATTCCTGCGTGGGTGGCGTCATCCCCGAGAGCGGCGCGCTGTAGCAAAGGAAGCAGTGGGTATCGCGCGGTATGGGGCCGCTAGTCAAACGGTAGCGATCGCCGCGCGTCATGCTGCGCAACACCATTACCCGCCATTCCTTGCCGCTGTTGTTGTAGGCCAGCGCCGAGAAGGGGATGCGCAATTCGCTCACCCAGCCATCGGCGGTACGGCCGGATGCCGCCTCGAACTCATAGTCCGGCGAGAAATCCTCGCCGCCGGTATCGGTATACATGCCGTCACCGATGGCGCCGCGCGGATTGACGCGGAAAAACTGGGCGGACTTGCTGTCGCCGGCCGGGTCCAGATAGAAGACAAAGAAGTCCTGGTCACCCACCACCTTGTCGCGGCGGGCGAAGGGTTCACGGATCTCGGCCGGATTCGGGTCTTTGGCCTCCAAAGCCACGTAAAGGTAGCGGCTATCATAGGCAAAGCGCACCGCTGTGCCCTGCATCGCAGGGCGCAGGTCATTGGGGGTATGTTCAAAGAATTCGCTGTTGCGCGGCACCTTTTGCCAGACGGCCTCGTCCAGTTTTCCGTCCAGCACAATCTGTTCACCTTCGCCCAGGTGGTAGGCATTGAACGGAGCTGCTGCGGCGGGGAGCGCGAAAGCCAGCGCCAGCAACAGGGTCAGCTTCTTCATGGCGACCTTTCTTAACTGTTACAAACTGTAAAGAGCGCGGACTATATAGAAGCCCAACAAAAGAATCGCCGCCGGTGCGACGAAGCGCAGGCGGCGGCGATGAGCGGTGCAGCAAGGTAAAGCCGGGAACCGCTAACAAACCCCAGCGAAGCGGTGCTTAATCGCGGAAGTTCTGGTACTGCAGCGGAAACTCCTCAATCGACTTGCGCACCAGGGCGATCGTGTCCTGCAGGATGTCGCGCTTGGCGCCGCTGACGCGGACGGCGTCGCCCTGGATGCTTGCCTGCACCTTGAGCTTGGAGTCCTTGATCACACGCACGATCTTCTTGGCCAGCTCAGTCTCGATGCCAACCTTGACCGTGATGACCTGCTTGACCTTGTTGCCGCTGATCTTTTCCAGCTTGGCTTCATCCAGGCAGCGGGTATCGACGCCACGCTTGGCAAACTTGCCGAGCAGGATCTCCTTGACCTGTTCGAGCTGGAAGTCGTTGTCGGCAAACACCGTCAGCACCTTCTCAGCCTGTTCGATACGGGCATCCGAACCCTTGAAATCGAAACGGTTGCCGACTTCCTTATTGGCCTGCTCAACCGCGTTCTTCACTTCCACTTCGTTGACTTCGGACACGATGTCGAAAGACGGCATAATCTTGCTCTCCTGAAGACCGGACGTGATCCGGCCAAAAACCGATAAAAACCTGATTTTACCCGAGCCCGCCATGAAGCAGCCCACCCCAGTCGATGATTTCACCCGCAAAACCGCCAGCCAGGTGGTCTACCAGATATTTCCAGAGCGGTTTGCCATCGGCGGCGGGCTCAGCAGCGAGGCCAAGCTGGCCCAGCCGGCCTATGATCTGCCGGGTGCGGTCAAGCGCGGCTGGGACGAAAGCACGCTCAACCAGCCCTGGGGCCAGCAGTTCTATGGTGGTGACCTCGACGGCATTGCCGATAAGCTGGACTATCTGACCGATCTGGGCGTGACCGGCGTCTATCTGACCCCGGTCTTCAGCGCGCCCAGCAATCATAAATACGATGCGACCGACTTCTTCAGCATCGACCCGATGTTCGGCGGTGAAGCGGCGCTCAAGCGTCTGTTGGCCGCCCTGCACAGCCGCGGCATGACGCTGACACTGGATGCGGTTCTCAACCATGTTTCCGACCAGCACCCCTGGTTCCTGGCAGCCCAGGCCGGGGATGCCACGATGCGCGACTGGTTCACCTTCCGCGCCGACGGCAGTTATCTGTGCTGGCAGGACTACGGCCTGATGCCCGAGCTCAACTTGGCCAACCCGACGGTGCGCGACGTGCTCTACCGTCAGCCGCGCAGCCTGGTGCAGCACTGGCTGGCACAGGGCATAGACAATTGGCGCTTCGACGTGGCGCAGGATGTGGGCATACAGGTGGCGCAGGAAATGGCCGCCTGCGTGGGCCGCAACTACCCCGAAGCCGGGCTGCTGGGCGAGCTGAACGGCTACTCCGGTGCCTGGTTCCAGGCCGGCGGCGGCTTTCACGGCATGATGAACTACTGGTACCGCACTGCCACCTTGGCCTGGCTGGCTGGCGAGATCGACGCGGTGCAGATGAACCGCTCGCTGCAGGACGCGCGCGAGGGCTACGGCTTGAACGGCCTCTTGTGTTCCTGGAATATGCTCTCCAGCCACGATACCCCGCGACTGATCACCACGGTGGGCAGCGTGGAGAAGGCCCGCCTTGCGCTCCTGATGCAGCTGACCATGCCCGGCGTCCCCCTGATCTACTACGGCGAGGAGATAGGCATGGAAGGTGGCGCCGACCCGGATTGCCGCCGGCCCATGCGCTGGAATGAGGCCGAGTGGAACCTGGCGCAACGCGATTGGGTGAAGCAGCTGATTGCCATCCGCCAGGCCAACCCGGCGTTGCAATATGGCGATGTGACCGTACTGGGCGACCGGCTGGCTGGCAACGCGTTGGTCTTCCTGCGGCACACCAACATCGCTGGCGAAGCGGCATTGGTTATCGTCAACCTGGCCGACACCCCGCTCGAAACCCGTTTACTGCTGCCTTATTCGCACTGGTACGACGGCGTCCCCCTGCGCGACGCACTGGGCAATGCCGGCGAGGCAAGAATGCAGGCCGGCAGCGTACAGCTGGCTATCCCGCCGCGCAGCGCCGCCGTCTATGAGGCGGTGGAGCCTTATAAAAACTACACCTTCTTCAAACCACGCAATCTGCGCTGAGCAAAACGTTTAGACTGGGGGCAGAGACAGGGCGCAGCGACCAGAGGTTAAACGTGGCGGACACGGCATCACTCTACAAGCGGAAAGTACTTTTGTTGGCGCAGAAGTTCTTTATCCAGGACAACCGGAGCGAGCTGCTGCTGTGTGCCCACAAGTACGACTTCGACATCCGTTTCTTTGATCAGATGGCGGACTTTGTCGCAGCAGCCACCCAGTCGGGCCAGGAAGACCTGTTCGTGGTGGACCTCGATGTACTCTACAACATGCAGCTCGACAACAACCGCACCATGTTCTTGAGCGACCTGCTCAAGCGCCTGCCTGAGCAGCATCACTACGTCTACTTGCAAACCGAAAAACAGAGCGGCCGCTTCCTCTTGCAGCGCATGCTGGTCGAACACCGCTGCCTCGCCTACGCCGACAAGCCGATCGCCAACGATGTACTGGTGGACAAGCTCTACAACCTGTTTGCCAAGCGCCGCCAGGATGAAACCAGTCGGGTACTCTATCTGGGCGATGAAGCCTGTTTCGACCTCGACCTGCTGGACGCCCACCATATCGAGCTGCTGGCCCATGCCGACGTGCAGACCTTGCATCTGCGGCTCAAGCAGAGCCAGGCTGCGGTGGTGGTGATCGAGGACAAATACTTCCTGCGCACCGAGGTCATCGTTCAGGTGCTCAAGCGCAACATGGAGGTCGACCCCAGCCTGGAGATCGTCATGCTGCAGGGTACGCCCGACCCGGCGCTGGCGCGGCGAGCCATCGAGGGCGGCTTTGACGAAATCATGCTGCGTAAGGACCGTGACGTGCTGACCCGGCAGTTGGTCAACCGCGTTGGCAAGATCCGGGTCAACAAGGACCTGATCAGCAAAGACAGGGCAACCGGCCTTTTGAACAAGATCGGCTTCCAGCTGCGCGCACAGGAGCAGATCCGGCGCGCGGCCGAGGCCAATGTACCGCTGGCGCTGGCGGTCATTGATATCGACAAGTTCAAGACCATCAACGACACCTGGGGCCACTACTTCGGCGACATCGTCATCAAACGCCTCTCCCTGTTGCTGAGCGGCCAGATGCGGGCGCAGGACCTCTTGAGCCGCTTTGGGGGTGAAGAGTTCGTCATGCTGCTATGGGACTGCTCCCCCCAACAGGCCTATGAACGGCTAGATCAGATGCGGCAGGGCTTTGGCGCCGTCGTGTTCGAGGTGGAACCCGGCCAGAGCCGGCAGTTCTCCTTTAGCGGTGGGCTTGCGGCCTACCCCGCCATCCGGACCGAAAACGAACTCTTCCTTCAGGCCGACGAACGGCTTTACGACGCCAAACAGGCCGGCCGCAACCGCATCGTCGCCTGACCCCCTGTCATCCGACACTGAAGCTCAGGCTGTCTTCGGGTTCGAATGAACCCATCCCCTCGGCCGGGGTCCCAGCTCAGCCGTTGTGGCCACCGTGCTCCCTTTCACCCTGCCATTGGGCCGACGGTATGCATGGAAGCGATGCATGAGCGGGCACGGGCCTGTAGAATGCCGCCGACCTCGCCAGGCCGTGGCGAGCAGCACCCCCATTCGTAGTGGAGATTTCATGCGTCACCTGATCCTGGCCGCCATGCTGGCCGCCATCGGCAGCACCGGCTATGCGACTGCCGCCACCAAGCCCGGCAAGCCCGCCGCAGCCCCCAAGGCCCCCGCAGTCATCGACGTAAAGGTTCGTGACTTCTCCGGCCGCTTTATGGACTTCTACGAGGCAGCCAGCCGCCCAATGCCGGTCGTGCCGGCAGCCCCGGCCCAGCCTGTCCCGGCTGACGGCAAGCAAGCCGCCCCCGCCACCCCGCCGGTACCGCCCGTACCGGTCGAAACCGAAGAGGAACGCCGCTGGCGCTTCTACAAGCTGGGTTATGACTTTGCCCCGCTGACCGGTAACGATGCCAGCCGCCCCTTGCTGAACAACGCCTGGCCGCGCTATGCCGCCGTGGTGCCGCAGATCAAGACCGGCTTCGATGGCGTCGCCGCCGAGCTGAGCAACCTGAATGAGAACCTGGGTGCACGTATCGGCGTCGAGAAGCCCCTGGCGCTGCGCTACATCACCTACGTCGGTCTCTTTGACGGTAAGGTCTGGAGCGAACTCGACGGTGACCGCACCAATATCTACATTCCGCTCGAAGTCAGCGCCGATACCCGCGCCCTGCCGCTGGCCCGCATCCTCGGCCGCCTGATGCTGGACAAGACCGCCGTGTTCGGCAGCCAGCCGCGCAATCTGGCCGAGCTGCTGATCGCCGAGGGCGTCTACGCCCATATCTTGCAGGAGGTCGCACCCGGCAAGCCGCTGGAGAGCTACCTTGATCTGAGTGCGGAGCAGTTGGCCAAAGCTCGCGAAGCCCGCAAGGCCGACCTCAAGAGCATCATCGACAAGCTGGCCGATGGCAGCATGGTGCCGACCTACGCCAGCGAGCAGATTGCCCTGACCCGCTATGCCGGCTGGCAGCTGGTCGAGAGCTTCCGCAAGGAAAACGTCAGCTACGCCGACCTGATCCGCCAAAAGCCCACCGACCTGGTGAAGAGCTGCCAGGTGGAAATGGCCAAGCTGATCCTGCGGGCCAAGTAAGCCATCCCGCTCCACAACAAGGCCGCCCCAGGGCGGCCTTGTTGCTTTGTGTTTACCTGGGCCGCCCATCGGCAGGCGGCATTGCGTATCATGCAAGCTGATACGCCGAACTCAGGATGAAACGCCGCCATGGCGGAAGACAGCGACCTCGAACGTACAGAGGACCCCAGCCCCCGAAGACTGGAGGAGGCCCGCGCCAAGGGTCAGATCGCCCGCTCTCAGGAGCTGGTGACCTTTTCCGTGCTGATCACCGCGGTGGTAGCCATGATGAGCCTGGGTGGCGCCATGTTCGACGCACTGAAGCGGGTGATGGTGGCCAACCTGCGCTTCGAGCGCGCCACCATCGACGACATGGACCAGCTGCTGACCCACTTCTCGCAGGCCTGCTTCGATGCACTGATGGTGGTACTGCCTTTTGCCGGCGCCATTGCGGTGGCGGCAGTCCTGGCCTCTATCGTGCTCTCCGGCTGGCTATTCACCTGGGATGCCATTGCCCCCAAGTTCAACAAGCTCAATCCCATGAATGGATTGGGCCGTATTCTCTCGGTCCGCAGCCTCGTCGAGATGGTCAAGGCCATCCTCAAGTCATCCCTGATCGGCGGCGTTGCCGTGGCGACCATCTGGTCCCAAAAGGCCGAGGTGGTCCAGCTGATCGCCATGTCACCGTTCGAGAGCCTGGCCTACCTCTATCAACTGATCAAATTCACCATGCTTATGGTGGTGGGCTCAATGGCGGTGATTGTACTGATCGACGTGCCCTACCAATTGTGGGACTACAAACGCAACCTGCGCATGACCAAGGAAGAGGTCAAGCAGGAGCACAAGGAGTCGGAAGGTGATCCGCAGGTCAAGGCCAAGATCCGCCAATTGCAGATGCAAGCGGCGCGTCAGCGCATGATGTCGGAGATTCCCAAGGCCAATGTGATCGTCACCAACCCGACCCACTATGCGGTGGCGCTGCGCTATGACGAGAAGATGAAGGCGCCGCAGGTAGTGGCAAAGGGCTCCTTTCTGCTGGCCGAGCGCATTATCGAGATCGGCAAGGACAACAAGGTTCCCATACTGCGGACACCGCCACTGGCACGGGCGCTCTACCACCACGCAGAGTTGGGCGAGGACATTCCCACCGGGCTCTATTCCGCGGTAGCCGAGGTATTGGCCTATATCATGCAGCTGGCGCACTACAAGCGCCACGGTGGCCATGAGCCGAGCCTGGCCACCTCGCTGCCGGTGCCGGCCGAGCTTGACCCAGGCGGAGAAGCATAGAAAGCCTCCCGGGCCCTGACCACGGACAAACAAAAAGGCAGCCTTGCGGCTGCCTTTTTGCGTGCTGGGCTCAGCTTGCGCTGGGCGATCAGCCCTCCGCGGCGCGGGTAGCGCGCTTGCGGTCGTGCTCGTTCAGGTGACGCTTGCGGATACGGATGCTGACTGGAGTGATTTCCACCAGCTCGTCATCATCGATGAACTCCACGGCCGACTCCAGGGTCAGCTTGATCGGCGGGGTCAGGCGCACGGCTTCGTCGGTGCCGGAGGCACGCACGTTGGTGAGCTTCTTACCCTTGATCGGGTTCACGATCAGGTCGTTATCACGGCTATGGATACCGATGATCATGCCTTCGTACAGTTTGTCGCCCGGGCTCACGAACATACGGCCGCGATCTTCCAGGTTCCACAGGGCGTAGGCCACGGCTTCGCCGTTCTCTTGCGAGATCAGCACACCATTGTGGCGGCCCGGCAGGTCTGCCTTGACCGGACCGTAGTCATCGAACACGTGGCTCATCAGGCCGGTACCGCGGGTCATGGTCATGAAGTCGGACTGGAAGCCGATCAGGCCACGGGCCGGAATGCGGTACTCGAGGCGGGTACGGCCCTGGCCGTCCGACTCCATGTTGGTCAGCTCGCCACGACGGCGACCGATTTCTTCCATGATGCCGCCCTGGTGTTCATCTTCCAGGTCGATGGTCAGGTTTTCGTATGGTTCGCACTTCTCGCCATTGATTTCCTTGTACACCACGCGCGGCTTGGCGACGGCCATTTCAAAGCCTTCGCGACGCATGCTTTCCAGCAGGATGGTGAGGTGCAGCTCACCACGGCCCGAAACGCGGAACACGTCGGCGTCGCTGGTGTCTTCGACACGCAGAGCCACGTTGGTCAGTAGTTCCTTGGTCAGGCGGTCGCGGATCTGGCGCGAGGTGACGAACTTGCCTTCGGTACCAGCCAGCGGCGAGGAGTTGACCATGAAGTCCATGGTCAGGGTCGGCTCATCCACGGTCAGCATGGGCAGACCAACCGGGGTTTCCTTGTCACAGATGGTGACGCCGATACCGATGTCTTCGAGACCCGAGATGATGATGATGTCGCCAGCTTCGGCGCCTTCCACCGGCACGCGCTCCAGGCCCTGGAAGCCCAGCACCTGGTTGATACGGCCGTTGGCGACCTGCTGCTCATGGTTCATCACTACGACCTGCTGGCCCGGCTTGATGCGGCCATTCAGCACGCGGCCTACGCCCAGGCGACCGGTGTAGGTCGAGTAGTCCAGCGCAGCCAGCTGCAGCTGCAGCGGCGCATCCGGGTTGCCCGGGGGGGTCGGGACGTGCTTGAGCACGGTCTCGAACAGCGGACGCATATTGTCCGAGGTCTCGGCCAGGTCCAGCTTGGCAAAGCCATTCAGGCCCGAAGCGTAGATGATGGGGAAGTCCAGCTGCTCATCGGTCGCGCCGAGCTTGTCGAACAGGTCGAAGGTCTGGTCCACTACCCAGTCAGGGCGGGCACCGGGACGGTCGACCTTGTTGATCACGACGATGGGGCGCAGGCCCAGGGCCAGTGCCTTCTTGGTCACGAAGCGGGTCTGCGGCATGGGGCCTTCAACGGCATCCACCAGCAGCAGTACGCCGTCCACCATACCCAGCACGCGTTCCACTTCACCGCCGAAGTCGGCGTGACCCGGGGTGTCGACGATATTGATGTGGGTGCCTTCGTAGTCGATGGCGGTGTTCTTGGCCAGAATCGTGATGCCGCGCTCTTTTTCCAGATCGTTGCTATCCATCACGCGTTCATCAACCTGCTGGTTGTCGCGGAAGGTACCGGATTGGCGCAGCAGTTGGTCCACAAGGGTCGTCTTCCCGTGGTCAACGTGAGCGATGATGGCGATATTACGTAGTGCGCGGCTCATAGAGAAACCTGTCTAGTTCGAATCTGGAAACCCGCGATGTTAACACGTTGCCACTACCGCACTGCACAATCTCTGCAGAAAGTCTTTGTGTTTTCCGTTTGTTTTCAGCATAATGCGCGCCGTTGCTGCAGTACATGCTGCAATATTCATCGATACCTGACCTCCGCGCCGCCGCAGTTTCAATGTTTTGGCGCTTCTTTCGGTTAGCGTCGATGTTGGCGCTGCCGATCCGCATCTCAGGCCAGTATCTCCGGCCCTGCCGATCTCAGCTTTGTTTGCCCGATAAACGGGCAGTAAATAGACGAAATCCGCGCTCGCCTTGCTGGACAGTTTTTGGCTGTCGGCCCGGCTCAAGGGGCCTGTATGGTCTTGGCGTAAGCTCGGGTTCGTTCGCTATCCCGTCAGCCCATGAGGGCGACGGAAGCAATACACCTAGGAAAACGCTTTGACCCAAGCTTCGTTTGCCGACCTCGGCCTCGCACAGCCTATTCTCGACACCCTGGTTACCTCGGGTTACACCGAGCCCACCCCGATTCAAGCCGCTGCCATCCCCATGTTGCTGCAACGCCGCGACGTGATGGCCTCGGCTGCCACCGGCACCGGCAAGACCGCAGCCTTCATGCTGCCGGCGCTGAACTTCCTGACCAACAAGTCGGAAAAGCCGGGCAAGGGCCCGCGCATCCTGGTTCTCTCGCCCACCCGCGAGCTGGCCGCCCAGATCAAGACCGCTGCCGAGACCTATGGCAAGCAGATCCGTCACGCCAAGGTAGTGAGCGTAGTCGGTGGCATGCCCTACCCGCTGCAGATCAAGCTGCTGTCGAGCCCGGTTGAAATCCTGGTTGCCACACCCGGCCGCCTGATCGACCTGATGGACCGCGGTCGTATCGACCTCGGCCGTCTGGAAATGCTGGTGCTCGACGAGGCCGACCGCATGCTGGACCTCGGCTTCCGTGACGACATCGCCCACATTGCCACCAAGCTGCCGCAAGAGCGCGTGACCGCCCTGTTCTCGGCCACGCTGGATGGCGACATCGCCTCCATCGCCCAGTCGCTGCTGAACAACCCTGAACGTATCGAAATCGCTCCGCCGCCCAAGCGCCAGGAACAGATCGTCGAAAAGCTGCACTACGCCGACGACATCACCCACAAGGCCAAGCTGCTGGACCGTATCCTGGAAGACGAAGCCGTTGGCCAGGCCATCATCTTCATCGCCACCAAGCTCGACGCTGCCGACTTGTCCGATCGCTTGCTGGGCCAAGGCAAGAAGGCCGCCGCCCTGCACGGCGATATGCCGCAACGCGAGCGTACCCGTACCCTGGCCCGCCTCAAGAAGGGCGAGATCGATGTGCTGGTCGCCACCGATGTGGCCGCCCGCGGTATCGACGTTGCCGGCATCACCCACGTGGTGAACTTCGACCTGCCCAAGTTCGCAGAAGACTATGTGCACCGTATCGGCCGTACCGGCCGCGCCGGTCGCGATGGCATTGCCATCTCCTTCGCCGCCAAGCACGAAGTGCCAGCCCTGCGCCGTATCGAGAAGTTCGTCGGCCGCAAGCTGAACCCGTATCAGCTGGAAGGCCTGGAAGCCCGTTTCGAGCCGCGCCCCAGCAATGGCAGCCGCTTTGGCGACAAGCGCGACGGCGGCCGCAAGTTCGGTGATCGTCCGCGTGACGGTGGCAAGCGTTTTGACGAACGCAAGCCCTACGGCGACAAGCCGCAAGGTGACCGCAAGCCCTTCGGTGAGCGCAAGTCCTTTGGTGATCGTCCGGCCTACGCTGGCGACCGTGACAATGCTGGCAACCGTGGCGATAACTTCGGCAACCGCGAAGGTAGCTTCAGCAACCGCAAGCCGGCTGGCGAAGGCCGTAGCTTCGATCGCAAGCCCTATGGCGATCGCGACAACCGTGGCAACTTTGCTGATCGCGACAACCGCGGCAACTTCGCTGACCGCGACAACCGTGGCAACCGTGGCAACTTCAAGGGCCTGGAATCGGATTCCACCGTCTACGCCGAGCAACCGCGCCTGACCTTGCACAGCCCGTTCGAAAACGGCAACCGCAAGGGCGGTAACCGCGGCCAGGGTAGCGGCAATGGCAACGGTAACCGCGGCCAGGGCTTCAGCCGTGGCGGTGGCGACAACCGCGGCAACGTGGCGCCCAAGCGCCCCGGCGGTCGTCCCTCCTTCGGCAACCGCGATTTCGACTAAGCCGTTAGCGCGTCATGAAAAGCCACCCCCAGGGGTGGCTTTTTTGTTGTCCGTCGAGCCCTGGCTGACCCGTACAGCGCGCTTGGCAACGCAGATGTTCTATAAATTCCGTCAGGGGGTACGAGGCCGTGCCCCGTCAGGCCGTCGGCTTGCCGGGTGCAATGGCACGGAACAAGAAAAATAGCGAGTGGAACGGAACTTCATGACCCTTCGGACCAAACTCATCTTGCTCGTGGCGGGCCTGCTCACCCTGATGCTGTTCATGGGGATCAGCAATCTCATGAAACTGGCCAGTACCAACGAGCATTTCGCCAGCACCTACAACGACCGGGTCGTCCCGCTGAAGCAGCTCAAGGTGGTCTCGGACATGTACGCGGTCAATATTGTGGACACGACCCACAAGCTCAACCACAAGGCGCTCAGTTGGGATGCCGCCAAACGCAACTATGCCGAGGCGCAGGCCAATATTACCCAGCAGTGGAAGGCCTATCTGGCCACCGAGTTGACCGATGAAGAGAAGCAGCTCGTCGCCCGTGCCGACGCCGACATGCGCAAGGCAGATAGCCTGGTGACTCAACTCAACCAGCTGATCGGTGCACAGGACAGTGCCGGTCTGGACCAACTGGCCCGCCAAGCGCTGTACCCGACCATAGACCCATTGACCGGTGCAATCTCGGATCTGGTTGAACTGCAGCTCAGGGAAGCCCGCAAGAGCTACGAAGCCGCCCAGCTCGACTATGCGCACACCCGTACCGTGACCATGGTCAGCCTGCTGCTCGGCTTACTGCTGGGCGCCGGGATCTCAAGCTGGCTCCTGATCGGCATGAACAACAAGATCGCCAGCCTGCGCAACACTTTGCGCACTGCGCGTGATGAAAACGACCTGACCTTGCGCGCGCCGGTACGCGGCGACGATGAGATCGACAGCATCGCGCGGGCCTACAACACCCTGGTGGACAATATGCAGGGGCTGGTCCGCACCGTGGCCGAGGCGGTGGATACCGTCAACCAGGAGGCCACCCAGCTGGCCACGACCACGGAGCAGGTGGCCGACGCCTCCAGCATGGGTTCGGAGGCAACCAGTTCCATGGCGGCAGCGGTTGAGGAAGTCACCGTCAGTATTGCTCATGTGGCCGATAACGCCCAGGAAGCGCATATCCGCGGCGAAGCCACGCTGCAGCAGGCACAGCAAGGTTCGCAGCGCATTCTTGCCACCGTCAGTCATATCAGCGAGATCGATACCGCAGTCTCGACCGCCGCCGACAAGGTCACCACGCTGGGTAACGATGCGACCAACATCACCTCCATCGTCGCCGTGATCAAGGACGTGGCGGACCAGACCAATCTCTTGGCACTCAACGCTGCGATTGAGGCAGCCCGCGCAGGTGAGCAGGGCCGCGGTTTTGCGGTGGTGGCAGACGAAGTGCGCAAGCTGGCGGAGCGGACCGCGGGCGCCACCCAGGACATTCAACAGATGGTCACCCAGATCAGCCATAACAGCCTGGAAGCGGTGGGAGCGATGTCGCAGACGGTAGCGCGTGCCCACGAGTGTGCCGAGCTGGCCAGCGGTGCAGGGGATTCGATCTCGGCGATTTCGGAGAGCATTGCCCTGGGCGAAGAGGCCATCGCCAGCATTGCGGAGGCGCTGCATGAGCACAAGGCAGGAACGCAGCAGATCGCCCAGCAGGTCGAGCGCGTCGCGCAGCTTAGCGAGGAGAACAATGCCGCCGTTGCAACCATGAGCCGAACCGCCGCCACGCTGGGTGGACTGACCGAACGCCTGCAAGGCGAGGTCCATCGCTTCCGCTACCACTGAGCCCGCCGCATGCTGCCATCCCCTCGCCTACCCAGCCTCAAACGCAGCCTCTGGCTGTTCTTTTCGATGCTGATCGCCGCCCAGATCGTCCTGGGCAGCCTGGTCTGGCTGGAAACCCACAGGCTGAGCATAGGCGGCCGGCTGTACGACAATATCGTGACCGCAAAAGACCTGGTCGCCGACATCCTGCCGCCACCGCTCTACCTGGTGGAAACACAGCTGGCCAGCTACGAGGTACAGGCCACGCCCGACCCAGCCCGGCTCGAGCAGTTGCGCGAGCATATCCGTCGCTATCGCGTACGCTTGCAGCACTGGCAAGCCAGCCCGCTGCCCGGCAGTTTGCAGACCACCCTGCAGGAACAGACTGCCGCCCCCGCGCTACGCTATTTGGCAGTATTGGAACAGCGATTGCTGCCAGCACTGGCGCGCAGCGACAGCAGCACCGTGGCTACGGCCCGCAGCGAGCTGGACCAGCTGTTCAAACAGCACCAGCAAGGTATTGCGTTACTGATCGAACAGGCGCAGCGCTACCAGACACAGCGCGAGCAGGAGGCTTTCCTTGCCCGGCGGCAGGGCGAGCTGGAGATCGGCCTTTTGGCAGCGATCGGCCCGGTCATGCTCCTGCTGGCCGGCTGGTGGGCTTGGCGGCGTTTGCGCGCCCAACTCGGCGGCGAGCCGGCGGTATTGCAGCAACTGGTCCTGGACATGGCCGCCGGCGACCTGACCCGCCAGCCGCGGCTCAGGGAAGGCGACAGCCGCAGCCTGATGGCCACCGTGGCCGCCATGCGCCAGCAATTGCAGCAAGTCATGCGGGAAATCCACCTTGGCAGCCAGGCCCTGGAAGAGCACGCCGCAGAGATTGCCGCCAATACTGAACTGCTGCGCCAGCAGAGCACCCAACTCGCCGGCAGCCTGAACGAGACGCAGTCTGCCTTGCGGCAGATCTGCTTTGGCGTGCGGCATGCCCGCGAGAGCGCAACGGCCAGCTCAAGCCTGACCCAGCAGGCTAGCACCCGCACCCGTCACGGCATCGATCTCGCCCTGGGCGCCAGCCAGGAGATGCAACGCATCAGCCAACTATTGACTCTGGTGGAGGATATTGCCTACCAGACCAATATGCTGTCGCTGAACGCCACCATCGAAGCCGCCCGCGCCGGCCAGCATGGGCGAGGCTTTGCCGTGGTCGCTGCCGAAGTACGTAAACTGGCGCAGCGCAGCCAGGCCGCCGCGGCCGAGGTCGACTCCCTGACCCGCAGCATTGCCGCCATGGCCGATGAAGCAGCCGGGGAGTTCGACGAGCTGCACAAGGTCATGGGCGATGCCGCCCTACGGGCCAGCGAGGTCGCCCAGGCCACGGAACTGCAGGACAACGGCACCCAACACATCAGCGATGCGGTCGGCCATTTCGCGCGCGCCACGGAAAGCGACAGCGCTACAGCCGAAGAGCTCGCCCGAACAGCGGAAGAGATGAGTGCCTTGGCTGAAAACCTGCGCCAGCGGGTTGCCTACTTCCGTTTGATGGCATGAGGTGCCTGTAAGCCAAGGCGAGCGAGCACGACCAAGTGGATATCAAGACAGGGCTGATCGCCATGCTTCCTTATCTCTCCCTCATACTCCTGCCGCTGATCGCCACCCTCTCTCTCAGCACCGCTCATGCCGACAACCTGGCACAAGCCGAGCGCGCCTACGTCCGGGGCGATCACAGCCAAGCACAGGCCGCCTACCGCCGCGACGCTCAGCGCGGGGTTGCTCTGGCCCAGTTCAACTACGCCATGATGCTCAAGCGGGGCGAAGGGGTCGAACGTACCGAAGCCTGGCAGCCCTGGCTGAAAAAAGCTGCGACCCAAGGGTTGCCGGAAGCGGCTTATGTCCTTGGCCTGGCCTTTGAGAATGGCGAAGGCCTGCCCCGCTCACAGCCCGATGCCACCCATTGGTTCCTGCAAGCCGCCAAGCGCGGGCATACGCAGGCCCAGTTGAGCGTGGCTACCCAGTACTACCTGGGTCGCGGCACTGACCGCGACATGGCCCAGGCGGCGTATTGGTACGAGAAGGCCGCACAAGGCGGTGACGTCGGAGCTCAGTATCTGATCGCCTCGATGTATGAGCATGGCGAGGGCATAGCCACCGATCGCAGCCAGGCGCTGCTGTGGTACAGCGCAGCGGCGCGGCAGGGCGACGTTGCCGCCCGACTCAAAGCCGAGGCGATAGCCAGGCAACGCTGAGCTTCAAGCCGGTTTACAGGAATAGCGCCAGAGCATGGGTCCAATCTGGTCGGGCTTGCCGGGCACGATGGTCTGGCTGCCGGCCGCGAGGTCAGCCAGACAGGGCACTTCTGCGAGATCGCCACGGTCCAGCACGATGCAGGTGTTGTAGCCATTGTTGGAGCTGGGATGGATATACAGTGCCCGCAAGGCTTCCCATTGACTGGGCGCGAGCCGCACCGACTCCGCTTGCTGGCCCAGCCAACGTGCCGCCACAAAGAGGCTTCCATCCGGCTCCGGCTCGCCACGGGCTGGTCGGGCCAGCCACCAACCACGGTTGCCGATATTCAGCGCCAGCAGGCCCGATACCAGCAGGGAGCTGGTCTCAGCCGGCAAAGCCATGCTGACGCCGAATTCGTCGATATCGATGATCGTGGCGTTGAACAGATAGGGATCGTTGCTCGGCACGCGATCGCCCTTCTGCCCCAGCAAGCCGCGTATGCGCAGGAAGTCAAAGGCGATACGGGCATCGCTATGGCGTATGACTGCCGGATTGGGGCAACGCCCGCGCCGGCCGACCCAGGACTGGGCTATACGCTCCAGCAGATCGGTGGGCAATCCAGCGGCAACCAGCCATGGGATGGGCTTGCCATCCCGCCATTCGGCTTGTAGCGCAAGCGCCTTGTCTGCCGCCGCTGCTAGGCCATAACAGAGCGCTGGCGTCTCGGGGCTGGGGCCCGCCCAACCGACAATACGGCAGGATTCATCCGCTTCAACATCCATGACCAATGGCGTGTCGCGGTGAAAGTCCGCCGCCAAGCGAACCTGCGGCGCCAACTCCCAGCAGGCTCGGGCGGTCACCGCGACTTCCGAGGCCAGCACGGTGCCAAAGGCATCGTGACTCAGCAGCAGATAAGCCAGCGAAAGGGCCGGCTCGCTCTCGGCGGCCAGCATCCCGACCGGCAAGGCACCATGGCGCACCAAGGCAAGATAAAGGCTGACCAGGCTCTCCCACTGCAAGTGAGCCCGGCGCGGATCAAGCAAGGCGCGGGCGGTATGCGCCAGACCCAGCCAGCGAAAATGCCCTGCCGCCCAATCACTGAGCCCCGCCACCCGGCCGCTGCCCCGTTGCAGCTGGACAGACTCCCGCACCGCCTCGATATAGCAGGCATTGGACAGCTGATCCGCCAACAGTGCCAGCCGCTTGCCGATCAGATCCCGCCGTACCGGCTTATCCTCATCCTTGGCAAGCTCCGCCATGGCCCGCTCTGCCCATTCCCAAGCTGTCGGCGCAATGGCGTCGATCAGCTTGCGCGCCGCCGGGCCGCTGGGCGAAACCGCCAGGCTTTCGCGCAGCGCCACATACAGCGCATCCAGCGCATTGATCATGGGCTGGCCGGGCAGTTGGTCCAGCACGTTGCGTAACGCCTTATTGGGCGTATCTTGCTGGATGGCAGGGAAAATACGTTCAAACATGGAAACGGCGAACCCCAAACCAGCCACCATGGCTGGCGGCTAGCAATCGCTTAGGCATTACGGAGAAAACCGGCCGCCACCGCGATCTGGTCGGCATGCAAAAAGGTTGGCGCATGGCC
This sequence comes from Chitinimonas sp., assembly GCF_036568685.1. Taxonomy (GTDB): domain Bacteria; phylum Pseudomonadota; class Gammaproteobacteria; order Burkholderiales; family Chitinimonadaceae; genus Chitinimonas. Next base: position 60,731 of record NZ_DATCSC010000125.1, read on the forward strand.
TACACCCTCGAAATCCACCCAGGTCGCGCGCGGACCGTGCTCGCTCATGGCGGTGGCTGTCTCGACCGATAACAGATCCGACAGCGCACCTCGGGTCAGCAGTACCGGGCAACGTATGTTCTCGTAGAGCGGCCAGAGATTGACGTCCGAGCCGTTGGCGCCCGTCTGGAACGGCACCGCGATCGCCGGATCGTAGTTCAGCCGCCAGCCACCCTTATCCGGCTTGAGCATGACCTCGGTCAGGAAAGCCCACTGCGCATCGTCGTGCGGGCCAAACGGTGCCGATACAGCACGAATATACGCCTCCGCCGCTTCGCGCGTGGGCATGAAGGGTGCCTTGCCGAGATACTCTCCGATACGCGCCAGTGCACTGGCCGCCAAGAGCGGTCCTACGTCATTCAGTACCAATCGGCGGATGGGGGTGCCGGGCATGGCTGCCAGGATCATACCGATCAGCCCCCCCATGGAGGTACCCATCCAGGCCACCTCGGCTACGTTCAGGCGGGCGATCAGCACCAGCATATCCTGCACATAGAGCGGAATCTGGTAGCCCATCGGGTCACGCAGCCATTCGCTCTCGCCACGCCCGACCACGTCAGGCGCCACAACCCGGAAGTCGCGGGCCAGCTCCTGGGCCAGGTACTCGAAATCGCGGCCGTTGCGGGTCAAGCCATGGGCACAGACCAGGACCTTAGGATTGTCCGGCTCGCCCCACTCGCGATAGGCCATCTTGTAGACGCCACTATCTCGACCGACAAGGACATGGGCAAGGCGGGCTGTAGGCATGGGGCGGACTCCGGTCTGGAAAGTATTCCTTTATAGCGCCAAACTGGCAGCGGGACCGCTACCCGACCTTCAGCGCCCCCACGACGCCCGCATCATACGCCATTGGCATAATCGTAGGTATCCCGCTGTACACTGCCTCGCGGCGCGGCGCGCAGGTATTGCGGCGGCCAGTAGCCGGTCGCCTCCAGCGCTTCTGCCGCCCGCAAGGGCCACTGCGGGTCACGCAACAACTCGCGGCCCAGCAGTACGAGGTCTGCCTGGCCGCTGGCAAGGATGTTTTCTGCCTGTTGGGCATCGGTGATCATGCCTACCGCGCCGCTGGCAATCCCGGCCTCCTGCCGCACCCGCTCGGCAAACCCGACCTGATAGCCAGGCCCGACCGGAATCTGCGCCTGCGGCGCGCTGCCGCCGGAAGAGACATCGATCAGGTCGACGCCACTCTCCTTCAAACGGCGGGCCAGCGCAACCGTCTCATCTGCCGTCCAACCGCCCTCGACCCAATCGGTTGCGGAAAGCCGGACCAGCAAAGGCAACTCAGCCGGCCATGCGGCACGGACCGCGGCAACAGTCTCCTGCAACAGGCGGATGCGATTGTCAAAGCTGCCACCATAAGCATCGGTGCGCAGATTGCTGAGCGGCGACAAGAACTGGTGCAGCAAATAGCCGTGCGCCGCATGGATCTCCACCAACTGGAAGCCGGCCTGCAAGGCTCGGCGGGCGGCGGCGGCAAAAGCCTGAGGAATGGCGGCGACACCGGCCGCATCCAGCGCCATTGGCTGCGGATAATTATCGGCAAAGGCAATAGCGGATGGTGCTACCGGCACCCAACCGCCATCTTGCGGAGCGATCGCGCCATTACCCGACCAAGGTCGATGGCAGCTGGCCTTGCGACCGGCGTGGGCCAGCTGGATGCCAGGCACAGCACCTTGTGAACGGATAAAGCGGGTGATGCGCGCCAGGGGCGCGATCTGCTCATCCGACCAGATACCCAGATCCTGCGGGCTGATGCGCCCTTCCGGGGTGACAGCGGTAGCTTCGGAGATCACAAGGCCTGCACCGCCGAACGCATAGCCACCCAGGTGGACCAAGTGCCAGTCGTTGGCCAAGCCGTCATGCGCCGAGTACTGACACATGGGCGAGACGGCAATCCGGTTGGCCAGGGTGAGTTGGCGCAAGGCCAGGGGTTCGAACAGGCGGGACATCGGGTGCTCCGAAGCAGATTGACCAGACCATGCAGATGGGGGCATTCAACCGACTTCCAAGCCCCAAGATTGGCCGGGTCGACCGACCATGACAGTCGGCGCCTGCAGAGCCCACCTGTATCGTGCAAACTCATCCCAAGCAGGCCATGATCCATGGTCCCGCCCTTACCGGCACAAAGGCCCCCCATGCGCACCGGCATACTCTACGCAGCAGCAGCCTACTTTATCTGGGGTCTCTTGCCGCTCTATCTCAAGGCCATGAAGCAGGTACCGGCGCAGGAAATCCTGATGCACCGGATGGCCTGGTCGCTGGTCTTCCTGATCGCGGTCCTGCTCGTTCGCAAACACTGGGACTGGCTAAAGCCTGCGCTCACCTCGCCACGTGTGCTGGGGCGCTTTATCGCCAGCGCCACCGTACTGTCGATCAACTGGTTTATCTATATCTGGGCGGTCAACGATGGTCGTGTGGTGGATGCCAGCCTGGGCTACTTCATCAACCCGCTGGTCAACGTGATGTTCGGCTATTTCCTGCTGCATGAGCGGCTACGCCGCACGCAATGGGCAGCGATTGCCGTGGCGGCGCTGGGGGTGCTGTGGCTGACCGTCCAGGCAGGGCAGCTGCCGTGGATCGGCCTGATGTTGGCCGCCAGCTTTGGTACCTACGGCCTGTTGCGCAAGACCGCGCCGCTCGGGGCGCTGGAAGGCCTCTCGCTCGAGACCCTGCTGCTGACGCCCTTTGCCCTGGCCTATATAAGCTGGCTGGCCGTGCAGGGACAGAGCGGCTTTATCAATGGCGACACCACCACTCGCTGGCTGTTGATCGCCGCCGGCCCCATCACCGCCATCCCCTTGCTGCTGTTCGCTGCCGGGGCACGCCGCATCCCCATGTCACTGCTGGGCCTCTTGCAGTACATCGGTCCGACCCTGCAGATGATGTTGGGGGTCTTTCTCTGGCACGAGCCTTTCAATCAGGGCAAGCTCATCGGCTTTGCGCTGATCTGGTCGGCGCTCGCGCTCTATACGCTGGAGGGCTACTTCGTCGGTCGTCGCCAAGCCATGGCAACCTGACCTCAAGCTACTCGCCCGGCCGGTACCAGAGTTCCTCGCGCTTGAGCGGCGTCTCCGGTGGCAGTAGCGGGTTGCGTAGTTCGATCACTGTTCGTCCTGCGACGTTAAGATCCTTGAGCACCGCACCGTAGTGCTCATTGAAAAGGGCTTGTAGCTTGCCATCGCGCACGGCCTTTTCCAGGCCACGCTCCAGATCACGGGCAAGCTGTGGCCGCTCCTTGCTGACAAAGAAATAGAACGCTGCCGGGTAGCGGATCAAGAGGTGGGGCTCCACGGCGAGATTGAGCTGGCTGTGCGCCAACCACTCTTCCTTGATCTCGATCAGCGAGCGCGGGAAATAGTCGAAACGTCCTGCCGACAACATCCTGAACAAGCCCTCGTACTGGTCGGTGGCCTCAACCTTGAGGCCATTACCACGCAGGATCTGGGTATCGGGCCAGTCGTGCATCTGCCCTGCACGGTACTTCCTGAGGCCTGCAAGATCATTCACCTTGGCAAACTCCGCCAGGCGTGACTGCTGCAGCAAGGCCAGGCGCCAGCCTATCAAGCCGCGATCCAAAGGTATGCGGACCGGTAGCAGCTCCTTTTCCCGCTCGATGCTGGTCATGGTCCAAATCAGGTCCACGAGGCCGGTATTGCGACGTATCTCGCCCAGGGCCCTGCTCTGTACCATCACCAGCTTACTGGGCTGGGGTTGGTAATTGGCGCCGCTTTCGCGGATGGCCAAGTCCAGCACTGCCAACATATAGGCAAGTTGGGGATCATCGCTGGCTTGATGCCGTTGATAAATCAAGGGGGCGGCACAAGCTTGCGAACCAAGCCAGCAAAGTAGACCCAGCAAGGCAATCCGCATTCCGTTCCTTCTCTTTGATGACAGAGGCCGGTCACGTACAAAAGATCGCAGCCGGCAGACCAAGGCGATATCGCTCTCGTACTATAGCGGAGCCCTCCCAGCCTATAATCCGACTGATACATCCAGACACACCATCATGCACTACGAACACCTGATCCAGATCAACGACCTCAACGACCCCCTGCTTACCAGCATGACCCGTGGCCAGCTGTGGCGCGGCCTTTTGCGCCGCGTGGAGCAGCCACAGGAATTCCTCGTCAACGTCGAGCATGTCGCCATCCTTGAACGTGGCGAAGGCTGGCTGAAGCGCGAAATGCTGCTGGGCAACCTGCGGGTGGAAGACCACATCACCCTGGAGCACGAGCGCCGCATCCACTTCGTGACGGCACCCAGCGAGCAGCACCAGGGCGGTACCTTCACCATGACCATTGAAGAACCCAACCCTGGCGATCTGTTCGTGCGCTTTGGCTACGTGACCGCCCTGCCCGAGGGCGGCGGCATGGATACGGAGGCCGGCGATGCCTATTTCGCCGACTTCATCAAATCGGCCTACCGCGACACCGACGTGGACACTATCCGCTGGATACGGGAACTGCTGGAGACTGGCGAACTGGACTGAGCTTCGCCAAGGCATGAAAAAAGCCGCGGGCCCAAGGCACTCGCGGCTTTTCGTCGGAACCCCTGCTGACGCAGGAAAACGACTTAACGTCGGAACAGGTAGACTAGCCAACCCATTTTGAACGCTCCTTTCACTTTCGGCGTCCCGTTGCTAGCGATGAGGCCAGAACGGTAGCTGTACGCGGGCGGTTGCAACCCTTGCCTTATTTCAACGACAACCACCGGCCACAGGCACACAGCCAATGTGTACCTCGCCTGCTCCGGCCCACGGCACCCCATTGGCGCCGCGCTTTTTACGCACTATCTAGCGTAATCCACTGATTTTACAGCACTGTGACAAAACGAGGAAGCCCCCAGCGGGATTCCACGGCCGCATGCTGGTACAATATCTCCATTGAGCGTGCACCAGTCTTCGCGCTCCATCCCTTGCCCACCCCGATTTGCCGTCCGCCCCAAGACTGCTGCTTGCCCAAGCGAGCAGGGCCGACCCAAATACCAGCACCTGCCGGTGCCCTGCCCTTGCGGTACGCCACCACCGGCCGGTTACCAGGAGTTCCAGATGTCATTTGCTTCCCTCGGCCTGTCGGACGATATCGTTCGCGCCGTGACCGAACTCGGCTACACCGAGCCCACCCCCATCCAGGCCCAGGCCATCCCCGCCGTGCTGACCGGGCGCGACCTTCTGGCCGGCGCGCAGACCGGTACCGGCAAGACTGCCGGATTTACTCTGCCCATCCTCCATCGCCTGTCCAACCGCGCCAACAAGGGCCCGTCGGAAGGTCGCCCACCGGTGCGCGCCCTGATCCTGACCCCGACCCGCGAATTGGCCGCACAGGTTGAGGAATCGGTACAGCAATACGGCAAGTACCTGAAGCTGACCTCCATGACCATGTTCGGTGGCGTCAGCATCAACCCGCAGATCAAACAGCTGCGCAGCCGCGTGGACATCCTGGTGGCCACCCCTGGCCGCCTGCTCGACCATGTGCAGCAGGGCACGCTGGACCTCAGCAAGGTCGAGATCCTGGTGCTGGACGAAGCAGACCGCATGCTGGACATGGGCTTTATCCGCGATATCAAGAAGATCCTCGCCCTGCTGCCCCGCGAAAGGCAGAACCTGCTGTTCTCGGCGACCTTCTCTGACGAGATCAAGGCTCTGGCAGACGGCCTGCTCAAGTCTCCGGAGCTGATCGAAGTCGCGCGCCGCAATGCCACTGCCGACACCATCGCCCAGACCATCCACCCGGTGGACCGCGACAAGAAGCGCCAACTGCTTGCGCACTTGATCAAAGAACACAACTGGTTCCAGGTATTGGTCTTCACTCGCACCAAGCACGGTGCCAACCGGCTGGCCGAACAGCTGGACAAGGACGGCATCAGCGCCATGGCCATCCACGGCAACAAGAGCCAGGGCGCCCGTACCCGAGCCTTGTCCGAATTCAAGGACGGCAGCCTGCAGGTACTGGTGGCGACCGATATCGCCGCCCGCGGTATCGACATTGACCAGCTGCCACACGTGGTGAACTATGAGCTGCCCAACGTGCCAGAGGACTACGTCCACCGTATCGGCCGCACCGGTCGCGCCGGCGCCGAAGGTGAAGCCGTATCACTGGTCTGCGTGGACGAGAAGAAGCTGCTGGCCGATATCGAACGCCTGATCAAGCGCGAGCTGCCCAAGGTCGTGATCCCTGGCTTCGAGCCCGATCCGACCATCAAGCCCGAACCCATCCAGCAGCGCTCCGGTGGCGGCGGTCGGCAAGGCCAAGGGCGCGGTGGTCCGCGTCCGGGTGGCAACGGCGGCAACAATGGCGGTGGCAATCGCCGTGAGCAAGCACCCAAGTCGCAAGGCAATGGTCAAGCCAGGCAGCCCGTTGCTCAAGCCGGCAACCACAACAGCCGCGGCCCCGGCGTGGGCCGTCGCCCGACCGGCCGGCACCATTGATTTCCTAACAAGCAGGGAACCATTCGATGAAAAAAACCGATCTGGAAAAGTTGCGCGGCCTGAAGATCAACGAGAAGCTGGCCAAGACCGAAGTACCTGACCGTTTTGGCAAGGCCTCTACCGGGCAGACCGCCAACACGGCGCCCAAGGGCCTGATCGGCGCACTGCTGAAGAAGGCGCCGAAGTAAGCGTCGAATAGCCAAAGAGCCGGTGCCGTGTGCACCGGCTTTTTTGTTGCCTGCGCATTGCGCAGGTAGCGTAGACGACAGGCAATAAAAAACCCGGCTTGCGCCGGGTTCTTTATACAACGTCAAGCAGTCTGAATTAGACGGGCTTGATGTTGGAGGCTTGCTTGCCCTTGGGGCCAGTGGTCACGTCGAACTCGACCTTCTGGTTTTCTTGCAGGGACTTGAAGCCGTTCGATTGGATCTGCGAGAAGTGCGCGAACAGGTCGTCGCCGCCTTCGTCCGGGGTGATGAAGCCGAAGCCCTTGGAGTCATTGAACCACTTAACGGTACCGGTTGCCATGATGCTATTCCTTGTTGGAAATAAGTAAAGAAATGCGGACGTCAAACAAAGGAGGGCGAATCGGGATACCACTAAGGGTACGAGAGCTGCCTGTGACCTACGACTTGAACTGCCTGCAGCGCGCTTTTTACGCGATTCCTACGCGCATTGCAAAGCATTTTTGCAAGAAAGCGCAAAGTTCCCGATATTAGGCTGCATCAGGCCTGGAACCGGATCAGTCAGGTTTGCGCAAACCCAACGCGTCCCACCCCGCCCGTCCCAGGCGCTCCAGGGTCTCGATATTCTTCTCAAAGATGGAGGCGGCATCCGGAAAGGCGGCCACCGCCTTATCCAGACTGGCTTCCCGCAAGAGATGCAGGGTTGGATACGGCGAGCGGTTGCTGAAGTTGCTGATGTCGCCCGGCTCGGTATCCTCGAACTGATAGTCAGGATGAAAGCTGGCGATCTGGATCACACCTTCCAGCTCGTGCTCGGCAACCACGCCGTCCGCCACCTCAAGAAACTCGTTGTAGTCAAGGAAGTCGTTGAGTATCCAGGGGTGGATCAGCAAGGTCGTGTCGATCTGCTCGGGGTCGGTCTCGGCCAGCAATTGCAGCTCGCTATCCAGGTCCTCCAGCAGGCGATCGAGGTTGCGGGCCTCGCTAACCACGAAACGCACCTGGTTCTTGACGTAGACCGATTTGGCAAATGGGCACAGATTGAGGCCGATGACCGCTTTTTCGAGCCATTCGCGCGTAGCGGCAATGACATTGTCGTGTTCAGTATTCATGGGCGAGATAAAGGAAGTCAGGCTTGCTATTCTATCGCCTAAGTGGCCGTGCCCCCTCCTCCCATGACAACACCCAACCCCAACCAGCCCACCTATATCCATCCGTCGCAGCTCTGTGTGGGCCTGTACGTGCGGCTTGAACTGGACTGGCTGGCACATCCGTTCACCTTCAACCAGTTCAAGATCACCAAGCAAGAACAGATCGACACCTTGCGCTCACTGGGGCTGGACCGTATCCGTATCGACACCAAGCGCAGCGCGGCCAAGCCCCTGCCCATCGCGGAACAGCCGACCGAGCCGGTGCCAGCCAAGCCCAATCTCGATGCCGCCATTGTCGCCAAACGGGTGCGCGTGGAGCGGCTGAGCCAGCACCGGGCAGCACTCAATGAATGTGAGCGCAAGTTCCAGGGAGCCGCCAAGGCACTCAAGACGATCACCCGCAACCTGTTCGCCCGCCCGGGTGAGTCGATGGCCGAAGCCGCTGCGCTGATCGAGGGCTTGGTCGATTCGATGCTGACCGACCGCGACATCGCCATCCATTTGATGAACGACAAGCTAGGCGGAGAAGAGGTCTACTTCCATCAGCTCAATGTGGCGGTGTTGGCCATGATGCTGGGCAAGCAGCTCAATATGAGCCGCGAGCAACTGACCGAACTCGGCATGGGAGCGCTGTTCCACGACATCGGCAAGGTCGAGCTGCCCAGCCAGCTGCTGCAGAAGACCGAGCCGCTAAGCCCCAGCGAGCAGGATTTGTTGATGAGGCACACTCACTTCGGCCTTGAGATCGGCAAGAAGCTGAACCTGTCACCCGAGGCGCTGGCTGTCGTGTTCCAGCATCACGAGAACATGGACGGCAGCGGCTATCCGCATGCGTTGCGGGGCGAGGAAATCCTGCCGCTGTCGCGCCTGGTGGCCATCGTCAACGAGTATGACAACCTCTGCAACCGACCCAACCCGCGCGATTCGTTGACGCCCTACGAGGCACTGGCACACATGTTCGGGCAGCACCGCGGCCGCTTCGACCCTCAGGCGCTGGGCATCTTCATCCGCTGCATGGGGGTTTACCCTCCGGGTACCCTGGTCCAGCTCTCCAACAATGCGCTGGGTCTTGTCATGGCGGTCAACGCCAGCAAGCCGCTGAAGCCGACGGTGCTGATCTACGACCCCAGCGTCCCTAAGCACGAGGCCATCATCCTCGACCTGGAGAGCGAGACCGAACTCAATATCGTCAAGAGCATTCGGCCTGGCCTGCTGCCTCAACCGGTTTTTGCCTATTTGAATCCGCGCAAGCGGATGACCTATTACGCAGACAGCGTACCCACCCAGGCCACACCGACCTGAAGCTAGTCCAGCAGCTCGGCGTCCGAATCACACCCTTTGCCAGCTGCAATCCGCCGCGCCAGCCAGCGCCGGGCCACGGGTTCAGCCCAGGCCGGCAGCCAGCGCAGATAGCGACGCGGGTTCAACAGCACTCCGCAGCCATAGCGTGCAGTCTGCGCCTGCCACTGCAACGCCGGGCAAGCGCCCTCACGTTGCCCGAACAACCACTGCCCGACCGGACAGGGCTCGGCCGAGCAGCACACGCCACAACCATTGCAGGGTTGCCCCAGCACCGGTTTGTCGGGCGCCTGGGCGTGGAGCCGGATGTACTGCAAGCCTGTCCCCTGTCCCATTCAAAGAAGTCGAATCAGTCGATCACAAAAAACCACTATTTTTTCCGCCGCCGTTATTCATACTGCGCAAGTAACCCCATCACCCACACCACCAAGGAGCGGACCATGGCCAAAGTCGCCATTGTTTATCACAGCGGTTATGGACACACCAAGAAAGCCGCGGAGGCCGTGCACGCCGGCGCCAGCGGTGCAGGCGCCGAGGCAACGCTGTATGCCCTCGATGCCGAGGGCAATCTACCCGACGGCACCTGGCCTGCCCTGGACGCTGCCGATGCCATCATCTTCGGTTCGCCGACCTATATGGGCAGCGTCTCCTGGCAGTTCAAGAAATTCGCTGATGCCAGCTCCAAGCCATGGTTCACCCAGAACTGGAAGGACAAGATCGCTGCCGGCTTTACCAATTCGGCCACCATGAATGGCGACAAACATTCCACCCTGCATTACATGATGACGCTGGCCATGCAGCACAGCATGGTCTGGATCGGCACCGGCCTGTTGCCCGCCAACAGCAAGGCGGCCCAGCGCAACGACATCAACTACGTCGGCTCCTTTGGCGGCCTGATGACCCAGTCTCCTTCCGACTCCAGCCCCGAGGAAGGGCCCCTGCCCGGCGATCTGGCCACCGCAAAACTGTTTGGCGCGCGCGTCGCCGAATACGCCCGCAAGACCCGCGGCTAGGCACAAAAAAGGGACGGGCTCTGCCCGTCCCTACGTTGATCGGCCCGTTCGATCACACTCAGTAACGCCAGTGGCAGAGAAAGAGGTAGGCCACTGAGATCTGCACCATCACCACGAATGCACCACTGGCAAACATGCCGGTCGCCCCTGCCAGCAGGCTGGAGGCCACAGGTAGCATGATGCCAGCCTGGCCCAGCGCCTCGAGCAGGAAAATCACCCCCAGCGACAGCAGGAAGATCACCAGCCACTTGGCGATATAGCTCGGCAAATAACCTCGTCGCTCGCGGTTGTAGCGGTAGGCAGCGGCTTGCTCGAGCAGATTGCCCTGGTTCACGTCCTTGAACATCCAGAACGGCCAGAAATAGAGGTAGATCAGCCAGCTTAGCGACTCGGACTCGACGTTGGTCACATGCGCGGGTGCCATGACAAGCGCTCCTCTTAGCGGGGTTGATCGATACTATCAACATGGCCCAGCGCGCTGGCTTTTTCATGTCCGTTCGGCGGAAAGCATGCTGGCGGCGAACGGCCGAAGGCCTGCACTATGCCTGTGGCATTTCGCTGACAAGGGGCCTAAAACACGGGGATTTCGTGAAAAAACAGAGGGTTTGCTGGTAGTATGCGCGGCCTTTTGGCCGCTTTCGTGCCAAACCGACCACTCAAACCCATACCAACATGCCCCGCCGCCCTCTACCCCTGCTGCTGCTTGCCCTGCTTGCCCCCTTTTCCGCCCTTGCCGACACCAATACCGCGCCACAAAGCGAAGGCCCGCTGCAATACACCGGCAGCACTGGTCGCGTCTCGATCGGCTACGTCAATGGCGGCCACGTGCAAGGCGAGTTGCTGGGTGTGTTGAGCGAGAGCACCGACAGTGCCTGGCTGGGTGAAGCCTGGTTCTCCCGCTCCGCCGGAGGTCTGCAGCTGAGCTGGCATCGCAATGTTGGCGAGTTGGTAAACAAGTATTTCCTGGCGCTGGACCAGAACGACAACCATGACCGCAAGCTCACCGCCGGTTACGGCCTGGAACAGGAAGACTGGTTCGGCAATGCTTACCTCAGCCACGGTCTGAGTGGCCGTCGCGAAGTAGGCCAAAGTGGCGATACGCAAGTCAGCCAAGCCAGCGGTAGTGACAATGGTCGCCCCTACGTCGACACGATCACTACGACCACAACCTCGCGCCTGTTCGAGCGCGCCTATGACTACGGTGTGGGTCTGCGAGTCGGCCGCAACTTCGACAACAACTCGCTACGGCTAACTGGCGGTCTGGATTACGAATGGGGCAAGCAGAGCGCTCGCCAGACCAATGTCTCGCTGCTGGGCGAAAAATTCTTCGTCGGCACCCCACACAGCGTTGCGCTGCAGCTGGACCACTACCAGAAGAGCGGCAGCCTCGATGCCCAGCGCAACGACAACCGCGCGATCCTGAGCTACCGCTACAGCTTCGGCAAGGCTGCCAGCAGCCAACCCCAGACCATGTACCGTATGGTGGCGGATCCTCGCCCAGTCGTAGCACCTACGGTCATTCCGGCCCATACCGAGCGCAAGCTGGTCAAGACCACGGCCAGCATGAACAGCGACGCCTTCTTCCAGATCGGCAGTACCAAGCTGACCGACACTGCCCGCGAGGCATTGGACCATGTAGTCGAGCAACTCAAGGCCGGCGGTCGTGAAGGCAATGTCCACATTGTCGGCCATACCTGCGATATCGGTAGCGATGCGGTCAACGACAAACTTTCGATGCAGCGCGCCGAAGTGGTACGTGACTACCTGATCGCCGCCGGTGTGCTGAGTTCCGATGCCGCCATACTGGAAGGCAAGGGAAAGCGGGAACCGAAGTACCCGGCCAAGCCTGACACCCGTGAGAAGAACCGTCGCGTAGACCTCGAGTTCGTCACCAAGGTCGAAACCGAACAGCTGACCGAAGTCCCCGCCCAAACCGTGCC
>NZ_DATCSC010000126.1:0-17938 GCF_036568685.1 Chitinimonas sp.
CCGCAAGCCGCTGCCGCCCAAGGGCGAGCTGCAATGGTGGTACCAGTTCTACTTCAGCACCGAGCGCGGCCAGGCTGGCTACCAGCAGTACACCCACGACTTTGCCCGGCTGATCTGGGAACAGGCCTCGCCGACCTGGAAATTCGACGACGCCACCTTCAACCGCTCGGCTGCGGCCTTCGACAACCCCGACCACGTGGCCATCTCCATCCACAATTACCGCTGGCGCCTGGGTCTGGTGCAGGGCGAGGCCAAATACGATGCGCTGGAGAAGCAGCTCGCCACCTTCCCGTCCATCAAAGTACCCACCATTACTCTGGAAGGCGACGCCAACGCCGCCCCGCACCCCGAGCCCAGCGCCTACGCCAAGCGCTTTACCGGCAAGTACGAGCACCGCTTGATCAGCGGCGGCATCGGCCACAACCTGCCGCAAGAGGCCCCGCAGGCCTTTGCCCAGGCGGTGATCGACGTCGACAAGTTCTAAGTTAGGCGCAGATGGCGGTCGGGCAGGGGCGCAACACGCTCCCCGGCTGCCGCTATAATTGTCTCTGGAACCAAACCCAAACCGTACCGTCCGAGACCCCGTGCCCCCAATTGACCGCTCCCTGCTGACCTTGCTGCTTGCGCTGACCCTGCCGTTCACAGCCTGGGCCGGTGTGGCGCTGCCTGCGCAGCCTTGCCCCATGCAGGCGATGATGGTGGCGACCGTGTCGGCAACGGCGCAGGCCGAGGGCAAGATGGACTGCTGTGCCGACGCGGCTACTGCGGCCAAGACCGGCAAGCCCTGCAAGGTCGGGCAGGAGTGCCCCTCGGGCACGCAGGCCCAGCCGGTGGTAGCGATTGCTGCTGCACCGGTATTGAACACTTCCCCCCGCATCCCCACCGCCCAGCCCTTTGCGGCGAGCACCGGCCCCACCGGCGTGTGGCGGCCACCCATCTCCGTCTGACTCCCTGAAAGCGCGCTGGCCGCTTGAGCGGCCGGCATCTGCACGCCTTTCTGCTGCCCGTGTGGCCAGTGGCGTGCTGCACACCGGAGTTGGACCATGTTTTCCCTTGCTTATCCGCAGCAGCGGCGCCTTTGGCCCCTGCTGTTTGCGACCGTACCGTTCATGGTGCAGGCTGCCCCGTTGAGCTACCCGGCAGCGCTGGACGCCGCCGAACGTAACGCCCCTGAGTTGGCGGCCCGCGCTGCCGGTGTGGCGGCCGCCCGCGCCGCTGCCATCCCGGCCGGTGCCTTGCCCGATCCCAAGTTGCTGGTCGGAGTCGACAACCTGCCGGTGTCCGGCGCCGATCGCTGGCGGCTGAACCGCGACTTCATGACCATGCAGAAGATCGGTCTGAGCCAGGAGCTGCCCAACGCCGCCAAGCGGCAGGCGCGCGGCGAGGCGGCCCAGGCAGCGGTGGCCCGCAGCGAGGCCGAGCGTGGGCTGGCGAGGTTGACCGTGCGCCGCGAGGTGGCGGATGCCTGGCTGGCACGCTACTACCTGGAACAGAAGCTCGCGCGCCTGGACGAACTGGCCCAGCAGAACGAGCTGCTGGCAGAGGCCCGCCGGGCACAGTTGGCCGGTGGGCGGTCCGGTGCCGCAGAGGCATTGCTGGCGCGCCAGGAGGCGGCCGCGCTGGCCGAGCGTCGCGATGAGCTGGAGCGTGACCGACGTATTGCGGTGGCAGCCCTGCGGCGCTGGCTGGGGGACGAGGGCGAGGCCCCGCTCGTGGGCGAGCCGCCGGCCTATCCGGTAGAGGCCGAGCTGCTGCACCAGCACCTGATGCTGCACCCGGAGCTGACGGTCGCGGGCCAGATGGCCAGCCAGACCAAGGCTGAGCTCAAAGAGGCGGAGGCCGGCCGGCGGCCGGACTGGGGGGTGGAGTTCGCCTACCAGCGCCGCAACCCGCAATACGGCGACATGGTGTCGGTGCAGTTCAGCCTGGACCTGCCACTGTGGCAAGGCAGCCGGCAGGGGCCGCGTATTGCCGCCAAGCAGGCCGAACTGGCACGCGTGGATGCCGAGCGCGAAGCCCTGTTGCGTGAGCACCGCCAAGCGTTGGACAGCGACCTGGCCGAGTACGCCCGCCTGCAAAGCGCCCTCACGCGCCAGCACGAGACCTCGCTGCCACTGGCCCAGCAGCGGGCAGAGCTGCAGCTGGCGGGCTACCGCGCCGGCAGGGTGGCGCTGGACGAGGTACTGAGCGCCCGCCGCGAACTGGGCGAGGCCCGCCTCAAGGAAATAGACCTCGAGAGCCAGCGCGCCCGTTTGGCGGCGCGCCTTCACTTTGCTTACGGAGAAGCACCATGAACAAGCACACCTTGCGATGGAGTGCCGTGGCGCTCGGCACGGCGCTCGCCGGCGTGGCGGCCGGCTACGGCCTGGCCCAGCGTCAGGCGATAAAGATGGCGGTGCCTGTCGCCCCCAGCCAGGTTGAACGCAAGCCGCTGTATTGGTACGACCCCATGGTGCCCAACCAGCACTTCGACCGCGGTGGTAAATCCCCCTTCATGGACATGCAGCTGGTGCCCAAGTACGCCGATGAGGGTGGCGGGGAACGCACTGCGGCGGTGAAGCTGGACCCCCAGCAGACACAACGGCTGGGTATGCGGCTGGCGACGGTACAACGTGGCAGCTTGCCTGCAACGGTCGAGGCAGCAGGCAGCCTGGCCTGGAACGAGCGCGAGGTGACCGTGCTGCAGGCGCGCGCCAATGGTTTTGTACAGAAGGTCTACCAGCATGCACCGGGCGACACGGTCGCGGCCGGGACGCCGCTGGCGGATGTGCTGGTGCCTGACTGGGCCGGCGCCCAGACCGAGTTCCTGGCCCTACAGCGGAGTGGCGATGCGGCGCTGCTGGAGGCCGCCCGCCAGCGCCTGCGGCTCCTGGGCATGCCGCCGGAGTTGATTGCCCGGTTGGTGCAGCGAGGCGAGGCTCAGCCTGTCATCACCCTTACGGCACCGGCCGGCGGGGTGATCCAGACCCTGGATTTGCGCACAGGCATGACACTCGCTACCGGCCAGACCCTGGCCAGGATCAGCAGCCTGGCCAGCGTGTGGCTGGATGTGGCAGTGCCGGAAGCATTGGCAGGACAGCTCAGTACCGGCGCTGCGGCCAGCATCCATCTTGCAGCCTTTCCCGGCGAGGTAAGGCGGGGCAGGGTGGTGGCGATACTGCCCGAGGCCAATGCCGAGAGCCGTACCCTGCGTGTGCGCATTGAGCTCGGCAACCGCGACGGCAAGCTTCGGCCCGGCATGTATGCGCAGGTCAGCCTGGTGGCGGAGCGTGCCGAGAGTGCCTTGCTGGTGCCCAGCGAGGCCTTGATCCGCACTGGCCGCCGCACCCTGGTCATGCTGGCCGAAGCTGAGGGCCGCTACCGACCGGTGGAAGTGCGGGTGGGCGCAGAGGCCGCGGGACAGACTGTCGTGCTGGGTGGTCTCGCTGAGGGCCAACGAGTGGTGGCATCCGGGCAGTTCCTGCTCGACTCTGAAGCCAGCTTGAGCGGCATCACCGCGCCGCCGTTGGCGGATGCCGCGACGGAGGCCCAGCCATGATCGCCAAGTTGATCCGTTGGTCGGTGGCCAACCGCTTCTTGGTGCTGCTCGCCAGCCTGCTGCTGGCCGGCTGGGGCCTGTGGGCGCTGCGGACAACTCCGCTCGATGCGCTGCCCGACCTGAGCGATGTGCAGGTCATCATCCGTACCAGCTACCCTGGCCAGGCGCCGCAGATCGTCGAGAACCAGGTCACCTATCCGCTCACCACCACCATGCTGTCAGTGCCGGGGGCCAAGACGGTGCGCGGTTTTTCCTTCTTTGGCGATAGCTACGTCTACGTGTTGTTCGAGGATGGTACCGATCTCTATTGGGCGCGTTCGCGCGTGCTGGAGTACCTGAGCCAGGTGCAGGGGCGACTGCCGGCGGGCGCCAAGGCCACGCTGGGGCCGGATGCGACCGGGGTGGGCTGGGTCTACGAGTACGCCCTGGTCGACCGGACCGGCCAGCACGACCTGGCGCAGCTTCGGGCGATGCAGGACTGGTTTCTCAAGGCCGAGCTCAAGAGCCTGCCCGGCGTGGCCGAGGTGGCCACCCTGGGCGGCATGGTCAAGCAGTACCAGGTGGTGCTGGACCCGGCCAAGCTGGTGGCCTATGGCGTAACCCACCAGCAGGTGGTAGCAGCCATCCAGGCGGCCAACCAGGAGGCTGGCGGCGCGGTGCTGCAGCTCGCCGAGGCCGAATACATGGTGCGTGCCGGCGGCTACCTCAAGAGCCTGGACGACTTTCGCGCCATACCGCTCAAGACCGTGGCCGGCGTGCCGGTACGGCTGGGCGAAGTGGCCACGGTGCAGCTCGGCCCAGAGGCGCGGCGCGGCATTGCCGAGCTCAATGGCGAGGGTGAGGTGGCAGGCGGGGTGGTGATACTGCGCTCGGGCCGCAATGCGCGCGATGCCATCACCACCGTCAGTCAGCGGTTGGACGAACTCAAGCGCAGCCTGCCCAAGGGGGTGGAGATCATCCCCACCTACGACCGCAGCAAGCTGATCGACAGGGCGGTAGACAACCTCAGCCACAAGCTGGTCGAGGAGTTCCTGGTGGTGGCCGTGGTCTGCGCGCTCTTTCTGTGGCATCTGCGCTCGGCCCTGGTCGCCATCGTGGCGCTGCCGCTGGGGGTGCTCGCCGCCTTTGTAGTGATGCACTACCAGGGAGTGAACGCCAACATCATGAGCCTGGGTGGCATTGCCATCGCCATTGGCGCCATGGTGGACGCGGCGGTGGTGATGATAGAGAACGCCCACAAGCATGTGGAACATTGGCAGGCGCAGCACCCCGGAGAGCGGCTGGTGGGTGCGGTGCACTGGCAGGTGATGACCGAGGCGGCGGCAGAGGTCGGGCCCGCACTGTTTTTCAGCCTCTTGATCATTACCCTGAGCTTTGTGCCGGTCTTTACCCTGGAGGCGCAGGAGGGCCGACTGTTTGGCCCCTTGGCCTTTACCAAGACCTACGCCATGGCCGCCGCCGCCGGCCTGAGCGTGACCCTGGTGCCGGTGCTGATGGGATACTGGATACGTGGCCGCATACCGGCGGAGCAGACCAACCCGCTCAACCGTGGCCTGATCGCCCTGTACCGCCCCTGGCTGGAGCGGGTACTGCGCTGGCCCAAGACCACCTTGCTACTGGCGGTGCTGGCCTTTGCCACTACCGCCTGGCCCATGGTACGGCTGGGCGGCGAGTTCATGCCACCGCTTGATGAAGGCGACCTGCTCTATATGCCCTCGGCCCTGCCCGGGCTGTCGGCAGCCAAGGCGGGGGAACTGTTGCAGCAGACCGACAGGCTGATCAAGACCGTGCCCGAAGTCGAGACCGTGTTCGGCAAGGCTGGCCGGGCCGAGACCGCGACCGACCCGGCACCGCTGGAGATGTTCGAGACCACGATACGCTTCAAGCCCCATGATCAATGGCGGCCGGGCATGACGCCGGAGAAGCTGGTGGAGGAATTGGACCGCGTGGTCAAGCTGCCCGGCCTGGCCAATGTCTGGGTGCCGCCCATACGCAACCGTATCGATATGCTGGCCACCGGCATCAAGAGTCCGATCGGGGTCAAGGTGGCCGGTAGCGATCTGGCAGCCATAGACCAGGTGGCGCAGCGCGTGGCGACGGTCGCCAAGACGGTGCCGGGCGTGAGCTCGGCACTGGCCGAGCGGCTGACCGGAGGCCGCTATGTGGACGTGCAGATAGACCGTGCCACTGCCGGTCGCTACGGCCTCAATGTGGCCGACGTGCAGTCGGTGGTGGCCAGTGCCATCGGTGGCGACAATGTAGGCGAGACGGTGGAAGGGCTGGCGCGCTTTCCCATCAATGTGCGCTACCCGCGCGAGCTGCGTGATTCGCTCGATGGCTTGCGTGCGCTGCCCTTTGTGACGCCTGCCGGTGCGCAGATCACCCTGGGCACGGTGGCGCAGATCCGGGTAAGCGAGGGGCCACCCATGCTCAAGAGCGAAAATGCCCGACCCTCAGGCTGGGTCTATATCGACGTGCGCGGGCGGGATCTGGCCTCGGTGGTGGCGGACCTGCGTGCTGCCGTCGGCCGCGAGGTGGTACTGCAGCCGGGCATGAGCCTGAGCTACTCTGGCCAGTTCGAGTTCCTGGAACGTGCTACCGCCCGGCTCAAGCTGGTGGTGCCGGCCACCCTGGGCATCATCTTCCTGCTGCTCTACCTGACCTTCCGCCGGCTGGATGAAGCCGCCCTGATCATGGCCACCTTGCCGCTGGCGTTGACGGGAGGTGTCTGGTTCCTCTACCTCTTGGGCTACCACCTCTCGGTGGCATCGGGCGTGGGCTTTATTGCGCTGGCCGGCGTGGCGGCCGAGTTTGGCGTGGTGATGCTGCTCTACCTCAAGCAGGCTTCAACCGAGCTGGCGGGGGAGGGGGCGGTGCCTCAGGGAGAGAAGCTGGATGTGGCCATACGGCAGGGGGCCGTGCAGCGTGTGCGGCCCAAGGCCATGACGGTGGCGGTGATTTTGGCGGGGTTGCTGCCCATACTCTTGGGCAGCGGGACCGGATCAGAAGTGATGAGCCGTATTGCCGCACCCATGGTGGGCGGCATGGTGACGGCACCGCTCTTGTCCATGCTGGTGATACCCGCTGCCTACCGCCTGCTGCGCGGTGGCAGACGCCAGCATTCGCCTGTGTAAGCAGGAGGGGTGGCCAGGCTCTACCTGGTCTGGTTACCCCACGCTGTTGCGCCAAGTGAGACGACTGTCGGAAGCTATACCAAAGGTTGTTGTCGTGTAGGTGTGCAATGCCGCACAATCCGCCTACAGCTTGGTTTGCAGCCTGATCGATGACCAATGTCCTGCAAGCCTGCTGGGGCCGACTGACCTAGGGACGCTCCGCAAAAGTATCGGGGCCGCGACGGCGGCTCGACGGGATGGTCTGCAAGGAACCGCTCCCGCAGGACGGACTGGCCGTCCGTCCAAGAGGCGTGCCGACATCCATCCCGATATTTTTGCAGCGCTTCCCTCAGCACTACGCCCGCTTGCCTTGCTCCGCCTTGGAGCAAGTAGATCAATCTGGGTGGGGTGTACGCCTGCTTTTGTTGCAGAGGTCCTGGTTCATGTGCCGCTCTGTTTTCTCACGCCTGCTTGCGCAGGCCTGCCTGATTGCCTTTACCACGCTGACCCTGGCTGCCGGGGAAGAAACCGCGGGCAAGTTCAGCCTCTCCACCTACCAATACACCGTCTGGCACCAGCGCGAGGGTGCGCCTGAGAAGGCGATCTCGGTGGCACAGACCGAGGACGGTTGGCTGTGGTTCGCCGGCGAATCCGGCCTCTACCGTTTTGATGGTGCGCGCTTTGAGCGGGTCACGGCGGTACAGGGCCAGCCGCTGCAGTCCGATGCCATTACCAAGATCCTGGCCGAGGGCAACAAGCTCTGGGTAGGCTACCTCTTTGGTGGGGTGGACGAGTTCGACGGTGGCAAGGTCACCCACCATGGTGATGCCAATGGCCTGCCTACCGGTGCCTTGTTTGAGATCAAGCGCTCGCCCACGGGTGTGTTGCATGTCGCGGCGACAGGTGGGATAGCGCAGCTGGTGGGTAAGCGCTGGCAGCTGGTGCCGATAGCGGACAAGGGTTGCAGTTTCACGAACTCGATCGAATTCGACCAGGAGGGGGGCAGCTGGCTGCGCTGTGGCACCAATACAGTCTACGGGCGTTTTGGCAATGAGCCGGCCTACCACCCCGTTGGCGACCGTATCGCCCACCAATACTTTTTCGACAGCAAGGCACCCGGCGTGCCGCGTGTACGGGCCGATCTGCCGCGTACCATGTTCGCAACCGATTGGCGCGGCAAGTCGTTTGAATACCCCAAGATGCCGCCCAACCGCACGCTGGGCGAGTTTGCCATCCTGCCCAATGGCAACCTGGTCCTGCTCTATGTGGGCTCGGTGGAGGTATGGCCGAGTGCCAGCGCCACGGCGCCGCTGTTCCGCCTGGATGGTTCCTCCCCCGGCCTCTCCGGCTCGCTGGCGGAATCGTTTATCGATAAGGAGGGCAACTACTGGTTCACCACCACCGACGGTGTGATACGTGCGCGCCGCAACCTGGTCACCCATGTAGAGCGCTTCGCCGACATTCTTACCCCTGGTGTGACGGCGGCGGCCGGTGGCAAGGTCTGGTTGTTCGGCTTCAGCGCCCGCGACGCGCTGGAGCTCGGTGCCGACGGCAGCTACCAGCAGGTGGCGATCAGCCCGGTGGCGACTGCCGCCAAGCAAAATGACGATAGCTACTGGTTCGGTGGCACCGGCCAGGTCTGGCAGATTGAACGAGGCAAGCAGACCGCCTGGCCGTTGCCGGAGGATGCCGACCACCGCAATGTTCAGAGCATCGCCGCGGCGGCCGATGGTACGGTGTGGGCCTCGGTGGTGAAGCACGGCGTGTATAAGCTGAGCAAGGGGCAGTGGAGCCGTCTGGACCCCAAGGATGGCATCGCTGGCAAGTCGCCACTTTCGCTGTTTGTGGATGCCAAACAGCGGCTCTGGATGGGCTACCCCAGCAACGACGTTTTTGTGCAGGATGGGGGCAAGGTCAGCCACCTGGGCGAGAAGGAGGGCCTGCAGCTCGGTAAGGTACTGTGCTTCTTTGAGCGCGACGGGGTGCTATGGCTGGGCGGCGAGAAGGGCGTGGCCTGGTTCCGCGATGGCAAGTTCCACACCCTGCGTACGCGCGACCCGGCCGCCTTCCGTGGTACCTCGGGCATCGTCATGCGCGCCAGCGGCGAGCTATGGCTCAACGGTAACGAAGGCATGGCGCGAATAGATACCGCCGAAATAGAGAGAGCCCTGGCACAGCCTGGCGCCGAAGTACAGTTCGAGCGCATCGACTACGAACAGGGCCTGAGCGGCCGCCCGGCCCAGCTGCGCCCTACACCTACCTTGGTAGAGGCCGGCGATGGCCGGCTGTGGTACGCCACCATGCGGGAAGTAGGCTGGCTGGACCCCAACCACCTGCCGCGCAACCCCTACGTAGTGCCGGTGCAGATCACCGGCCTGGTGGCGGACGACCAGCCGTTTGTGCCGGGCCCCAATATCAAGCTGGCGCCCAATACCGACAGCTTGCAGATCAACTTCACCGCGCTGGGCCTGACCATCCCTGAGCGCTTGCGCTTCAAATACAGGCTGGAAGGCTATGACCGCGACTGGCAGGACGTGGGCAACCGCCGGGTGGCCTACTACACCCAGCTGCCGCCGGGCGACTACCGCTTCCAGGTTCTTGCCGCCAATGAGGACGGGGTGTGGAACAAGACCGGCGCCAGCATGGCCTTCACCCTGCCGCCCACCTTTGTGCAGACCCGCTGGTTTACCGCGCTGTGGGTATGCGCCTTGCTGCTGCTGGCTGGTTTGCTCTACCTCTGGCGCATGCGCCAGCTCACGGCCCGCCTGCGCGAGCGCATGGTTGAGCGCCAGCAGGAACGCGACCGGATTGCCCGTGCGCTGCACGACACGCTGCTGCAAGGGGTGCAAGGTTTGATCCTCAAGGTGCAGGCAGGGATGGATGCCATCCAGGCCGAAGACAGGCAGCGCGGTATCAAGATCATCGACACCTCGCTGGAATACGCCACCAACTTGTTGAGCGAAGGCCGTGACCAGGTGGCCGAGCTGCGCGATGGTGGCGAGCTCAAGGGCGATCTGCCCTGTGCCTTGCAGGCCCTGGTGCAGGAGCTGGCGCAGCAATACGGTGTGCCCATGGTGTTTGATGAAGAGGGGACGAACTGGCCGCTACAGGTACCGATCGCCGCCGAAGCCTACGTGATCCTGCGCGAGGCGCTGACCAACGCGGCCGTGCATGCGCGGGCCAGTGTGATCACGCTGCGCTTGCAGTTTGATGCCCGCAGCCTGGTGGCGGAGGTACGTGATGACGGCTGCGGCATAGCCGGCCTGGCCAGGGACGGTGGCAAGCGCGAGGGGCATTGGGGCCTGCCGGGCATGCGCGAGCGTGCGCAGAAGATAGGTGGCGAGCTGCAGATCGAGAGCGTGGCCGGCGAGGGCACCGTGGTAAGGCTGACCCTGCGCAAGTCGCGGGTCCATGCCGGCAAGCGGCGCTTCCCGTTGGGCCTGCCCAGGCTGGCCCGTACGCGGGAACATGACGATGCCTGATGCAGGCAGCGGCTTGGCGCCTGTTGATGTGCTTTTCGCACCAGCGCCGGGTTGGGGAGGTCAGCCAGCGGGGAGTTGACCGCTTTTCTTCAGCTTGCGCTGAAAGCCCTGCAGATCGGCGTCAAAGCCGCAGGCAGCGTAGAAGGCATGCTCCTCGCTGCGCAGCGAGGAGCTGGACAGCATGACGGTATAGCAGTTGCGCGAGGCGGCGATCTGCAGGGCTTCCTGCAGCAGCGCCCGACCCATGCCCTGGCGGCGGTGGCCGGGGTCTACCACCACATGCTCGATCAGGCCAAAGGGACGCGCGCCATGTAGGAGCGAGCTGCAGATATACAGGCTGCAGCAGCCCACGATCTGGCCGTCGGCCTCGGCCACCAGCACCTCGCCCATATTCTTGATGCGCTCGAACTGCAGCATGGCGGCATGCGGCTCAACGATGGGCTGGGGCTCGCTGTCGAACTGCGTATAGAGGTAGAGCAGGGCAGGGATATCCAGCAAAAAGGCTGGTCTGATGGCATGTTTGAACATAAATGGGCAGCGAAGCTTAACTGCCTTGTATGAATATGGGTTTGCGCAACTGTAAGTTTATCCGACAAACTCGTTCCGTGATTAGGACGTAAGCATATAAAGTCACCAAAGTGGTGCATGGCTCAATCATAGGCCAGATGCGGCTTGCCGCCGGAGGGTGGGGCTGCTTGGGCTTATAAATGAGGAGATACGCTGGATTTATCCACAGCTGACCGACGGACGGCCGCGCAGCGACGAAGTTATTGAGGCTTGTCGGTGAGAAAAGTGGCAGACGTCGGCGAGCTGGAAAAGTTTCCGAACTTCATGGGCAAAGCTGCGATTTCTGCAAATAAATGTTTCCGAAGGTTGAATGGAAACAGGATGCGCGGATGATGCGTTTCAGGCCAACGTCATAAGCAGCCCGGCCGTATTTCCGTAAGGAAACACTCAGGAGCCAGCGATGAAACTTGTGCAACGAAGCAGTTCGAGGTGGGTAGTGCCTCTGGCCCTCTCCATCCTGGCCGCGACGGCCGGTGCGGCACCCTTGATGAGCGAGCCGGAAGCGCGGCGCTTTCTGGGCCAGACCAGTTTCGGGCCGACCGAGGGTAGCGTGCAGGAGGCCCAGCACTATGACCGGGCCGGCTGGCTGGAGCTGCAGTTTGCCAAGCAGTCTGCCGGCTACAATGGCTTCAGCTACATGGACCCCAACCCCTCGGTTGGTTGCCCGGATGGCTCGCCGGCTACCTGCAAGCGCGACAACTACAGCCTCTTCCCCTTGCAGACGCGCTTCTTTCGCAATGCGCTGACGGCGGACGACCAATTGCGGCAGCGCGTGGCGCTGGCACTGAGCGAGATACTGGTCACCTCGGGCGATACCATCCGCCAGCCCTATGCGATGGCCAATTACCAGCGCATCTTTCTGGACAACGCCTTCGGCAACTACCGCGACATTCTCTACGCGGTGACGCTGAGCCCGGCCATGGGCGACTACCTCGACATGGTCAACAACGACAAGCCCAACCCCAAAAAGGGCAGCGAGCCGAATGAAAATTACGCCCGCGAGGTGATGCAGCTCTTCAGCATCGGCCTGACCCAGCTCAATGCCGACGGTACCCCGAAACTGGGCAGCGACGGCAAGCCCCAGCCCAGCTATAGCCAGGATACGGTGGAAGGCTTCGCCCATGTCTTTACCGGCTGGGCCTATGCGCCGCGCCCTGGCGAGAACCCGCGCTTCCCCGGCCGCAAGAACTACGACGGGGTGATGCTGGCCTTTGCCGACCATCACGACGATGGCAGCAAGCAGCTTTTGAGCGGGGTGACCCTGCCGGCCGGGCAGGGCCCGCAGCAGGATCTCGACGCGGCCATCGACAACCTCTTCAATCATCCCAATGTCGGCCCCTTTATCGGCCGCCAACTGATCCAGCAACTGGTGACCAGCAACCCCAGCCCGGCCTATGTGGCGCGGGTGGCGGCGGCCTTCAACCACAATGCCCAGGGCAAGCGCGGCGATATGAAGGCGGTGCTGCGCGCCATCCTGCTTGACCCCGAGGCCCAGGCGGCGAGCGACGGCAACTTTGGCAAGCTGCGCGAGCCCATCTTGCAGATCACCCACTTTATGCGTGCACTGGGCGGCAGCAGCGACGGGGTCTATCTGCGGCAGGCTGCGTCCGATATGCAGCAGCCGGTGTTCGACCCGCCCTCGGTGTTCAACTTCTACACCCCCAATGCCGCGCTGCCCGGCAACCCCAGCCTCAAGGGCCCACCGTTTGGCATCTACGGTGCCTCCACCGCCTTCAACCGCACCGGCTTCTTCAATACCGTGCTCAGTACCACGGGCGTTGCGCCAGCCAAGGATGTGCCGGGCGCCACCGGCACGCGCATCGACCTCACGCGCTGGCAGACCCTGGCGGCCAACCCTTCGGCCCTGGTGGCCGAGCTCAACCGGGTGCTGCTGGGCGGCACCATGAGCGCGGCGCTGCAGACGGCCGTCTACCAGGCCATCCAGGCCCAGCCGGTGAGCAATACGCTGGGACGGGCGCGTACCGCGCTCTTCATGGTGGCGATTTCCCCCGAATACAGCGTGGAGCACTGACATGAAGCCCGATACCTTGTGGTCCCGTCGTCGCTTTCTGGGTGGTCTGGGTGGCCTGGCGCTGAGTAGCCAGACCGCCTGGCTGCAAGCCCTGGCCGCACCGCTCACGGGGGGCGACTACCGCGCCCTGGTGTGCGTCTTCCTATACGGCGGCAACGACAGCAACAATATGCTGGTGCCCACCGACAGTGCCGGCTACGCCGCCTACCAGACGGCGCGCGGCAGCCTTGCCTTGGCGCAGGCCAGCCTCACCCCGCTCAATGGCAGCAACTTCGGCCTGCACCCCTCGCTCGCCGCGCTGGCCGATATCTGGAACCAGGGCAAGCTGGCACTGCAGTTCAATGTGGGCACCCTGCTCAAGCCCATGAGCAAGGCCGACTACCTGGCGAGCCTCGCCAGCCGGCCGCTCAATCTGTTTTCGCATTCCGACCAGCAGCTGCAATGGCAGAGCGCGGTCTACAACCAGCCCTCGGCCACCGGCTGGGCCGGCCGTATCGCCGACCTGCAGGGCTCGGCCGCCGTGCCGCCGGTGGTGTCGGTAGCGGGCAATGCGCTGTTTGGCGCCGGAGCCAATACCGCCAGCCTGTCGGTGCCGGCCAGCGGCAGCTTTGTGATCCGTGGCTTTGGCAATACACCTGCCAGCAACCCGGCCTTCCAGGCCTATACCCAGCTCCTGGCCGCCGGCAACAGCAATGCCGAGCTGGCGGCCGCCGCCCAGGTCATGCAGCAGGGCCTCTCGGCCAGCGCCAGCCTCAACCCGGTGCTGACCGGCACTTCCAGCGTGGCTTCGCTGTTTGCCGGGCAGACCGGTAGCCTGGCGCAGCAGCTGCTGCAGGTGGCCAAGATGATCGAGGCGCGCAACAGCATCGGCGCCACGCGGCATATCTTCTTTGTCTCGCTGGGCGGCTTCGATACCCACGCCGACCAGCTCAACCGGCAGGACGCCCTGTTCAAGCAACTCGGCCCGGCGCTCAAGGCCTTCTATGACGCCACGGTGCAACTGGGGGTGGCCAATAACGTGACCACCTTCACGGCATCGGACTTCACCCGTACCCTGCAGCCGGCATCGGGCGGCGGATCGGACCACGCCTGGGGTGGCCACCATCTGGTATTTGGCGGGGCGGTGAAGGGCGGTAGCTACGGTACCTTCCCGCAGCTGGTACTGGCGGGACCGGACGACGTGACCAGCGAGGGCCGCTGGCTGCCCACCACCTCGGTGGACCAGCTCGGCGCCACCCTGGCGCGCTGGTACGGCGTGAGCGAGGGCGACCTCGGCAAAGTCTTCCCCAATCTGGCGGCCTTCAGCAAGACCAATATGGGGTACTTCGGTTAGCGCAGTCGCCACGGGATAGGTGGAAGGCCTTGCGCCTTCCACCTACGAGCTTACTCGCTGAAGCGCAGCTGGCTCAGCGCATTAGCGGCGGTCTGGGCATCGACCTGCTCGATGGAGAAGGCACCGCCACAGACCTTGCCGGACGATTCGAGGGCCTGCCCCAGTACGCCCAGCATCAGCCCGCTGGTGATGGCCTCGGAGCGGGGACGTACCTCGAAAAAGTACTCCTTGCCGGCCTCGGTCTCCAGCGTCACCTTGCAGGCGCCGGGGCTGTCGGCCAGATCGGCTGCCAGTACCTGGGTACCGGGAACGTGGCTGCTGACGATAAAGCCTCCGGGCTGGCAGCTGCCCACCGGCAGTTCATTGACCTTGAGGCGGGTATCTCGTGCCGCCGTCATCATGCCGGCGCTGGGGCGATAGATCACCAGCCGGCTACGGGTGGGGTTGGCTTCGAGCGGGTAGCCCTTGTACTCGGCATAAGGCACGCCGCTGGCGCGCGAGCTGGCGCAGCCGCTCAGGTACACGAGAGCCAGGGTGCTGGCGACGATGATTTTGATCAAGACGGTTCCTCCGCGCGGTTTAGTAGATGGTGTTGCCGGAACCGGGACGGCTGTCCCAGGTTTGGGGCGCGGCATGGTACAGGATAGGCGAGGTAGATGGCACAGCGCGTCAGGCGCTAGTGGGAGT
This sequence comes from Chitinimonas sp., assembly GCF_036568685.1. GTDB lineage: Bacteria > Pseudomonadota > Gammaproteobacteria > Burkholderiales > Chitinimonadaceae > Chitinimonas. Next base: position 14,753 of record NZ_DATCSC010000126.1, read on the forward strand.
GCTTCTTGATGATGCGCTCGTAGCTGCCGTCGGCCTTCATGGCCGCAAGGCTGGCATTGAAGCGGGCTATCAGTTGCGCCGCATCCGGCCTTTTGCGGCTCACACCAAAGTAGAGCGGCAGGGTGAAGAAGGCCTTGTCACCCACTTCTATGGCGCCCAGCTCGGGTAGCTGGGCGCTATACAGGCCGAGGTTGTACTGGGCGATCTGCCGATCCTCCAGTACCAGGTCCAGGCGCTTGGCAGCGAGTTTGCGCAGGTTTTGCAACACGCTGTCGGTGGGTTCCAGCAGCAGACTCGCTTGCGACTTGAAGTTGTCGCTGTACTCGTAACCCCGGCCTACGCCGATATGCAGGCCCTTGAGCTCATCCAGGCTGCCGGTGGCCACCGCCGCCCCCTTGAGGTGCAAGAACACCATGCGGTTGCTGTAGTAGGCCTCGCTCAATTGCAGCTTGTCGCGCCGCTCCTGGGTGGCCCAGATTGCCACCACTCCATCGGCACCACCCTGGTAGGCCATCGCCAAGGCGCGTGGCCAGGGCATGATGGCGATGCGGCTCTCATAACCCGCCCGCGCCAGCGCGGTACTCACCAATTCGCTCGCCAGGCCCTGCGCCGGCAGGTTCTCGCCGGTATAGGGCTCCCAGTAGTTGGCGACCAGCCTGAGTGGCGCTGGCGCGGCGGTGGGTGTACTGGCGGCCAGGGTACTTGCCGGCAGGGTCGCCAGCAGCAGGCAGGGGAGCAGCAGTAGACGGGGCAGGGGCATGTAGGGCGCAGCCAGAGCGTGTGTTTGCAGGTATAGCTGGGGGGCAGGGTGGCTACAAGGTGCGATAGAGCTGGCTGGTCGAGAGAGGCCCGTGGTGCTGTACTTTGTGGCTGGAGAGTTAGACGGGCTAGTTACTCAACCTGAATTTTTCGGTTTCAAACAATCCTCGTCTGACTGTCAGGATCGCGCCACTTACCCGGGGTGGGGGTATGGCCTCGATGGTGTCAAAATCGTGGCTTTCGGATAAGAGAAGGTTCCCATCGGCGATCTTCCAGTACATAACCGGGCCGGTTACAGCGCCATGGCGATATCCGATGACCGTGCTGGCCCATCCTTCCTTTGCCAGTGCGTAGGTTTCGATCCGTTCGTCGTCGATCAACTCCAATCGCTTACCGGCGAGGGACAGAGACTCCCAGCTTCTCGCTTCGCCTGCATCTTCGCTAATGCAGCTGGAGAGCGTGAACAGCAAGGTTATGAACGCGAGACTTAGTAGGACCGCTCTTTTTCTCATGGCTCGTGAGAGTATTCTGATCAGCGCCAGTGTGTACTCAATCATCCCGCGTCAGCACTTCCAACAGCTCAATCTCGAACACGAGGTTCGAGTTTGGTTGGATATGCTTGCCGATCTGCCGCTCACCATAGGCCAGGTGGGCGGGGACATAGAGCTTGCGCTTGCCGCCGACCTTCATGCCCATCAGGCCCTGGTCCCAGCCCTTGATCACCCGGCCCGAGCCGATGACGCACTGGAAGGGCTTGCCCTTGGCGTAGGAGGAGTCGAACTCGGTACCGTCTTCCAGCCAGCCACGGTACTGGGTGGTGATGAGGGCGCCCTTGACGACTTCCTTGCCGGTACCCAGTTCAATATCAGTGATTTGCAGCTCGTTGTTCATTGCCTTGTTCCGTAAAACGTCAAACCTGTTGCTCAAGCCGCTACTTTGACAGGGCCGGGGCAAATCCCCAAGTAGGCGGTGCCGGCGTGGCAGCTATAACGTAGCTGAAGCCTGTTGCGCCCGCGGGGCGCGATGGATGGCTGGCAATGGGAAGACAGCATGGAACTACGCGCCCTGCGCGCCTTTGTGACCCTGGCGCAGACCGGCAGCTTTACCGTGACCGCCGACAAGCTGCACGTGACCCAGCCCACGGTCAGCAAGCTCTTGCGCCAGCTGGAGGAGAAGTTCGGCCACCCCCTGTTCATACGCAGCACGCGCAAGGTCAGCCTTACCAGCGCCGGCCGGCTGCTGCTGGTGCATGCCGAGGCCATCCTGGCCGAGATGCAGCAGATGGAGCGCGAAATCAGCGACCTCAACGAGGTCACCCAGGGTGAGCTGCATATCGGCATATTGCCGCTCGGGCCGCGCTACTTCGTGGCCTTGATCAGCCAGTTCAAGCAGCGCTATCCCGGGGTGGATATTCGCTTGTTCGAGGAGGGTACGCACGCCATCGAGGAGAAGCTGATCAATGGTGAGCTGGAGGTTGGCGCCATGGTGGTGCCCATAGACCGCACCCGCTTTGACAGTTGCCCGGCACTCGACGACCAGCTGATGCTGCTGGCGCCTGCCCGCTCGCGCTGGGCGCGCTACCCGGAAGTACCCATGCGCGATCTGGAGGACGAGTCGTTGATTCTGTTCACCTCGTCCTATGTGGCCAATGACCGCATCATGGCGGCCTGTGCACAGGCGGGCTTCAAGCCCCACGTCGCCGGCCGCAGTGGGCAGATCGGCTTGATCGTTGAGATGGTGCGCGCCGGGGTGGGGGTGGCATTCCTGCCCGGGTCGGAGCTTACGCATCTGGACCGCTATGAGTTTGCGGTTTGCAAGCTGGTGGAGCCGGAGATCGAGTGGCGGGTGGCATTCGGCTGGCTCAAGTACGCTGCGCTATCGCCCGCTGCCCGTAAGTGGATCGAGACGGTGGGTAGCTGCGGGGCCCCCGAGGGCTGAATGGTCGGGGAGCGCAAGGGCCTGGTTCTGTGCCTCGATATAACGCACGCTGGCGCTGCCATCCTGGCTGTTGAAGCGCAGCATGCGCGCCTGCTTGCCGCCCAGGTCCTGCTGGTGCAGCGGTATGCCGGCCTCGGCCAGGTAGGCCAGGATAAAGTCGGCATTGCGCTGCCCTACCCGCTGGCTGTCGGACAAGCCTGCCAGCACCCCGGCGCCACCGAACACGTGTGCTTCCAGCCGGTGGCGCTTTGCACCCTGCGCCAGCATGGCGTCGATCAGACTCTGCGTGGCGGTGGCGCCATAGTGGCCGGGCATCATACCCGGCTGTGGCTTGGGGGCACTGCCCGGCAGCAGGAAGTGGTTCATACCGGCTACGCCGGCCACCGGGTCGTACAGGCAGGTGGCCACGCAGGAACCCAGCACGGTTATCAGCTGGGCCGGCTCGCGGGTTGCGTGGTGCTGGCCGGACTGGACCAGGCGGGTGGGTGG
>NZ_DATCSC010000127.1:0-54551 GCF_036568685.1 Chitinimonas sp.
AAGGTTGGCGGGGGAGGGCAAGTCCTCCGGCGAGATTGCTGGCATCGTGCACCTATCCGAGGGCACGGTGCGCAACTATCTGTCGGAGGCTATCGGCAAGCTCGGGGCGGCCAACCGGGTGGAGGCGGCACGCTTGGCGCGGGACAAGGGCTGGTTGTAGGGCCTTTCTTTCACAACTTGTGCCTAAGCTCTTGGTTCAGCACAGGCCCCGGGGGGACCCGGGTGTTGACCCTCTGCGATGGCTGAATGTGAGCCGGCCCTATCCGTGATCGCATCCCTACCCCCTCCGCCCCGCCCGCTGGCGGGGAACCTCGCTGCGCTCGTGGGCTTCCGCCCAAGGAATGCGGGTTGGGTGTCTGCAAACACTCACCGCCATCCTTTGGCGGGGTATTCAGGGGCCTTAGTTGGCTGGTTGTGCGTTATTGCTTGTCAGTGCGCGCCAGACAGCTTCGCCGACGAGGTTGAAGCCTTCGCGGCTCAGGTGGGTGTCGTCGGGTAGGTAGAGGTCGCGTTGCGTGAGGCGGGCTTCGCGCAGCAGGGGGCCGAGGTCGAGTTGGTGGACGCCGGGTAGCGCCTTGATGGCTTGCCAGGGGTCGACGTAGCGGTGTTGCTGGCCGTAGCCGGCGGGCAGGTAGACCGAGGATTTGTCTGGCATCACCAGCCATAGCGGCTGCAGGCCGGCCTCGCGCAGGCGCTGGTCGATCGCGGCGAGCTGCGGGGCGCCTTCGAAGGTGGGCTTCTGGAAGTCGTTGCGGTAGAAGAGGCCATACTCGCAGCGGCGATGGCTGAATTGCTGGCAACCATCGACCATGGCCACCACGCGGGTGTGTTGGAAAGTGACGTCCTGGGGCTGTTGCTTGAGCCGCAGCGTGTGCCACAGCGCCTTGTAGACCCAGTCCCAACCTAATACGCCTTGCTGTTGCTCCAGTGCGTTGGTCTTGATCAGCTGCAAGGGGGCGGCGGGCGCGGCGGTCGGTTCGCAGCTCAGCTGCATGCGGCCTTCCAGGCTGCGCTCCACACTCTCGATGATGATCTGGCGACCCTTGAAGCCCGATTCGCGGATCAGCCGGGCGAGATGGCTGCCGAAGTCCGGTGCGCCGGTGCAGGCCTCCAGCAGGTCCCAGTGCACGGTCGCGGTCCGCAGGCCGTGGGCCTGCAGGCGGCTTTGCCAGATCTGGCCGATGGAGAAGGAGTCACCGATCACCAGTACGTCGGCCTTGGCAAAGGCGCTGTTGATACGCCATTGCTCGGGGATGGGCGGCGGGGTCTGGCGCGGGCCGAATTCGACTTCCGGCAGGTGGCCCAGGCGGGCGAGATCGCCGGTCAGCGGGCGGCTCCAGGCGGCACCCAGGGCGCCGACGATGGCCATGCACAGCAGCGCCGCCACGATGACCAGGCAGTAGTTCTTCAGGGAAAGGGGGCGTGACAGACGGGACATGGCGCGACGGCGATCAGGTCAGAACTGGAAGTAGAGGAATTCGGAAGGCTTGTGCAGATTGGTCAGCACGCCATAGCCGAGCAGGGTCATGAGGGCGGCGTAGCCCAGCGTGGGGCGCCAGCCCAGCCGGCGCAGGAGCCCCTGCCGGCTCTCTGGCGCGGACAGAGCGGCAGCTTGTGCATTGGGCAGGTAGAGCGCGATGGCGAAGCCCAGCAACAGCATGGGTAGGGCGCTGGCCCGCTCGATGCCGGCCGACTGCACGGCTGCGCTGGCGAGGCCCGCGAGGCTGTGCAGCAGCGAGAGCGCGCTGGCGAGGCTGTCGGCACGGAAGAACACCCAACCCAGCATTACCGCGAGCAGGGTCAGCATCCAGGCGGCCGTTTGATAGAGCCGGCCCTCACCGTGCCAGCCGTGCCGCGCCATCAGGGCACGCCAGGCATGGTTGACCAGCAGGTAGAGGCCGTGCAGGCCGCCCCAGATGACATAGGTCCAGCCGGCGCCGTGCCACAGGCCACCGAGCAGCATGGTGATCATCAGATTGGCGTAGCGGCGGCCGTCGCCGTGCTGGTTGCCGCCCAGCGGGATATAGAGGTAGTCACGCAGAAAGCGCGACAGGGTCATATGCCAGCGGCGCCAGAAGTCGATGATGCTGCGAGCCTGGTAGGGGGAATCAAAGTTCTGCGGCAGGCGGATATTGAACAACATCGAGATGCCGATGGCCATGTCCGAATAGGCCGAGAAGTCGAAATAGAGTTGCAGGGTATAGGCCAGGATGCCGATCCAGCTCTCGGCTGTGCTGACGGTCTGGCCTTGGGCCAGCAGGTGGAAGACGGCATTGGCGGGCTGGGCCAGGGTGTCGGCCAGCAGTACCTTCTTGCCCAGGCCCAGGAGGAACAGGGTAAGGCCGCGGGCGAGGTTGTCCCAGTTCGGCTGGCAGATATCGGCATGGGCGAACTGCGGCATCATCTCCTTGTGGTGCAGCACCGGACCCGCGATCAGGTGCGGGAAGTAGGTGATGAAGAGCACGTAGTGGAGGAAGCGATACTCGCGCACCTTGCCCTGGTAGGTATCGACCAGGAAGGCGATCTGCGTGAAGGTGTAGAAGGAGATGCCCAGCGGCAGCACGATGGCGGCCATGGCCCAGTGCAGCCCCGTGAGCCGGGCGAGGTTGTCGACCAGGAAGTTGGCGTACTTGAAGTAGGCCAGGAGCCCCAGGTCGGCGGCGATGGCGAGGCCCAGTGCGAGCTTGCGGCGGGGAGTGCCGCGCGCGGCCATTTGGGCCAGGCCGTAACCAGCCAGGTAGTTGAAGGCGATGGAGGCCAGCAGCAAGGCCACATAGCGGGCATCCCACCAGCCATAGAAGGTCAGTGAGGCGGCGGCAAGCCAGCCTGATGCCCACATCGGATTCCGCCGCCCCAAGAGATAGAAGCCGAGCAGGGTTGCCGGCAGGAAGACGAAGATAAAGATGTAGGAATTAAACAGCATGGGGCGCTAGCGGGCTGGGAAAAAGGGCCGGGCCGACATGGTGCCGACCCGGTGTGGGGCGGATTGTCCCATGGAAAGCCCCTTTTGAGGCAGGCTGGCCAGCTTCAGGTGCCGGCGGTGCTCAGGCCATTTCGCAGCGGTCGCGGCCGCCGCGCTTGGCGGCCAGCAGGGCGGTGTCGGCCCGCTTGATGGTCTCGGAGTAGCTCTCGCCCGCGGCGTGTTGGGCCAGGCCCGCGCTGACCGTAAGGCTGAGCGTCTGCTCGCCAACGCGGATGGCCAGGGTGCGGATGTTGTCGCGCATGCGCTCGATCACGCCGGCGGCGGTCGCCACATCGGTCTCGGGCAGCAGGATCAGGAATTCCTCGCCGCCCCAGCGGCCGCACAGGTCGTATTCCCGCACCTCGGCCTCCATCACGCGGGTAATTTCGATCAGGGCGGTATCGCCGACTTCATGACCGTACTGGTCGTTGACCAGCTTGAAGTAGTCGATGTCTATCATCGCCACGCTGAAGGTGTGTTGCTGCCGCTCGCTCCGTTCGACCTCGGCCTTGAGCCGCTCCACCAGCAGCCTGCGGTTGGCGATCCCGGTCAGCGAATCGCGGGTGGAGGCCTCGCGCAGCGCGAGGTTGAGATCGCGCATCATGTGCTGGTAGCGGTCCGAGATGCGGGCTACTTTCTCCAGCTGCCGCAGCTGCTTGTCAAAGCGCTCGGACAGGCTCATTTCCCGTTCGCGTGCCAGGCTCTGGTAGACGTCGGAGACACGGGTGATGCGCTCCATGCGGTTGAGCAACTCGCGGTGCTGCTGCCAGAGCTGCCCCAGCACATGGGTGACCGGGTGGTCGCGGTAGTCTGGGTCGGCCAGGAAGCGTTTGATGACTGCTTCCAGTTCGCTCTGGTCTGGTTTCATGGCGAGTCCTAGTCGTGACCGACGATTTCAAAGGGAAAGGTGCAGTCTTCCTTGAATTCCTCGGCCAGTTCGGCCACCCGCTCGTTGCGGTTGTCGTAGTGCCAGTTCACCGCCACCGGTTTGCCCTTGTGGTGGGCCTCTTCGAGCAGGTCGAAGATGTCCATCATGGCCTTGATGCTGCTGGTGTTGAGGTAGAGCAGGCGCAGTTCGAGCTGCAGCGGCCGGCCGGCTTCGGCCAGGTAGCGCTGCACCCACTCGAAGACTTGATGGAACAATTCGTAGGAGTTCTCCGGGTAGGAGTCGCCCTGCATGCTCAAGGTACCGCTGCCCCAGACGCCTTGGATGGCCGGGGTGGATTGGGTACCGCTAATGGAAAAATCACTCATGGTTTTTGCTCTTCGATTGCTTAGATCACGGCGCGCAGGCTGAAAAAGGCGCGGCCGTCGGCCAGCTCGCGCAGTGAGGCGACCAGCGGGGCGCTGGCCTTGCGGGCGATATCGATCAACCCAAGGCCGGCGCCGCTGCTGGCGCTTTCATCGCGTGGCTTGCGCAGTTGTTCCTTGTAGGCGGCCTTGAGTGCCGCCTTGTCGAGGCCGGCCAGCTTGTCTATCTGGGCCAGCAGGTTGCGGCCGTCAGCCTCTTCGACCAGATTGCCGGCCGAGACCACGTAGTGGCCGTCGCTGTCGCGGGCGATCACCACCGTGGCGGCGGCATCCTGCTCGGCCCAGCCCTTGAGGGTGGCGTAGTGGCGGATGTTCTGGGTCATCTCGATATACACGCCGAACACATCCATGGCCGCCGAGGGGTGGGCATGGTCGGCCTGCAGGTAGTTGCGCAGGGCGTTGCCGATTTCCTCGATCAGGCTGCGCGAGATCGGGCCATTGAAGCACAGCATGATCTGTTGCCGGTTGTAGCTCTCGCGCATGCTATACAGGTCAATCGAATCCATCGTAGCTCCGTATCTGGGGTTGAGCAGGCTATCAGTCAAAGCGGAAACACAGCATCGTAATATCGTCGCGCTGGGCGTGCTCGCCCTGGTAGCTCGCCAGCGTAGCGGCAAAGGCGCTGCCTTGCTCGGCCAAGGGGCGGCTGGCGTGGCGCAGGATCATCTCAGCAAAGCGGCTGCTGCCAAAACCAAAGCCCTGCTCGCCGCCGGCCTGGTCGAGGAAACCATCGGTGGTGAGGTAGAAGCTGCGGCCGGCCTTGAGCGGCAGGCGGGCGTTGCTGTACTGGCCCAGGCGCTTGTCACCGATGGCGCGGCGGGCGCCGGGTAGCTGTTCTACGGTCTCGCCATCGCTGTAGTAGAGCGCGATCTTGGCGCCGGCGAAGGTGACCTCGCGCGCCGCGGTATCCACATGCACTAGGCCCACGTCCATATTGGTGGCCAGCGCCTGCTGCTCGGGTTGGTCGCGCAGCATGGCGCGCACGATCTGGTCGGTACGGGCAAGGATGGCGGCAGGGTCGGAGAGACCCGCGTCGGCGATGGCCTGGTCGATGGCGGCGTGGGCCAGCATGGTCATCAGCGCGCCGGGCACGCCGTGGCCGGCGCAATCCACCACCCCCAGCAGATAACCCTGCTCACCGGCGCGGTAGACGTAGAAATCACCGCCCACCACATCGCGCGGCCGCCACAGCACGGCATGTCGCTCGTCCATATCGCTCATCAGCTGACGGTTGGGCAGGATGGCGCGCTGGATCAGGCTGGCGTAGTCGATCGAATCATCAATCTTCTTGTGCGCCGCCGCCATGTCGCGGTTGGCCTGCTCCAGCGCCTGGGTCCGCTCCTTCACGCGCGATTCCAGGTCGGCGGTATGGCTGCGCACCTTTTGCGCCATCACTCCAAACGCCGCGCTGAGCTGGCCGATCTCATCGGCACGACCCTCGGGCAGGGCCACTTCGTATTGGCCGGCGGCCATGGCCTTGGCGGTCTGCTGCAGCTGCCGCAAGGGCCGTAGCACCAGGGCTTCGACGGCGTAGGCAAAGCCTGCCAGGAGGGCGACCAGCAGCACCGCCAGGGTCAGCAGCATGGGGGTGAGCCACTGATCCTCGATCACCTTGGCGGCGTGCAGATCCACGGCGGTGAGGATGAACCAGGACAGCTCCGGGACATAGCTGATGGCCAGCAGCTGGGCTTTGCCGCTGAGCTTGACCTTGCGCACCTCGACGCTGCCGGGTTGTGCCTCGGCGGCCTTCATGGCATCGCGCACCGACTGTATCTGGCGGTTGTCGCCCAGCAGCCGGAACAGACTGGTGGCTTCGTTGCTGGCGCGCTGGGTAGCGGAGTTGTAGCCGATCAGGCTGGGGTCCGGATGGGCCTGGATGTCACCCTTGCGGTCGATGATGATGGGGGTGACACCGGCTTCGTCACTGTTGACGAACTGCTTGAGGAAGGTGGTCAGGTCGAGGCCGGTACCCGCCATGCCGATCTTGCGCTCGCCGTCGCGGACGATGATGTTGAACCAGACCTTGGTCTCGTTGAGGGTGACGTCACGGTTGACGTTGATGGCGTAGTGCGAGATGTCTCGCAGGGTATTGAAGTACCAGCTGTCGGCATCCTTGCCGGTTTCCAGCCGGTAGCGTGGCGCGGCGCTGAAGCTGCCCTTGGTGTCGTTGAAGTAGTACTGGTGCGAGCGGTCGGAGGCGATGAAGTAGGAGTGATCGCGGAAGTCGCTGCGATAGCCCTCGGCCTCGCGGAAGAACAGGTCGCGCTTGGCGGGGTTGGTCTCGTCTTCCAGCCATTGGCGGGTGACCTCGGAAGCGGCCAGCCGTTGCGACAGGGCCAATTCACGCGAAACCGGAGCGAATACCCGCTCGCGGCTCAGCAGCGTGGCGTTACGGGCATAGGCGAGGCCGAAGTGGTTGCGGATATTGTCCACCACCTGCCAACCGATCAAGGCGGCCGGCACCAAGGCCAAGAGGCAGGCGAGCGCCAGTGCCAACAGTGATTTGCCGCGTAAACCCAGACCTAGTGCCGCCATGCGCATTCCTGTGCTGTGGGGGCCGCTGGCCCTGACGATGTGGCCGCGATTGTGCCGTGCCCTGCCGCTGCGGGCAATGCGCAGCATCAAGGCCTGATGGGTTTCCAGCGGCCTTGTTGTACGGATGTACCGCCGGTGGTGGGTTCAGGGTCTGTGCATGGTCTGTCCAGATGGGGACGCGACCATGCACGGGCACTCAGATCAGCCCGGCCAGGTAACGTCGCTCCCAGGGGGTGATTTCGCCCCAGAAGCTATCGAGCTCCAACTCCTTGACCGCGACGAAGGCGTCGACGAAGGCATCCCCCAGCCGGTGGCGGGCGACGGCACTGCCATGCAGGGCCGCGAGCGCGGCATCCAGGCTGCGCGGCAAGGCGGGGCCGCTGTCCGCCTGGTCGAACACGGTACCGAGCGCCTCGGCAGTTGGCTCCAATGCCTGTTCCATGCCGTGCAGGCCCGCCGCCAGGCTGCCGGCCAGGGCGAGGTAGGGGTTGGCGTCGCAACCCGGGATCCGGTTCTCGACCCGCCGCGCCACGGGTGAGGAGAGGGGTATGCGGATGCCGGCCGAGCGGTTGTCATGGCTCCAGGCGAGGTTGACCGGTGCGGCCATGTGCTTGGCAAAGCGCCGATAGCTGTTCACATGTGGGCAGAACAGCGGCATCAGTTCGGGGATCAGCCGTTGTTGGCCGGCGATAAAGTGGCGGAACAGGGCGGTGGCGCTGCCATCGGCCGCGCTGAAGATATTGCGCCCGTCCTTGTCCACTACGCTCTGGTGCAGGTGCATGGAGCTGCCGGGTTGACCCGCCAGCGGCTTGGCCATGTATACCACCTGCAGGCCGTGCTTGAAGCCGATCTCACGCAGGGCGTACTTGAACAGCAGCGTCTGGTCGGCAAGCGTGAGTGCATCGCCATGCAAGAGGTTGATCTCGTACTGGCTGGGGCCGAGTTCATGGACAAAGGTGTCGCCCGGTATGCCCAATATGTCGAGCGCAGCGTAGACCTCATCCCAGAAGGCAGCATGATCGTTGAGGCCACCCATGCTGAAGCCCTGGTTGCCGTCCTCGCGCCGGCCATTGCGGCTGACGGGCGGGGTGAACGGCTGGTCGGGGTCGGTATTGGCGGCGAAGAGATAGAACTCCAGCTCCGGCGCGACCACCGGCGACCAGCCCCGTTCGGCATACTGCGCCAGTACCCGTTTGAGCACGTTGCGGCCGGCAATGGGGGTGGGCTGGCCGTCCAGGTCCACGCAGTCGTGCAGCACCAGGGCGCGTGGCTGGCTGGCCCAGGGTACTGGCTTGAGGGTGTCGAGCAGCGGTACCAGGCGCATGTCCGGGTCGCCCTCGCCCGAATAACGGTAGTCGGCCCAGTCCCCGGTCACGGTATGGATGGCCACGGCGCGGCACAGGCGCAGCTCCTGGCCGGCCGCAAAGGCCTTGGCCGGCATGGCCTTGCCACGCGGTACACCATTGATGTCGGCGACCAGGCATTCCACTTCGCGCGCGGCATGCTGGGTCAGGAAGGAAGAGATCGGGTCGTGCTGTTTCATGATTGCTTCTCGGGCTGGGACGAGCCGGCCTGGGCCGGGTGTACGGGATTCGGGTTGCTGGCGCGTGACTGCAGCAGCAGGCTGATTTCATCGAGCCGCTCGGCGATGCGGGCCAAGAGGACCAGCTGCGCATCGGGTGCGTTTGCGGCGGTGCCAATCGGCTGGCCATGGCGCAGGGCGTCTCGGGCGGCCAGGATGCGGCTGCGGAATTCATGGGCGTCGATGATGCCCACCAGCGACATCTGGTTGCCGGCATGCTGGCTCTGGCCGGCGGTCTCGAACTTGAGCATGGCCAGGTGGAACTGACGCAGGATAGGGCCTTCGATAAAGGTCACATCCTGGATGTTTTCAAGCGGGATGGTCTTTTCGACCTGGAACAAGATGCCCTTGCGAAAGCGCAATGTACGGCTGCTGAGCTCGCACTCGAGCTTGTCGTAGTAGTGCCGTGCCCACCATTGGCCGACGCCGCAGAGCCAGAGCAGGGCCAGAGGGATGCCGACTACGGTGATGGCCAGCAGGAAGGCGCCCTGCAGGACCAGATAGGGCCGGATCAGGGTGTTGAAGCTGGCGCGTTGCAGGATGGTTTCGTTCATGGTCGTCGGATTGGGTTGGAACGGGGGTCAGAACAGGTCGCGCAAGCGATACCAGGTCTTGCCGGCTGCCTCCATGGGGCCGGCCAGCCAGCGGCCACCGGGCAGGGGCGGGTTGGACAGGCGCATAAAGCGGCACAAGTGGGTGTCGTCACCCAGTATGGCTTCGGCCAATACTCTACCCGCCACGCAGGTGGGGATAACGCCGTGGCCGGAAAAACCCTGCGCCCAATAGACATTGCCGCGGCGGCCGAAGTCGGGCGTGCGACGCAGGGTACAGTCGATCAGCCCGCCCCAGCCGTAGTCGAGCCGTATGCCCTTGAGCTGTGGAAAGACCCGTTCCAGCGCGGGCCGCATGGCAGCGGGGATATCGCGCGGCATGCCGCCCAGATAGGTGCAGCCGCCGCCGAACAGGAGGCGCTGGTCAGCACTGAGGCGGAAGTAGTCGAGCACGAACTGGTTGTCGGTGACGCAGGCGCCGCTGGGCAGCAGTTGCTGGGCCCGTTCGCCCAGGGGCTCGGTGGCGACCATGAAGGTGCCTACCGGCAGGATGCGGCGGCTGCGCTCGCGGTCCAGCTCGCCGAGGTAGACATTGGCGGCCAGTACCAACACGTCGCAGCGCACCCGGCCGACGGCGGTGTCGACCACGATGCGCTCGCCAGCTTGGCGATGGCGCAGGGCCGGGCTTTGTTCATGGATGACTGCACCGGCCCGCTCGGCGGCTTCCGCCAGGCCCAGCACATACTTGAGCGGGTGCAGATGACAGGCTTCCGGGTCGTACAGGCCGGCCTGGTAGCGCGGGCTGTCCACCCAGTCGCGCAGCTCGTGTTTGGCAATAAAGCGCAGGTCGCGGTAGCCCCAGTGCTGGCTGGCTTCCTCCTGCCAGTCGGTCAAGAGCTTGACCCGCCGTGGCAGCACGGCAGTCCAGAGGTGGCCCTGGCGCAGATCGCAGTCTATGCCGTGGCGGGCAACCCGCTCGCGGATCTCGCCGGCCGCCTCGCGCAAGAGCTGCCAGATCGCCATGGCCTCGTCGCGCCCCAGCTGGGCCTCGATGGGCGGCATATCACAGGAGAAGCCGAGTATGGCCTGGCCACCGTTACGGCCGGATGCACCCCAGCCCACACGATTGGCTTCCAGCAGGGTGACCTTGCGACCAGCTTCGGCCAGACGTAGCGCGGTGTAGAGGCCGGAAAAGCCGGCGCCGACCACGCACACCTCGGTATCCACTTCGCCTTGCAGGGCGGGCCGCTCGCGCAGGCGATCCGCGCTGGACGCTGCGTAGTAGCTCTGGGGATAGGACGGGCTGGGCAGGTGTTCGCGGATCATGGCGGTAGCTTCAGTTCAGCGTGCCCAATACATCGGCGGTGTGCTGCCCCAGTGTGGGCGGGGCCACGTCGTAGGAGATGGGGGTGCGCGAGAACTTGATCGGGTTGGCCACCATGCGCACCGTACCGGCCGGGTGGGGAATCTCCACCACCGCGCCGCGCGCTTGCGCCTGCGGTTCGTGCAAGGCTTCCGGGATGGTATTGATGGGCCCGCCGGGGATGCCTAGCCGCTCCATCTGACCGATCCAGTGCGCGCGCGGGGCTTGCGCCAGCGCAGCCTGGATCAAGGGGATCAGGCTGTCTCTATGGGTGACACGCCCCTTGTTGCTGCTATAGCGCGCATCCTGCGCCCATTCCGGGTGACCGCACAGCTCGGCAAAGCGGGCGAACTGACTGTCGTTGCCGACTGCGACGATGACATGGCCGTCGCTGGCGGCAAAAGCCTGGTAAGGCACGATATTGGCGTGGGCGTTGCCATAGCGCGGCGGCTCTACGCCACCCACCAGATGGTTGCTGGCGACATTGGCCAGCATGGCGAGCTGGCAATCGAACAGGGCGAGGTCGATATGTTGGCCCTCACCACTGCGGTCGCGGTGGGCCAGGGCGGCCAGGATGGCGACCGTGGCGTACATGCCGGTGAAGAGATCGGTAACCGCAACACCCACCTTCTGCGGTTCGCCTTGGGGCTCGCCGGTAATGCTCATCAGCCCGCCCAGGCCCTGGATCATGAAGTCGTAGCCGGCTTGCTCGGCGCGTGGGCCATGCTGGCCAAAGCCGGTGATGGAGCAGTACACGAGGTCGGGCTTGATGGCGGCCAGGCTGGCGTAGTCGAGCCGGTATTTGGCCAGGCCGCCGACCTTGAAGTTTTCCACCACCACGTCGCAGCTTTTCACCAGTTCGTGCAGCACGGCCTGGCCCTCGGTACTGGCGATATCCAGTGCTACCGAGCGTTTGCCGCGGTTGGTGCAGAGGTAGTAGGCCGCTTCGCGGGTGCTTTCACCGTGCCGGTCGCGCAGGAAGGGTGGCCCCCAGCCGCGGGTATCGTCGCCGCCGTCCGGCTTTTCGATCTTGATGACGTCGGCGCCCATATCGGCCAGCTGCTGGGTGGCCCAGGGGCCGGCCAGGACACGGGACAGGTCGAGGATGCGCAGGTGCTTGAGGGCGGACACGGTAGGCTTCTCTCCGTACCGCAAATCAAGGTCAGCGGTACTGTTGCAGGTATTTTTGGTAGGCCGCTGATTCACGCTCGTTGCGGATAGCTTGCCAGTAGCGTTCGGTCAGTTCGTGGTTCTGTTCATAAAAGGTGCGCGCCACCATCAGGAAGAGCACCGTGCGATCAAAGGGCGGATCCAGCGGCTCGACCAGACCCTGGTAGCGGCCCTGCAGCAGGCTGGCGACTTCTTCCTCCTGGGCGATCACGGCGACCAGCCGACCCAAGCGCAGTTTTTCCAGGTTCTGCGCCGCTGTCCGCGCGCCATCGTCGTAGGCGGCGCGGGTGGCTTGCAGCTTGGCCACATGGACAAAGCCCTGCTGCACGCCAACCTGCCCGGCGCCCAGGTTTTGGAAGCGATGACCATCCCAACTGACCGTACTGCCAGGCCGGCGATAGACCAGGAAGCGAGTCAATGCCAGCGAGCGGGTTTCGTCCGGCAGGCCGCCCTGCAAGGGGTAGGCCGCGTAGGCTTCGCGCTCGGCGATCCAGGCGCCGACTGCGCCATCGGCCTGGCCGGTACGTAGCTCCTCCAGGCAGCGACGGCGTGGTGCGACATGGTTGTCGAAGGCCAGACCGATGCTCTGGGCTGCGCGGCGCAACAGCACCTGGGTCTGGCCGCTGCCATCCGGCAGGGTGTAGGGGTAGAAGGGCTGGTCCAGCGTGCAGAGCCGGAAAGGCGCCGCCCGGCTGCCCGCGGTGAGGCCGGCAGCCAGGCTCAGGGCAAGAAGAGAAAGGCGCATCGGGAACCCTGCGGGTCGTTTGGATGTTCCTCATTCTAGGAAGCCCCCGGCGCTTTTCCCTTCGATTTACTGACCGAAGGCGGCGATACCGGTCTGGGCGCGGCCGAGGATCAGCGCGTGCACGTCGTGCGTACCCTCGTAGGTGTTGACCGCTTCCAGATTCATGACGTGGCGGATGACGTGGAACTCGTCGCTGATGCCGTTGCCACCGTGCATATCGCGGCTGATGCGGGCGATATCCAGCGCTTTGCCGCAGTTGTTGCGCTTGATCAGGCTGATCATCTCGGGCGCGGCACGGCCTTCGTCCATCAGCCGACCCACGCGCAGGGCGGCCTGCAGGCCCAGGGTGATCTCGGTCTGGAAGTTGGCCAGCTTGAGCTGGATCAGTTGGTTGGCAGCCAGCGGGCGGCCGAACTGCAGGCGGTCCAGGGTGTATTGGCGGGCAGCGTGCCAGCAGAACTCGGCGGCACCCATGGCGCCCCAGGCAATGCCGTAGCGGGCCTTGTTAAGGCAGCCGAAGGGACCTTTGAGGCCGCGAACATTGGGCAGCAGGTTGGCTTCGGGCACGAAGACCTCATCCATCACGATCTCGCCGGTGATGGAGGCGCGCAACGAGAACTTGCCTTCGATCTTGGGGGCGGAGAGGCCCTTCATGCCACGTTCGAGCACAAAGCCGCGGATCTCGCCGTCGTCGGTCTTGGCCCAGACCACAAACACGTCAGCGATGGGCGAGTTGGTGATCCACATCTTGGCGCCGGAGAGCGAATAGCCGCCATCCACCGAGCGGGCGCGGGTGATCATGCTGCCGGGGTCCGAGCCGTGGTTGGGCTCGGTCAGGCCAAAGCAGCCCACCCATTCCCCGGTGGCGAGCTTGGGCAGGTATTTCTGTTTCTGCTCTTCGGTACCGTAGGCGTAGATGGGGTACATGACCAGAGAGGACTGCACGCTCATGGCCGAGCGGTAGCCACTGTCGACCCGCTCCACCTCGCGTGCTACCAGGCCATAGGCCACATGGGAGACGCCGGCGCAGCCGTAGCCTTCCAGGGTGGAACCCAGAAAACCCAGCTCGCCCAATTCGTTCATGATCTCGCGATCGAAATGCTCATGCCGGTTGGCCTCCAGCACGCGGGGCATGAGGCGGCCCTGGCAGTAGTCACGCGCGGCGTCGCGGATCATGCGCTCGTCTTCAGTCAGCTGCTCGTCCAGCAGCAGGGCGTCGTCCCATTGGAAGTGCGGCTTGGCCATGTCTCTCTCCATCTCTTGGTCTATACGGCGCAGCGGTTTGCGGGGGCGGCGCGATGGGACATCGACCCGGCTTCCTCCTCCATGGCACCTGGGTGCCAGCCGGGTCGCAGTCCCACCCGCACCTGCTGCCGCCCGTATTCGGGCTGGCGGGCAGGGCGTGGCCGTCCTCGCAAGCTGCTTGCATTGTTCCGCAATGCGGAACACAATTTCACAATGCGAAACAGATTACCCGTCGCCAGTGCCGGTGTAAAGTCGCGTCCCCCGCCCATTCCCAATAACGCAAGATGCTGAATTCCTTCCTGATTCGCTGGCAGGCCTTGTCCGGCAACACCCGTGGTGTGTGGTTGGTGATGCTGGCCATGCTGTGCTGGGCCGGCATGAGTGCGGTCAATAAACAGCTGGGTGGCGCCGGTCTCAGTGCCGAGCAGTTGGTCTTTCTGCGCGCCAACGTGGTGCTGGCCATGTTGCTGCCGCTGGTGTTGCGCAGCCGTGGCCGGCTGGTGCTGACCCGCAACCCCAAGCTGCACCTGGTACGCGGCTTCTTCATCGCCTCCTCGGCCTTTTGTGCCGCCTGGGCGGTGACCCGGCTGCCGCTAGCCGAGACCAATGCCTATCTGATGACCGTCTCGCTCTTCATGCTGCCGCTGGGTGTCTTGTTCCTGAGCGAGCGGGCGCATTGGTTGCGCTGGGCTGGGGTAGGGGTAGGTTTTCTGGGCGTGCTGGTCATGGTGCAGCCGGGTACCGCGGGTTTGCAGCCGGCGGTACTGGTGGCGCTCTTGTGTGCGCTGTTCGAGGCCGGTCTCGGGGTGGCGCTGAAGAAGCTGGGTAGCGTCGAGCCCATCACCACCATCATCTGGTGGAGCTACCTGACCAACTGGCTGGTGTTCGGCCTCATGTCGGACTTCGCACTGCCGACCTTGCCCGTCGCGGCCTGGGGGCTGCTGCCCATCCTGGGCTTGTGCACCCTCGGGGTCTTCATCTGTTACATCCATGCCTATCGCGCCGGCGACGCCAGTGCGGTGGAGGCGGGCAGCTTCTCGCTGCTGCTGTTCAGCCCTCTCTTGGGCTATTTCTGCTTTGGCGAAGTGCCGCAGGAGGCTTTCTGGCTGGGCTCTGGCCTTTTGGTTGCGGGCATTGCGCTGGTCATCATCGAACCCAAGGGGCGTGCCGCTTGAATACCGAACATGATAACGACCGACTGTTCGTCACCGCCTTGGCCCGTGGCCTGGATGTGCTGGCGGCCTTCAAGGCCGGCGACAGGGCGCTGGGCAATACCGAGCTGGCGCAGCGCTGCGGTCTGCCCAAGTCCACCGTCTCGCGGCTGACCTATACCCTTTGCCAGCTGGGCTATCTGAGCCAGGATGAAGCCGGCAAATACCATCCGGCGCCGGCGGTGCTGACCCTGGGCTACGCCGCCCTGGCTGGCCTGGACCTGCGCGAACGGGCCCGCGCGCCCATGCGCCGGCTATCGGAAGACACCGGTCTCTCGGTGACCCTAGGCGTGCGGCAAGGGACGCGGGTGGTCTATGTGGAGACCTGCCGGGCGCCGACCCGGGTGGGCATACGGCTGGAGGTGGGTTCCAGCGTGCCGCTGGCCACTACCGCCATAGGCCGGGCGTTGTATGCCACGCTGGCTGAGGCGGAGCGTAGCCCGCTCGATATGCAACTGGCGGAAGAGTACGGTAAGCGCTGGCCGGCACTGCAGCAGGGTCTTGCAGCTGCGCTAGCGGACTATCGGCAACAGGGCTATTGCGCCTCCTTTGGCGAGTTCGAGCCGGACATCCATGCGGTGGCGGTCCCCCTGCCTGGTGGCAACCCGGCGATGGCGATCAACTGCAGCGGGCCGGCCTACCGGCTGAGCCCGGCGCGCTGGGCCCAGGAGATTGCGCCGCAGTTGATCAAGCTCGCCAGCGGCCTGTCGGTCTGACGAGGGGCCGGCTGCCAGCTACACTGACGGTATCCCATCCCGCGCCGCTGGCCTGGGCGCCGCCGTCCTCTGGAGACCTCCTATGTTGCGTCCTGCCTTGCTTGCCATGGCGCTTGTATCGCCGCTGTACGCCGCCGACTGCCCACCCTTGCTGCAGCATGCCTTCAAGACCCTGCAGGGCAAGCCGCTAGACCTGTGCGGCCTGGCTGGCAAGCCCATCCTGGTGGTGAACACCGCCAGCAAGTGCGGTTACACCCCGCAGTTCGAGAAGCTCGAGGGCATGTACAAGCAGTATCGTGCCCAGGGCTTGACGGTGCTGGGCTTCCCCAGCAACGACTTCAACCAGGAGCTGGCGAGCAACAAGGAGATCGGTGATTTCTGCAAACTCACCTATTTCGTCGAGTTCCCCATGGTCGAGGCTTCCAGCGTGCAGGGCGAGGGGGCGAATCCCTTCTTCAAGGCGCTGAGCAAGGCCACCGGCCAGGCGCCGAAGTGGAATTTCCAGAAGTATCTGATCGCACCCGACGGTAAGACGGTATACGCCTTCTCCAGCCCGACCGAGCCGGATGCGCCAGAGTTAATGGCCAAGCTCAAGCCCATGCTGCGATGACCCTGGACCTGCTCGCCACCGTCGATATTGCCGTGATCGGCGCGGGGCTGGCCGGTTTGAGCTGCGCCCGGCACTTGAGCAATGCCGGCGCCAAGGTGGCGATATTCGACAAGGCGCGCGGGGTGGGGGGACGCTTGGCAACCCGGCGCGGCAGCCTGGCCTGCTTTGACCATGGCGCGCAGTACTTCACTGCCAGGGCGCCGGAATTGGTGTTGGCGGTGGCGGACTGGCAGGCGGACGGTGTGGTGGAGCAATGGCAGGGGCGGATACGCGCTTTTGACGGTACGCACTTCGCGCCCGTGCCCAGCGAGCGGCGCTATGTGGGTGTGCCGGGCATGAGCTCCTTGGCCCAGCACCTGTTGGGCAAGCTGCCCTTCTTTGCCGAGCACCGGCTGCTGGAACTGGCCTGGAATGGTCATGACTGGCGGCTCAAATTCGAAGACGGCGGGCGCTGCCACGCGCGCTGGCTGGTACTGGCCCTGCCTGCCCCGCAGGCAGCGGCCTTGCTGGGTATGGAGCACCCGTTGTATGCGCAGGTGGCGTCGGTCAGCATGGCGCCCTGCTGGTCGGTGATGTTGCGCTGCGCCCGGCCCCTGCCGTGCGAGTTCGATGGCTGCTTCGTCAACGCCGGCCTGCTCAGCTGGGTGGCGCGCGACAGCAGCAAGCCGAGCCGTCCACGTTCCGAAGCCTGGGTGTTGCACGCCAGCCCGGTCTGGTCGCGGCAGCATGTGCGTGAATCGCCCGAGGCCGTGACGGTGGCGCTGCTATCGGCCTTTGCCCGGTTGGCCAATACCCGTATCGAGCCGCCCGAGGTCAATGCCCATCGCTGGCTGTACGCAATGGCCGACCAGCCGCTGCAATTTGGCTGCCTGGGCTTGCTCGACCAGCATTTGGTGCTGGCCGGCGACTGGCTCAATGGCTCGCGCGTGGAGGGCGCCTGGCTCTCCGGCCTGCGCAGTGCCGAATGGCTGCTGGCCTTGTCAGCCAAGGCTTAAGCGGCAACACTGAAGGCGGGCATCCATCCTCAGGAGCGATCATGCGCTTTCTCTCCACCACGCCTGCTCCGGCACTCTGGCTGGGCATCGCCGGCATCCTGCCGTTCTACGCCTGTTTGCTGGTGGCAGCGCTGGGTTGGGCGCACCATCCCTTGATCCCTATCAATGCCATGGCCATCTATGCGGCGGTGGTGCTGAGCTTTCTGGGTGCGGCCTGGTGGGGGCTGGCGGTGCATGCGCCACCGGCGCTGCCGGTGGGCCGCTTCTATGTATGGGGTGCGGTGGGCGTGCTGCTGGGCTGGGGCGCGCTGATGCTGCCGACCAACAAGGGCCTGGCGCTGCTGATGGCCGGCTACCTGGGCCAGAACCTGGTCGACCACGGCCTGGCCTTTCGTCACCCCAGCCTTTTTCCGCGCTGGCTCTTGAGCTTTCGACGCGCGCTGACCGTAGGCGTGGTGCTGGCGCTTATCCTGGCGTCGGCACTATTGCCTTGAAGTGGGGCAGCCTTGGTTGGGGCTAGGCGGTCAGCGGCTTGGTCCGCTGCATCCAATCGGCCACCGCCAGGGCGTGTGGTGAGCCCTCGGCGGCAAGGCCGGCCAGGGTGCCAGCGTAGTCGGCCGCCGGGCGGTTCTGGCTCAGCTTGAATTTGCCGGTGAGGCTGGTCAGCGGGATTTCGATGCCGACGATGGCGCGGTAGAGCTGGCTGCGGAAGTCGGCCGGGGCGTGGTCCAGTGTCCAGGGCTCGGGCTGGCTCGCTTCGAACCTATCGGTCAGTGCGCTGAGGATGGCTTCCAGCCGCGTTGGGTTGCTCACGGTCTGCAAGGGACCGCGTGCCTCGACCAGGGCGTAGTTCCAGGTCGGTACGACCTTGCCGCCCGCCTGCTTGGATGGGTACCAGCCCGGCGATACGTAGGCATCCGGGCCGTGGAACTGCACCAGCGCTGGCTGGCCTGCCAGGGCGAGCAGGGGATTGTTGATCGCCACATGGCCGTACAGCGTGCCCAAGGGGCCGCGCGCGGGATCGAGCAGCAAGGGGACCGGATTGGCCTCGATGCCGTCCGGGCCCACCAGCATCAGGCTGGCCAGCGGGTAGGCAGCGATCAGGGCGTGCAGCAGCTCGGGGCGCTGCTCGACAAAGTGGGCGGGCTGGTACATGCGGCGCTTTCCTGACCGTGGGTCTGTCATCCTGCCATAGCAGGGTCGGGTATGGGCGTGCCAAAGCGGGTTTCGAGAGGGCGCACACCGGCCCAGACCGGGATGGCCATATCGGCTTCGTCGTCCTTGGGTGGGCCCGAGCGCATCTTGGCCACGGCCTCGACGATGTCGAGCGCCAATACCGTAGTGGCGGCGAACTCATTGTCGTCCGGCATGCGCACCTCCTGGCGGCGGCCGGGAGCGATCTTGTCCATGAAGGCCGCCAGTGAGGCCCATTTCTCGGCTTCATCATCGACTACGCGGAACTGCCCGTAGACCATGGCGGAGCGGTAGTTCATGGAGTGGTGGAAGGCGGAGCGCGCCAGTACCAGGCCATCGACCTGGGCCACGCAGACGCAGGCGCGGGCACCGTCGGCCAGGGCCTTGAGCAGGCGGCTGCCGTTGCTGCCGTGGATATAGAGCGTGTCATCCACACGCCAGTGCGCGGTGGGGATGCAGTGCGCCTGACCATCGACCGTGAAACCGACATGACAGATCCAGCCGGTGTCGAGGATGGCCTGTACGGTGGCTCGGTCATAGTGGGCGCGGGCGGCCATGCGGCGCACGCGGGTCAGTTCGGTTTGCGGGTAGCTGCTGCTCATGGTGGCTCCTGGCTGCTTGGGCGACGGCCCTGCTTAGATAACGGCTTCGGGCTGGGCGTCGGCAACCGGCGTGCCGAAGCGGGTTTCGATGGGCCAGACGCCGGCCCAGACCGGGATGTCCATATCGGCGGCGTCGTCCTCGGGCGGGCCCTGGCGGATCTTGGCGACCGCTTGTTCGATATCGAGCGCCAGCACGGTGGTGGCGGCGAATTCGCTATCGTCCGGCATGCGGACCTCATGGCGGCGGCCGGGCTCGATCTTGTCCATGAAGACTTCGAAGGAGCGCCACTTTTCGGCCTCGTCTTCGACCACGCGGAATTGGCCGTAGATCATGGCCGAGCGGTAGTTCATGGTGTGGTTGAAGGCGGAACGAGCCAGGACCAGACCATCCAGGTGGGCGATGCAGACGCAGGCTGAGGCGCCCTGCGCCAGAGCCTTGAGCAGACGGCTGCCGTTGCTGCCGTGGATATAGAGCGTATCGCCTATGCGCCAGTGGGCAGTGGGGATGCAGTGGGCCTGCTCACCTACGGCAAAGGCAACCTGGCAGATCCAGCCGGCGTCGACGATGGCGTGGACGGTGGGGCGGTCGTAGTTGGCGTATTGGGCGATGCGGCGGATACGGGTCAGCTCGGTCTGGGTGTAGCGGTCGGTCACGGCATGTTCACTCGGTTGACGATGAAAGAGCGCTAAGCGTAAATGTCGGGTAGTCCCATTGATGGTGCCGATATGCGTGAAGTGGATGGAACCAATTTTCTGGCGCTGCAGGAGTACCTGTACGGCCAGCTCGACCGTGCCGCAAAGGAGCCCTTGAACCGGCAGCTCTACCGAGCCCTGCGCGGGGCCATACTGGCTGGGCGGCTGGCGGCGGATGCGGTGCTGCCGGCCAGCCGGGAGCTGGCGGGCGCACTTGGCCTGGCGCGCAATACCGTGCTGCATGCCTACGAGCAGCTTTGCGCCGAGGGTTATTGCAGCAGCCGGGTCGGGGCTGGAACCTATGTGGCGCGAGTGCTGCCGGACCCGGCGCCCAAGCAGGCCAGGCGGGCTGTCGGCGGGCAGCAGCGGGTCTGTTTGTCACAACGGGCCGAGGCATTGCTGGTGCAGTTCCGTCGCAGCGAGGAGAACAGCGGGCCGGCCTTTGCACCGGGCCTGCCCGACCTTGCGTCGTTTCCCTGGGCGACTTGGCAGAAGCTACTGCAAGCGCGCCAGCGCAGCATGCGGCCGGTGGAGTACGACTACCGCACGGAGGGCGGCCACGCTGAACTGAAGGCCGCGCTGGCCGACTATCTGCGCCTGTCTCGCGGGGTGAACTGCAGCGCCGAGCAGATACTGGTCACCGGTGGCATGCAGCAGAGCCTGGACCTGTTGGCCCGAGCCTTGGCCGACCATGGCGATGCGGCCTGGATTGAGGAACCGGGCTATGCCGGCGCGCGGGTGGCGCTCCTGGCGGCGGGCCTGGCGGTACACGGCGTGCCGCTGGACGCAGAGGGGCTGGATTGGCGCGGCCAGGCACTGCCGAGGCCGCGGCTGATCTATGTGACCCCGTCGCACCAGTACCCGCTCGGTTCGGTACTGAGCCTGGCCCGCCGTCAGGCGCTGCTGCAGGAAGCCGGCCGGCACGACGCCTGGGTGCTGGAGGACGACTACGACAGCGAATTCCGCCACCGCGGCCGGCCGCTGGCGGCCATGCAGGGGCTGGATAGGGCGGGGCGGGTGATCTACCTCGGTACCTTCAGCAAGGTCATGTTCCCGGCCTTGCGGCTGGGTTATCTGGTTGCGCCCGCGGGGCTAGTCGAGCCGCTGCGACGTTTGCAGGCACGGCTGTACCGGGAGAGCGACTATCTGACCCAGGCCACCCTGGCGGACTTTATCAGCGAGGGGCATTTCGGCAGCCATCTTCGACGTATGCGCGGCATCTATGCGGCGCGCCAGGACAAGCTGCGCGACACCCTGGCCGAACAGCTGGACGATGCACTGCCACTCTATGGGGGGGAAGCTGGCATGCACGTAACCGCGCGGCTGCCAGAGGGGAGCGACGATGTGGCGATCAGCCGCCTGCTGGCGCAGGAGGGCATATTGGCACCGCCCCTGTCCGGTTACTGCCTGGGTGCGCCTCCCTTTCCTGGCCTGGTCCTGGGTTATGCCGGGGTGGATGATGCCGGCCTGCGGCTGGCGGCAGTACGACTGGCACGCACCCTGAAGACGGCGGGCGTGTTCGCCACTCTGTAGTTGGTCGGCTTGGCGGCCACGCCACAGCAGGCGCGGCTTTGCTGCGATGGACTTGCCCAAGCGCGGGCCAGGCTCTAGCCTGCCGGGCTTGGCCTTCCCGCCCTTATCCATCGCCCTCGTGGCGAGCTGTGAGCCCCTCGATGCGTAAACCCCTTGCTATGGCGCTGACCCTGCTGCCGCTGGCCGCCGTTGCGGCCGAGACTTCCCCCATCCGCCCCGAGGCCCTGCTGGCCTATACCCAGGTACTGAGTTCGGATGCCTTTGCCGGTCGTGCGCCGGGTACGGCGGGCGAGACGGCCACGGTGAACTACCTGACCGAGCAGTTCCGGGCCTTGGGCCTGGCGCCGGGTAACCCGGATGGCAGCTATGTGCAGCAGGTGCCGCTGGCCGGCATCAGTACCCACTCCACCCTGAACCTGGGTGGCTGCGGCAAGGACTTGCAGCTGCGTGAGCCCGTGGACTACGTGGCCGGCAGCACCCAATTGCGCGAGCAGCTCTCCACCGCCGGCAGCCAGTTGGTCTTCGTCGGTTACGGCATCGAGGCGCCGGAATACGGTTGGGATGACTACAAGGGCGTGGATGTACGGGGCAAGGTCTTGCTGATGCTGATCGGCGACCCGCCGCTGCCTGACCCGAAGCGGCCGGGGCAACTCGACCCCAAACAGTTCAAAGGCCGCGCCATGACCTACTACGGGCGCTGGACCTATAAGTACGAGATTGCCGCCGCCAAGGGCGCGGCCGGCGCCATCATCCTGCACGAGACCGAGCCGGCGGGCTACGGCTGGTTCGTGGTCATGAATGGCTGGAACCGCGAGCGCTATGTGGTGCGCAGCGAGGATGGCAACGCCGGGGAGCTGGCGGTGCGTTCCTGGCTCAGGCTGGACCATGCCCAGACCCTGCTCAAGGCCTGTGGCCAGGACTTCGAGACCCTCAAGCAGCGTGCCTTGCGGCGTGACTTCCAGCCGGTGCCGCTGGCTGGCGAGGCCGACTTCCGTCTGCAGCAGCAACTGCGCCAGGTGCAATCACAGAACGTGGTCGCCCGGCTGGAGGGCAGCGACCCGCAACGCAAGTCGGAAACGTTGGTCTATAGCGCACACTGGGATCATCTTGGCGCGCAGGGCGGCCAGGTCTATGCCGGTGCGGCCGACAATGCGCTTGGGGTGGCGGGCCTCCTGGAACTGGCGCGGGCCTACAAGGCGGCGGCCGACGCCGGCCATGCGCCCAAGCGCAGCCTGCTCTTCCTGGCACCGACCGCCGAGGAGTCGGGCCTGCTCGGGGCGCGCTACTACGTGCAGCACCCGCTCTACCCGCTGGCCAGCACGGTGGCCGACATCAATATGGATATCGTCAGCCGCTTCGGTCTGACACGCGATATTGGCGTGGTGGGTTTTGGGCAGTCGGATATGGACGAGCGCCTGCGCAAGGTGGCCAAGCCGCTGGGCCGTACGGTAGTGGAAGAGGATGCGCCGCAGAACGGCATGTACTACCGGGCCGACCATTTCGAGTTCGCCCGTGTGGGCATACCGGTGCTGTACACCAATGCCGGGGTGGAGTTGATCGGTCGCCCCAAGGGTACGGGCCGCAAGCTTGCCGAGGCCTATATCGCCAATGACTATCACAAGCCTACCGACCAGGTGAAACCAGACTGGGACCTGCGCGGTGCGGCGGCTGACCTGGGCCTCTTGTACCAGGTGGGCCGGCGCTTGGTGGATGGCGGCGAGGTGCCGCGCTTCGCTGCCGATTCGGAATTCAAGGCCAAGCAGGATGCCCTGCTGCAGCAAAGTGCTACTGCTGGTAAACAACAGCAGCACGGCGCTGCTGCCGGAAAACAGGATAAATAGATGAGCACGGCACTGTTGATCATCGATGTGCAACGCGGCTTGTTCGATGAATCCCCGCCCCCCTTGGAGCGGGACGCGGTGGTGGCGCGCATAGATGCGCTGGCCGAGCGAGCCCGCGCGGCCGGTGCAGCGGTCGTGTTCGTGCAGCATGAGCGCGCCGAGGGCAGGCTGGCCTTTGGCTCGGACAGCTGGCAGCTGGTGGCGGACCTCAAGGTCGAGGCGAGCGACCACAAGGTACGCAAGACCACGCCGGATTCCTTCTTGCGTACCGACCTGGCTGCCGTGCTGGAAGGCCTGGAGGTGAGCCAGCTGGTGATCTGCGGTTACGCTTCGGAGTACTGCATCGACACCACTACCCGCCGCGCGCTGGGCCTGGGTTACCCGGTGCAGCTGGTGGCCGACGCGCACACCACCCACGATAAGGACCACGCCAGTGCTGCGCAGATCCGCGCCCACCACAATGCCACCCTGCCGGACCTGACCAGCTTTGGCCCGCGGGCGCGGGCCGTGTTGGCGGTGGAAGTGGTGTTCTGATTGAGCGTGCCCTGCTGAACAGTTCCCTGCCACCAATTACGATCGCTGACGAGCGTCAGCGAAGCGCCCTCGCCTTAGGCGAGGCTGCGAGAGTTCTTGGCGCTTTAGCGCCTAGAACCTGTGCGTGCAAAGCTCGGGGGGTAAACAAGCGAAGGCGCGGTCGATTGGCCATTGCAACTTAGCGCCCGGGTTTCCCGGGCGGAGAGCCACTAGTCCAGCTTGAAGGAAAGGTTGATCTATCCCTAAGACGAGCAGCTTACGGAGAGATCGTTGGCCCAGTCTGGCGGTAGCGCCGCATAGTGCTCGTTCTCCGGCTGCTCATCGAAGGGCCGCGTCAGGAGCGCCTGTAGCCGGGCGATCTCGCTGTAGTCGCCAGCCTGGGCGGCGCGGATGGCGGTCTCGGCTAGGTGGTTGCGTAGCACGTACTTGGGGTTGACCTGCCGCATTTCGGTGTGGCGCTCGGCGTCGGTGCTGCCCTCCTGAGCCAGGCGCGCCTTGTAGTCCCAGGCCCAGCCGTCAAAGGCGGTGCGGTCGAGGAAGAGGTCACGGATGGGTTCGTTGAGTGCGCCCGGGCTGCTGTCGAAGTGGCTTATACGGCGCCAGAATATCGTCCAGTCGGTACGGCTGGCCTGCATCAACTCGAACAGCCGCGATAGCAAGGGCCAGTCGCTCTCCTGACGGGCTCTCAGGCCGAGCTTGGCGGCGAAACGCTCACCCAGGGCTTCCTCGAACAGGGGCTGGTAGCGCTTGAGGCCAGCGATGGCCGCCTCTCGGTCCAATAGTGGCAGCAGCGCCTGCGCCAGGCAATGCAGATTCCACAGTCCGATCTCGGGCTGCTCGCCATAGGCATAGCGGCCGGCATGGTCTGAGTGGTTGCAGATATGGCCGCCGTCGAAGCCGTCCAGAAAACCGTAGGGACCGTAATCCAGGGTGAGGCCCAGCAGCGACATATTGTCGCTGTTCATCACGCCGTGGCAGAAGCCGACCGCCTGCCAGTCTGCGATCAGCTCGGCGGTGCGGGCGATCACCTGTTCCAGCATGGCCTGGTAGGGGTTGGCGGCGGTCAGACAATCCGGGAAGTAGCGCTGCACGGCGTAGTCCGCCAGCTGGCGCAAGGCCGCTTCGTTGCCGCCATAGAAGAAGTGCTCGAAGTGGCCAAAGCGTAGGAAGCTCGGTGCCACCCGGGTGACCACGGCGGCGGTCTCGCGCGTCTCGCGCCAGACCGGCTCGGGGCTGGCGACCAGGGCCAGGGCGCGGGTAGTCGGGATGCCCAGGCCATGCATGGCCTCGGAACACAGGTATTCGCGGATGCTGGAGCGCAGGACGGCGCGGCCGTCACCCATGCGCGAATAAGGCGTGAGCCCGGCGCCCTTGAGCTGGATCTCCTGGCCCTGCAACTCACCCAGCAGCAGGGCGCGACCATCGCCCAGCTGACCTGCCCAGACACCGAACTGGTGACCGGAATAGACGGTGGCGATGCTCTGCGCGCCTACGGGCGGCTGGTTGCCGGCGAGGGTGGCTAGCAGTGCCTCGTCGGGCTCGGCTGGCAGGGCCAGGCTGGCGGCGAGCTCGGCGTTCCAGGCGGCGAGCTGCGGCTCGGGCAGCGGGCTGGCGGCCACCTCGCTGTAGAAGGTGTCGCCCAATTGCTGGAAGCCGGCGCTGAATACGGTTGCGGACATGGTCGTGATGCTCGGAGGTTAGGTGTGTGTGGCCGGCTTGGCGGACCACTCTTCTGCCAGGATGGCGAACACCAGATCGTCGGCCCAGCCACCCTTGAGCCAGAGGCTTTGCCGCAGGTGCGCTTCCTGGCGCATGCCTAGACGGCGCAGCAAACGGGCCGAGGCGGTATTGGCCGGGTCGCAGCTGGCATGGATGCGATGCAGGCCCTGTACGGTGAACAGCCAGTCATACAGTGCGCTAAAGGCCTCTTGCGCATAGCCGCGGCCTTGCTGGCTGGTAGCAAGGGTGATGCCGGTCTCGGCCTGGCGACCATCCGCGCTCAGGCAGACGGCGCAGTCGCCCAGTAGCGCATCGTCCTCGCGTCGGGCAATGGCGATCTGTCGCCAACTGCCGGGGGCCAAGGGCTGCGTGGCGTCGCAGTCGGCGAACAGGGCCTCGGCCGCACTCTTGGGGTAGGGCGGGGTAAAGCTCTGCCAGTGGGCGACCTCGGGGTCGTTGCGGTAGGCCACGAAGGTGGCGAGGTCCCGCTCGGCGAGTGGCCGCAAACGCAGGCGCGGGGTTTCGATCAACATGGCTGAGGCCTATGGGGATGGCACTGGCAAGGCATTATGGCGAAAATATGGGGTCAGCCCCCCGTGATTTCCAGACCATGAGCCAGGACAAAGCCCCCGTCACCCAAGCGATCCGCACCCTGCGCCAGTACAAGGTGGCGTTTACCGAACACCTCTACGAATACGTGGAGAAGGGTGGCACGGCCGAATCCAGCCGCCAGCTCGGGGTGCCCGAGCATGCGGTGATCAAGACCCTGGTGATGGAAGATGAGGCCAAGAAGCCCTTGATCGTACTGATGCACGGCGATTGCGAGACCTCTACCCGCAACCTGGCACGCCAGACCGGCCGCAAGCATGTGGAGCCCTGTACCGCCGAGGTGGCCAACAAGCACACCGGCTACCTGGTCGGCGGCACCTCACCGCTGGGCACCAAGAAGCCCATCCCGGTCTATATCGAGCGCAGCATCCTGGAACTGGAACGCATCTACCTCAATGGCGGCAAGCGTGGTTTCTTGGTGGGGCTGGACCCCAAGGCGCTGGTGCCCATACTCAAGCCTACCCCGGTGGAAGTCGCGAACCCGCACGAAGGGTAAGGTTCATAGATGGCCGAAGTCGTGGTTGCAATTGGACACATATTGCCTGCGCCTAACGTGTAGGCTTGCGTGTGATCTGGCCGCAATGGCCGGGCCACTTCCCTTTCTGCCCGCGACACGATGAATACGCTCAATCACAACCGCCCCTTGCTTTGGCTGGTGGCGCTTGGTTTTTTCATGCAGGCGCTCGACGCCACCATCCTCAATACCGCCTTGCCCAGCATCGCCGCCAGCCTGGGCGAGAGCCCGCTGCGGATGGAGTCGGTGGTGATCTCCTATATGTTGACTGTGGCGCTGCTGATGCCGGCCTCGGGTTGGCTGGCTGACCGCTTTGGCACCCGTCGAGTCTATATGGCCGCCATCGGCCTGTTTGCGCTGGGCTCCTTGCTGTGCGCCGAATCGCAGACCCTGTGGCAGCTGGTGGCGGCACGGGTGGTGCAGGGCCTGGGCGGGGCGCTGTTGATGCCGGTGGGCCGGCTGGCGGTGCTGCGGGTCTTCCCCGGTGCACAGTTGGTGGCGGCGCTGAGCTTTGTGACCATGCCGGGCCTCTTGGGGCCGCTGATCGGCCCCTTGGCCGGCGGCTGGCTGGTGCAGGCGGCTTCCTGGCACTGGATCTTCCTTATCAACCTGCCCATAGGCGTAGTGGGCCTGTGGGCGGTGCGGCGCTATATGCCGGACTTTATCAATGCCGAGCGGCCACCCTTTGATCTGGCCGGCTTTGCGCTGCTGGGCGGTGGCATGGTGATGCTGTCGCTGGGCCTGCAGGGCCTGGGGGAGCTCGGTTTTGCCCGTGCCAATGCCACCATGCTGCTGGTGGCGGGCCTAGCGGCCACGGTGGCCTATTGGCTGCACGCGGCCCGGGCCCCGGCACCGCTGTTCGAGCTCGGTCTCTTTCAGACCCGCAGCTTTGCGGTAGGCCTCTTGGGCAATCTGTTCGCCCGCCTGGGTAGCGGCGCCATGCCCTTTCTGCTGCCCTTGATGCTGCAGCTGGGCTTGGGCTACAGCCCCTTGCAGGCGGGCCTGGCCATGATGCCGGTGGCGCTGGCCGCCATCGCCATGAAAACGGTGGTGGAAAAGATTTTGGCGCGCTACGGCTACCGCCGAGTGCTGCTGGTCAACACCGTGCTGGTGGGGGTGTTGATTGCGAGCTTTGCACTCTTGCCCCAGGCGGTGCCGGTCTGGTGGCTGGTGGTGCAGCTGGCGCTGTTCGGTGCGGCCAACTCCATGCAGTTCACCGCCATGAATACGCTTACCCTGCGCGACCTGAGCGGCCGGGCTGCCAGTGCGGGTAACAGCCTCTTGTCCATGACCATGCAGCTCTCCATCAGCCTGGGGGTGGCATTTGCGGCGGCGCTGCTGTCGTCCTTCGGCAAGTATTTTGCGGCCGGTGAGCTATTGTGGGTGTTCCGTGCCACCTTCGTCTGCGTGGGCATACTGGGCGCCATGGCGGCGGCGATCTTCGCCCAGCTCGATCCGCCGGTCGGCGGCGAACAGGTGGAAGGCTAGGTGCATCTGTTATGATGCCGCCCACTCTACCGCTTGCTTGAATGCGGTAACTCCCGTCAAACCAAAGGTTTAGCCATGCACCAAGCCGTTATCACCGGCACTGGCCTGTACACGCCGCCCCATGCCATCAGCAATGAAGAGCTGGTGGCGAGCTTCAATGAATATGCCCGGCGCTGGAACGCCGCCCACGCCGATGAGATCGCCCGTGGCGAGCTGAGCGCCCTGGCCGACAGCTCGGTCGAGTTCATCGAGAAGGCCTCGGGTATCAAGCAGCGCTACGTGGTGGACAAGGAGGGCATCCTCGACCCCGAGCGTATGTGCCCCCGTATCGAGCCACGTAGCAACGAGAGCCTCTCGGTGATGGCCGAGATGGCCGTGACTGCTGCGCGCGATGCCTTGGCCGCCGCCGGCCGCTCGGTTGATGAGATCGACGGCGTGATCTGCGCCGCCAGCAATATGCAGCGCGCCTACCCGGCCATGGCCATCGAGGTGCAGCAGGCCCTGGGCATCCAGGGTTGGGCCTTCGACATGAACGTGGCCTGCTCCAGCGCGACCTTCGGCATCGAGCAGGCCGCCAACGCGGTCAAGCTGGGCAACGCCCGCGCCGTGCTGATGGTGAACCCGGAGATCTGCTCGGCCCACCTCGAGTGGCGCGACCGTGACTGCCACTTCATCTTCGGTGATGTGGCTACCGCCGTGGTGGTGGAGCGTGCCGACCTTGCCAAGACGGCTGGCTACGAGGTGCTGGGCACTCGTCTGGCGACGGTGTTCTCCAACAATATCCGCAATAACGCCGGCTTTTTGAACCGCGCCGAGGACAAGAACGGCGACCTGCGCGACAAGCTGTTCGTGCAGGAGGGCCGCAAGGTCTTCAAGGAAGTCTGTCCCATGGTGGCTGAGCATATCGCCAGCCACCTGGGCAGCCTGGAACTGCACCCTTCGGGCGTGAAACGCTTCTGGCTGCACCAGGCCAACCTGAGCATGAACCAGCTGATCGCCAAGCGCCTCTTGGAGCGCGAGGCCACGCTGGAAGAGGCACCGGTGATCCTGGACCGCTATGCCAATACGTCCAGTGCCGGCTCCATCATTGCCTTCCATCTGCATGGCGATCTGGCGGGCGGTGAGCTGGGCGTGATCTCGAGCTTCGGGGCCGGTTATTCAGTCGGTAGCGTAGTACTGCGCAAACGCTGAGCGTTTGCCCCGTTCTACCAGCAAGGCCGCCGAGTGCGGCCTTGTTGCTTTTTGGGTCTGGCCGGTGGGCAAATCGGGCAGAGCAGGGCCTGCCACTTTTCTTGTACGTGCAGTCGGGCCAGAATGCGCCGCGTTGGCTGTAGTGTGTATTTGTGTGTAACACACTACGGTCTGTGTCCTTCCCCCATGGTGCCCAAAAGGAACCCCCCATGTCGCGTAACACGCTTACTGGCGCGCTGATCGCCAGCGCCCTGGCCGTTATGGCTGCTTCTACCCAGGCGGCCGGCACGCTCAAGTACTGCTCCGAAGGCAGCCCGGCCGGGTTCGATCCTGGCCAACTGACGGCAGGTACCGATTTCGATGCCTCGTCCCAGCCCATCTTCAACCGGCTGGTGGAGTTCGAGCGTGGTGCGACCAACGTGCTGCCGGGCCTTGCCGAGCGTTGGGAGATCAGCCCCGATGGCCTCGTGTACACCTTCTATCTGCGTAAGGGGGTGAAGTTCCACAGCAATGAGAGTTTCAAGCCCAGCCGCGACTTCAACGCCGACGACGTGGTCTTTACCTTCGAGCGCATGGGCAATCGCGAGCATCCCTTCCGCAAGGCCTATCCGGCGGAATTCCCCTTCTTTACCAGCATGGGGCTGGAGGCCAATGTGGCCAAGGTGGAAGCCGTCAACCCGCTGACCGTACGCTTCACGCTCAAGAATGTGGACGCCGCCTTTATCGCCGACCTGGCCATGGGCTTTGCATCCATCCATTCGGCCGAATACGCCGACTTCCTGCTCAAGACCGGCAAGCCGGCGCAGATCGCCAGCGCACCCATCGGTACCGGCCCCTTTGTGCTCAAGAGCTACCAGAAGGACGCCATCATCCGCTACGCGGCCAACAAGGATTACTGGAACAAGGCCGAGACCAAGCTCGACAATCTGATCTTTGCCATCACCACCGATAGCGCGGTGCGGGTACAGAAGCTCAAGGCCGGCGAATGCGATATCGCCTTCCAGCCCAAGCCCGCCGACCTCGTGGCGATCAAGGACGACCCCAAGCTGTTGATCAAGTCGCAGGCAGGCTTCAACCTCGGTTATCTGGCCTTCAACGTCACCCGCAAGCCCATGGACAAGCTGGAAGTGCGGCAGGCGCTGGATATGGCGATCAACAAGAAGGCCATTCTGGAAGCGGTCTACCAGGGCACGGGCCTTGCCGCCAGCAACCCCATGCCGCCGACCCAGTGGTCCTACAACAAGAACCTCAAGGACCCGGCCTACAACCCGGCCCAGGCCAAGACCCTGCTGACCAAGGCGGGGGTGAGCAATATGGAGATCAACCTCTGGGCCATGCCGGTGCAGCGCCCCTACAACCCCAATGCCAAACTGATGGCCGAGATGATCCAGGCCGACTGGGCCAAGATCGGGGTCAAGGCCAATATCGTCAGCTATGAGTGGGGTGAGTACCTCAAGCGCGCCAAGAAGGGCGAGGTCGATACCGGCATGTTCGGCTGGACCGGCGACAATGGTGACCCGGACAACTGGCTCAACCAACTGAGCTGCGATGCCGTGGGGGCCGGCAACTATGCCCAGTGGTGCAACAAGGGCTTTGATGAGCTGATCGCCAAGGGCAAGCGCACCACCGACGTGAAGAAGCGCACCGAGATCTATATGAAGGCGCAGGAACTCTTCAAGAAGGAGATGCCCTGGAGCACCATCGCCCACTCGGTGGTCAGCGTGCCCATGTCCAAGCGGGTTCAGGACTTCAAGATCAGCCCGTTTGGGCGCATGAGCTTTTCCGGGGTATCCGTGAAGTAAGCGGCGTTGGGTGATATCGGAAGCTCGCGAAGGCGGCCCTCGTGGCCGCCTTTTGCTATCTGGCGGTGGCGCGCCCGCGACAGCGCCGCACCGGCTGTCAGCCGCCTGCAACAAGGCCTGCCGCCGGCTATTGCTGCGCAGTGGGACTGTGTTACCGTTCCGCGCGAGACGGTAAGCCCGTCGTTGCCTGCAACACTCAACCCACGAGGATGAACCCATGAAGCGTCTGACCGTGCTGTCCTTCGCGATCGCCGCCGGCTTTGCCGCCGCCCAGGCTTCCGCCGCCACGACCCTGAAATACTGTTCCGAAGGCAGCCCGGCCGGCTTTGATCCTGGCCAGTACCAGGCCGGTACCGACTTCGATGCCTCGGCCGAAACCGTGTTCAACCGCCTGGTGGAGTTCGAGCGCGGTGCCACCCGCGTGATCCCGGGCCTGGCCGAAAAGTGGGATATCAGCGCTGACGGCCTGAGCTACACCTTCCACCTGCGCAAGGGTGTGAAGTTCCACAGCAACGAGAGCTTCAAGCCCAGCCGCGAGCTGAATGCCGACGACGTGCTGTTCACCTTCGAGCGCATGCTGTCCAAGGATCACCCCTTCCGCAAGGCCTACCAGAGCGAGTTCCCCTACTTCACCGATATGGGCCTCGACACCAATATCGCCAAGGTGGAGAAGGTCGACCCGCTGACCGTGAAGTTCACGCTCAAGAATGTCGACGCCTCCTTCCTGGCCGACCTGGCAATGTCCTTTGCCTCCATCCAGTCGGCCGAATACGCCGACAGCCTGCTCAAGGCCGGCAAGGCCTCGCAGATCAATGTGGCGCCGATCGGTACCGGTCCCTTTGTGTTCAAGAGCTACCAGAAGGACTCGATCATCCGCTACGCGGCCAACAAGGACTACTGGAAGAAGGGCGAGGTCAAGATCGACAACCTGATCTTCGCCATCACCACCGACAGCGCGGTGCGTGCCCAGAAGCTCAAGGCCGGCGAGTGCGACATTGCCTTCCAGCCCAAGCCCGCCGACGTGGTGGTACTGAAGCAGGACCCCAAGGTCACCGTGCTGAGCCAGCCTGGCTTCAACGTGGGCTGGGTGTCGTACAACGTCAAGCACAAGCCGTTTGACAACGTGGCCGTGCGCCGCGCACTCGATATGGCGATCAACAAGAAGGCCATCATCGAGGCGGTCTACCAGGGT
This sequence comes from Chitinimonas sp., assembly GCF_036568685.1. GTDB lineage: Bacteria > Pseudomonadota > Gammaproteobacteria > Burkholderiales > Chitinimonadaceae > Chitinimonas. The sequence continues at coordinate 31,909 of NZ_DATCSC010000127.1, forward strand.
TCGGGCGTGCCGGCCGTGGCCCCGATGCCGCCGACCCAGTGGTCGTACAACAAGAACCTGAAGGACGCTGGCTATAACGTCGATGCCGCCAAGGCCGCACTGGCCAAGGCCGGCTTCCCGAACGGCTTCGAGACCAGCATCTGGGCCATGCCGGTGCAACGCCCCTACAACCCCAACGCCAAACTGATGGCCGAGATGATCCAGTCCGACTGGGCCAAGATCGGCGTCAAGGCCAAGATCGTGACCTACGAATGGGGCGAGTACCTCAAGCGCGCCAAGGCTGGTGAATCCGACGCCGGCATGTTCGGCTGGACCGGTGACAATGGTGATCCGGACAACTGGCTGGGCACCAACCTCGGTTGCGACGCCGTCGGTGGCGCCAACTACGCCCAATGGTGCGACAAGGACTTCGACAAGCTGATCGTCGACGCCAAGCGTACTTCCGACGTGAAGAAGCGTACCGCCCTCTATGAGAAGGCCCAGGAAGTGTTCAAGAAGGAACTGCCCTGGACCACCATCGCCCACTCGGTGGTGAACGTGCCGGTCAGCAAGAAGGTGGATGGCTTCAAGATCAGCCCCTTCGGCCTGATGTCGTTCTACGGCGTCTCGCTCAAGTAATCAGGCAAGCAGCAAAAAGGGACAGGCCAGCCTGTCCCTTTTTTTGGTCTTTTATCGCCGTCCGAGGGGGGAAACAATGAAACTGTGCAGGATGTCGTTGCTGGCGCTGGCCTTGATGGCCGCTGCCGAGGCCAAGCCGCTGGTCTATTGTTCCGAAGCGGCGCCGGAGGGTTTCGACAGCGGCATGTTTACCGCTGCGGCCACCAATGATGCGGCGGCGGAGGCGATCTACAACCGCCTGGTGGAGTTCGAGCCCGGCACTACCAAGGTGATACCGGCCCTGGCCGAGCGCTGGGAGATCAGCAAGGACGGGCTGGAGTACACCTTCTATCTGCGGCGTGGGGTGAAATTCCATACCACCGAGTGGTTCAAGCCCAGCCGTGACATGAATGCCGACGACGTGCTGTGGTCCTTCCAGCGCATGCTGGACCCCAAGCACCCCGGTGCGCAGGCCAGCCCGCAGGGCTGGCCCTATGCCAGCGATATGGGCTTTCCCGAGCTGATCAAGAAGATCGAGAAGCTCGACCCCTATACCGTCAAGTTCACCCTCAACCAGCCGGAGGCGCCTTTCCTGGCCGACCTTGGCATGGCCTTTACCGATATCGTCTCGGCCGAGTATGCACTGCAGCTCGACAAGGCGGGCCGCTCGTCCGACATCAACCTAAAGCCGGTGGGTACCGGCCCCTTTGTGTTCAAGCGCTACGACAAGGGCGCGCAGATCCGCTATGAGGCCAACCCCAGCTACTGGCGCGGCAAGCAGCTCACCGACAAGCTGATCTTCGCCATTACCCAGGATGGGGCCGTGCGCACCCAAAAGCTCAAGAGCGGCGAGTGCAACATCATGGTCTACCCCAACCCGGCGGATATTCCCGGGCTGAAGGCCGACCCCAAGCTCACTGTGTTGCAGTCCCCGGCCCTGCTGCTGACCTATGTGGCCTTCAACGCCAAGAAGCCGCAGCTCAGGGACAAGCGGGTGCGGCAGGCACTGGCGCTGGCGATCGACAAGAAGTCCATGATCAACGCCGTCTGGCAAGGCAATGCCGCGCCAGCGCATCTGCCCCTGCCGTCGCGGATCTGGGGCTACGACAAGACCATCCCGGCCTACGGCATGGATGTGGAGAAGGCCAAGAAGCTGCTCAAGGAGGCGGGCTACCCGAACGGCTTTGAGCTCAACATCATGGTGCGCAGCGGTAGCAGCGGTTCCAACCCCAACCCCAAGCTCTCGGCCGAGATGCTGCAGAACGATTGGCGCAAGATAGGCGTGAACGCCAAGGTCACTGTGTTGGAATGGGTGGAACTGCAAAAGCGCACCAAGGCCGGCGAGCATGACGTGACGGTGTACGGCTGGTCGGGCGACAACGGCGACCCGGACAACTTCCTGACCCCCAACCTCAGCTGTGCCTCGGCCGAGAGCGGCGAGGGCAGGGCGCACTGGTGCAACAAGGCCTTTGACAAGCTCCTGGACCAGGCCAAACGCACCACCGATATTGCTGCCCGTACCAAGTTCTACGAGCAGGCGCAGAAGATCTTTATCGAGGAGATGCCCTGGGCCACCCTGGCCGAGCCGCTCAATACGGTAGCGTTCCAGAAGGCGGTCACCGGCTATGTGCCCAGCCCCTTTACCAATAACAACTTCGAAGGTGTGGGCATCAAGTAGGCCGCTGCCTTGAACGAAAACGGGCAGCGCTGGCTGCCCGTTTTCGTTTGTCGGGCGGCAGCTGTAAAGCGTCTGCACTGCCCCCATATAGAGGGGTGATGGCGAGCCTGGCTCGCGTAAAATGACTTATCTGCTTACGGACCCCGGCCAGATCGCCCGGGCCGCCCTACACCGAGATTGGATTCAGCATGTTTACAGGCATTGTCGCCGGCCGCGCCAAGGTGGTCGAACTGGTATCGCAACCGGGTCTTGTCTCCATTCGCCTGCAATTGCCCCAAGGCATGACTGAGGGCCTGGAGATCGGCGCCAGCGTGGCCGTGGAGGGCGTCTGCCTGACCGTGACCGAGCTGCGCCCCGAGGCTACCGCCTTTGACGTGATGCAGGCCACCCTGGAGATCACGACCCTCCATAAGCTGGTCGTGGGCAGCGAGGTCAATGTCGAGCGCTCGGCCAAGGAGGGCGCCGAGATTGGTGGCCATATCCTGTCCGGTCATGTCGATACCACGGCCGAGATCGTGGGCATCACGCTGCCGGAGAACAACAAGGTCATCACCTTCCAGCTGGCACCACAGTTCATGCGCTACGTCTTTGCCAAGGGCTTTATCGCCATCGACGGTGCGAGCCTGACGGTGGCGGCGGTGGATAAGCAGCGTAATACCTTCGATGTCTGGCTGATCCCCGAGACCCGCCGGGTGACCACCCTGGAGGGCAAGGGCATCGGCGACCGCGTCAATATCGAGATCGAGCGCGCCACCCAGGTGACGGTGGATACCATCTACCGCTTCCTGGAGGAGCGCCTGGGCCATGTGTTGCCGCAGCTGGAGGCGCTGTTGATCGATGACCTGAGCGGCAAGCCGGCGCTGCCGGGCAAGTCCGGGCAGTAAGGGTGGGCCATGCAGCCGCGGCTGAGCTTTATCACCCTGGGAGTCGACAACCTGGCGCGCTCACGCCACTTCTATAGCGAAGTGCTGGGCTGGCCGCTCTCGCCCAAGAGCCAGGCTGGGGTAGCGTTCTATCAGCTCAACGGTTTTGTGCTGGCGCTCTACCCGGCGGCCGACCTGGCGCGCGACGCCGGTATCGGGACCGCCCAGGCCGGCGCGGCGCGTGTTTCGCTGGCGCACAATGTGCCCGAGCGGGAGGACGTGGACCGTTTGCTGACCGAGCTGGCAGCGCGCGGTGCCACCATCACCCGGCCGGCGGCCGACGCCTTCTGGGGCGGACGCACCGGCTACTTTGCCGACCCGGACGGCTACCTCTGGGAGGTGGCCTGGAATCCAGGTGGCTACCTGGACGACGACGGCAATTTCCATTTCGAGGCGCGGTCCTGACCGCTCCTGCTAGAACGCTTTCCCCATGACCGATACCGCTTCCTTTGCCACGCGGCTGGTGCGCTGGCAGCGCAGCCATGGCCGCCATGACCTGCCCTGGCAGGTCAGCGATCCCTACCGGGTCTGGCTGTCCGAGATCATGCTGCAGCAGACCCAGGTGGCGACAGTCATCCCCTACTACCAGCGCTTTACCGAATCCTTCCCGACCGTGGCCGACCTCGCCGCGGCGCCGCTCGATGCTGTGCTGGCGCATTGGGCCGGCCTCGGCTACTACACCCGCGCGCGCAATCTGCATGCGGCGGCCAGGAAGGTGGTGAGCGATTTTGGCGGGGTCTTTCCGACCACGGCCGAGTCTATCGAGACCCTGCCTGGCGTAGGCCGCTCCACCGCGGCCGCCATTGCCGGCTTCTGCTTTGGGGAGCGCACGCCCATCCTGGACGGTAACGTTAAACGGGTGCTGACCCGCTGGGCCGGCATTGCCGGCTTTCCGGGCGAGAAGAAGGTGGAAAACCAGCTCTGGCTGCTGGCCGAGACGATCCTGCCCAAGGACAGCGGTGATATGCCGGCCTTTACGCAGGGTCTGATGGACCTGGGGGCCAGCCTCTGCAGCCGCAGCAAGCCGCAGTGCCCAGCCTGCCCCTTGCGGCAGGATTGCCGCGCGCATATCGAGGGCCGCACCGCCGAGCTGCCGACCCGTAAGACCAAGAAGGCGGTACCTGAGCGGGAGACCGTGATGCTGCTATTGCAGCAGGGCGAGCAGCTCTTGCTGGAACGGCGCCCGGCGGTGGGTATCTGGGGTGGGCTGTGGAGCCTGCCGGAGGCGGACAGTGTGGAGACGGCGGTGGCACTGGCACAGGCCCGCTATGGCCTGATGGCTGAGCCGCTGGCTACCTTGCCGGCGCTGGTGCATACCTTTACGCACTTCAAACTGACCATCACGCCCTTGCCGCTGGAGGTGACCGCCCAGAGCCCCGCCGTACGCGAGGGTGACTGGGCCTGGTTCAGCCGTGCTGACGCACTCAAGGCCGGCATACCGACCCCGGTGCGAAAGCTGCTCCTGGCGAAACCGGCAGCACAGGCCGAGCTGTTCGAGGCCTGACTGCCGTCAACAGCGCCTTAGTTGGCGCTCTTGAAGGCCAATACGGCGTTATTGCCACCAAAGGCGAAAGAATTGCTGATGGCCGCCTCCAGCATGGGGGTGGCCACGCTGCGGTCGCGGATCAGCGGCACGTCGCATTCAGGGTCTGGTGCTTCGCAGTGAGCGGTGGGTGGCATCTGCTTGTGGTGCAGGGCCAGCACCGTGATGGCGGCTTCCAAAGCACCGGCCGCGCCGAGCAAGTGGCCGTGCATGGACTTGGTGGAGCTGACCCGCAGCCGGTGTAGATCGTCACCCCAGACTTCCTTGAGCGCGGCGCACTCGGTCGGGTCACCGACCTGGGTCGCAGTGCCGTGGGCATTGCAGTAGCCCACATCGGCCGGGTAGAGGCCTGCGTCGTTCAGCGCCATGCGTAGCGCCCGTGCCTGGCCGGCCGGGTCGGGGCGGGTCAGGTGGCTGGCGTCGCAGCTCATGCCGTAGCCGCTCAGCTCGGCGTAGACGGTGGCACCGCGTGCCCGGGCGTGTTCCAGCTCTTCCAGGATCAGAAAGGCGCTGCCTTCACCCAATACCAGGCCGCTACGCTGGCTGGAGAAGGGGCGGCAGGCCGTGTGCGGGCGTTCCAGGTCGGGTGTGGCCAGGGTCTGCATGCTCTGCCAGGCGCGGATCACGCCGGGCACCAGCAGGGCTTCGGCACCACCGGCGATGGCAAAGGTGGCTTCGCGATGGCGGATGCTGCGGGCAGCCTCGCCGATGGCGACCGCCGAGGAGGCGCAGGCCATGGAGTAGGTCATTACCCGGCCGGTAAGCGAGAACCGCATGGCGACGTGGGCAGCCGGCGCATTGCTCATGCTGGCCACCACGCTCAGTGGCGAGACCCGCGGGCGGGTCGAGTAATGGCTGGCGTAGGCGGTCTCCAGCGCCTGCGCGCCACCCATGCCGCAACCGACGTAGACGCCGGCATCGGCAATGTCGGCCTTGGCGAGGCCGGCATCGGCCAGGGCCAGCTCGGCGGCGGCAACCGCCATCTGGCTGACGCGGTCCACGCCCGCAAGCTGCAGCTTGGTGAACCAGCGCTCAGGCGTGAAATCGCACAGGCCGGCCGCGGTCGGCACGCCGTTCTCCAGCGCCTCGGGCAGGCGGCGGATGCCGGACTGACCGGCCATCAGCCACTCAAAGACCTGGCCATGGTCGTCTCCCAGGGGGCTGATCAGGCCGATACCGGTGACCGCGACCGCGTGCCTCATGCCGGGGTCGCCTCGGCAACGAGTTGGTCGACCAGGGTGGCGAGCGCACCCAGGTTGTCGACATGGGCATGTTCGTCGGAGATGCTGATATTGAAGGCTTCTTCTACGCTGAACAGCAGTTCGACCTGGCTCAGCGAATCGAGGCCGTACTCGCTCAGGGCGCGCTCGGGGCGCAGCTCGGCGCGGTCTACGCCGTATTTCTCGACGATCAGGTCCTGCAGGGTATTCAGGGTTGCAGACATGGTTCAGCTCCTTCCAGATGGACAGGTGTGGGTTGAGGCGCCACGGCGGCCCTGCTGGGCACGGCGTGGTGCAGGAATGCGGCGATCTCGCGCTGGACCAGATGGCGGTCGTTGTCGAGCGTGACCATGTGGTAGCTGTTCTCCAGTACCACCAGACGGCTGCTCGGCAGCGCATCGACCAGGTGGTGGGCGCTCTTGAGGCTGGTGACTTCGTCCTCGCGGGCGTGCAGGATCAGGGCCGGGGCCTTGACCTTGGAGAGCTGGCGCTTGGTGTGGGCGATCAGCTTTTCGGCCTCGTGGATGGCCCACAGTGGCAGCTTGGCGGCTCCGGCGGCCGAGCAGGCTTGCTTTTCCAGCTCGCGGGCGATCCACTTGCGGATCTGCGGGTTCTTGACACCGTAGGGTTCGCGCTCATGGGCACCGATCCAGCGGCGCAGACCCGGCAGGTAGCCGATATGGCGCAGCCGGCGCCAGCGCGACAGGCCCCAGCCGTCGTAGTAGAGGGTGGGCGAGAGCAGCACCAGGCGGTTGACCTTGTCCGGGTGGCGCACGGCCAGTTCCAGCGCCAAGAGGGCGCCGATGCACAGGCCACCGACGGCCACCGGACCATCCTGGCTGGCAATGAGCAGCTCGGCTTCTGCCTGGGCCAGCCAGTCCTGCCAGCGGACTGGCTTGAGGCGCGGGCTATGGCTGTAGCCGGCAAGGCTGGGTGTTTGCAGCGTAATGCCGCCATTGGCCAGCGGTGCCTTGAGCGTGGAGAACTCGGCGGCACTGCTGATCAGGCCGTGCAACAGCAGGCAGCGCTTTTCGGCGCTATTTAAGGACGGCTTCAGGTACATCGTTTAAACCGGGATGGTAATGGTGATCATGGCTCACATCTTAGGAAGCCAAGCTTAAAGAGGACTGAAAAAGACGATGCGTATCCTGATCGTGGAGGACGACTCCGCGCTGCAACGGGGCCTGGAGCAGGCCATCGTCGGCATGGGCTATCTGGCCCAGGTGGTCGGTGACGGCGAGCACGCCGATACGCTCTTGGCCGCCGAGCAGTTCGACCTGGTGGTGCTGGACCTGGGGCTGCCTCGGCTCGATGGGCTGGAAGTGCTGCGCCGCCTGCGCGCCCGTCGCCGGCAGCTGCCGGTATTGATATTGAGTGCCCGTGACCGCACCGAGGACCGTATTACCGGCCTCAATAGCGGCGCGGATGACTACCTGCCCAAACCCTTTGACCTGGCGGAATTCGAAGCGCGGGTACGCGCCCTGCTGCGGCGCGGCCATGGAGCCGTGACCTGTTTTGGCCGGTTGGAGTGGCACTGGGAGAGCCGCCAGGCACTGGTCGACGGCACGGCACTCTCGCTCTCGCCCAAGGACCTGATCCTGCTCGAATCATTGCTGCAGCAGGCGGGCAAGGTGGTGAACAAAGAAAGCCTGGCCTGGCGCATGGGCGACGCCGACCTCGCTGCCGGAGAGAATATGGTCGAGGTCTATATCCACCGTATGCGCCGCAAGCTGGCGCCAGCGGGCCTTGCCATCCTGACGGTGCGTGGCGTGGGCTATCTGTTGCGGGAAGAGGCCGATGGCGGTTGAGCGGTCCTTACGGCGCACCCTGACCAGCCGCCTGGTGGCGGCGTTGAGCATCATCGCCCTGGTCGGAGCCGGGGTGGGTTACGCCCTGGCGGAACGCTATGCCAACCTGGCCTACGACCGGGCGCTTTTGGACCTCGCTACCAGCTTGGCGCAGCAGGTGGTGTGGCGGGATGGTCTGGCGCACCTGGACTTGCCGGACTCCGCCCAGCGGGTGCTCCTGACCGACCAGTCCGACCAGATCGTCTACCGGGTTACCGATTTGGAGCACGACCGCCTGCTTGGCCAGCATGGGCTGCCCCAGCCTACGCTGATCGAACTGCCGCAGGGTGCACAGGCACAGTACCGCGACCTCTCCTCGGCGCTGGGCCGGCTGCGCCTGATCCGTATTGCCCCCACGCTGTCGGGTGGCGAACGGGTATTGATCGAGGTCGGTGAGACCCGCCACAAGCGCGATACCCTGATCCGCGATGTGCTGTTCGGTTTGATCGCGCTGATGGGTGTCCTGATGGTGGTCAGCGTGGGCATACTCTGGCGCGGCATTGCCAGCGGTCTGGCGCCACTGGCGGCGCTGGAGGCCGAGGCCGCCCGCCGTTCCATGGAGAACCTGGCGCCGCTCGAACCTGGCGTAGCACCGCGCGAGGTACGTGGTCTGATCCACGCCATCAACCTTCTGATGGCGCGGTTGGATGAGGCGATCGGCATGCAGCGGCGCTTTACCGCCAATGCGGCGCACCAGCTGCGGACTCCTTTGGCCGCCTTGCGGCTGCAGGCTCAGCTGGCGCTCAAGGACGAGCGCATCGTCAGCGCCCATAACGTGCTGGGCGAGATCGAGCAGAGTGCGCTACGTGCCAGCCACACGGCCGAACAGTTGCTGTCGCTGGCTCGGGCTGAATCTGGTCTCGCCGTTGCGGCCGGTCATCAAACGCTGGACTTGGCGGCACTGGCGCGCGTCACCACCGAGCGCATGGTGCCGGCGGCTCTGGCGCGCGGTATAGACCTCGGTTACGAGGGCGAGGAAGAGGCACGCGGCTTCAAGGGCAACCCCGGTCTCTTGCAGGAGATGCTGGGCAATCTGATCGACAATGCCTGCCGCTATTGCCCCAGCGGCAGCTGGGTGACTGTGGCCCTGCACCGCCAGCCGGGCGCCTGGCTCTTGAGCGTGTCGGACAACGGGCCGGGCATCCCGGAGGCCTTGCGCGAACAGGTGTTCCAGCGCTTCTTCCGCGGTGACAACCTGCCGGCGGAGGGCGCCGGGCTGGGGCTCTCCATCGTGCGCGAGATCGTCGAACGGCATGGCGGGCTGGTACGCATCGAGGCCGGGCCGCAAGGGGTAGGCTGCCAGGTCGAGGTCAGCTTGCCGCTCGCTTAGTCAGCTAATTAGATTTGCTTAGGGACACACTTCAGTTCAGGCGCCCGGGGAACCCGGGCGCTCATCGTCGGTGAAGCCTGACACTGCGGCTCACCCTGATTGAATCCCACCCCTCCGCAGCTTTGCACGCACAGATTCTAGGCGCTAAAGCGCCAAGAACGCTGGCAGCCGCTCCGTCGGCGGGGAACCTCGCTGCGCTCGTGGCGCTCGGATCAAGCGTCTAGAGGTGCGCCTCGTACACTGTCCAGGCGGGCATGTGCTCGCAAAAGCCGAGCTTGCGATGCAGGCCTAGTGAGGCGTGGTTGGTGCTGGCCACCATGCTGCGTAGCGTGGTGATTCCCTGTGCCAACAGGGCCGGGCCGGCGCGGCGGTAGAGGATGGCGGCCAGTTCGCGGCCGCGCCAGCCCGCGCGGACCCCGACCGCATCCACCTCGCCGTCGGTTACCAGGAGGAAGGCCTGGTAATCACCCACGTCGTCCGCTAGTACGCAGCTGGCCCGCCAGTCGGCCTGCGACCACTCTTCCTGCATGACATCGACCTCCGGCGTCGGTGCATTGGGCACCCCCGCAAAGGTTTCGGCATAACAGGCCTGCGCCTTGCTCCAGTCGATCTCGCGAAAGGGCACGCTGCGAAGACCGTTGGGCAGCTCGGCAAGGCCACCCAATGGCAGGCTTGCCTCCAGGTGGACGAAGTCGAACAAGGGTGTGAAGCCTGCCGCCTCCAGCGCCTGCCGCTTGGTGCGCTCGACCTGGCGGGCGCTGATGCGCAGGCGGCTCGCGCCGGCTTGCCGGCAGGCCCGGCGGACCGCATCGACCAGCAGCGTGGCGGCGCGGATATCGCTCGCGACCAGGGGTGAGCCATAGGCGCAACCATCTTGCGGCACCCCTAGCAGCACCCAGCCGACGTAGCCCAGCAGGGTACCGCCCTGCCAGGCGACGAGGGCCTGTCGGCCGTTGCCGCGAGCGGCATCGGCCAGCGGGACAGTCTCGCCCAGCTCGGCCTCGTAGCCGGGCTGTTGGTCGTGCCACCTGGCCAGCTGCTCGGCCTGGGTGGGGTCGTAGGGTTTGAGTTCGATGGGCATGGGGCGTATCCGTGGGGTGGCGGACTGCAGGGCCATCGGCGTCATGCCGCGCTCCGGCCGAGCACGGTACGCACCAGTTCCAGCAGCTCCGGCGGCAGGGGTTGTTCCAGGCGCCGATAGACGCGTCCGTCGAGGGTGCGGGATAGCAGCTTGTAGTTCACCAGCTCGCGCCGCAGCAGCACATGGTCGCCCAGGCTCTCCCCCAAGCGGATGTAGTCGTTGACCTCGCGCTCGCTCAGGTCGCGGCGGGCCGGGATGCGTGCCCACAAGGTCCATAGCACCGGTAGTTGCTCGGAGAATTTGCCTGGCCAACGTTGCAACCGGCCCTGCTGGTCGAAGTGGCGTAGCAGTCGGTTGGCGTTGACGGTGCCGGCCTGGGTGGTGGCGGCACGCTGGGCGGCATCATCCGGCTCGGCCGGGCTGGGCGCCTCGTTTAATGGCGCGATGGCCTCGGTCTGGTCGCGGAAGTGCTGGAAGTTCTGAAAGCCGATGGCGCGCGCCAGCATATTGAGCATCTGCACATGGCCGGGATGCGTGGTTTCTTCCTGCCATTGCTTACAGAGCGAACGGGCAAGCAGGGAGATATCGGCGGCGTGAAACGGAAAAACGGGACGGGACATGGTCGAATCCTTGTCGTCGTGCCTACCGCAGAGGGTATGCCATGGTCGCCGTTCTGGCTTGGCACTCGAGGTTCGAGCCAAGCAACGCCGTAGCTCCTTGGAGCGGGCGCGAGGAAGAGATTGCCTGGCAGGTTTAGCGTGTCCCGAGAGGGACGGCGACGCCTGGGTGAACTGCCGACCGTGACACAGGATACGACGCAGGCCATGGTTTTGTAAAACGGCGCGCCCTAGATTGGCGCCGGCAGCGGATAGGCCGCGCCGTGAAAACAGAAGAGGAGGAAAACCATGTATCTCGCCCTATTGTCCCCGCGTACCCTGAGCCTGCTGGTGTTGGCCGGTAGTCTCGCTACCCCGCTAGCCAAGGCCGCCAGCCTGCCCGCCGATTGGCTGCTGGCCGGCAGCCGCAGCCTTGAGTACCAGATCGATCTTGATACCCGGAATACCTTGTCCGGCCATGGTGCCGGTTCCTTGCAGCATATCCGGGGCAAGGGGGATGGCTTTGGCACCCTGATGACGGAATTTGACCCAGCCGACTATGCCGGCAAGCGGGTGCGCCTGAGCGGCTGGCTGCGCTACCGCGACGTGACGGGCAGGACCGGGTTGTGGATGCGCGCGGACAGCCCGGACGAATTCGCTAGCGCCTTCTACAACAGCCAGGACCTGAAGCTGCAGGGCAGTCGTGACTGGACCCGCTACAGTGTGGTGCTGGATATCCCGGCCGATGCTGAACGACTCTCCTACGGGGTACTGCTGAATGGTCGGGGCCGGGTCTGGCTGGACAGCATGGCGTTGGAGGTGGTGGACGACGCGGTGCCGGTCAGCGTGCAGGTCAGCGCCAAGTCCTTGCCTTCCAAGCGCTCGCCTGCCTTGCTGCGTTGAATGGCCGGGTTGTGCGTATGCAACGCCGGCCCGATCCGATACCACGCGCGACACGCTATCGTGGCATGCTCGCGCGTTTTTCTATTTCCCGCCTATTGCTGCCCATGCCTTTGAAACACCTTGCTTTCCGCCCTTGCCGGCTTCTCCTGCTGGTCGCCTGCGCCTTGCAGGCCTACGCTGACGATGTCAAACCGGCACCGGCTGCACCGCCTGCCGACGACAAGATCAATGTGCGGGGCAGCCAGGCTACCGACGAGCGGCGCCTGTCCACTGCCGCCAAGGTGGTGGTGACCCGTGAGGAGATCGTCCGTTATGGCGACAGCACCCTGGCCGATGTGCTCAAGCGCCTGCCGGGCGTGACCATAGGCGGCGTGCAGGGCCGTGGTGGCGAGATCCGCATGCGGGGGCTGGGTAGCGGCTACACCCAGATACTGCTCAATGGCGAGCCGGCACCTCCGGGCTTCTCGCTGGACTCGGTCTCGCCCGAGTTGATCGAGCGCATCGAGGTCATGCGTGCCGCCACTGCGGAATTCAGTACCCAGGCCATTGCCGGGGCAATCAATATCGTACTCAAGAAGGCTGTGCATACCGCCCAGAAGGAGCTCAAGCTCAATCTGGCCGAGGAGAGCGACCGTTATTCGCCCAGCGTAAACGGCCAATGGTCGGACCGAGACGGCAACTTCTCCTACAGCCTTGCAGCCAATCTGATCCTGAACCGGGCGGATCGGCCGCTGACCACGGTAGATCGTAGCGATGACGGCCAGACCGCGACGCAGCTGCGCTACACCAATACCACGCGCGACGACCACTACAACTCGATCAACCTGGCACCACGGTTGAACTGGAAGTTCGGCGAGGGCGAGACACTGACCTCGCAGAGCTTTGCCAGCGTCAACCAGTACAAGAGCGGCGTATTCGAGCGGGCGGTGACCGAGCTGGGCGATCAGCCGGCCTACCCCAATAACGACACCCATATCGATGTGCATTGGGAGATGCTGCGCAGCAATCTCAACTGGGTGCACAAGCTCGCCAACGACGGCAAGCTCGATACCAAGTTCGGTGTGAACTTCAACAAGCGCCGCTCCGAGGTTGTGCTACTGGGCTATGACCAGAATATGCAGCAGGGCCTGCGCCGTACCGTAACCTCGGGTGCGCTGGACAAGGGCTACACCCTGAACGGCAAGTATTCCAGCCCCAGCTTCGAGGACCATGTGCTGGCCGTGGGCTGGGATGGCGAATACAGCGAACGCGGCGAAGATCGCATCCAGCGCGACCAGAACTTCGACGGCCGGCCCAGCATCAATATCGATGAGGACTACGTCGCCAAGGTGAGCCGCCTCGCGCTGTTCGCCCAGGACGAGTGGACCATCAACCCGCGCTGGTCGGCCTATGCCGGCCTGCGCTGGGAAGGGCTCAATACCCGCAGCACGGGCAACACCATCCCCTCGGCGCAGAACCGTTCCAGCGTGGTCAGCCCGCTGGCTCAGGTGCTGTGGAAGATCCCGGACACCAAGAACGACCAGCTGCGCTTTGGCCTGACCCGGACCTATAAGGCACCCAATACCGGTAACCTGATCCCGCGCCGTTATATCTCGGTCAACAATACCCAGAACAGCCCGGACTACCAGGGTAACCCGGACCTCAAGCCCGAGCTGGCCTGGGGCCTGGATCTTGCTTACGAGCACTACCTCAGCGAGGGTGGTTTGCTGAGCGCCAGCACCTTTGTGCGCCGTATCTCGGACGTGACCCTGCGCGATCTTTCCTTGGTCAACGGCCGCTGGATCAGCCAGCCACTCAACAAGGGCAACGCCAACACCCGTGGCATAGAACTGGAAGCCAAATTCCGGCTCAAGGCGGTCATGCCCACCGCGCCGGCGATCGACCTTCGGGCCAATTACACCCGCGCCTGGTCGACCGTGGACAAGGTGCCGGGACCGAACAACCGGCTGGATTCGCAGACCCCGGTCAGCGCCAACCTGGGGCTGGATTACAAGCTCGACAGCCTGCCGCTGACCGTGGGTGGCAACTTCAGCTTCCAGGGCGGCGGTTCGGTCCGTCTGTCGGACGCGCAATACAGCTACAACAGCGCCAAGCGGGTGCTGGATGGCTACGCGCTGTGGAAGTTCGACCCCAAGATGCAGCTCAGGGTCTCGCTCTCCAATGTCTTGCACCAGGACAATCTGGCCCAGAGCCGTTATGTGGATACCCGCGGTCGCTTGGTGCAGGACACCATCACCCCCAGCAGTACGGTGGTACGGGCCTCACTTGAACTCAAATTCTGATCCCTGCGTGAGTAACCCAAAACGGCAGCCCTAGGCTGCCGTTTTTGTTGACGGGCGTCGCTTACTTTCCGCCGCGCAGCTCCCTGGCCAGCTCGGGGGCACCATAGATGCGCTCCAGGGCATGCAGGATGGCACGGGCGTCGACCGCGCTGGAGCGGGCGGTGGTATCGCTATAGGCAAAGCGATTACCCAGACTCTCCAGATTGCTGTCGAAGATCAGACCCACCCATTCGCCGTCGCGATTCACCACTGGCGAGCCGGAATTGCCGCCGATGATGTCGGCGGTGGTCACGAAGTTGAGCGGGGTGCTGGGTACCACCTTGCTGCGCGCGGCGGCGACCTTGGGGGCCAGATCGAAGGGTGGTTTGCCATCGAAGCTGTCGGCGCGGGCATACAGGCCGCCGAAGGTGGTTTTCCACGGTGTGCTGATGCCGCCTGCCTGGTAGCCGGCAACCTTGCCGTAGCTCAGGCGCAGTGTGGCGGTGGCATCGGGTGGTAGCTCGCGGCCGTACAGCGCGAAGCGGGCCTGGCCGAGCTGTTCGGCGGCCTGCTTGCTTGGCGTTTCGATCTGGGTTTCCTGGTAGCGCACCAGCTCGCGACGCAGCGGGTAGACCTTGCGGGCCAGTTGTAGCAAGGGGTCGTCCGAGGCCTCGATGGCCGCCACGCCGCCTTGCAGCAGGCGGATGCGCTCGTTCACGTCATCGAGCTTGCTATTGCGGATGGCCTTCTCGGCGGCTTCCTGCGGCGTGGCATCCATCAGCACGGTGCGCACAAAGCTGTGGCCCTTGCCGAGCAGCTGTTCGGCCTCGGCAAAGTAGCCCGCCTGTACGGCAACCTGCAGGTCCTTGTAGAACGGCACCTTGGCACGCAGGCGGCGCTCGATCTCGGGCAGACCTGCGCTGCGGTAGGCATTGAGCCGCTCGCTTTCCGGCAGTTGCCGTTCGTAGGCTTGTTCGACCAACTGGCCGGCATACTCAAACAGGGTGCGGTAGCCGTAGCCAAGTGCCCACAGTTCCTTGGCCCGGGATGCCTCACGTTTGCTGGCGGCTTCGGCCTCCGCCCATGGGTCGCCCGCCAGACCTTGCTGATGGTATGCGGTGCGGAACTGCTGCTCATCCGCCTCCTTCTGTGCCGTGGTCTTGGGGTCGAGCAGGGCGGCCTCCTGGCCCAGACCGGACTTGAGACCGTTCTCGGTGCCGAACAAGCGGTCCAGTGCCTGCCGCGCCGCCTCGGGCGAGCGCTGCGAGTAGGCATGCAGCTCGGCTTGCTGGCGCTTTAGGCTGGCCAGCTTGATTGGCAGGGTGATGTCACGCAGGGTGGCGAGCTGGGCCTGGGTCAGCAGGCGATCGGTGGCACCGGGGTGGCCGGCGACGAAGACCAAATCGCCCTCGGCCACCGGCCGCTTGGCGAGCTTCAGGTAGTGGACCGGCCGCACCGGCTGGCCGTTCTCGTAGACCCGTAGCAGCGCAAAGTCGAGGGCATGGCGCGGGTAAACGAAGTTGTCGGCATCGCCACCAAAAAAGGCGGCCTGGTACTCGGGCGCGAATACCAGGCGGACGTCGTCCCATTCCTTGTAGCGATAGAGATGGTAGAGCGATCCCTTGTAGAGCGGCACCACCTCGCAGGCAAGGCCGGTCTGCTGCTTGCAGTCCGCCTCCAGCCTGGCGATGGCACGCTTGCGCATTGCGGTGACGGCATCGCCACCGCTGGCGGTCTTGCTGGCTTCGACCACCTGCTGGGTGACGTCCTCGCTGGAGCGCAGCACGCGCGCCATGCTGCCGGGGCAGCGCAGTTCCTCGTAGCGCTGGTGTGCCACATAGCCGTTGTGGGCAAGGTCGCGCGCCGGGCTGGAGAGTTTGTCGATGCAGCCCAGGGCCACGTGGTGGTTGGTGAGCAGGAGGCCGTCGGGCGAAACAAAGGACGACGAAGCGCCAAAGTTGACCGCTGCCTGTTGCAGATGGGCGAGCCAGGCGGCGCTGGGCTGAAAGCCGTAGGTCTTGTCCAGCCGGCTCAGCGGCGGATTGTCGAAGGTCCACATGCCTTCATCGGCGAGGGCCGGGGGCAGCAGCAGGCAAATAGCCAGCGCTATGGCGGTACGGTGCAGCATGGAACGACACCTCTTGGACTTGTTGTTGTGGTGCGGCCGGCATTGCCCGCCGCCCGGGCCGGGCAGTGCCGGCCGGGCGGGCAGTCTAGCCGGCGCTGGCGCCGGGCTGCAATGGAACAGGTCTTACTGGCTGGCCAGTGCTTCGACTTCCGCAACACGCTTGGGAATGTCGGGTCCGAGCACGCGCGCCCCGCTGGCGGTGACCAGCACATCGTCCTCGATACGGATGCCGCCGAGCTCACGCAGCTCTTGGAACTTGGCGTAGTCGATCAGCCCGGCGTGGCGCTGTTCGGCTGCCCAGCGCTCGATCAGCGCGGGGATAAAGTAAGCACCCGGCTCCACCGTCACCACCCAACCCTCGCGTAGCGGGCGGCCCAGCCGTAGCGAGCGACGGCCGAAGTCGCTGCTGCGTTCCACGCCTTCGCCGTAGCCGACGCGGTTTTCGCCGAGCGCTTCCATATCGTGCACATCCAGACCGATATGGTGTCCCAGGCCGTGGGGGAAGAGGAGGGCATAGGCGCCGCTCTCGACGACCTCGTCGGCCGGGCCGCGGAAGAGACCGAGCTCAGTCACGCCCTTGACCAGTACGCGGGCGGCCAGGTCGTGCACCTCGCGGTAGGGAGTGCCGGGCTGCATGGTATTGATGGCGGCAAGCTGCGCATCCAGTACCGCCTGGTAGACCACCTTCTGCACCTCGCTGAAGCGACCGCCGACCGGGATGGTGCGGGTAATGTCGCTGGCGTAGTGCAGCGGGCTTTCGGCACCGCTGTCGTTGACCACCAGATCGCCGGCCTTGAGGGTGTAGCCGTGGCCGTGGTTGTGCAGGATGTGACCATCGCGGCTGAAGATGATGGGGTAGGCCAGTGCGCGGCCCTGGCTCGCGGCCAGGCCTTCCATGAGCCCGACCACTTCCTGCTCGCGTATGCCGGGGCGGCTGCTGCGCATGGCCAAAAGGTGCATGCGCTGGGCGATGCCGAGCGCGTTTTCCATTTCGGCGATCTCAGCCTCGGACTTGACCGAGCGCTGCGCGATCACGGCTTGGGTGAGCCGCTCGGAAACCCCGGCATCCACCGCGCCGACGTAGAGCGACAACAGCTCCGCCAGCCACAGGCGGTGCTCGGCCCGGTAGGGCGGCAGGTAGTGCACGGTGCGGCCGGTGTCGCGCGCCTTGGCCACGGTGCCGGCGAGCTTGGCCGTGCCCTGGGTGAGGCTGATCGCCACGGCGGCAGCCTGTTCGGCCAGCGTAGGCAGGGGGCCGGTCCAGACGATGCTGTCTATGCCGCCATCGTCACCAAACAGGGTGGCGGTATCGGCTTCCACGTCGATCACGGCCGCCAGGCCCGGCAGGTCTATGCCGAAGTAGTACAGGAAGCTCGAGTCCTGGCGGAAGTGGTAGATATTGTCGCCGTAGTTCATGGGGCTGTCGGCATTGCCGAGCAGCAGGATCAGGCCGCTGCCGACGGCTTGGGCCAGCGTAGCGCGCCGGGCGCGGTAGGTGTCGGGTGTGAACATGGGATGCCTTGCAAGTGGCGGTGGTCAGGCCGCCATGATACCGCGCCGTCCAGCCGCCTGCGGCCGGTGCAGGGCAAGGGCGTGCATCCCCTTGTGCCAGCAGGGTGAAATTCCCTTGCCACAGGTCTATGGACGAGGCCCCTGGGCGGTTACAATCCGGCTTTTCTGCAGCGCAGCAATTCTGCTTCCCAACCAAGGACTCCCCCCATGCCCGTCAACCTGACTGCCCCTGACCCCGCCTCCCTGTTTCCTGTGCCCGGCATTACGCTGGGTATCGGCTCGGCCGGCATCAAGAAACCCGGCCGCAAGGACGTCTTGGTCATGAAGTTGGCGGCGGGGAGTACGGTGGCGGGTGTGTTCACCAAGAACCGTTTCTGCGCGGCACCGGTGCAGCTGTGCCGTGAACACCTGGCGCAGGCCACCCCGGCCGCGCTGGTGGTGAATACCGGCAATGCCAATGCCGGCACCGGCCTGGATGGCCGCGAGCGTGCGCTCAAGGTTTGCGATGCCCTGGCGCAGGAGATGGGCGTGGCACGTGAGCAGATACTGCCCTTCTCGACCGGCGTGATCCTGGAGCCGCTGCCGCACGAGAAGATCGTGGCCGCGTTGCCGCAGGCGGTGGCCAACCTGGCGCCGGCCAACTGGGCCGAGGCGGCCGAGGCCATCATGACCACCGACGTGGTCTCCAAGGCGGCCAGCAAGCAGGTGGTGATCGCCGGCAAGACCATCACCATCACCGGCATTGCCAAGGGCGCCGGCATGATCCACCCCAATATGGCGACCATGCTGGGCTACCTGGCCTGCGACGCCAAGCTGCCGCAACCGCTGCTGCAGGCGCTGGTCAAGCACGCTGCCGACCGCTCCTTCAACTGCATCACCATCGATGGCGATACCTCGACCAACGACAGCTTCATGCTGATCGCCACCGGCCAGTCCGGCCTCGAGATCACCGATGCCGCCGGTGCCGACTATGCCGTCCTGCGTGGCGCTGTGACCGAGGTGGCGCAGACCCTGGCACAGGCCATCGTGCGCGATGGCGAAGGCGCCACCAAGTTCATGACCGTACAGGTCGAGGGTGGCCGCGACGAGACCGAGTGCAAGGCCGTGGGCTACGCCATCGGCCGCTCGCCGCTGGTGAAGACCGCCTTCTTTGCCTCCGATCCCAACCTGGGCCGTATCCTGGCGGCCATCGGCTATGCCGGCATTGACGACCTCGACGTCGATCAGCTGGACCTCTATCTGGACGACGTGCTGGTCGCCACCCGCGGCGGCCGCAACCCGGCCTACCGCGAGGAGGACGGCCAGCGTGTCATGAACAAGGCCGAGATCCTGATCCGGGTGGTGCTGAACCGCGGTGCGGTCGACGCTACCGTGTGGACCTGCGATTTCTCCTACGACTATGTGAAGATCAACGCGGACTACCGCAGCTAAGCGAGGTTGGGCCATGGCTTTCTGGCAACGCAGGACTGATGCGGAGAAACTGGCCCAGTGGCGGCAGCTGGAGCAGCGCGGCTTTGTGCTGTTCCTGCTCGACGTAGGGCTGCTGCGCTGGGGCCTGCCCATGTGCGTGCTGTTTACGGCAGGGCCGGTGCTGTTTGGCCTGCCCATGCCGGCGCAGCTGACCCCGGAGTTTGTCTTCCGGAATGCGGCCATCTGGGGCTCGGCCGGTTTGTTCTACGGCGCGGCCATGTGGCTGGTCGGCAAGGCTACGGCACGCCGGCTGGACCGGCCGCGCCGCTGAGGGAGACGTGCATGAGCCTGTTCGACTACGCCAATTTGCTGAACCGTCTGGAAGCCCTCTTGCCGCCCATCGGGCAGGCACCCGACTGGAGCGCACCGGCCTTTCGCTGGCGCAAGAAGGTGGCGCTCGGTACCGCCGTGGGCTGGTTGGAGGCCGTGCACCAACCGCAGCTGATCCGCCTCTCCGACATCCAGAACGTCGAGCCGCAGAAGGCCGAGATTGATCGCAATACCCGCCAGTTCGTAGCCGGCCGTTTGGCCAACAATGTGCTGCTGACCGGCGCACGCGGCACCGGCAAGTCGTCCCTGATCAAGGCCGTGCTCAACGAATACGTTGGCCAGGGTTTGCGGCTGGTGGAGGTAGACAAGGAAGACCTGTGCGACCTGCCCGATATCGTGGCGCAGATCGCTGGCCGGCCGGAGCGCTTTATCCTGTTTTGCGATGACCTGAGCTTCGAGGAGGGCGAGGGTGGCTATAAGGCACTGAAGTCGGTGCTGGATGGCAGCGTGGCGGCGCGTTCGGCCAATGTGCTGATCTACGCCACTTCCAACCGGCGCCACCTCTTGCCGGAATACTTCGACGAAAACGCCCGTACCCGCCATGTGGATGGCGAGATTCACCCGGCCGATGCGGTGGAGGAGAAGATCAGCCTCTCCGAGCGCTTTGGTCTGTGGCTGAGCTTCTACCCCTTCAGCCAGGATGAGTACCTGGCCGCGGCGAAGCACTGGTTACGCGAATTTGGCGTAGGCGACTGGGATGAAACGATTGAACGTGCTGCGCTGAACTGGGCGCTGGGCCGTGGTTCCCGTTCCGGTCGGGTGGCCTGGCAGTTTGCCAAGGACTGGGCCGGCCGCGAGCGGGCCTGAGCTGACGCTGGAGACGATGTGAGTGAAATCAAGACCACCCATGTGGCGGCCGGGATATTGATCCGGCCCGATGGCCAGTTCCTGCTTGGCTCCCGCCCCGAGGGCAAACCTTATGCCGGCTGGTGGGAATTCCCAGGCGGCAAGCTGGAGGCCGGCGAGACTGCCGCCGAGGCCTTGGCGCGCGAGCTGCATGAGGAGATGGGGGTGACGGTGACCGATGCCCGCCCCTGGCTGGTGCAGACCTTTACCTACCCGCACGCCCATGTGCGGCTCAATTTCTTCAAAGTCACTGGCTGGCTGGGTGAACCCCACCCGCACGAGGGCCAGCAGTTTGCCTGGCAGCAGCCGGGCGCCTTGAGCGTGGAGCCGGTGCTGCCGGCCAATACGCCCATCCTGCGAGGCCTGCAGCTACCTGAGCAACTGGCTTTCTCCAACGTCGCCGGTCTGGGCGAGGCCGCCTGGCTGGCCAAGCTGGAGATCCGGCTGGCTGAGGGCCTGCGCTGGTTGGTACTGCGTGAGCCGGGCCTGGACGACGCTGCCTATGCGGCCTTGCTGGCCAAGGTGCAGCCACGTATGGCAGCCCATGGCGCCAAGCTCTTGCTGCACGGTCACCCGGCCGTTCAGGCGGCCACGCCGGCCGACGGGTCGCACCTGCCTGCCCATGTATTGATGCAGACCGAGACTCGCCCCGAGGGTTGGTGCGGCGCTTCGGTCCATAACCTGGCCGAGCTTGCCCAGGCGGCCAAGCTGGGTGTCGACTATGCGGTACTGGGCAGCATCAAGCCCACCGCCAGCCACCCTGGACAACCTGGCCTGGGTTGGGCGGGCTTTGAGGTCTTGGTGGGGCAGGGCTGGCCCTTCCCGGTCTACGGCATAGGCGGCCTGCAGCTCAGCGATCTGGTCGAGGCGCATGCCGCCGGGGCGCAAGGTGTGGCCTCGCTCAGGGCGGCCTGGCTGTGAAGCCTGCAGTCGGTCTGGGCCTGGCGCTACTGGGCCTGGCTGCACTGCTGGGCCTGGCCAGTTGGTTGCGTCAGCCGCCACCCCGGGCATCGGTACAAGCGAATTGCCCCGACCTGACGCAGGCCTGCCGTGCGGAGATCGCCGGGCAGGCCGTGACCATCCGTGCCAGCGCCACGCCCTCCGGTCTCAAACCCTTTCAGTTGCAAGTGGCGGGTGGCAAGGCACCGCTGACCGCGCGCTTTGGCATGGTGGGCATGGATATGGGCCCCATCGCCGTACCGCTGCAGGCCCAGGCAGACGGCCAACTGGCCGCCCAGGTGGTTTTGCCCTTGTGTGTGCAGGGCCGCCGTGACTGGCGGCTATGGCTGGAAGGCGCCGAAGGCACACTGGAGGTGAGTTTTACCGCGGGTGGTTAGCAAGCTGCCATACAGCCTGTAAGCTGGGGTTGGCGCACCGGGGCCGTCTATAAAGACGATGGCGCCCGAGAGCGACTTGACCACAAGAACAGGATGGAGACGGCAATGAAGCAGATGAGCATGCGCAGCAAATTGCTGCTGCTGGTGTTGATCGCGCTCGTCGGTCTGCTGGTGGTGGCGGTGACCGCCCTTAGCAGCCAGCGTGCAACGCTGATGGAAGACCGGCAGCAGAAGACCCGCAATCTGATCGAGGTGGCGCACGGCGTTATCGTTGCCAACTATGCACTCGAGCAAAGCGGCAAGCTGAGCCGCGCCGAGGCGCAGGAACGGGCCAAGGCGCAAATCCAGTCGCTGCGCTACGACAAGAGCGAGTACTTCTGGATCAACGATATGACGCCCGTCATGATCATGCATCCGATCAAGCCTGAGCTGAACGGCAAGAACCTGAGCGAGAACAAGGACCCGGCCGGCAAGCACCTGTTCGTCGAATTCGTGAACGTGGTGAAGGCCAAGGGCGAGGGTTTTGTCGACTACCTGTGGCCCAAGCCGGGTGCCGACAAACCGGTGCCCAAGATCTCCTACGTGAAGGGCTTTGAGCCCTGGGGCTGGATTGTGGGTAGCGGCATCTATGTGGACGATGTGTCGGCCGCCTTCTGGCGCAATAGCGTGACCCTGCTCACGGTGGTGGCGATCACCTTGGTGGCCATGCTGCTGGTGGGGCTCAAGCTCGCCGGCGACCTGATCCGCCAGCTCGGCGGCGAGCCGGCCTATACGGTGGACGTGGTACAGCGCATCGCCTCGGGCCAGCTGGATACCGGCATCGCCCTCAAGTCGGGCGACGGCAGCAGCCTCTTGTACCGGATCAACGAGATGCAGGCCCAACTGCGGGAGCTGATCCGACAGATACGCGAGAGCGCGGACAGCATCGGCGAGATGGCCGAGACGGTATCGTCGCGTTCCAGCGAGGTCTCGACCGGCTCGGTCAGCCAGAGCGATGCGGCGGCGGCCATGGCAGCGGCGGTGACGCAGATGACCGAGAGC
>NZ_DATCSC010000128.1:0-17586 GCF_036568685.1 Chitinimonas sp.
TGAAACGGGGCTGCCGAGAGGCGCCCCGTTTTTTTGATTGTATTCCTCCACCTGCACCTGGGTACCGCTATGTATCCCGATTACTACCTGAATAAGCTATATCAAATCAGCCTTGTTGTGACCTTGCGTGCCGGGCTGCCAGACGCGCAAGGGGTTTTCCTCCTGCTCTTTTCTGGAACCAAGATTAGCGGTTGCGCGCGGTTCGCACATCACCCAAATGGATGAGAGAACCCTAATATTTTTTCTTTTTTTTACGCTCGGTCGATAGCTTGTAACTAGCGGGATGGGATAGCTGAGAGACTTTCCAACAGGGCACGCTCGCCGTGGGGCTCGAAGCGGATGACGCGGGAGCCCGCCTGGCGACGTGCCCAGCCCAGATTTTCTATGCGCTGGAGCAGGGCGCTGCCCAATGCGCCGGCAAGGTGGTGGCGCCGTTCACCCCAGTCCAGACAGGGGCGGCAGAAGTGGCGGCGTTGGCTGACGAGGGCTGCAACGTCGATACCCAAGCCCACAAACCAGGCCCGACCATGCTCGCTGAGCATGAGTTGCCCAGCTTCCTCCTGCAGCGCGCCTTGCTGCAGCAGCGCTTCGTAGACCTTGACCCCCAGCTCGCCTGCCAGATGGTCGTAGCAGATCCGCGCCTTGCGCAGTGCCGGTTCGCGCGGGCTGTTGCGCAGCCTTACCGCTCCAGTACGGAAGGCCACGCCCATCAAGGCTTCCAGCAATTGGGCAATGTCTGCCCCCGCCAGCCGGAAGTAACGGTGCCTGCCTTGCTGGGCCACGGCGATCAACTGGGCTTCCAAGAGCTTGGCCAGATGGGCGCTCACCGTCTGCTTGGTGATACCGGCTACCTCGGCAAGCTCGGTCGCCGTCAGAGCGCGGTCGGCCATCAGCGCGGTCAGGATCTCGGCGCGGGCAGGGTCGCCGATCAGTGCGGCGATGCGGGCGATATTGGGGCCATCTTTCATGGCTTGATCTTACATGGTTCGACCTAGGACGAACCATCGCTCACCCGCTGCGGGCTATCTTGGCGCCGTACCCACACGGAGCCTGTCATGCCCATTACCTGTTTTATCCGCTACCAGATCGACCCTTTCCAGCGCGAGGCCTTTCGCCAGTATGCCGAAAACTGGGGTCGCATCATCCCGCGCTGCGGCGGCCATCTGCTGGGTTATTTCCTGCCGCACGAGGGTAGTAACGATATTGCCTGGGGCTTGATCAGCTTCGACAGCCTGGCTGCCTACGAGGCCTACCGTCTGCGCCTCAAGACCGACCCGGCCGGACGGGAGAACTTTGCCATGGCGCAGACACTGCGCTTTATCCTCCGCGAGGAGCGCAGCTTTGTAGAGGGCGTGGTCGGCACGCTCAACCAACTACCGGTGCAGACAGCATGATCGCGGTGATCTTCGAGGTACGGCCTACTGAGGGCAGGGCGAACGACTATCTGGCTCTGGCAGCGAGCCTGCGGCCAGAGCTGGAGGCCATGGACGGCTTTGTCTCGATCGAGCGTTTTCAGAGCCTGAGCGAGTCCGGCAAGCTCCTGTCGCTTTCGTTCTGGCGAGATGAAGACGCGGTGGCGCAATGGCGCCGGCGGGAGGCGCACCGCCTGGCCCAATCGGCCGGCCGGGCTGGCATCTTTGCCGACTACCGGCTCCGGGTGGCCGTGGTGCTGCGGGACTACGGCATGCTGGAAAGAACACAGGCGCCGGATGACTCGCGGCGCCTGCACGGTTGAGCTTGGTGCTCAGTCCTTCATGTATTCATCAAAGCCGTCGGCGTAGTCCTCGAAGTTCTCTTCCAGCATGGCCTTGTACTGCTCCAGGAAGTAAGCGATCGCCTTGTCCTTGCCCTTGGCGAGCTCAGCGCCCGAGTCGACGCCCAGAGCCTGCACCCAGGTGTTGAAGCGCGCGGAGGCGTACATCAAGGAGGCGGTGACCTCGCCCAGGTTGTTCTCGGTGCAGTTTTCGTTGGCCAGTTGCAGGAAGGCATCTGCCCGGTCGAAGAATTCCTTGTCGCTATCGCTCATCATGCGCCTCAGTTGGGGTTCATCTATGGCCCGCAGCGGGGCCGAATGGGGCGGATTAAACCGCTATTGCGGCCGTGGCGGCAAGGCCAGATCGGCTAGCGGCTGATCCAGATAGCCCGCCAGCACCTCCACCACAATGGCGTGGTCGTCGCGCTGCGGTAACCCGGATACGGCAAGGGTACCGATGCAGTCACTGCCCACCAGGCGGATGGGGAAGCAGCCACCGTGGGTGGCGTAGTCCCGTTCGGGCAGGCCCTGCTGGGCTTCCAGGGTGGTGTTCTTTTGTTTGAGCTGCAGGCCCATGGCGTAGGAACTGCGCCGAAAGCGCTGCACCACATTGCGTTTGCGGCGTATCCAGTCGGCGTGGTCGGGGTTGGTACCGGGCATATAGCAGCTGAACACGGTCAGGCCATAGAGTTCGACTTCGATTGCCACGCTCACCCCGCGTTCCTGCGCCAACTCACGTAGTTGGGTGCCCAGCTCCCAGGCGGTATCGGCGTCGAAGGAGGGAAAGCAGAGCATCCGCTCCTGGCGGGCGAGGATATCGATGTCGTCGTCGAGGGACATGATGGTGGGGCCGGGTTGTTTGGGCGCAGTGTAGAACGGCCGCCGACGGTACGCCATGCTGGCGTATGGCGGCAGGCGCCACCAAGGCAGCTAATCCAACGTCCGCCTGAAGCGCTTCAATCCCACCCCCATCACGACCCCAATGAACAACAACAGCGGCCATACGCTGGGCCAGAGGGTCAGTGCGTCGCTGCCCTTGAGCATCACCCCGCGTATCAAACGCAAAAAGTGCGTCAGCGGCAGCACCTCGCCGATGGCCTGTGCCCAATGCGGCATCCCGCGGAAGGGGAACATGAAGCCCGACAGCAGCATCGAGGGCAGGAAGAAGAAAAAGGTCATCTGCATGGCCTGGGTCTGGTTACGGGCCACGCTGGAGATGGTGATGCCGACAGTAAGATTGGCGGCGATGAATAGCAGCACGCAAGCCATCAGCAGCCAGAAGCTGCCCACAAAGGGGACCGAGAAGATAAAGCGGGCGGCCAGAAGGATCACGCTCACCTGCACATAGCCGATCAGGATATACGGCGCGATCTTGCCCACCATGACCTCGATAGGCCGCACCGGCGTGGCCAGCAGGTTTTCCATGGTGCCGCGCTCCACCTCTCGGGTAATCCCGAGCGCGGTCATCATGATCATGGTCATGGTCAGGATCACCCCCATCAGCCCGGGCACGATGTTGTACTGCGTAATGCCCTCGGGGTTGTAGCGGCGCTGGATGCGCACCTCAAAGGGCGTGGTGCCGGGTGCCAGGTTGGCCAGCGGGCCGCGTAGGTCATGGCTCAAGGCGGTGCTGCTGAGCTGCTGCACGGCGGCAATGGCGTTGCCGGTGGCACTGGGGTCGGTCGCATCGGCCTCCAGCAGCAGGGCGGGTCGTTCGCCGCGGATCAGCTTGCGCTCAAAGCCCGCCGGTATGGTGAAGGCAAACTGCGCCTCGCCACGTGCCAGCATCTCGCCGGCCTCGGCGGCGCTGGTCTGTGAGCGCAACAAGGTAAAGTAGCCAGACTGGGTGAGCGCAGCCACCAGGGAACGGCTGAAGGTGCTTTGCTCTTCCGCCACCACCACGGTGGGCAGGCCCTTGGGGTCGCCATTGATGGCAAAGCCGAACAGGGTGAGCTGCAGGAGCGGAATGCCGATCATCATGGCAAAGGTCAGCCTGTCGCGGCGGAGCTGGATGAACTCCTTGCGCATCACCGCCAGGAGGCGGCCAAGGCTGAAGAACTGGCTCATGGCGTCTGACCCTTGCGCTGCAATTGCTCGATCTGCGTGGCAATCCGATTGGCCGCCGGTTCCGCCTCATGGCTACGCACCGCCCAGCGGTGGCTAGCCTCGGCGATGGCTTCGTTGCCAACCAACTGGTGCAGGGCACGCGTCCACTTGGCGGTGCTGGCCAGCGGTGCCACGCTGAGGCCGGCGCCGAGCTTTTGTATCCGCAAGGCATTGTCGAACTGGTCATGGGCAAAGGGCGTAATCAACTGCGGCACTCCGGCCGCCAGGGTCTGCGCCAGGGTGCCAATGCCGCCGTGGTGCACAAAGGCAGCGAGTTTGGGCAGCAAAAGGTCAAAGGGCACATAGCTCACATGGCGGGCAAAAGGCGGCAGCTTTTCCGGCAGCTGGTCGCGGTAGGGTGTGATGACCACGGCGCGCAGTCCCAGTGCATCGCAGGCGGCCAGGGCGCGCTCGAACACCGGCTTGCCGTGTGCCATGGCCGAACCGGGGGTGATGCCCACCGGTGGCGGGCCGGATTGCAGAAAGCGCGCCAGCATGGGGTCGAGTACGGCGCCCGGGGCGGCGTTCCAGCGCGGGAAGTCGGTGGTGATGCTGTTGGCCGGCCAGTCCGACTGCGGCGCGGCAAACCAGTCGGGAAAGGCGCAGATCACCCGGTCTGGCGAGTGGCTCCATTGGCTCATCACCCGTTGTACCGGGGCCAGGCCGAAGTCTGCACGCAGGGCATTGAGCTCGGGCAGTACCACCGGGTCCAGCGCCAGTTTCTCGATGGCGCGCTGTATAGGCCGCACCAGCCAGGCGGGGAAGTGGCGCAGACCCGAGAGCCCTGGCCAGACCGAGGGGTCCTCGGCCGAGAAGATACAGCTCGGCGAGAGGTGTACCGTGGCGGCGGGCAGACCCAGCTTCTCCTGTGCCATGCGGCTGCTCCAGGCCAAGGTACTGCCCACCAGTACCGTATCGGGCCTGGCGCGGTCCAGCACCGCCTGGGTGGCTTGCCGCAGGTGGACCTGCATATGCTGCCAGACCACCGAGAAACTCTTGCGCGGGTGCCAGAGGTCGGTATCGGCCACGGCGCGTTGGTAGTCCTCCAGCGTGCCGACCTGCACAAAGCCCAGGCCGGCAGCCTCGATGCGTTGCTGGAAATAAGGGGAGGCAAGCAACTCTACCTCATGGCCGCGCTGGCGCAGGGCCTGGCCTATGGCCAGGAAGGGATAGACGTCGCCGGCGCTACCAAAACAGGAAATCAGTATATGCATCAGTGTGGGGCGTAGTTGTCGGCGCTCCGCCGCATCAGGTGGATAAAGACATCCTCCAGTGCGGGTTCGCCGTGTTGCAGATTCAGGTCGGAGCGGTCCTGATAGGGCCGCAGCGTAGTGGCCAGCGTGGCTTGCTCGCTGCCGCTCACATGCAGGGTATTGCCAAAGCGGGTCACCATCTCCACCCCGGGCGCGTGCTCCAGCTCGGCCACCAAGTCGCCGGCAGTTGGGCCGGCCAAGCGCCAGGTCACGAGGCCGGACTGGTTTACCAGCTCGGCCGGGGTGCCCATGGCGAGTAGCTTGCCGTAGGCGATATAGCCCAGCCGATGGCAGCGCTCGGCTTCATCCATATAGTGGGTGGAGACGAGTACGGTGATGCCCTCGTGTGCCAGCTTGTGGATCTCGTCCCAAAAGTCGCGACGGGCCTTGGGGTCTACGCCAGCCGTGGGTTCGTCGAGCAGCAAGAGGCGCGGCTCGTGCAACATGCAGGCGGCCAGCGCCAAACGCTGCTTCCAGCCGCCTGAGAGGCTGCCAGCCAATTGCTGCTGGCGGCCTTCCAGCCCCAGCCGGGCGAGCGCCTGGTCCACCCGTTCGCGGCGCCGGTCCATGCCGTAGATACGGGCGACGAAGTCGAGGTTCTCGCGAATGCTGAGGTCCTCGTAAAGGCCGAAGCGCTGGGTCATGTAACCCACCTCGCGCTTGATGGCAGCGGCCTGTTGCACCACGTCGTAGCCCAGGGTGTGGCCCTGGCCCGCGTCGGGCGTGAGCAGGCCGCACATCATGCGGATCGAGGTGGTCTTGCCCGAACCGTTGGGGCCCAGAAAACCATAGATCTCGCCGCGCTTTACCTGCATGGAGAGACCATCCACCACGGTTTTGTCACCGTAGCGCTTGGTCAGGCCCTGCACGTCGATCACGTGCTCGCTCATGGTGCGGCCCGCCTTACGTCCAACGGTAAGCCTGGCCGCAGCTTGGCTGCGTCTTCCGGCTTATCCGGCGTGGCTTCGGCCAGGTAGACGAGCTTGGCGCGGTTTTCCCGGCTGTAGATGACGGGCGGGGTGAATTCGGCCTCGCGGGCAACAAAGCGCACGGTGGCCGGGATATCGCCGGTGCAACCATCGCAGCTCAGCACCACCTTGCTGCCGGCGGCAAGCTGGGCGCGCAGGGGCTCGGGCACCCAGAAGCGTGCCTTGATGGCACCGGGTGCCAAGAGGCTGTAGACCGGTGCACCGGCCGGTACCCACTCACCTACCCGGTAGTAGCGATCTTCCACCCGCGCGGCCAGCGGCGCGGCTACCGCCTTCTGCGCTAGCGTCCATTGCCGTTGCGCCAGTTGTGCATTGGCTGCGACGGAACCGGCTTCCGCTGCCTTGCGGCTATCGCTGCGGCCAGCCAGATGACCAGCGCGTAACTGGGCGGCCATCTGTTGCACCTGGGCGGCATCGCTGTCTCGGCGGGTCTGGTAGGCCTCCAGCCCGGCGCTGGAAACAAAGCCCTGGCGGGCCAGTTCGCGTTGGCGAGCCAGGTCGCTTTCAGACTGGCGCAGCGCTGTCTCGGCCGCCCTGAGCGCGGCGGCCAGTACCGCGAGTTCGTCCGGCCGCTTGCCGGTATCGAGGTCGGCGGCCTGGGCGCGCGCCTGATCAAGCTTGGCGGCGGCCTCGTTGACGGCGGCCCGCTCATTGTCCTGCTCAAGGGTAAACAGTGGCTGGCCGGCCTGTACCGGCTCCCCCCGGTCCACCGCCAATTTTGTCAGCCGGCCGGCAATGGGGGAGGCGACCCGTACCGGTTCTGCCTCCACATAACCATGCAGCAAGTTGGCGTCGTCCTGACCGCAGGCGACCAGTGTCAGGCAACCCAGCAGGCAAAGGTGTTCAGTCCGCATGGTCTTTGGTCCCATGGTTACTCGCGGCGAGGGCCTGCAGGCCGGCCCAGGAAAAGGCCGCAATATGGTCGGCCAGCGCCGCCACGGCGCCGGCTTGTTGGTAGAAGCCAGGCCGCAAGAGTTCGACCAAGGGTCGCATGCCCACATAGACCATGCTCTGCCCGACGATGCTGAGCCCGCAGCGGGCGACCTGCGTGTCGTCCGCCGCCGGTCCCAGGATCTCGCGCAGCATGCCAAACAGGATGGCCGACTGTGGCTTGGTGAAGTGCTCGAACATCACCTGCAGCGCAGGAGTAGGGCTGGCCGCTTCGCGCACCATCAGGCCGGAAATGCGTGAGGGACTGGCAGGGTCCAGCATGCGTAGTACCAGGGCGCGCACAAAGGCGTTGAAACGGGTTTGCAAAGGCAGGTCGGGCGACATCGCCGGCGTGGGCGAGTGGGCCATGGCCAGGCGCGCATGGTGTTCCAGCACAGCCAGGTAGAGGCCTTCCTTACCTTTGAAGTGATAGTTGATGGCGCTGAGCCGCACCCCTGCGGCATCCGCTATGTCCTTGACCCGCGCAGCCCGAAAGCCCTCGGCCAGAAAGACCCGGGTGGCGGCGTCGATCAACTGCTGGCGGGTCTCGTCGCCGACGGCGTGTTTGGCAGGAGGGTTGGGGCGTGAGTCGAACATGGATTTGGAAATTAATTTCCAAATATTATCTGGAAAAACTTTTCCAAATAAAAGGCGCAATGATGCTGAGCCGACAATCGGTCGGCGTATAGCGGTCAATGGGTGGCGATCAGGTAGGCTGGGGCGTGTCGCCCAGACCGTGTTCCTGCAGTAGACATTCGCACTGGAAAAGCATCTGCTGCGCCAGGGGCGAATGGTAGTTGGGGTCCAGTGCCTCGTTCATCTCGTGCGAGGTATAGAGCCCGGCTTCGCGGGAGAGGGCGCCGGTGATCTGGCGGGCAAAGTCGTCGCTGATCTCGGCCAACTGGAGGCGTTCGGTCTGCGGCATCTGCAACTGGTAGCGGGACAACCAGTCGCTGAGCTGGCTCGCGCCCTGCGCCGGGGTCATCCATACACCGTGCTCATAGTAGAGCGCCAGCCGCTGCGCGCTGAGCGCGAACAGCAGCGCCTTGCGGGTGGTGAAGTCGAGCAGGGGTGGGGTGGGCGGCGTGGTCATGACGGGGTGGGCGACAGCGAAGGCGCGGAGCCTACCATGGGCGGCCCTGGCCGGGCGTGGTTTGGCGGACAGGCGGCAGGCTATCAAGTATTAACATGATGTGTGTAATGTATAATAAAGCCTCATTCCCCGTAGGAGTACCCCATGAGAGTCAGCCGCGAAAAAGCCGCGGAAAGCCGCGAGCGCATACTCGATACCGCCGCCCGGCTGTTCCGCGAGAAGGGCTTTGACGGTATAGGCGTGGCCGACCTCATGAAGGCGGCCGGGCTCACCCATGGCGCCTTCTACGGGCACTTCAGCTCCAAGGAGGATCTGATGGCCCAGGCCGCCGAGCGGGCCAGCCGCCACGCGGTGGAAGACATGCAGAGCATGGTGGATCAGCGCGAGGATCTGGCGCCGTTGGCGGCAGTGGCGCAGCGCTACCTTTCCCCGGCCCATGCCGCCAACCCCGGGGTTGGTTGCGTGATCGCGGCCCTGGGTGCCGATATCGCCCGCCAGGGCGAGACGGTACGGGATGGTGCACTGGCAGGAGTCGAGGCCAGCATTGCCTATATGAGCGAGCTGGCGCCGGGCAAGACCGAGGCGATCCGGCGCGAGCAGGCGATCAACCAGTACGCCGCCATGGTTGGCGCCCTGGTACTGGCCCGCATGAGCCTGGATAAACCGCTGGCCTGCGAGATCCTGCAGACCGTCTCCAAGAATTTGTCGGCAGCGGCCGGCCCGGCCCAGTAGCCTGGTCCGGCGCTTGGGCCGCTGCGCCTAGCCGTGCAGTTGTGCTGCGTGGTGGGCGAGGTGGTCGGCCATAAAGGTGCTGATAAAGTAGTAGCCGTGGTCGTAGCCTGTGTGGCGGCGCAGCGTCAGCGGCTGGCCCGCGGCCGCGCAGGCCGCCTCGAACCGTTCCGGGTGCAGCTGCTTTTCCAGAAATTGATCACTTAAACCCTGGTCGATCAAGATTCCACCCGGGTAGGGGCAGTCGGCTTGCGCCATCAAGGCGCTGGCATCATGCTCAAACCAGGCGGCCTTGTTGTCCCCCAGATAGCCGGTGAAGGCTTTCTCGCCCCAGGGGCTGGCGCTGGGTGCAGCGATGGGGGCGAAGGCCGACAGCGAACGGAACAGGCCGGGATGGCGCAAGGCCAGCGTCAGGGCACCATGCCCCCCCATGGAGTGGCCGAAGATGCCCAGCCGGTCTGCCTGTATGGGGAGCTGGGCCGAGAGCAGGGGCAGCAGCTCGCGGATCAGATAGCTCTCCATGCGGTAGTGCTGCGACCAGGGCGCAACGATGGCGTCGAGGTAGAAGCCGGCACCCACGCCAAAGTCCCAATGATCGGTCTCGCCCGCGACGCCCGCGCCGCGTGGGCTGGTATCCGGCGTGATCAGGGCCAGGCCGAGCTCGGCGGCCAGCCGCTGGGCACCGCCCTTGATCATGAAGGTTTCCTCGGTACAGGTCAGGCCGGCCAGGTAGATCAGGGCCGGCACCGGACCGGCCTGCGCGGCCGGTGGCAGGTAGACCGAGAAGCGCATGGGCAAGCCGATCTCACGCGAGGCATGGCGGTAAAAGCGCTGCACGCCGCCAAAGCAGGCGTGCTCGCCAAGGATTTCGAGCGTCGTGTTCATCAGTAGATCACCACCGAGCGGATCGATTCGCCGGCCTTCATCAGGTCAAAACCTTCGTTGATGCGCTCCAGTGGCAGGCGATGGGTGATCAGGTCGTCGATATTGATCTTGCCTTCCATGTACCAGTCGACGATCTTGGGCACATCGGTCCGGCCGCGGGCGCCACCGAAGGCCGAGCCCTTCCATTCGCGGCCAGTAACCAGCTGGAAGGGGCGGGTGCTGATCTCTGCACCGGCCTCGGCCACGCCGATGATGATGGATTTGCCCCAGCCCTTGTGGCAACACTCCAGCGCCTGGCGCATGACCTTGGTGTTGCCTATGCACTCAAAGCTATAGTCGGCGCCACCGTCGGTGAGCTGGACGATGGCATCGACCACGTTCTCCACCTGGTTCGGGTTGATGAAATGGGTCATGCCGAACTGGCGGGCCAATGCCTCGCGCTTGGGGTTGAGGTCCACACCGATGATCTTGTCGGCGCCCACCATCTTGGCACCCTGGATCACATTGAGGCCGATGCCGCCCAGGCCGAACACCACCACATTGGCACCAGCCTCCACCCTGGCGGTGAAGATGACGGCACCCACGCCGGTGGTCACGCCGCAGCCGATATAGCAGACCTTGTCGAAAGGCGCGTCCGGACGAATCTTGGCCAGCGCGATCTCGGGCACCACGACATGGTTGGCGAAAGTCGAGGTGCCCATATAGTGAAACAGCGGTTTGCCATCGATCGAGAAGCGCGAGCTGCCGTCCGGCATCAGGCCCTTGCCCTGGGTGGAGCGTATGGCCTGGCAAAGGTTGGTCTTGCGCGAGAGGCAGAACTTGCACTGCCGGCATTCGGGCGTATAGAGCGGGATCACGTGATCACCGGCCTTGAGCGAAGTCACGCCTGGGCCGGTTTCCAACACCACGCCGGCCCCCTCATGACCGAGGATGGCCGGAAAGAGGCCTTCCGGGTCCGCCCCGGAGAGCGTGTAATAGTCGGTGTGGCAGATGCCGGTGGCCTTGATCTCCACCAGCACTTCGCCGGCACGCGGGCCGGCCAGGTCAACTTCCTCGATGGTCAGGGGCTGGCCTGCTTGCCAGGCGACGGCGGCTTTGGTCTTCATGTCTTGCTCCGGTAGTCGAGGTGGGTCAGGGCGGGCCACGGCCCGCCCTTTGTCGTATCTGGGTTCTGTCTTGATAGGGCTTGCCCGCACATCGGGCAAGCTCAGGCAACAGCGCCTCAGTGGCTCTTGGTGTCGATCAGGACATTGACGCGCTGTATGGTCATGCCGTCCTGCTGCAGCTTTTCGAGCTTCTGCACCTTGCCCTCGAAGGTATAGGGCTTGAGGCCTGCGGCGGTGCGGATGGCCGGCATGGCGTAGTACAAGGTCGCCGGCTTGCCGGCCAGCGCTTGGGCGGCCAGGTAGTTCACCACGCTGTGTTCCAGTGAGTGAAAGCCGTTCTTCCACAGGTGCTGCTTGATCTGGTTGGGGTTGGCCACGCCATCCGCTGGCAGGCCACCCCAGACTTCGCCATGGGCCTTGTCCACAAAGTGTTCCAGCCACCAGCCACTGGCCGAGCGCCAGCGTGCGGCATCGTCGCCTTCCATCACGGCGAGGGTAGCTGCCGCCTGGTCCAGCTCGGCGTAGATCCACCAGCTCTTGCCTGGCTTGGTACTGCCATCCTCGGCCAGTTTCTCACCCCAGTTGCCGCCTTGAGCGAGCCAGGCGTGGTCCAGCGTCTTGCGCATGCCGTCACGGGCAAAGGCCGCCAGCTGGCTGTCGTGGTTGAGGCGCGCGCCCAGGTAGAGCATCCAGTAGGCCTTCACCGTGTGGCCAAAGTCATTGTGGCGACCTTCGGCGGTCTCGCTGTCCGGCGTACCCTGCGTACCCCAGAAGCGGCCGCTTTCCGGGTCGTGGTAGTGCTTGATCATGGCCTTGGAGAGCGACGCGATATCGGCCTGCCACTGCTGCTTGAGCGGGCCCTCGGGCAGGATGGGCGTAACCAGGATCAGATAGGCGTTGAGCTGGTCCAGGGTGGCGACGAGCTCGTCCCGGCGGGCCTCGCCTGAGCCGTCGTCCTTGGCCACCCAGCGGATCAGGCCGGTCTTCTTGTCCTTGTAGGTGGTTAGGATGTGCTGTTTGAGCTTGATCAGGTCCGAGAGTACCAGCGGGTCGCGGGTCACATAGTAGTAGGCTGCCAGACCCACCCCGGCATAGGCCAGGTCCTGCGCGGTACGCAGGCCCACGGCCGGCAGCGGTTTGCCGTTCTCGTAGTAGCTCGCGGCGCTACCGGTCTTGCGGTCCAGCGCGCGGGTGCGCAGGTCGTTCACACCGGCGCGGGCAAGCTTGAGCAGTTTGACGTCGCCGGTGAGGTGAAAGCCCATGGCGTAGGCATAGATCTGCCGCGACTGCATGCGCACGTATTCGCGGTTCAGCTCGGGCTTGATCCAGGCGGGTGGATCAGCGAGCTCCGGGCAGGGGTTGGTGCGTACATAGGCGCTACCGTCATTGCAGCGGAAGGTGGGGAAGCGCCCCACGGGTTCGCCTTGGGCGGCGGGTTGGGTCCACCAGGGCAGCAAGTCCTGTTGGGCATGGTCGAGCCAAGTCTGGCCCTGCGTCACGTCGGCCGCCTGGCCGAACAATGCAACACCCCCGAGGAGGGCGGCGACAAGCGATGCGGTGAAGGTAGACATGCGCACTCCGACAAGCGTGGAGTGCAGGAGTTTAATCGCAGCGAAGGATATATGCCGGCTCGTGTCGCTTGTGCACGGGCCGCCATGACTGCAGACTACCTTTCCCAGACCTGCCCGCCGAGGCGGGCAGACCACAACGTACTGGAGCCCCCATGCATCTCGCCGAAATCCTTATCCATCCACTCAAGTCCTGCCGCGGCAAGCTGGTCGATAGCGCCCTGGTGGAGCCCATGGGCCTGCAGCATGACCGGCGCTGGATGTTGGTGGACGACAGGGATGGCTTTCTGACCGGCCGTGCTTACCCGCGCATGGTATTGATCGAAGTTGAAGCCGATGCAACCGGAGCGACCTTTCACGCACCAGGCATGGACCCCTTACGGGTTGAGGCCGCGGATCTGCGCGACCACCAGGCGGTACCGGTCTGGAACAGTCGCTTCGAGGCGCGCGTGGGCCATGATGAGGCGGACTTCTGGTTCTCTGACTTTCTGGGCGTGAACTGCCGCTTGGTTCATATCGGTGCCGAGACTACCCGTCGCACCAATCGCGACCCGAGCGTGCCGGTGGGCTTTGCCGATGGCTACCCCTTGCTCTTGATCGGTACGGCCTCGCTGGCCGAGCTCAACAGCCGCTTGGCTACACCGGCCAGCATACGGCAATTCCGGCCCAATCTGGTGGTGGAGACCAGTGTGCCGTTTATCGAGGATAGCTGGATCCACATCCAGGTAGGCGGGGTGCGTTTCGAAAACGTCAAACCGTGCGCGCGCTGCATCTTCACCACGGTGGACCCGGTGACCGCAACGCTGCACCCGCAGCAGGAGCCACTCAACACCCTCAACGGCTATCGGCGGACAGACGATGGCACGATGTTCGGCATCAACCTGGTGGCACGTAGCGCCGGGTTGCTGCATGTGGGGGACGTGGTTACTCCACTGTAAAGTCATCGTCGCGGCGCAACTCGGCCTTGCTGCTGCGCGGCTTGCGCTGCCGTAGCGTGATCCATAGGGCGGCGAGGATGGGGATGAACAGGCAGATGGAGCGGAAGATCAGCACCTGGTTGCGGCTGAGCTGGCCCAACCAGGCAAGGGCGGGCCTCGCCAGTGTGCCGCCCAACCACAGCAGCAAACTGGTGACCAGGGCAGCGAGCAGCAAGGCTACGAGTTTGGCCATGCTCCCTTTATAGCCTATCCGCAGATCAACCCCGACTTATGACGCGATCGCGACCGGCGCGTTTGGCGTCGTAGAGCGCCTCGTCGGCTTCCTTGATCAAGGCCTCGCCAGAGGCGATGCGCGGGAAATTGGCCACGCCGCTCGAGAAGGTGGTGTTGAACCAGGTCTCGTTGAAGGGGTGCTTGATCTGGCTGAAGTCGCGCCGGATGCGATCCAGCACCTGGAAGGCTTGCTGACCGTTGGCGCCCGGCAGCGCGACCATGAATTCCTCGCCGCCATAGCGGCCGATGATGTCGGTCTTGCGCAGACGCTGCTTGAGCAGCCAGGCCAGGCTGCGGATGATCTGGTCGCCCACGGGGTGGCCGTAGCTGTCGTTGACCTTCTTGAAATGGTCGATGTCTATCATCGCCACCGCCAAAGGCTCATCCTCGACCGAGGCGCTGTTGACTGCCGCGTCCAGCCGCTGCTTCGAGCTGGTGTGGTTCAGAAGGCCGGTCAGGCTATCGTGGAACATGGAGCGGCGCAGGCTGCGGTAGCGCTCGATCTTGCTGTTCACGATCGCGTTCAGGATCACCGGGTTGAAGGGCTTGGTCAGGAAATGGTCGCCACCGAGCCGCAGTGCGTCGATCTGCAGTGCCACATCGGTCTCGCCCGAAAGGTAGACGATGGGGATGGACAGGAACTCGGCATGCTGGCGTATCACCCGCGCCGCTTCTACGCCGGTGCAGCCCGGCATATACATATCCATCAGGATCAGGTCGGGTTGATAGCGCTTGAGCGCGGTCAGCACCTCGCGCGGCTGGGCGATGGCAAAACTCTCTATGCCGCTTTCGCGCAGGGTGCGCTGGATCAACTTGCTGGCGGTCAGCGAGTCCTCTACCACCAGCACGCGGTAGGGCGCTTCCTCCTCGCTACCACTGAGCTCCATGATCTTGCCCATGATGGTGGGCTGAGGGGTGCCGCGGCCAAAGCAGAAGTTGCAGCCGGCACCGAGCGCGGACTGCAGGCTGTTGAAATCCACCTCGATATTGAGGCCCAGGATACGGCTGGCCGAAAAGTGGCTACGCAGGATGCGGATGCGCTGGCTGATCTCCTCGGTGGACAGGCCTACCGTATCGATCAGCAGGATGGCCGGCTCTTCCTGGTTGCGAGGGATGTTCTGCCAACCAAAGCTTTCGACATGAATGCCGTAGTAGCCGAGCTGGACGGTCAGATCGCGCCACGGCGCAACACTGCTGGCAACGAACCAGACCCGCCGGTTGGGTGGAATCTCAACGTTGACTGCTTCGCGCTCATGGCCGGTACGCCGGTCTTCCACCGGCTTGTTGCTGTTCTCGATAAAGCTGGTGACGCGTGCGCCCAGCCCTTCCACCCGGCTATTGAGCTCATTGAGCGCCGCGGCGGGGACGGGGTGGCTGTTTTCATCGCCAAACAGGGCGAGCGCCTGCTGCTCCAGATCGCGGGCGATCTGGTTCAGGCCGGAGAGCCCTTTGCCGTGCAGGAACTCTGCAAAGCTCGACAAGGTGACAGCGAATTCGACGAATTGCTCGAACCGGGGTGCTGCTTGATAGGCGTGCCAGGTCGCGGTCAGCGACAGGGACTTCTTTTCCAGTTCGGCGGGGGGGCAGGACATTCGTTGGTCAACGAAAAATAGGGTTACTTGGGAGCGATTCTAATACGCCGGGGCCGGTTTGCGCCTGAAAAGAAATGGCAATAACTACCCTGTGTGGCGCCAAGCCCGGAGGGCCTGCATGAAAAAGCCGGGCTAGGCCCGGCTTCAGATGCGTTGCATTGCTGGCCGGCACGGGCCGGCCAGTTTTGCGGATGCTGCTTATTTGAACTTGTAGCTCACGTTGCCGTAGTAGTAGCGACCACGGATATCGTGCACCTGGGCAAAGCCGAGGGTACGGGTATCGTTGTTCGCAAACGGCGGTTCCCGGTCGAACAGGTTCTTCACGCCCAGACCCAGGGTCAGGTCCTTGAAGCCCTTGTAGCTGCCAGCAACGTCGACGGTGGTGAACGAAGCGATCATCTTGTCGGCTGCGGTTGCAGGGGCCGAGGCGGTGGAGTCCGGCTTGTCCAGCATGTGCGGCAGATGGGTCACGATGATGCGGGCATTGGTTGCACCCACGTCCATCGAACCGTTCAGGGTCACCTTGTAGCGCGGCAGGTTCAACAGGCCCAGGCGGCCGTATTCCGCGGTACCCGGCAGGTCGGAGTAGTCGTACTGCTGATAGTAGGTGACATCGGTGCCCAGGCTGAAGGCAGCGGTCATCGCCTTGAAGCGCACGGTGTTGGTGAAGTCGAAGCCCTTGATATTGCGGGTACCCAGGTTGGCTTGGCCGCTCTGGATGTTCACCACGGTACCACCGGCGTCACGCTTCACGCCCAGGAGCGGACTGCCCGGCAGGGAGGTGAAGGTACCTGCGGCGTAAGGGGTGTGATCCAGCACATACTGGGTCGGCACCAGGCCGATTTCGTCGGTCTTCTTAATGATGAAGTAGTCGACACCCAGGTTGAAGTTGCGGCTAGGCTCGAACACGAAGCCGAAGTTCATGCTCTTGGACTCTTCCGGCTTCAGCTGCGGGTTACCGCCCGAGTAGCGGTCGTACTGCAGGCGGGGGCACTTGGCTGCAGTGATATTGCGTGCATCACAGCCGGGGAAATCCTGGACCGAATCGGCGCTCTGGTTCTGGCCACCGAACAGGTCGCGCAGCGATGGCATCTTGAAGCCTTCCGAGTAGGAGGCGCGCAGCAGCAGCGACTGCACCGGCTGGAAGCGCAGGGCCACCTTGGGCGTGGTGGAGTTGGTGCCGCCTTGGTAGCTGTCGTAGCGCAGGGCGAGCTGGGCTTCCAGGTTCTTCAGGATGGGCACGGCCAGTTCCGAGTAGACGGCCTTGGATTCACGCGAACCAACAGCAGGGGACTGGGCGATCGAGCCGAAGATATTGCCGGCGACCTGGTCCTTGCTGGGCTGGTCGTTCAGCTTTTCCTTGGCAGCAACAACACCGACTGCGAAGCCCAGCGGACCGGCCGGCAGGTCGATCAGCTCACCCGACAGCTTGCCTTCCACGAATTCGTAGGTGGTTTCGCCACGGCGCACAGCGTGCGCGTTCAGCGTGTCCATCACGGCTTGGCTGTTATTGGTGGCGAAGGGATCGAAAGTGCCATTGGCAATGGCGGCATAGAGCTTGTCAGCCAGGAAGTAACCACCGTCGTTGTTGACCGACTTGTTCTTGGCTTGGCCGACAGCGACGCTGTAGTCGTAGTTGCCGAAGTTGCCATCAACGCCGACCACAAAGCGGGTGGCCTTGGATTCGTTGTCGGTAGTACGCGGGCCGGCTTGCAGCGGGCGACCACGAACGGTGACGGCCTGACCGTAGTGATTGCTCGGATGGCTGGCTGGTATGACGAAGGCGGCTGGGGCCGGCGCTGCGCTCAGCGAAGTGTCGTTCTCGCTGTACAGGGCTTCGGCGAACAGGCGGTGGTTGTCGGCCAGCTTCAGGCTACCGGACACGAAGGCGCTCTTGCGCTCCGAAGGGCTGTAGGTCGGTCGGTACGGGGCGAAGTCGAACACGCAGCTGGTACCGGAACCCAGCGGCGACGGAGTGACCAGCAGGTCAGCCGACGGGCAGGGGGTGTACGGTTCCCAATTCTTGGTGGTCGGGTTCTGCACGTTGCCGCTCGGTGCGTAGGTCGACATCTGGTTGCCCTGACCATTACCGGTGAAGCGACGGTAGTCGGCGGTGCGGGTGCGCTCGCGGTCCAGGTTGGTGATGATGCCGCGCTTGAACCAGTTGACGTTGGCCAGCACGTTGAAGCCTTGGCTGCTGTAGTCGCCAAAGCCTGCCGTAGCCGAAGCACTGCGCTCGGCGCCATCGCCACGGTCGGTAATGCCGTAGCCGCCAGAGATTTCGCCGCCGGCGTAGTCGCGGCGGGTAATGAAGTTGATCACGCCACCGATGGCGTCGGCACCGTAGATCGCGGAGGCGCCGTCCTTCAGC
>NZ_DATCSC010000129.1:0-105240 GCF_036568685.1 Chitinimonas sp.
CACAAGATGGCGGTCAAGGCTGCCGAAGTGATCAAGGTGCTCATGAAGATGGGCATGATGGTCACCATCAACCAGGTGCTGGACCAGGAAACGGCCATGATCGTGGTCGAGGAAATGGGCCACCAGGCGGTTGCTGCACGACTGGACGATCCGGAAACCTACCTTGACGGTAGCGAGAAGCAGGAGCACGAGCTGCTGCCGCGCGCTCCGGTGGTGACCGTGATGGGTCACGTCGACCACGGCAAGACCTCGCTGCTGGACTACATCCGTCGCGCCAAGGTGGCGGCGGGCGAAGCCGGTGGCATTACCCAGCACATCGGTGCCTACCATGTCGAAACCGACAAGGGCATGATCACCTTCCTCGATACCCCGGGTCACGAGGCGTTCACCGCCATGCGTGCTCGTGGTGCGAGCGCCACCGATATCGTGGTGCTGGTGGTGGCGGCGGACGACGGCGTGATGCCGCAGACCATCGAAGCCATCCACCACGCCAAGGCCGCCAAGGTGCCTATCGTGGTTGCGGTCAACAAGATCGACAAGCAAGGTGCCAACGTCGAGCGCATCCGCCAGGAGCTGGTGTCGCACGAAGTGGTGCCGGAAGACTGGGGTGGCGATACCCAGTTCATCGAGGTGTCCGCCAAGATGGGCACCAATATCGATGGGCTGCTGGAGGCCATCCTGCTGCAGGCTGAAGTGCTGGAACTGCAGGCTCCGGCCGATGCGCCGGCCAAGGGCATCATCATTGAAGCCCGTCTGGACAAGGGCCGCGGTCCGGTCTCGACCATGCTGGTGCAGTCCGGCACCCTGCGTAAGGGTGACGTGGTGCTGGCCGGTGGCGTGTTCGGTAAGGTGCGTGCCATGCTGGATGAAACCGGCAAGAGCATCAACGAAGCCGGCCCGTCCATCCCGGTCGAGATCCTCGGGCTGTCCGAAGTGCCGAACGCCGGTGAAGATGCCATGGTGCTGGCCGACGAGCGCAAGGCGCGTGAAATCGCCCTGTTCCGTCAAGGCAAGTTCCGCGACGTGAAGCTGGCCAAGCAGCAGGCCGCCAAGCTCGAAAACATGATGGCCCAGATGACCGAGGGCGAGGTGCAGAACCTGCCCATCATCATCAAGGCCGACGTGCAAGGCTCGTTCGAGGCGCTGTCGCAAAGCCTGCAGAAGCTCTCCACCAGCGAAGTGCGGGTCAACATCCTGCATTCGGGCGTGGGTGGCATCACCGAATCCGACGTCAACCTGGCACTGGCTTCCAAGGCCGTCATCATCGGCTTCAACGTGCGTGCCGACGCCATGGCCCGTAAGCTGGCCGAGAGCGAAGGCGTGGACATCCGCTACTACAACATCATCTACGACGCCGTGGATGAGGTGAAGGCTGCGCTGTCCGGCATGCTGGCTCCGGAGAAGAAGGAGCAGGTCATCGGCTCGGTGGAAATCCGCCAGGTCTTTACCGTCTCCAAGGTTGGCTCCATCGCTGGCTGTCTGGTGCACGAAGGCGTGGTCAAGCGCGGTGCCGGCGTACGCCTGCTGCGCAACAACGTGGTCATCCACCAGGGCGAGCTGGAAAGCCTCAAGCGCTTCAAGGACGACGCCAAGGAAGTCAAGGCCGGCTTTGAGTGCGGTCTGCAGCTCAAGAACTACAACGACATCCAGGAAGGCGACATGCTGGAAGTCTTTGAGATCATCGAAATCGCCCGTACCCTGTAACCCCCGTTAGGGGCAGGGCGGAGGGGGAAGCGGCGGGGCCTCGTGCCAGGCTGCTTCCCCCTTCAACCTTTTGAAGGAGGCCATCATGGCCAAGGATTTTACCCGCTCCGACCGGGTGGCCCAGCAGATGCAGCGCGAGCTGGCCGAGCTGATCCGTACCGAGCTGAAGGACCCGCGCATCGGTTTTGTGACCCTGACCGGTGTCGAGGTCACGCGCGACATGAGCC
The DNA here is from genome assembly GCF_036568685.1 of Chitinimonas sp. Classification (GTDB taxonomy): domain Bacteria; phylum Pseudomonadota; class Gammaproteobacteria; order Burkholderiales; family Chitinimonadaceae; genus Chitinimonas. The sequence goes on from NZ_DATCSC010000129.1 coordinate 1,932, forward strand.
ACGCTAAGGTGTTCTACACCCTGATGAAGGGCGATGAGCAGGAGACGCAATACACCCTCAACCGCTCGGCCGGCTGGCTGCGCAGCGAGGTCTCCAAGCGTATCAAGCTGTTCAAGATGCCGGAGCTGCATTTCGAGTACGACCGCTCGGTGGAATACGGCATGTCGCTGGACAAGCTGATCGACCAGGCCATGCAAACCACCGGTCCCGCCGATGACCAAGCAGACCCAGATAAAGCGGATTAAGCGGCCGGTACACGGCGTGTTGCTGCTGGACAAGCCGCTCGGCGCCTCCAGCAACCAGGCGCTGCAGAAGTGCCGTTGGCTCTTGCAGGCAGAGAAGGGCGGCCATACCGGTGTGCTCGACCCTCTGGCGACTGGTCTCTTGCCGCTGTGCTTTGGCGATGCGACCAAGTTTGCCCAGCGCATGCTGGACGCCGACAAGCGCTACGTGGCGCATGTGAAGCTTGGCGCCACCACCACCACCGGCGACGCCGAGGGCGAAGTGCTGCTGGAGCGGCCGGTAGCGGTGAGCCGCGCCGATGTGGATGCTGCGGTGGTTCGTTTCACCGGCCCCATTATGCAGGTGCCGCCCATGTATTCGGCTCTCAAGCATCAGGGCAAGGCCTTGTATGAATACGCCCGGGCTGGCGAGACCATCGCCCGTGAGGCACGGCCGGTCACCATCTATGCGATCGAGGTATTGGCCTTCGAGGGTGAGGCCCTGGTGCTGGACGTACGCTGCAGCAAGGGGACCTATATCCGGACCTTGGCCGAGGACATGGGCGAGCTGCTCGGTTGTGGTGCCCATCTGACTGGCCTGCGCCGTACCGCAACCGCGGGCTTCAAGCTGGAAGACGCGATCACGGTGGAGCAATTCGAGGCGCTGGAGCTTCCGGAGCGCGACGCGCTGCTGCTGCCGGCGGACAGTCTGCTGGCCGATCTGCCGGCGGTGACGCTCGATGCCGCGGCGACGGCGAAGCTAACCCACGGATTGTCCGTGCGTTTTTCCGATAACAATGGGATAATCCCCGGCTTGCGCATTTACGGGGATACCGGCGCCGGCCAGCCGACCTTTCTGGGTCTGGGCGAAGCCGCTGATCAGGTGCTCTACCCGCGCAGGCTGCTGTCGACTGTGGTTCACAGTTAGCAGTGGTTGATTGGGAGCCGGGAGGGGTTGCACACACAACTCGCCCTGCTCGTCTGCACCATGTGGTGCTTTTCAGTATCTGGAGTAATACCAAATGGCAGTTACCGTCGAACAAAAGGCCGAGATCGTCAAACAGTACCAACGCGCTGCTGGCGATACCGGTTCGACCGAAGTGCAAGTGGCCCTGCTGACCGCTCGCATCAACGACCTGACCAACCACTTCAAGGCTAACGCCAAGGACAACCACAGCCGCCGTGGTCTGTTGAAGATGGTTAACCAGCGTCGCAAGCTGCTGGCCTACTACAAGCGCACCAACCTGGACGGCTATCGCGATCTGATCGCCAAGCTGGGTCTGCGCAAGTAAGCGTGTCAAAAAAAGCCGCTGCTCTCTGCAGCGGCTTTTTGCTATTTGGGGCCTGACCAGCCCCCCAGAGATTCAGCCCGCTTGATTGCACCCATGGTGGACAAGCGGCAGCAATAGCAGGGCCGGGCCAGATGGCGCGGCGCTGACCATCCGCCCCGCGTGAAGTGGTTCCGGCCACGCATGGCGGCTAGCAAGTTGGCTGGAACCCCGACGTCGATCCGATCGGATCGAGCCCAACGCGTCGGAGGCTAAGGGTCATTCACGTTGGGCGTGACCCGTTGAAAAGGAAGACAAGCGTGTTCAATCGCATCTCCAAATCGTTTGCCTATGGCAAGCACACCGTGACCCTGGCAACCGGCGAAATCGCCCGCCAGGCCTCTGGCGCAGTCATGGTGTCGATGGACGACACCGTTGTGCTGGTTACCGTAGTTGGTGCCAAGAATGTGAAGCCCGGTCAGGACTTCTTCCCGCTGACCGTTGATTACCAAGAGCGTACCTACGCTGCCGGCAAGATCCCCGGTGGCTTCTTCAAGCGCGAAGGCCGTCCTTCCGAGAAGGAAATCCTCACCTCGCGTCTGATCGATCGTCCGATTCGCCCGCTGTTCCCCGAGTCCTTCTACAACGAGATCCAGATCGTCGCGACCGTGATGTCGGTCGACCCCGAGATCGATCCCGATATCCCGGCCGTGATCGGCGCTTCGGCCGCTCTGGCTATCTCCGGTCTGCCCTTCCAGGGTCCGATCGGCGCTGCCCGTGTGGGTTACCACGATGGCCAGTACCTCTTGAACCCCACCAAGACCGAGCTCGAGACCTCGCAGCTGGACCTGGTGGTGGCGGGTACCGCCAACGCCGTGCTGATGGTGGAGTCGGAAGCGCAAGAGCTGTCCGAGTCGGTCATGCTGGGCGCCGTGGTCTATGGCCACGACCAGATGCAGGCCGCCATCAACGCCATCAATGAGCTGGCCGATGCCGTCAACCCGGAAGTGTGGGACTGGGAAGCCCCGGCTACCGATGAAGCCCTGGTTGCTCAGATCAGCGGTCTGGCCGACGAAGGCCTGAAGCTGGCCTTCCGCATTCCGCAAAAGCAACTGCGCGTGGCACAGATCAACGACACCTGGGCCAAGGTCAAGGCAGCGCTGATCACCGAAGAGACCGACACCACCCTGGCCAACCAGATCAAGGACATCTTCCATGGTCTGGAAGCCAAGATCGTGCGTAACCAGATCCTGGACGGCTACCCGCGTATCGATGGTCGCGACACCCGCACCGTGCGTCCGATCGAAGTGCGTACCGGCGTGCTGCCGCGTACCCACGGTTCCGCACTGTTCACCCGCGGCGAGACCCAAGGCCTGGTGGTTGCCACCTTGGGCACCAAGCTCGACGAGCAGAAGATCGACGCGCTGATGGGCGAGTACAGCGACCGCTTCATGCTGCACTACAACTTCCCCCCGTACTCGACCGGTGAAACCGGCCGTGTCGGTACCCCCAAGCGCCGTGAGATCGGCCACGGCCGTCTGGCCAAGCGCGCCCTGGTGGCCGTGCTGCCCGCCAAGGAAGACTTCAGCTACTCCATGCGCGTGGTTTCCGAGATCACCGAATCGAATGGTTCGTCCTCCATGGCTTCGGTCTGTGGTGGCAGCCTGGCGCTGATGGATGCTGGCGTGCCGCTGAAGTCGCACGTGGCCGGTATCGCCATGGGCCTGATCAAGGAAGGCAACCGCTTTGCCGTGCTGTCCGACATCCTGGGTGACGAAGATCACCTGGGCGATATGGACTTCAAGGTGGCCGGTACCGAGAATGGTGTTACTGCCCTGCAGATGGACATCAAGATCGACGGCATCACCAAGGAGATCATGCGGGTTGCGCTGGATCAGGCCAAGGAAGGCCGTATGCACATCCTCGGCATCATGAACGGTTCGCTGAACACCGCTCGTGCCGAAGTGTCGCAGCACGCTCCGCGCCTCTACGTGATGAAGATCAATCCGGAAAAGATCCGTGACGTGATCGGCAAGGGTGGCGCTGTCATCCGTGCGTTGACCGAAGAGACCGGCACCCAGATCGACATCCAGGACGACGGTACCATCACCATCGCTTCGGTTTCGAGCGAAGGTGCCGATGAGGCCAAGCGCCGTATCGCCGAGATCACTGCCGAGATCGAGATCGGCAAGATCTACGAAGGTCCGGTCATCAAGATCCTCGACAAGAACGTCGGCGCCATCGTGCAGATCATGCCGGGTCGTGATGGTCTGGTGCACGTCAGCCAGATCGCCAACGAGCGCGTCAACAATGTGGCCGACTACCTCAAGGAAGGCCAGATTGTGCGCGTCAAGGCGCTGGAGCAGGACGAGAAGGGTCGCGTCCGCCTCAGCATCAAGGCTGCGCTGGCCGAAGAAGGCGAGCAGGCTGCGCCGGCCGCGCCGGTGACCGAAGCCTGATCACCGTCGTGCTTGCGTGACGAAAAAGCCCGGCTGAGCCGGGCTTTTTTCATGTCGGTTTTGCTTATGCAGAGCGGCTGTCGGATACTCGCAACATCAAGCCTGCTGCCACATCTGGCCAGCGGGCGCTGCCCGTCGGCTTACCGGCGGCATGCACGGAGACTGAATGGAAAACCTGACATCGACCGAAGTGGCAGGCAGCCGTACCCGTTTCAAGCGCAGCCGGCGCTGGCTGGCGCGCTTCAGTCTGCGCCAGGTATTCGTGCTGGTGGTGGCGGGCGGCCTTTTGGTGCCGGGGGTATTGTTCACCCTGCTGATGCTGGATTGGCGGCGCGAGGAGTTGACCCGGCAATTCAAGGCTGAGCAGGAGCGGGTGCTGGAGACCCTGGCACTGGGGCTGCGCCAGCCGTTGTGGGATCTGTCGCAGAACGCCGGCCAGCCTTTGGTCGAGACGGCGATGAAGGACCCGCGCATCGTCTCGGTCCGGGTGGACGGCAGCTTCCCGGGCGAACCCTTCATCGTCCTGCGCCGCCCCGAACGGCACCAGGGATCGGTATCGACCCAGGTGCGGCCGGTTCATTTTGGCGATCAGGATATTGGCAAGGTCATCGTCGAATTCGACGATGGCGAGCTGCGCCGCAGGCTCGGCGCCCAGGTCCGTGAGTATGTGCTGCTGATCGGTCTGGAGCTGGCAGTCAGCCTGTTGTTCATCCTGCTGCTGCTCGATTCCCGCTTTCTCCATCCTCTGCGCCGGCTTACCGAGCAGGCGCGTGCCTTGACCGACCACGACGCGCCGGCCTCCCCACCCTGGGTGCGTGACGACGAGATCGGCGATCTTGGCCGCCAGCTGGAGTGGGCCAGGGGCGAGCTGCACCGCCTGTTTGGCGAACTGAACGACAAGAACGATGCGCTCGAGCAGGACATCATCGAGCGCATGCAGACCGAAGAGGCGCTGCGTGCCTCCGAGGCCAAGTACCGCGAGCTCTTCCTGTCCAACCTCGACGGTATCTGCGTGGTGGACCTCGACGGGGTGGTGCTGGATGCCAACCCGGCCATGTTGACGCTGGTGGGGGTGCCTGCCGAGCAACTGGTGGGCCAGCCGCTGGCCGACTTTATCGTCGAGGCCTGGCGCAACTACGATGACCATATGATCGTCCAGCGGGTGTTGGTCGATGGTCACTGCGGCGAGTACGAGATCGAGTTGCAGCGACCGGGTGACCGGCCTCTGCCGGTCAGTGCCAAGGGGGTGCTGATGCGCGATGCCGACGGCGAGCCTATCGGCGTCTGGCGCATCCTGCGCGACCTGACCGAGCGCAAGGCGGCGGCGGTGCGCATGGAGCTGGCGGCCAAGGTGTTCGACAACACCGCCGAGGCCATCATGGTGATCGCGCCGGACAATCACATCACCTCGGTCAATCGTGCCTTCACCGATATCCTGGGCTATAGCGCCGAGGAGGTGGTGGGACAATCCAGCAGCGTGCTGCGTGATCCCCTGCAGGACGCGACGCTGTACGAGAACGTCAACAACCAATACATCAACCACGGCGCCTGGCAGGGCGAGGTGCCGTTCCGGCGCAAATCGGGTGAGGTGTTCACCGCCTGGGTTCAGGTCAATGTGGCGCGCGACGTGACTGGCCGTATCGGCGACGTGGTGACGCTGATCCGCGATATCAGCGACGTGAAGAAGGCACAGGAGCGCATCCTGCACCTGGCGCGCTTCGATGCGCTGACCGAGCTGCCCAACCGGCCCTACTTTCGCGAGCTGACCGAGGATGCGCTACAGGAAGCGCGCCGCCATGGCGAACACCGGGCCTTGCTGTTTGTCGACCTCGATCACTTCAAGACCATCAACGATTCGCTTGGTCACGACATGGGCGACCAGTTGCTCAAGGAGGTGGCGACCCGCCTTAGCGAGGCACTGCGCGCCGGCGATGTGGTTGGCCGGCTGGGTGGCGACGAATTTGTGATCCTGCTGCGCAATCTGGAGGATGGCGGCGACGCCAGCTATGTGGCGCAGCGGGTGCTGGAGCGGCTGGCGCAACCCTTCTACCTGGCCGAGCACGAGCTGGTGGTGACGCCCTCGCTGGGCATTGCCCTCTACCCCAGCGACGGCGAGGACTACGACACCCTGGTGCGTAATGCCGATGCGGCCATGTACCACGCCAAGGAAAATGGTCGTAATACCTTCCGCTTCTACACTGCCGATATGAACGCCAGGGCGCGCGAGATCCTGGCCGTCGAGAACCAGCTGCGGCGAGCATTGGAGCGCGATGAGTTCGTGCTGCACTACCAGCCCCAGGTGGAGATGGGCAGCGGTCGCCTGGTCGGTGCCGAGGCGCTCATCCGCTGGCAGCACCCGGAGCGCGGTCTTCTGGGGCCGATGCAGTTCATCCCCATTGCCGAGGAACGCGGTTTGATCGGCGCCATCGGGCACTGGGTGCTGCGTGAGGCCTGCCGGCAGAACCGCGCCTGGCAGGATGCGGGCCTGCCGCCCATCGAGGTGGCGGTCAACCTCTCGGCCATGCAGTTCCACCGCCGCGATCTGACCGAGGACATCACCACCATACTGCGCGAATCCGGGCTGGAGGCGCGGTGGCTGGCGCTGGAGGTAACCGAAAGCGTGATCGTGCAGGACGTCGAGGCGACGGTGGCAACCCTGGCGGCGCTCAAGAGCCTGGGTCTGAAGCTCGCCATCGACGATTTCGGTACCGGCTATTCCTCGCTCAGCTACCTCAAGCGTTTCAAGGTGGACAAGCTCAAGATCGACCGTTCCTTCGTGATGGATGTACCCGGAGACGCCGACGATAGCGCCATCACCCGCGCCATCGTCAATCTGTCACGCAACCTCGGGCTGCAGGTGATTGCCGAAGGGGTGGAGACCGCCGAGCAGTGGCATTTCCTCAAGCATGAGGCCTGTGATGAGGTGCAGGGCTATCTGGTGAGCCGGCCGCTGCCCAGCCAGGATATGGCCTTGCGCTTGCAGCAGGGTAATTGGCAGGTTCCGACGAGCTAGCCGCGCTGCCGATAGGCGGGTGAGGGTCGGGATCAAATCGTTCCTGCATGAAAAAGCGCCCCATGGGGCGCTTTTTCATGACTGGCTGGTCGCTCAGGTTGGTGCCTGCAGCTGCTTGAGGATGGCCGGGTTCTCCAGGGTGGAGGTGTCCTGGGTGATCTCTTCACCACGGGCAATGGAGCGCAGGAGGCGACGCATGATCTTGCCCGAGCGGGTCTTGGGCAGGTTGTCGCCAAAGCGGATGTCGTCCGGCTGGGCGATCTTGCCGATCTCGTGCGCCACCCAGCTCTTGAGCTGCTCGGCCACCTTCTTGGCTTCGTCGCCTTCGGGGCGCTGGCCCTTGAGTACCACGAAGGCGACCACCGCCTCACCCTTGATCTCATGCGGCTTGCCGACCACGGCGGCCTCGGCCACCAGGGGGTTGGCCACCAGGGCCGACTCGATCTCCATCGTACCCAGGCGATGGCCGGAGACGTTCAGCACGTCGTCGATACGACCCATGATCCAGAAGTAGCCGTGCTCGTCACGGTTGGCCGAGTCACCGGCCAGGTAGTACTTGCCGTTGAACTCCTCAGGGAAATAGGTCTTCTTGAAGCGCTCCGGGTCGCCCCAGATGGTGCGCACGAGGCTGGGGAAGGGCTTCTTGATCACCAGCATGCCGCCCTTGCCGGGTTCCACCGGTGCGCCGGATTCGTCGACGATGTCGGCGATCACGCCGGGCAGTGGCAGGGTACAGGAGCCGGGCTTGGTGGCCACGGCACCCGGTAGCGGGGAAATCATCACCGAGCCAGTCTCGGTCTGCCACCAGGTATCGACGATGGGGCAGCGGCCGCCGCCGACCACCTCGTGGTACCAGATCCAGGCCTCGGGGTTGATGGGCTCGCCCACGGTACCCAGGAGCCGCAAGCTGGAGAGGTCATGCTGTTGCGGGAAGTCGGCACCCAGCTTGATCAGCGAGCGGATGGCGGTCGGTGCGGTATAGAAGATGCTGACCTTGTGGCGCTCGATCATCTGCCAGAAGCGGTGGGCATCCGGGTAGGTCGGTACGCCTTCAAAGATGACCTGGGTGGCGGCATTGCCCAGCGGGCCATAGCAGACATAGCTGTGGCCGGTGATCCAGCCCACGTCTGCGGTACACCAGAAGACGTCGTTGGGCTTGTGGTCGAACACCCAGCGGAAGGAATTGATGGCGCCCAGCAGGTAGCCGGCGCTGGAATGCTGGATGCCCTTGGGCTTGCCGGTAGAACCCGAGGTGTAGAGGATGAACAGCGGGTCCTCGGCATTCATCCATTCCGGTTCGCACTGCACGGCCTGGCCTTCGGTCAGCTTGTGCCACCAGATATCGCGACCTTCCTGCCATTGGGCTGCACCGTTGTTGGTGCGCTGGTAGACCACGACCTGCTTGATCGATTCGCAACCGCCCAGGCCGATGGCCTCGTCGATCACGGCCTTGAGCGGTACCGCCTTGCCGCCACGCAGGCCCTCGTTGGCGGTAATCACCGCCACGGCGCCGGCGTCGAGGATGCGCTCCTGCACCGACTTGGCCGAGAAGCCACCGAATACCACCGAATGGATGGCACCGATACGGGCACAGGCCTGCATGGCCACCACGGCCTCGATGCTCATGGGCATGTAGACGACCACCCGGTCACCCTTCTTGATGCCCAGCGACTTGAGGCCGTTGGCGAACTGGCAGACCCGGCGATGCAGCTCGGCATAGGTGACGCGGGTGATGGCACCGTCGTCAGCCTCGAAGATGATGGCGATCTTGTTGGCGTTCTGTGCCAGGTGTCGGTCCAGGCAGTTGTAGCTGACATTGAGCACGCCATCGTCGAACCACTTGAACAGCGGGGCATTGGAGTCATCCAGCACGCGCGAGAAGGGCTTCTTCCAACTGATCAGTTCGCGCGCCAGGTCCCCCCAGAACGACAGGTAGTGATCGTCTGCCTGTTCGCACAGGGCGTTATAGGCATCGATGCCCGGGACGGTCGCGCGGTGGCGGAATTCGTCGGACGGTGGGAAGAGGCGCGTTTCCTTGAGGATGGAATCGAGCGTGGACATGGTGGCTCCTTTGTTATGGGGTATTGCTTGTTTCTATGCGTGTCATCAGTCTGGCTGATGAGGCTACTTCGTGGAAACGGGAACCCGAAGGTTCCCGTTTCCTGTCAGGCTGGCTGGGGCCGGCGGGCTACGCCGACCCTGCTGGTACTGGCCCGTGGTGGGCTCAATCGTGGGCGTAGATATCGCGATCCTTGGTTTCCGGCGAGAACAAGAGGCCGATCACAAAGGTGCCGAGCGCCACGATGATGGGATACCACAGACCGTAGTAGATATCCCCGGTGGCGGCCACCATCGCGAAGGCAATGGAGGGCAGGAGGCCGCCGAACCAGCCATTGCCGATGTGATAGGGCAGCGACATGGAGGTGTAGCGGATCTTGGTCGGGAACAGTTCCACCAGCCAGGCGGCGATCGGGCCGTAGACCATGGTTACGTAGATCACCAGGATGGTCAGCAAGGCCACGACCATGGGGGTGTTCATCGCGGCAGCATCAGCCTTGGCCGGGTAGCCGGCGGTCTTCAGCGCATCGCCCAACTGCTTGGTGAAGGCATCGTTCTGTTTCTTGAAGTCGTCCTTGGCCAGCGGGCCGCCTTCGAAGCTGTTGACCACCACCTCGCCGATCTTGACGCTGGCAACGGTGCCGGCCGGGGCGGCTTCGTTGGTATAGGGGATGCCCTTCTTGGCCAGGGTGGACTTGATCAGGTCGCAGGATTGCTTGAAGCTCGCCTTGCCCACGGGGTCGAACTGCGGTGCACACTTGTCCTGGTCGGCGACCACCACCACCGGTGACTTGCCGACGGCGGTTTCCAGCGCCGGGTTGGCGTAGTGGGTCAGGGCCTTGAAGATCGGGAAGTAGGTGACGGCGGCGATCAGGCAGCCGGCCATGATGATCTTCTTGCGGCCGATCTTGTCCGACAGGCTGCCGAACACGATAAAGAACGGTGTGGCGATGGCCAGCGAGATGGCGATCAGGATATCGGCCCGGTCGGGTTCGACACCGAGGATCTTGGTGATGAAGAAGAGGGCGTAGAACTGGCCGGTGTACCACACCACGGCTTGGCCGGCGGTGCCGCCGAACAGCGACAGCAGTACGATCTTGAGGTTGGGCCAACGCAGGAAGGACTCGGTCAGCGGCGCCTTGGAGTGCTTGCCCTCTTCCTTCATCTTCTTGAAGGCCGGCGACTCGCTCAGCTGCATGCGGATATAGACCGATACGATCAGGAGCAGGATGGACACCAGGAAAGGCACACGCCAGCCCCAGGATTCGAATACTTCCTTGCCGAGCTGGTTGCGGGTGAGCCAGATCACCAGCAGCGACAGGAACAGGCCCAGGGTCGCTGTGGTCTGGATAAAGCTGGTGTAGAGACCACGCTTGCCGTGCGGGGCATGCTCTGCCACGTAGGTGGCGGCACCGCCGTACTCACCACCCAGTGCCAGGCCCTGCAAGAGGCGCAGGCCAACGAGGATGATGGGCGCTGCTACGCCTATGGTGGCATAGCCAGGCAAGAGGCCGACCACCGCAGTCGAGAGACCCATGATCAGGATGGTGACGAGGAAGGTGTATTTACGGCCGATCATGTCGCCCAGGCGGCCGAACACCAGCGCGCCGAAGGGGCGGACCACGAAGCCGGCGGCAAAGGCCAGTAGCGCGAAGATATAGCCGGTAGTCTCGTTGACGCCGGCAAAGAACTGCTTGGAAATGATCGCGGCGAGCGAGCCGTACAGGTAGAAGTCATACCACTCGAACACGGTACCGAGCGAGGAGGCAAAGATGACTTTGCGTTCCTCCTTGGTCATGGGCCGCGGTGCGGCATGAACGCCCCCTGCGGCGTTGGCGATGTCGGTCATTGCATTGTCTCCATCTTCTCTGGCGGGCAAAGCCCTCAAGGTTGTGGCCTCTTTGAGCCATGGTGGGCGCGTGACGGGCGGACCCGGCCGTGCTGTGTGGCCGAATCTATGCCCGGGCCAAGATGGCAATCCAATCGCAAATTTCGATAGCGGGCATCAGCAGGGCAATGCTGCAAAGCGACATATCCAGTCTGCAGGCGGCTTTCAGGGTAAAAGGTCCGCCGCAGGTAGGGTCTGCCGCGGCCTATACTGGGATGGTGCAAACCACGCGACAAACGGCACAATGCCGCCATAACAAGCGAGGGAAGAGACGATGGAAATCTACCAACTGCGCACTTTCGTGACGGTGGCGCAGCAGGGGCACCTGACCCAGGCGGCGGAAATACTGCACCTGAGCCAGCCCGCGGTGACGGCCCAGATCAAGGCGCTGGAGGAAGAAGCCGGAATCAGCCTGTTCGAGCGTACCTCGGCCGGCGTGACGCTGACCGAGGCTGGCAAGCTGCTCTTGCCCGAGGCCGAACGCATCCTTGCCGGCAGCCGCGAGATGCTCAACAAGGCCCGTTCACTCAAGGGGCAGCCCAGCGGCAAGCTGCGTATCGGCACCATCCTCACGCCGGAGCTGCTGCGCCTGGGGCCTTTGCTGGCCCGTATGCGCGAGCGTTTTCCGTTGGTCCAGCTCACGACCATGCAGGGCATCTCCGGCATCATTCTCAACGAGGTGCGCAAGAAGGAGCTGGATGCAGCCTTCTTTATAGGTCGCAACCCCTACCAGACAGTCCATGTGCAGCCGCTGACGGAGTTGCCCTATGTGGTGGCGGCGCCGCCGGCCTGGCGTGCGGAGCTGGAAGGGGTGGACTGGCGCACATTGGGGCGGCAACCCTGGGTCGGGGCCAGCCAGTTCTCCAGCCTTTCCAAGCTGCATGCCGAGGCCTGGCGCGAACACAATATCGCGCCCAAGAAGGTGCATGAGGTAGACCAGGAGCAAAGCATGCTGGTTTGCGTAGAGGCGGGCCTGGGCCTGTGCATGCTGCGTAAGGAAGTAGCCGAGGCGGCCGAGCGGGAAGGGCGCTTATGGGTGTGGGGCGATGCGGAGATCAGCATGCCGCTCTCCTTCATCTACCCGGGCGAGCGCGAAGATGAGCCCTTGCTGGGCCTCTTGCGTGAGGTGCTGGCAGAGATATGGCCGCAGCCGGCGGTGTGATCAGCCACCGGCGCGCTGGACAATCCAGTCCGCCATGGCTTCTTGCAAGGCCTCGACTTCGCCGACGGCTTCGGTGGCCTCTAGACTGAGGCCCGGATGCTGTGCCCGCAGGGCATCCAGCAGGGCCGGCAGGTCGCGCCGCAGATGGGCGCCGCGGGCCATGAAGATGGGACTGACCAGGATGTGACGGTGGCCTTCCGCGAATAGCGCGGTTACGCAATCGGACAGGTTGGGTGACATCAGCTCCAGATAGGCAAGCTGCACTGGGCTGCCTGGCCAACGGGCAGCGACCAGGGTCGCCAACCGCTCGAAGGGCTGGGCCCAGAGTGGATCGCGGGCGCCGTGGGCGAACAGGATGATGGCGGGTGCGCTCATGGGCCTATGCTGCCGCAAAAACAAAAACCCCGCACCAGGGCGGGGAATTTGCAGTATGCGTCACCACAACTCAAGCGTCGGCTTACTTGAGCTTGGTTTCCTTGTAAGCGACATGCTTACGGGCGACGGGATCGAACTTCTTGATCTCCATCTTTTCCGGCATGGTGCGCTTGTTCTTGGTGGTGGTGTAGAAGTGACCGGTACCAGCGGTCGACTCGAGCTTGATCTTTTCACGCATGATTCATTAACTCCCGGATTACAGTTCGCCGCGGGCGCGAAGGTCAGCCAGCACCACGTCGATGCCGAGCTTGTCGATGTTGCGCAGGCCAGCGTTGGATACACGCAGGCGAACCCAACGGTTTTCGCTTTCCACCCAGAACTTGCGATATTGCAGGTTGGGCAGGAAACGACGCTTGGTTTTGTTATTGGCGTGGGAAACGTTGTTCCCGACCATCGGCTTCTTGCCGGTGATGACGCATACACGAGCCATTTTGGACTCCCGACTATTTCTGTGACAGATTCTTCGAAAAGCTTGCTGTGATGCGCCTTTGAGGGCAACGCACAACACGCGTGGAAACGCAAAGAGGCCGAATGTTAGCGAGTTGAACGGCCGGTGTCAAATGCCCTGTTGCAGGGAATTCCTTTTTCGCCAGATGCTTAGCGTTGTCCCGCCCGGCAGGCGAGGGTGGGGAGGCCGCTGACTCATGCTAAAGTGGCGCGCCTTTGCCGCCCTTGCCCGCCTAGCCATGCTCGACAAAATGAATCCCCCCCAACGCGCGGCGGTCCTCCATCTGGATGGGCCGCTCTTGGTGCTGGCCGGTGCCGGATCGGGCAAGACCCGGGTAATCACGCAGAAGATCGCCTATATGATCGATCAGGCGGGCTACGACGCCCGCAATATCGCTGCCATTACCTTTACCAATAAGGCAGCGCGTGAGATGCAGGAGCGGGTCGGGCATCTGCTGGATGCCTCCCGGCTCAAGGGCCTGACGGTCTCGACCTTTCACTCGCTGGGCCTGCAACTGGTGCGGGCCGAGCATGCTGCCCTCGGCTACAAGCCGCGCTTTTCCATTCTGGATAGTGCCGATGCAGCCAAGATCATTTCTGACATCCTTGAGACCACCGATAAGGACGAGATCCGCAATGCCATCGGCACCATCTCCCGGCTCAAGAACGACTTTGTCGGTCCGGACGACGCGCTGCGCAATGCCCAGAACGATGGCGAGCTGCGTTATGCCCGCGTCTATCGGGCCTACCAGGACACGCTCTACGCCTACCAGGCGGTGGATTTTGATGACCTGATCCGCCTGCCGGTGGAGTTGTTCGAGCGTGAGAAGGACATCCTGACCAAGTGGCAGCTCAAGTTGCGCTACCTCTTGATCGATGAATACCAGGATACCAATGTCTGTCAGTACCGTCTGATCAAGCAACTTACCGGCTTTCACGGCAAGTTCACCGCGGTGGGGGACGATGACCAGAGCATCTACGCTTGGCGCGGCGCCAATGTGGAGAACCTGCACCTCCTCAAGGAGGACTTCCCCAGGCTGGAGGTGATCAAGCTGGAGCAGAACTACCGTTCCACCAGCCGCATCCTCAAGGCCGCCAACTCGGTGATCGCCAACAACCCCAAGCTCTTTGAGAAGCAGCTCTGGAGCGAGCTGGGCGTGGGTGATCCGATCAGCGTGGTGGAGATGAAGGATGACGAGCACGAGGCCGAGATGGTGGCCATGCGCCTCTTGGCCCACAAGTTCGAGAACCGCACCACTTTTGCCGACTACGCCATCCTCTACCGCGGCAACCACCAGGCGCGGGTGCTGGAAGCGCAGCTGCGCAATCACAAGATCCCCTACCAGATCGCCGGTGGGCAGAGTTTCTTCGACAAGGTCGAGATCAAGGACGTGCTGGGCTATCTGCGCCTGATCGCCAACCAGAACGACGACCCGGCCTTTATCCGCGCGGTCACCACGCCCAAGCGCGGGGTGGGTAACGTCACCCTGGAAAAGCTCGGCCGGCTGGCGGCAGACAACAAGATCAGCCTCTTTGAGGCGGTTTTCCTGCCCAGCCTGGAAACCTTGATCCAGGCCGCCCAGTACGAGGCGCTGCAGACCTTTGGCAACTTCATCAACCGCATTGCCGGCCGCGCCAGCCGCGAGCCGGCCGGTGCGCTCTTGAAGGAATTGCTGACCGCCATTGAGTACGAGACCTGGCTTTACGAGACCGACGAGCCGCGCCCGGCCGAAAGCAAGTGGAAGAACGTGCTGGAACTGGTGGCCTGGTTTGACAAGCGGGCCGAGGAAAACGGCGACACGCTGACCGATATGGCGCAGAAGATCGCCCTGATCACCCTGCTGGAAGGTCGCAGCGAAGAAGAGATGGATGCGGTGCGCCTCTCCACCCTGCATGCCTCCAAGGGGCTGGAGTACGGCCATGTGTTCCTGGTCGGCTGCGAGGAGGGCATCCTGCCCCACCAGGCCTCCATCGACGGTGGGATGGTGGAAGAAGAGCGCCGGCTGATGTACGTGGGCATCACCCGCGCCCAGCGCAGCCTTACCATTACCTATTGCGGCAAGCGCAAGAAGGCCGGCGAGTGGTCCATCGTCGAGCCCAGCCGCTTCCTCCTGGAATTGCCGCAGGACGATATCCGCGTCAGCGGTCGGCTGGCCGGGCAGAAGAATGTGGCGGTCAGCAAGGAAGAGGGCAAGGCCAAGCTCGCCAACCTCTTGGCTGGCCTTGGAAGTAAGACCTAAGCCGCGGCTGTTCTGCCTCCGAAACCCGTTTCTGTATCTTTAGGTGCCCCGAGCCGGGCGCTAAGGTAGGCGCTCCCTTTTACGAGCCGCCACCATGCCCAGCCATATCCTGCTGTCCTTTGCCCTGGTCGCACTGGCCATGTCGCTGACGCCCGGCCCCAATATGCTCTATCTGGTCTCGCGCTCGGTCTGCCAGGGGCGCCGGGCGGGCTATATCTCCCTCCTGGGGGTGGCGCTGGGCTTTGTGTTCTACATCCTGTGCACCGTGCTGGGCATCTCGGTGCTGCTGCTCAGCGTGCCGCTGGCCTACGAAGGGCTGCGCCTTGCCGGTGCGCTCTATCTTCTGTGGCTGGCTTGGCAGGCGGTGCGGCCGGGTGGCAGCTCGCCCTTCGCGCTACGCAGCCTGCCGCCGGACAGCCCGCGCAAACTCTTTCTGATGGGGCTCCTGACCAATCTGCTCAACCCCAAGGCGGCGGTGCTCTACCTTTCGCTGCTGCCGCAGTTCATCGACCCGGCGCGTGGTGGCGTGCTCACACAGAGCCTGACCTTGGGCGGGGTGCAGATACTGATCAGCCTGTTGGTCAACGGCAGCATGATCACCGCCGCCGGTACCGTCTCGACCTTTCTGGCCCAGCGGCCGGGTTTCGCCCTGGTACAGCGCTGGTTGATGGGCAGCGTGCTGGGGGTGCTGGCGGTGCGTATGCTGCTGGTCGACCGGCGTTAAATACTAAGCCTTCGCACCTAACAGGCGGGCGCGGCTGGCGCGCGCCTTGGCCTCTTCGGCGTTCGCCGGCGTCAGCCAGCCGCTCAGGTGCGGCGCGACGATGCGCGACAGCGCCACAATCCAGTCCGGCTCGGCATTGAGGGCCGGGATATAGCGGAACTCGCCACCACCGCGGGTCAGGAACTCGGCCTTGCCCTCGATGGCAATCTCTTCCAGCGTCTCCAGGCAGTCGGCCACGAAGCCGGGGCAGATCACGTCCAGCTTGCCGGTCTTCTTGCGCCCCAGGCCAGCCAGGACCTCGCTGGTATAGGGCTTGAGCCATTCGGTGCGACCAAAGCGTGACTGGAAGCCGACGGTATAGCGGTCCTGCGGCAAGCCCAGCCGCTCGGCCAGCAGGCGGGCGGTCTTGTGGCAATGGCAGTGGTAGGGGTCGCCCTTGTCCAGGCTGAAACGCGGCACGCCGTGAAAACTCATCAACAGGTGGTCGCCCCGGCCGTTGCGGGCCCAGTGGGTTTCCACACGGCGGGCCAGGGTATCGATATAGTCCGGCGCATCATGAAACTGCTTGATAAAGCGGATCTCGGGCGGGTTGCGCAGGGTCTTGATCGCGTCAGCCACCGCATCCATGGCACTGCCACTGCTGCTGGCGGCGTACTGTGGGTACAGCGGCACCACCAATACCCGCTCGCAACCGGCCTCCTTGAGCGCCATCAGCTTGCTGGCCACGCTGGGCTGGCCATAGCGCATGGCCCACTCCACCGCGACCTGCTGGCCGGCATCACCCATATAACCTTGCAGCAGCTTGGCCATGGCGCGAGTATGGATGGCCAGTGGTGAGCCGTCGGGCGTCCAGATGCTGGCGTACTTGGCGGCGGACTGAGCCGGCCGGCGTGGCAGGATGAAGAAGTTGAGGATCAACCACCACGGCAGCCGGGGAATTTCGACCACCCGCGGGTCGGATAGGAACTGCCGCAGGTAAGGACGGACCGCCTGGGCGGTCGGTGCCTCGGGGGTGCCGAGGTTGATCAGCAGTATGCCGGTGCGTGCAGCCTGGTCGTGGCGGAAGTCGGGTTCGGTCTGGTAGGCCATGGTGTCGTCGGGTTACCGGGTTCGAATAACAGCTCGGGCGGATGATAGCGCCTGTCCGCTCAGGGTGTCGTACAAAGACCGATGCCAGCCTGACCGCGCCGGCCGCAGGGTGTGCGGGCGCCATGCTCGGGGGTGGGCGTGCCGTCCTCGTCCATGTGGGCGGCTACGGTGTCCCAACTGGCTACCCCATGTTTATCGAGCTGCAGCCTGAGCAGCCAGCCTTGCCGGGTCGGTCCCTCGGCGAAGCCGTCGAACACAAAGTTGCCCAGGCTCCAGATGATGGGCTTGCCACGGTAGAGATCGGCACCCTGGGTGACGTGGGGGTGGCCACCCACCACTGCGTCGGCCCCGGCATCGATCATCAGCCGCGCCAGCTCGCGCTGCCGGCGCGAGGGGCCGGACTCCCGCTCCCAGCCCCAGTGCATAAAGGGGATGACCACATCGGCACCCGCCCGGCGCGCGGCGCGGATGTCGCGCACCACGTGGCTGTCCTCGCTCCAGGCCACGCCGGCCTGGCGGGCAGCCGCCTCGAAGGAGCGAGGCTTGAATTCGTCGTAGCCCAGGATGGCAATGCGCAGGCCACCGCGCTCCACCCAGAGTGGACGGTGTGCCTCGCTGAGGTTGCGGCCGCCGCCCACATAGGCGATGCCGGCGCCGTCGAGGTGCCCCAGCGTCTCCATAAAGGCGGCCTTGCCATAGTCGCCGGCGTGATTGTTGGCGACCGAGACGGCGTCGAAGCGGCCTTGCAGTACCTTGAGCACACGCGGGTCGGCGCGGAAGGTGTAGATCTTGTTGTCCAGCGCCTTGCCACCACTTGCGACCGGGCACTCCAGATTGCCGATGCGATAGTCGACGCCTTTGAAGATGTCGTCAAAGGCAGCCAGTGGGTCGCCGCCGGCG
The DNA here is from genome assembly GCF_036568685.1 of Chitinimonas sp. Taxonomy (GTDB): domain Bacteria; phylum Pseudomonadota; class Gammaproteobacteria; order Burkholderiales; family Chitinimonadaceae; genus Chitinimonas. Next base: position 19,836 of record NZ_DATCSC010000129.1, read on the forward strand.
GCGATAGTGCGGCCTGGGCCGTCGTCCAGCATCAGGTCACCGGCAAACAGCAGGCTGGCGGTACCGGCCTGCACCGAGGCCGCGAACAGGCTGCTCAACAGCCAAACACCGAGGCGCTTCATGGCTTGCTCCGCTTCTGGGTGGTAGCCAGCTCGCACCAGTATTGCAGTTCGCCATCGCGTACCGGTTCATAAACCGTCTGCAGGCCGGTAAAGCCGTAGGGGCCGCGTGCGCGATGGGCGGGGTAGGGGTAGTTGGCCTGTTGGATGGGTACGGCCCCCTCGTCCCGGTCGGCATAGACATAGAGCTTGATGGCCGCCTGGTCGCTGGGCTGCACCTCGAACACCGGCCGGAACAGAAAATAGGAGCCGATGGCCGTGGGCGCGATGGTGTAGGGGGTGGTGCTGGGCTGGGCGCTGATCTCCCAGCGCTCGCCACCGTAGTCCACATGGCAGCGGACTTCAGGACCGGCCAATACCGGTAAGGCAAGCAGGCTGGGCAGGTAGCGGAGCAGGCGATAGGCGGGCATGGCCAGAGGGCTGAAAGCCGGTTGGGGCGAAGCGCCCATTATGGCCGATTGCGTCGGCCGCGCCAGGCGGCGTGGTGGGCAAGGGTGGATGGCGCTATAACGGCGGCATGCCTACCGTCAGCTTTACCCACCATCTACGCCAGCACGCGCCGCCGCTGCCGGTTGCAAGCCAGGCCGGCACGGCGCGGGCGGCGCTGGAGCTGATCTTTGCCGACTACCCGGCGCTACGCGGCTATGTGCTGGACGAGCATGGCCGCCTGCGCCGGCATGTGGCGCTGTTTATTGATGGCGAGCTCAAGCGGGAGGGGTTGGACCAGCCGCTGGCAGCAGAGGCCGAGGTCTATGTCATGCAGGCATTGTCTGGAGGATAACCATGCAGAACGGCTTGTTGGTCGGGTCCCGCAAGGGCCTGTTGCACTTCAGTCAGGTCGGTGGTGCCTGGGCCTTGCGCGGCCACCACTTCAAGGGCGTACAGGTCAGTGCCACCCTGGCGCACGGGGCACGCTGGTATGTGGCGCTGCGCAATGGTCACTTCGGCCCCAAACTGCACGCCAGCGATGACGGTGGGGCAAGTTGGCAGGAATTGGCGGTGCCGGCCCTGCCTAGTGGCGATACCGACAAGCCACTGGACCAGATATGGACCTTGGCGCTGGGTGGGGATGGGGTGCTGTGGGCTGGCTGCATACCGGCCGGGCTATTCCGCTCCGATGACCAGGGCCGCAGCTGGCAACTGGTGGAATCGCTCTGGCGGCGGCCGGAACGGAGCAAGTGGTTTGGTGGCGGCTTTGACGATGCGGGCATCCATTCCATCCTGATCGACCCACGCGACCCGTCCAGCCTGGTGCTGGGCATCTCTTGCGGCGGGGTATGGCGCTCGCGTGATGCTGGGCAAAGCTGGGACAAATACAGCCGTGGCATGTGGGCGGCCTATATGCCACCCGAGGGGCGCGAGGACCCCGATATCCAGGACCCGCATCGGCTGGCGCAGTGCCAAGCGGCCCCCGGCGTATTCTGGTGCCAGCATCACAATGGTGAATTCCGCAGCGACGACGACTTGGCGAACTGGCGCGAGATCGCACCATCCACGCCCTTGTCCAGCTTTGGCTTTGCAGTAGCGGCCCATCCGCACGACCCGCAGACTGCCTGGTTTGTGCCGGCCGAAGTGGACCAGGTACGGGTACCGCATGAGGGGGACTTCTATGTGCTGCGCACCCGTGATGGCGGCGCCAGCTTCGATAAGCTGCAGCAAGGCCTGCCGGCGGCACCGGCCTTCCACCTGATCTATCGTCACGCCTTGGCGGTGGATGACAGCGGTGAGCGGCTGGCCATGGCCTCGACGACCGGCTCACTGTGGGTGGGGGAACAGCAGGGCGAGCAATGGTCACGCCTATCTGCGGAGTTGCCGCCAGTCTACTGCCTGCAGTTCATTCCCTGAGCCGGCTCAGTTGCTGAGCTGGCGGGTCTTGACCAGGAGGAATAAAAACACCGGCGCGCCGGCCACGCTCAGCACCGCGCCCAGCGGTAGCTCGGCCGGCTGCATTGCCAACCGGGCCAGCCAGTCGGCCGCCAACAGACTGGCGGCCCCGACGATGGCGGCCCCAGGCAAAAGGGTTCGGTGGCCGGGGCCCAGCAGCAAACGGGCCAGGTGGGGTGCCAATAGGCCGACGAAGGCCAAAGCGCCGCAGGCCGAGACGGTCAGCGCCACGGTCAGCGCAGTCAACGCGACCAGGCGACGGCGCAGGCCGGCAAGCTCATAGCCCAGATGCCAGGCTTCCCGCTCGCCAAGTAGCAGGGCATCCAGCGCACGTCGGTCACGCCAGAGCAAGAGGGCACAAGCCAGCAAGGCCGGAGCCAGCCAGGCCAGCGTCTGCCAGCTGGCTGCGGCCAGGCTGCCCAAGGCCCACAGGGTGGTGCCGCGCAACACGGCGTCATCGACCAGCTGGCTCAAGAGGGCCAGGCCGCCACCGGCCATGGCATTGATGGCCACACCGGCCAGCAGCAGCCGGGCGGCATCCTGCCCCCGACCTATCAGCCAGGCCAGCCAGGTGGCCGCCAGGCTGCCAGCAAAGGCGGCCGGTGCCAGTGCCAGGCTGGGCAGCAGCCAGCGCGCCAGTGCGCCGCCCAGTGCGGCGCCTGCCGAGGCACCGATCAGGCCGGGCTCGGCCAAGGGATTGCGAAATACGGCCTGCAGCACGCAGCCGGCCAGCGACAGCGCCGCACCGGAGACCAGTGCCAGCACGATGCGCGGCAGCCGCACGTCCAGCAGCACGCTGCGCCAGAGCTGGGACGGGGCATCGGCCGGTTCGGCCAGCAAAAGGCTGGGGATCTTCCAGTAAGGGATGGTCACGGCCCCGCTGCCGGCCGCCAAGAGCGCCAGCAGGGCGAGCAGCAAGAGGCCCAGGCCCAGGGCATTGGGCACATGATGGCGGGGCAAGGGCAGGCGGGACATGCCGCTATGGTAAGCCATCCAGTACCGCGACGCGGCACGTCGCTTGCACTTCACCCGGACGGCTGCGGGCGCCGCCGCGAAAAGATCATGCGCAGGCTCTTGGGGGCTTTTGCTCGTATAATCCGCAGCTTCCGATACACAAACCTTACAGATCGCATCATGGAACTCGCCAAGAGCTTCGAACCCGGTGACATCGAGCGCCGCTGGTACCAGCAGTGGGAATCCGCGGGCTATTTCAAGCCCAGCATGGACCTGGCTGCACCATCCTTCAGCATCCAGCTGCCGCCGCCCAATATCACCGGCACCCTGCACATGGGGCATGCCTTCAACCAGACCATCATGGATGGCCTGACCCGCTACTACCGCATGAAGGGCAGCAACACCCTGTGGGTGCCGGGTACCGACCATGCCGGTATCGCCACCCAGATCGTGGTGGAGCGCCAGTTGGCCGAGCAGAAGGTCAGTCGCCATGACCTGGGTCGTGAAGCCTTTATCAGCAAGGTCTGGGAGTGGAAGAACAAGTCCGGTGGCACCATCACCAGCCAGATGCGCCGCATGGGCTGCTCGGTGGACTGGGACCGTGAATACTTCACCATGGATTCGGTCCGCTCCGAGACCGTGACCGAGGTGTTCGTACGCCTGTTCGAGCAGGGCCTGATCTACCGCGGCAAGCGCTTGGTGAACTGGGACCCGGTGCTGGGTACGTCGGTTTCTGACCTCGAAGTGGAAAACGTCGAGGAAGATGGCAGCCTGTGGCACATCAACTACCCGCTGGTCGATGGCTCGGGCCATCTGACCGTGGCCACCACCCGTCCCGAGACCATGCTGGGCGACGTGGCGCTGATGGTGCACCCGGAGGACGAGCGCTACACCGGTTTGATCGGCAAGCGGGTGCGTCTGCCGCTGACCGGCCGCGAGATTCCGGTGATCGCCGACAGCTACGTGGAAAAGGAATTCGGTACCGGCGTGGTCAAGGTGACCCCGGCGCACGACTTCAACGACTATCAGGTCGGCAAGCGCCACAACACCCAGCTCATCAATGTGATGAGCCTCAAGGCCACCATCCTGGCCGAGGCGCAGGTGTTCGACTTCAATGGCGGCGTGCTGGGCACCCTGCCCATCCCGGCGGCCTATGCCAACCTCAGCGTCAAGGACGCGCGTAAGGCCATCGTCGCCGACCTGGAAGGGCAAGGCCTGCTTGATTCGGTCAAGCCGCACAAGCTGATGACCCCGCGTGGCGACCGCACCGGTTCGGTGCTGGAGCCCATGCTGACCGACCAGTGGTTTATGGCCATGAGCCGAGTGGGTGAGGGCGACCCGACCGGCAAGACCATCGCCGAGAAGTCCATCGAGGCGGTGGAAAGCGGCCAGGTGCGCTTTGTGCCGGAGAACTGGGTCAATACCTACAACCAGTGGATGAAGAACATCCAGGACTGGTGTATCAGCCGCCAGCTGTGGTGGGGCCATCAGATCCCCGCCTGGTACGACGAGCAGGGCAAGGTCTACGTGGCCCGCAGCGAAGCCGAGGCCACCAAGCAGGCCGGAGGCAAGGTGCTGCGCCGCGATGACGACGTGCTCGATACCTGGTTCAGCTCGGCCCTGGTGCCCTTCAGCACCTTGGGCTGGCCCAACGAGACGCCGGAACTGAAGGCCTTCGTACCGTCCAGCGTGCTGGTCACCGGCTACGAGATCATCTTCTTCTGGGTTGCCCGGATGATCATGATGACCACCCACTTCATGGGCAAGGTGCCGTTCAAGGATGTCTACATCCACGGCATCGTGCGTGACCACGAAGGCAAGAAGATGTCGAAGTCGGAAGGCAACGTCATCGACCCGGTGGACCTGATCGACGGCATCAACCTGCCCGAACTCGTGGCCAAGCGCACCACCGGCCTGCGCCGGCCGGAGAAGGCCCCGCAGATCGCCAAGGCTACCGAGAAGCTCTTCCCCGAAGGCATCCCCGCCTACGGTACCGACGCGTTGCGCTTCACCATGGCGAGCTACGCCACGCTGGGCCGCAACGTGAATTTCGACTTCAAGCGCGCCGAGGGCTACCGCAACTTCTGCAACAAGCTGTGGAACGCCACCCGCTTTGTGCTGATGAATGTGGACGGCAAGGATTGCGGTCAGGATGAAACCCTGCCGCTCGAATTCAGCTTTGTCGACCAGTGGATCATCAGCGAACTGCAGCAGACCGAGACCGCGGTGACCGAGGCGCTCGATACCTACCGCTTCGACCTGGCTGCCCAGGCGATCTACGAGTTTGTCTGGAACGCCTACTGCGACTGGTATGTGGAGCTGGCCAAGGTCCAGATCCAGAACGGCAACGAGGCGCAGCAACGTGCCACCCGCCGGACCCTGGTACGGGTGCTGGAAGTGGCGCTGCGCCTGGCTCACCCCATCATTCCGTTTATCACCGAAGAGCTGTGGCAGACCGTGGCCCCGCTGGCCAATGCCAAGAAGGCCGAGTCGATCAGCCTCGCTGCCTGGCCGGTGGCCCAGCCGGAGAAGATCCAGCCGGCAGCGGTTGCGCGCATGGAAGACTTCCGTGCCCTGACCCTGGCGGTCCGTACCCTGCGCTCCGAGATGAACCTGGGCCCGTCGCAGCGTGTGCCGCTGTTTATCGAGGGCGCCGAGAGCGAGCTGGCCGAGTTCTGCCCCTATCTGCAGCTCCTGGGCCGCCTGGCCGAGGTACAGGTAGTGGCGCATCTGCCGGCCGACGACGCACCGGTGCAGGTGGTGGGCGGTACCCGCTTGATGCTCAAGGTGGAGATCGACAAGGCCGCCGAGAAGCTGCGCATCGGCAAGGAAGTGGCCCGCCTGGAAGGCGAGATCGCCAAGGCTACCGCCAAGCTGGCCAACCCGGCCTTCGCCGACAAGGCCCCGGCCGCGGTGGTGGAACAGGAGCGTGCCCGCCTGGCAGGCTTCAGCGAGACTGTGGATAAGCTCAGGGCACAGCTCGTCAAGCTGGGCTGATATCACCCTGTCTGGCGTCAACGCCCCGAGGCCTGGCCGGCCTCGGGGCGTTTTTCATGGTGCAGAGTGTGAGTATTTGTATGTCATGACCTGGCGGCTCAGGGCAGAATGCCGAGCCTAAGAGCAATGAGCATAGTCAGATACAAGGAGGAATCACCATGCAAAAGAAGCGTCTCTCTACCCTTGTCGCCGCCGTGGTGCTGGGTCTTGCCGGCCAGTATGCTTCGGCCGGTCTGCTCGATGGGCTGGGCAAGGTCTCCGATACCATCAAGAAGGCGTCTGACGCCGTACAGTCCGCCGGCTCTGCCGCTGGCAATACGGTGCCTGGTGGCACCCCGGCGCAGCGGACCGGCATGCCCAATGGCAGCAGCTACCAGCTGCCCATGGGCTTTGAGGCCTACCCCAAGGCCGATCTGAAGAAACGCATCGACAACCCCTACGACAGCCTGACTATCCCGGTGGTGGTGCCGATCAACGGTCCGGATGGCTATCTGGCTCCCTACACCGTGCCGGTCGAAGGCAAGGTCACCATGCTGCAGTACGAGCACCGCCAGGATGACAGCCCGGCCTTGATCATGCGCCACTACCTGGCCTGGCTGTCGGCCCAGGGCTTCGAGGTCGTGACTGTGTGTGCCGCGCCCTGCAAGGCGCTGGAGTCCGGTTACAACTGGTCGAATGTCGCCGATGCTTCGCGCCGCGTCGATACCAACTACCTGCCCTCGCGGCCGGCCTATATCGCGGCCTACAAGCCGGGCGCGATGGCCCTGGTGGGGGTGGGGACCCATATCTACCAATTCTCCTCCTTCGTGAAGCTGGTGGAAGGCAAGGTCGGCGACCTGAGCAACTGGCAGCGGGTAACGGCGACCCAGCCACAGCCTGGTACCAGTACTGTGGGCCAGAACCCGCAAGCACCGGTAGGGAATGCAACGCCGCAGACGCCAACCGCGCCGACCACAACCGTGGCCCAGAAGCCGACCGTGCCCGGGACCTACGCCGATGGCGCTGAGCTGGTACTCAAGCTCAAGAGTGCCAAGCTGCTGGCAACGCCTGCGCCGGGTGGCAAGGTGGTGGCTACCTTGGGTAGTACCGACGGCCTCGTCTACATGGGGGCCGAAAGCGGTGGCTATCTGCAGGTGACCACGGCACAAGGCGACGGCTGGGTGGACAAGCGCCTGGTCAAGCTGCCCTGATCAATCTGCCGGCATGGAGGTGTAATGCCATGCCGGCAGGCCAACAATGACGAGGCCGCGGTGACGGCTTCGAGGCGGGAAGACACACCGATGAAAAAGGCTATGCGTACCTTGCCGGTACTGCTGGCGGCTGCCAGCCTGATGCTGCTGGCCGACGGCACAGACAAGCTCAACAAGTCGGCCAATGCGCTGCGCAATGCGGCGTCTGCTGTTGAGCAAGCCAAGGGGGTGGTCGCACCTCGCGCTGGGGATGTGGCGGCAACGATGCCACCTGACGCAAACGGGGCGGGGGCCGCCGGCCCCGTGGGTTACGGTGTAGCGCGCGGTGCAGCGGCCAGCACGGCGCAGATTGCAGACAGTAATAGCAACGGGGCGGTCCCGCTGTTTGACCTGCCGCTGTTTCCCGGGACCACGGAACATTACGGCGTTCTCGGTGGTGGCCAGGCAGTACGGGACGCCAAGCTCAAGACACGTATCCCCATTTCCACGGTCTATCAACATCCCAAGAATGGCTGGACGGCCGACTTCATGGTCCCGTTCGAAGGTGAGAGCTGGTACCGTCGCGCCAACTATCCGCGTGGCGACGCGGTGCAGATACGCCAACACTATGAGCGCATGCTGGCCGAGCGCGGCTTTGAGCTGATCCATGGCTATGACTGCGACTTGCAGTGCAACCTGGAGGAGGTGGTCGGTACGCCACGCCCGCTGGAGGAATATTTCCCGGTGATACAGGCGAACCTGAACACTGGCCTGGTCATTCGTATGCCCACGGCTGTGCTTGAGAGCCGCTACACGATCTACAGCAACAGGAAGACTGGCATGGTGCTGCTTGGCACCAAGCAGATGAAAAGTGGCGAGGCCATCGTCGACCTTTATGTGGCCAAGGGGCGCATTCTGGATGCCAGCCCCTTCGCCAAGCTGGAACAGGCCCAGCCGGTGGGGCGCAAGCTAGAGCTTGCCAAGGCGGTGCCGGAGGCTGTCCAGGTGTTCGACGGGAACATCCGATTGCTGCGCTCGAGCCAGGCCTCGGCCTTGCTGGAGCATACGCGAGGTCCCCTGGTGCTGCTGTTCAGCTCCTACGATACAAACTGCGGCTACTGCGTACGCGGTAGCGTCGGTTACCAGGCGCTGGCAGCGCAATACGGCCGGCAGGTGCAGTTTGTCATGGCGCACTGGGAGCCTTGGAGTGGCTTTGCTGCCGACCCGCTGGCGCAACGCTACGAGATCAAGGGTGTACCAACCGCGTTGCTGTTCGAGGATGGCAAGCTGATCCAGCAGGTGAATGGCGAATGGTCGGCCGCCGTGCTGGCACAGAAGCTATTCACCGGCACACCCTGGATGCAAGCCGCGGCGCCGGTTGCACCCATGCCGGGCGTATCTCTGCCGGCTACCCGGCCCGCCGCTCCTGTAACCGCACCTGCCGCCTTGCCCGCGGTTTCGCCCTTGGCGCAGCCTTTTGCTGATGGGGCCGAGCTGGTCGGCAAGATCGACAATATCAAGCTCTACCAGGCTGCCGGTGACGACGCCCAGGTGCTGGCACTCTTGAGTCGCCAGGATGGTCTGGTCTTCATGGGGGTAGAGCAGGGAGGCCGGCTCAAGGTCGTGAGCGACCAGGGTGAGGGCTGGGTGGACAAGCGCGTGGTCAAGCTGCGCTGAGTTCATGAGCAGGTACTAAGCGGCACTGTGGCAATATCGTCGGGTCACACGCCCGGCGATATTGTCCATGTCCAAGCACCCGCGCCTATGGGGCGCTTTGTTGATCCTGCTGTCGGCCGCCTGCTTCGGCGTCATGCCGCTTTTTGGCCGGCTGGCCTATGCTGCCGGTGCCGATGCGCAGGCTATCTTGTTGCTGCGCTTCGGCATCGCCGCCGCTTGCCTTGCCCTCATCATGTTGTTCAAGCGCGAGCCCTGGCCGCGGGGCCGGTTGGCGTTGGGGCTCTTGGCCATGGGAGCGATCGGCTATGCCGGCCAGGCCTTCAGCTATTTCACCGCGCTGAGTTATGCCAGTGCCTCTCTGACCGCGCTACTGCTCTACACCTTTCCGGTCATCGTGACCTTGATCGCCGCGGTCTGGCTGCACGAGCCCCTGACCCGCCGCAAGGTGCTCGCCCTGGCGCTGGCTAGCCTGGGGCTGGCACTGACGGTTGGCGACGCACTGTCCGGTTCGCTGACTGGTGTTGCCTTTGGTCTGGCGGCGGCCCTGATCTACTCGATCTATATCGCGGTGGGCACCCGGCTGACGCCACGGGCTGGCGCGCTCGCCAGTTCCACCCTGGTGATGCTGGGCGGTGCGCTGACCTTTGGCGTGGTTTCGGTCTGGCATGCACCGGCCCTGCCGCAGAGCAGCAGCGGCTGGTTGGCGGTGGCGGCCATCGGTCTCTTGTGTAGCGTAATCGCCGCACTGGCCTTCTTTGCCGGGCTGGCGCGGTTGGGGGCCTCGGAAGCCGCCATGCTGTCCACTTTCGAGCCAGTGGTGACAGTGGTATTGGCCGCCTCGCTCCTGGGTGAGCGCTTGACGGCCTCGCAGTGGATCGGCGGGGCGGTTATCATCGCTGCCGTCCTGCTGCTGGCGCGTTCTCCTGCGTCCGGCACGCCTCCGGAATAATTCAATGGCCCGGGCTGCTAGCTGCCCAGGGTCGCCTTCGAGGGAATACCATGTTCTACAAAGACGTCGTCCCCCTGGACGCCAAACAGCATGCCGACCTGCGTATCAGCCTGGCGCAGAACTTTGTCTACGCCAGCCAGGTGCACGCGGTGCCGGTGGTCGGCGGCGAGTTCTCCACCCTGCTGCGCGAATACGCCATCGTGTTTGCCGAATCGGGCGACAACACCTACACCCCGACCGTGATGCTGGGCCTCAAGACCGAGGAAAACCTGTTCGTCGACGCCGACGGCAAGTGGCACGCCGAGTACATTCCCTTCTTCGTCCGCCGCTATCCCTTCGTGACGGTGGAAGTGGAGAACAACGATGCCGTGCTGTGCATCGAAGAGACCGCTGCGCGTGCCATCCAGCGTGAAGAAGACCCGCTGGTGTTCGAGAATGGTCAGGCCTCCGACGCCATGAAGAATTTCGCCAACCTGATGTTCCAGTCGCGCGACGACGCCAACCGCTCGCGCGAGTTTGGTACCGAGCTCGGCAAGGCTGGCCTGCTGCGCCAGGTTTCCGCTTCGGCCCAGCTGGCTTCCGGTGAATCCATCAGCATGGACGGCATGTGGGTGGTGGATGAAGAGAAGCTGCGCACCCTGCCGGCCGCCAAGGCCGAAGAGTGGCTGAAGAACGGCATCATGTCGCTGATCTATGCCCATCTGTTCTCGTTGAGCAATCTCGAGGGTCTGGTGACCCGCCTGCAAGCGCGTAACGCCAACTGACCCTGACCGTGGCGGCCGTGGTGGCCCGGCTCGCGGGCTATGCTGCTTGCAGCTGCCGCCTGCCGCGATGCGCCGCCACTACCTGTTCCCTCTCCTGCTGGCTCTGCCACTGCATGCCGAGACCCTGATCCGGGCCTGTGGCGGGGAGGGGGAATGGGTGCCCTCCAGCTATTACAAGCGCGACGGTAGTCGCAAGACCAGTGATGTGGCGGGCTACTCGCCGGACGTGCTCAAGGCCGCCCTGGCCGGCAGCGGCTACCGGGTGGCAGTGAGCCTCCTGCCCTGGCAGCGCTGCCAGCGCGAGGTACAGGACGGCAGCCGGTATCAGCTCGCCATGGGGGTGCTGTATAGCGCCGAACGCGCGCGCAACTACCAGCTCAGTGCCTCCTACCTGCACTTTCAACCGGGCTACTACTACCGTCGCGACTTTTTCCCCGGTGGTTTGGTCATTCCCTCTCTTGCTGCCTTGCAGCGCTACCGCGTGTGTGGCCTGTTCGGCTATAGCTATGCCTATACCGGCCTCGCCACTGCTCAGATCGATACCGGCGCGCTGGATTACCCGGCTGTACTCGGCAAGCTGGCCCTGGGACGCTGCGACCTCTTGATCGAGTCGCTGGAGGTCATGGCCGGCCAGCGCCGGCTGGGCCGCCTGCCGCCCGACGCTGGCCTCCTGGAAGGCCGACCACTACCCGAGGCACCGCCACTGGTGGCCCACTTTGCCGTCAGCCCCCATATGCGCGATGGCACCACCTTTCTGAACACCCTCAATGCCGGCATTGCCCGCCTGCAGCGCGATAAGCAGCTCAGTGAGCTCTTGCGCCGCCATACTGAATAAGCCATGTTGACCCTGCTCGCCGACCACCCCCGCTTCCTGTTGATCGATAAACCTGCCGGTCTCAGCTTCCACCGCGAGGACGATGCGCCAGGGGTGCTCGATCTCTTGCGTGAGCAGACCGGCGTTGAGCCGCTGCATGCGGTACATAGGCTGGACCGGCTGACCTCGGGCCTCCTGCTGGTGGCCAAGGGGGCAGAGTCGGCCGCCTTGTTCGGTGAACTCTTCAGCCGGCGGCAGATCGGTAAGTACTACCTGGCACTCTCGGACCGTGCGCCCAAGAAAAAGCAGGGCGGTATCTGCGGCGATATGGAAAAGGGCCGCAATGGCAGCTGGAAATTGCTGCAGCGGCAGGACGATCCGGCCCGTACCCAGTTTTTCAGCGCGGGGCTCGGCAATGGCTTGCGCGCCTTTGTACTACGTCCGCTGACCGGTCGCACCCACCAGCTCCGGGTGGCCATGAAGGCCTTGGGCAGCCCTATCCTGGGAGACAGCCGCTATGCCGGCAGCCCCGCCGATCGGGGCTATCTGCATGCCTTCGCGCTGCAGTTCATGCTGGAGGGAGAGCAATTTGCCTTCCACTGCCCGCCGAGCGTGGGTGAGCACTGGCTGGGGCCGGAATGGGAGCCGGTTATGCGACGTTTTACCAATCCCTGGTCTTTGACTTGGCCGCGAGGCTAGACGGGTCTATCGTGTATAGCCCCGGCGTGACCCGCCGGGCAAAGGTCGTCACTTTGCAGGCTGGTGCTCGCTGGCCGCGGTGGCATCACCAAGACTGAAGGAGTGTGGAAAATGGGTCTGTGGAACAAGTTGACCAACGAGTTCATCGATATCATCGAATGGACCGAGGACCGTCCCGAAATCATGGCGCATCGTTTCGAGCGCTATCAGAACGAGATCAAGCACGGCGCCAAGCTGACCGTGCGGGAAGGTCAGCTGGCGGTCGTGGTCAACGAAGGGCAGCTGGGCCGCGGCCAGGTGGCGGACGTGTTCACGCCAGGCATGTATGAGCTCAATACCGCCAACCTGCCGATACTGGCAACGCTGAAGGGCTGGAAGTACGGTTTCAACTCGCCGTTCAAGGCGGAGGTGTACTTCTTCAATACCCGCAAGTTCACCGATATGAAGTGGGGCACGGCCGGTCCCGCCACCATGCGCGATCCCGAGTTCGGCGCGGTGCGGGTGACGGCCTTCGGCCTCTATGTGATCCGTATCGTCGATGCCAAGACCTTCCTCGTTGACCTGATGGGCACCAAGGCGGACTTCACCACCGAGGATATCGAGGCCAATCTGCGCGGCAAGGTCGGCGTACGCATCAAGGAAGTGATGCCGGAGATCGGCGTGCCGGTGATCGACCTGGAAAGCAAGGTCACCGTAGTCGGCGACAAGATCCGCGAACGCATTGCCGGCGACTTCAGCGCCATGGGCCTTGAGTTGTGCGAGATCCAGGTGCAGGACATCGGCCTGCCGGAAGAGGTCGAGCGCGCCATCGACCAGCAGGGCGCCATGCGCGCCATCGGCAATATGCAACAGTTCGGCCAGTACCAGGCCGCCCAGGCACTGCGCGACGCCGCCCAGAATACCGGCACGGCCGGCAGCATGCTGGGCATCGGTGTGGGCGGCATGCTCGGGCAAGGCATGGGCAATCTGTTCCAGCAGCCCGGCCAGGCCGGCGGTGGCATCTCTGGTACCGCGCCGGCCCCGGCTGCACCGGTGCCACCGCCCATTCCGGGCGCCGTGAGCTTCCATGTGGCGGTGAACGGCCAGCAGACCGGCCCCTTTGATCTGACCGCCTTGCAGGCACAGGTGGCGGCAGGCAGCCTGGGCCGCGACAGCCTGGTCTGGAAGGCCGGCATGGCAGCCTGGGGCAAGGCCGGCGAGCAGGTCGAGCTGGCACCGCTGTTTGCCAATACGCCGCCGCCCTTGCCGATGTAAGCCGCCCATGGTCTTGCTCCAGCGCCTCGCTCTGCTGCTGGTCTTGCTTGCGCCACCAGTCATGGCGGTGGGGGAAAGTCCGGTACGCATTGCGGCGGTGGAGGACGACGAGGGGACCGAGCGGACTTTCGAGCTGATTGTACGGGAGGCCTATCGCCGTATAGGCCAACCGGTCGAGCTGAGCTATATGCCAGCCTCGCGCGGCTTGATGATGGCCAATACGGGTAAATCGGATGCCTTGCTAGCCCGCTTGCCGGTGATCGAGGAGGCGTTTCCCAATATGCGGCGGGTACCGACTCCGATCGGCGCCATGACCTTCCTGGCGGTGAGTCTCAAGCCCGAGGTCAAGGTGCAGAGCTGGGAAGAAATGCGCAGCCTCAATATCGGGATACGTCGTGGTTACCGGATCGCCGAGGTCAAGACGGCCGGTATGAAGGTCAACCTGGTCGATTCCTACGACGCGATGTTCAAGATGCTGATGCAGGACCGGGTCGACGTGCTGGTGATCCGTGAGCCAAGTCTGGGCCCCACGCTACGTAAGCTGAAGGCGGCCGGGGTGTTGAATGGCTCGGAGCGTTTCCGCTCTGCCGTGCTGGAGTACCTGCCTGCCTACCACTACCTGCATGTCAGCCGCAGCGAGTTGATCCCCCAGCTGGATCAGGCGCTCAAGGCCATGCAGAAGGAGGGAGTCATGGAACGCGCGCGGCGTGATGAGGGCAGCAATTGATGCACGGCATGACGCTTGGGTAAGCCTCGATGGCCGAGCGCATCCCATCCCCAGGGGGCTGTCCGGCCCCTTGTTCCCACAAGAAAACCACGACCTCGCCCGTCACCCTATGGGCGGGGAGCTTGTTCTGATTGGAAACATGCATGAGCACGACCACCTATCCCTGCCGGCAGTGTGGCGCCAAGCTTGAATTCGCGCCCGGCCAGCAGGCCTTGAAGTGTCCCTATTGCGGCTCGGAGAACGCCATCGCCAAGGCGGACGCCGAGACGACCGCCGTGGCGGTGGAGGAGTTGGACTACCAGGCTTATCTGGCCCGTGCGGCCGGCAACGAGCCGCAGATCGAGCGGCAGTCGGTCAAATGCCCGGGCTGTGGCGCGGTATCGCAGCTGCCCGCCAATACCACGGCCGATCGCTGCCCCTTCTGTGCAGTGCCATTGATCGCCGCCGAGGCCTATGCCCAGCGCACCATACAGCCGCGCGCGGTGGCGCCGTTCGCAGTCAAGGAGGTGGATGCCCGGCAGCGTTTCAAGGACTGGATCGGTGGGCTGTGGTTCGCGCCCAATGCGCTCAAGCGTGCCTATAGGGCGGCTACCGGCATCAAGGGTATCTACCTGCCTTACTGGACCTATGATGCCGGCACCGAATCGCGCTACCGTGCTGAGCGGGGCGACTACTACTACGAGACCGAGAGCTATACCGAGAATGGCGAGACCCGTACCCGTGAGGTGCGCCGCACCCGCTGGACGTCGGTATCGGGGGAGGTGGCGGTCGCCTTTGACGACGTCATGGTGCCGGCCAGCGCCTCGCTGCCGCGTGATTATCTCGACAACCTGGAGCCCTGGCGGCTGGGCGAATTGCAGCCCTATCGCGAGGACTATCTGAGCGGCTTTACCGTCGAGGCCTACCAGCTCGGCCTGGAGCCAGGCTTTACGGCGGCGACCGAACGTATGCAGGAGCCGATCCGTAAGGCGGTGCTGCGTGACATTGGCGGCGACGAGCAGCGTATCTACGATATTTCGCCGCGTTACTACGACATCACCTTCAAGCACATCCTTCTGCCCATCTGGTTGTCGAGCTACCAGTACGGCGGCAAGACCTGGCGCTTTGTGGTCAATGGACAGACCGGCGAGGTCCAGGGCGAGCGCCCCTGGTCGGCCTGGAAGATTACCTTTGCGGTGCTGCTGGGCTTGATCGCGTTGTTTATCTTCTTCTCACTTGCCAGTAGACACTAGCGGCAGGCGGACGGTTTACCTCGTATCGAACGGTGTCTGGCGGGCCGCCCTGGGGCGGCCCGTTTGTCATTGCGGTGGCAGATGTCGCGCCAGGAAGGCATCGACTTCGCGTACCACCTCGTCCCTGGCCTTGCCGTAGCGTTGCTGCAAGGTGCCGACCCATTGCTCGCGGCGGCCCGCGATACGATCGATGTCGTCATCGGTCAGCTCACCCCAGGCGCTACGCAGCTTGCCCTTGAGCTGTTTCCATTGCCCTTCGACGATGTCCTTGTTCATGGCCATGCCTTTCGGTGAGAGAGGGATGGATCGTGGCCTGTCTATCCTGGTCGGGATCAGGATAACGGTGGCTTGCGGCCCAGCAGCAGGAAGGCGACGGCGAGTACGAGGCCGGCCAGGAACAGCAGCTGTGCGGCCCAGACGGCGGTGCCGGCGATGCCGCTGAAACCCAGCACGGCGGCGACGATGGCAATGATGAAGAAGACGGCTGCCCAATAGAACATGATGGCGCACTCCTCTTGAGCGGGCCGGGCGGCGTGGCGGACGCCCAGCACCGGTAACTAGGAAATGGCGTAACCGAGGTCGTTTGGAGGTCGCTTAGTTCTGGACCTGGATGGCCTCGCGTACTTCCTTCACGCCCTGTACCCGCCAGGCCAGGTCGATGGCCTTGGCCTTGGCGGCCTGGCTGGCAGAACCCCACAGCTTCACAACACCGCTGGTGGTTTCTACCTGGATCTGCGCACCGGCCAGAGCCTGGTCACCCTGCAGGGCGGCCTGGATGGCACTGGTGATGGTCTGGTCGTCCACGATGGGCTTGCTGGCGGCAGGCTCGGTGGTATCTGCAGCCTGGACCGGCAGGGTGGTACCGAGCAGTAGGGCGGTGGCGAGGGCGGTGGCGAGGGCGGAGGCGGTGAGGAGGGATTTCATGGCATTGGCCTTTCGGTTTGGTGAGTAGGTACCGAATACATGGCAAATGCCATGCCAATGATGGTTTTTGCTTTAAAACCAGTTGCTTGCCGTTTTTCTTGGCACTTGCAAGGGGCTGCGTTGTCGCTACAGGACGACGCCGGGGCGGTGATAAGCGCTTATCGCGCCTGTACTGCGGGTGCCAGCCCTGTCGCCAGTTGGCGACGCTCAAGGCTCGCGCGGCGGCGTGATCAGCAGGCTGTGCAGCTCAGCGGGGATGGGATAGTCCGGCTGCTGCGCTTTGAGCCGTTGCAACAGCGTACGGGCGGCATCGTCCTGGCCGGCGGCCTGCAGGCGCCGGACTTCCTGCAGCGTGCGTTCGGCATCCAGCGCGGGCTGTTCTGCCTTGGGGGCGGGGGCAGCAAGGTTCTGGCGGAGCTGCAGGCGGCCTTCCTCGCTGACCTTGGCACGTTCCTGGGGCGCGGCGGCGGGTTCGGGTGCGGGGCTGGCCGTTGTCATCCGCTTGATTGCGGAACCGGTCACCGTGACGGAGGCACTGTCTGCTGCGCGGCCAGCCGTCGCTGGCGCGGCCGGCTTGGCGGCAGGCGGCTGTTCCAGGAGTGCCGAAGGGGCGGACGGGGGCGCGGCAAAGGCCGGCGGTGGGGGTGGTGCGGGAGGCGCCGCCGGTGCGGGGGCTGGCATGGCGACCTCGGGGGCAGCCTGTGGCGCCGGGCTGGCTGCCGGTTGTGGTTCCTTGGCCCGCTGTTTGGCCTCGGCCATGACTTCGCGGCGTGCGGTGGCCGCCGCTTGTGACGGCGCGGGTGGGGTGGCCTGCGCGTCAGTCTGTAGCTCGGCGGGTGGGGTGATTTGGTCAGCCTTGGGTAGTGCCGGTGCCGCGGCAGCAGGTGCTGGGCTGGTGGGTCCTGGCACCACGACCTTGGCCTCGCTGTTATCCAGCCGGCCTTCACCCGACTGTTGCAACTGGTAGCCCAGACCGACGGCGATCACCAAGGAGGCTGCCAGGCCCAGCGGTACCGACCAGTTGCGGCGCCGCTTGGGGAAAGCGATGACCTGGGCGCTGGGCTGCACCGCCTCGCGCGCGGCGGCGAGGATGGCGGCATCCAGCGCGGCGCTCGGCTCGGGCTTGGGCAGCGCCTGGTAGGCCTGGCTCAGCGTGGTATCGTCGTCCGGCAGATCGGGCTTCATGGTCTCCATCTCAAGCTACTCCCGCCAGCACGGCCTTGAGCTTGGCCACGGCATAGCGTAGCCGGCTTTTGGCGGTCTCGGCCGGCACGCCAGTCAGTGCGGCGATTTCATCGAGCCCCATATCGGCCTGCTCGCGCAGCAGAAAGACCTCGCGCTGTGCCGCCGGCAGGGCACGCAGGGCCTGCTCCAGCGCCTGCCCCAACTGGCGGTTGGCCAGCTGCCGGGCTGGGTCTTGCGCGGGCTCGGCCGGCTGGCGGTCCAATGGGTCCTCGTCCTCCTCGCCTTCGGGCAGAAGGTCTGCCAGCAGGGCGGGCTCATGTAGCCGCAAGCGGTCGATCAGCTTGTTGCGGGCTATGCCGTACAACCAGGTGCGGAAGGCGGCACTGGGCTGGTAGTCGGCACGGGCGCGGACCACAGCCAGCCAGGTTTCCTGGAATAGATCGTCCACCCAGGTCGGGCGGGGGCACTGCCGGTGCAGGAAGCCATACAGGCCGCCGCGGTGCAGGGCGTAGAGACGTTCGAAGGCGGCCGCGTCACCGGCGACATAGGCCAGCATCAGCCTGGCATCCTCGGCCAGCAGGGGTGCAGCCGCCGGCCGTGCCGCGTTGTCACGCGGCATGACCGGTATAGTCTGGCTGTAGCCTTCGCTATCCATGTGCTGCTACTTGGCTCCTCTAGTCGGCAACGGCGGCGGCCGCACTGGTGGCTGGCGGCGTACCCTGGGCCAGATTCTGCGCCAGATTCACGAGTCGCAGGAACTCCCCGCGGTAACCGAAGCGATCTTCGCCGCGCGCACCAGCCGCCAGCTCGCGGATCTGGGGCAGGTCGAACTTGCCCAGATAGCGACCACCGTCGGCCAGGCGTTGACCGAAGGCGGCGACTGCGGCGGCGAAGCGGAAGTCCTCGCTGCCCTGTGCCGCAACGGCACTGCGGGCAATCGGTACCGACAGGAGCAGGCTGGCCTGGCCGTGGGCGGGCTTGTAGCGCAGCTTCAGGAAGCCCAGTTCTGCATCCTTGCCGCTGAGCTGAGGCTTGTTGATGCGGTAACGCAGCGGTTCGACCTTGCCACGCTGGCCTACCAGGGTGATCTCGTACAGCGCGGTCACGCGATGGCCGGCACCGATCTCGCCAGCATCGACCTTGTCGTTGTTGAAGTCCTCGCGGCGCAGGGCGCGGTTTTCAAAGCCGATCTGGCGATACTCCAGTACTGCGTCGGGGTTGAATTCCAGCTGGATCTTCACATCGTGTGCCACGGTGGCGAGGGTGGAGGTGAACTCGTCGACCAGCACCTTCTGCGCCTCGTTAAGGTTGTCGATATAGCTGTAGGCACCGTCGCCGGCGTCGGCCAGCTGTTCCATCAGGGCGTCGTTGTAGTTGCCCTCGCCAAAGCCCAGGGTCGAGAGCGAGATGCCGCTGCGGCGTTTTTCCTCGACTCGGTTCTTGAGGGTCTCGAAGCGGGTGATGCCGACGTTGAAGTCACCGTCGGTGGCCAGCAGGATGCGGTTGATGCCCTGCTTGAGAAAGCCCTGTTCCGCCATGCGGTAGGCCAGCTCGATGCCGGCTGCACCGGCGGTGGCGCCGCCGGCACGCAGGTCATCGATGGCCGCCTCGATCACCGCCTTGCGGTCACCAGCGGTCGGCTCCAGCACGACCCGGGTACCGCTGGCATAGGTGACCAGCGAGACATGATCCTGCGGTCGCAGCTCGCGCACGAACAGCTTGAGCGCCTGTTTGAGCAGCGGCAGCTTGGCCGGCTCGTTCATCGAGCCCGAAACATCGACCAGAAAGACCAGATTGGCTGGTGGCAGGCTGGCCTTGGCCGGGTCCGCCGCCTGGATGCCGATGCGCAGCAGCAGGCTGTCCGGGTTCCAGGGGGTGGGCGCGAGCTCGGTACTGACCGAGAACGGCGCATTGCCGCTGGGCTGTGGGTACTGGTAGGGGAAGTAGTTGACCAGTTCCTCCACCCGCACCGCGTCCTGCGGTGGCAACTGGCCACGGTTGAGCAGACGCCGCACATTGCTGTAGCTGGCGGTGTCGACATCGATGCTGAAGGTGGAGACCGGTGCTTCGGCTACACGCTGCACACCGTGGCGGACGATGGTCTGGTAGCGCTCGCGGTCTGCCGGCTCGGGCAGCGCGGCGATGCCTACCGGTGCCGGGAGGGCCGGCGCAACGAAAGCCGGCGGGGCAACGTTCAGGCGCTGGGCGTCGGCGGCGCGCTTTTCCTGCGCTTGGCCGAGCTGCCTGAGTGGCTTGGGGGCCGGCGGCGGTGCCGGTGGCGCGGACGGAGAGGCGGCCATGAGGTCCGCTCGGCGGATGGCGGCACCGGTGACGGTGACCGTCTCGACCTTGGCTTCGGTGGCGGGCTGTTCAGAAGCCGAGGGCGCGGCCTCGGCCGGTGTGCTGACGCGCTGGGTGGAGCAGGCGGCCAGGCAGGCGCCCAGCAACAGGCTGAGCAGGGTGGATGAACGCAATGACATGACGGACTCCTCGTGGCTGGGATGCCACTTGAACGAACCGATCCGGCATTTCGGGTTAATAGGAGGTGAAATAAATTTTCTACCCCGGTTCAGACGGTGCCTTGCCATCGGGTGGGGCCGGTGCGAACCAGCCCACCGCTACCAGCAGGAGGCCGACCCCCAGGAAGGAGACGATACGTGCCAGGCCGCCGGCGCCGTCCAGATCGATCAGGAAGAGCTTGAGCACGGTCAGGGCGATCAGCGCTGCACCAGCCAACCAGGGCCGGCGCCAACCACCGCGATGCGCGAGCAGCATGGTCAAGAGTGCCACCGTGGTCCAGAGCAAGGACAATGCCGCCTGGAAGGATTGCTCGCGCCAGAGCTGATCGGCCACATAGGGCAGGCCAGCCCAATGGTGGAAGCCGTGCGCCAAGAGGGCATTGAGCCAGCCAAAGACGATCAGGGCCAAGAGCGCCGGCAAGGCGGCCTGGCCCAGGAGCCGGCGGCGGCCGCGGTAGGGCTGCCGCAGCCAGTTGGCCAGGCCCAGCAGCGCCAACATCCAGCCGAGGTCCAGTGGGTTGAGCAGGGGCAGCCAGCCCCATGGGGCAGCACTGCCGTTGCTGGCCCAGGGAGCAACAAGCAGGATGGGCAGCAGCAGGCCGGCGACCAGGGCCGGCCCCTGGCGCAGGTAATCACGCCGGTAGCGCTTGAGCGGCCAGTGGCGGCGAGCCGGCGCGCTGCTGCACAAGCACAACACCAAGCCGGGCACCGCCAGCGCACCGAGCCAGATCCAGGCCGAGCCCGATCCCAGCCGGCTGCTCGCATCCGCCGCTACCCAGGTCAGCCAGGCCGTCCATAGCCAGAACCCGGTACGGTGCGCCCACTGCCGGCCTAGTCGTGGCAGGGCGGTCTCGTCCCAACGCAGGCAGCCGTAGCAGGCCAGGGCGGCCAGCAGCCAGACCAGCCAACCGCCGTCCTGCAGCGGTGTTTGTTGCTGGTCAGCGGCGTAGAGCAGCAACAGGCCCAGACCTACGGGCAGGGCCAGCGCAGGCAAGCGTGCCATGGGCCAACGCAGTCTCTGCGCCAGTGCGGTCAGCAGCACGGCGGTGCTGGCGAGCAGCAACACCATGGCGGCAATCTGCCGGGGCAGGGCGGTGTAGTGGTCTATGCCGGCCAGGCCACCGGCCAGCCAGAGCAACAGCCCCCACAACAGCAGCGGCAGTTGCAGCCGCCCCTGTACTTGACCACGCACGGCGCCGGCCAGCCAGGCCGAGAGGGCGGCTAGCACGATGGCCAGCAGGGTACCGTTGAGCCAGCTGCTGCTGCGCCCCAGCTCGTCCAGCTGCACCAGCGCAATGCCACCGGCCAGCAGGATCAGCAGATAGCCGCTCCAACGGCTCAGCCTGCGCCGCTGCCGGGTACCGAGCCAGACCAGCCCCGCCCCTTCCAGCGCCCAACTGGCGGCCGTCCAATGCGCGCCCAGGGCGAGCGGAATGGTCAGGGTGGCAAAGCCGGTCATCAGGATGCAGAAGGCCGTTGCCAGCAGCGCGTACTGTAGCCGCCGGCGCAAGGTCTGCCACAAGATGCCATAGACCAGGGCCATGCCACCGGCCGACCAGGCGGCGCCGTAGGCATGCTGCTGCACCAGCAAGGACTGCAGGCCAAAGCCTACCAGCGGCACGCCAAAGACCAGGGTGGCGTCGACTGGGTCGCGCGCCAGCCGACCCAGCCCGGCCTCTGCTTGCCTATGGCGGGTGAAGGCGATGGCCAGGCCCAGGTAGAGCAGCCAGAAACCGATCAAAAAGGGTTCGGTACTGGAGAATTGCTCTGCTCGGTAACGCAGCACCCCCCAGGCGGTACCGATCACAAAGGTGAACAGAAAGCCCAGCAGATTGAGCCCACGCCAGGCACGCGCCTGGGCGACGTAGGCCACCCCGAGGTTGAGCACCGCGTAGTAGCTGAAGAGGAGCACATGGCTGCCCTGGCCGGTACTGGCCAGGATAGGCGCCAGAAAGCCACCGGCCAGGCCGATCACTGCCAGAGCCTGGGCCGATTGGGCCAACGCCAGCGCGGCCGAGAAGGTGGCGAGGCCGGCCAGCAGGGCGAAGGCGGCGCCGGCCGGCACGAGGCCGTGCAGGCGGAAGGCGGCAAAGACGGTCAGAAAGGCGATGCCCAGGCCTCCGCCCTGCAGCGAGTGGGCAAAGGCTGGCCGCCGCTCGCGCTGCCGCCAGCCGAAGGCGATCGCCCCGCCGGCACCCAGCAGCAATCCGAGATAACGGGCCTCGAGCGGAAAGCTGACGTAGGCTGCGGCGTACTTGAGTAGAAAGGCGGCACCCATGATAAGTAGCAGCACGCCGACCTTGACCGCCGGGTTGCCCTGTAGCAGCCATTGCGTGGCCCAGCTGGACCAGACGGTCAGCGCCAGGGTCGGTTCGGTGGCGGGGAGTGGTGGAGGCGTAGTGGGGGCAGCCGTTGGCGCGGCGGCTAAGGGGAGGCTGGGTATGGGCTCCGGTGCCGGTTCCTGCGTGATGGGTAGCGGCGTGGCTGCTTCGGCCGGGCTGATCTCGGCCGCTGCCTCCGCTGGCTCGCTGGTAGGTTGGGCTTGGACAACCGGCGTGGCCGCAGCTTTTTGCAAGGCAGCCTTGAGGGTACGCAGCTCGGCGGCCTGTACGCGGTCGCGGCCCCATAGCCAGCCCAGGGCGGCACCTACCCACCAGCCTTGTTCCTGCCCCAGCAGGGCTCCCAACAGCAAGCCGACGATCAGTCCCAACCAAGCCATGGCGCATCCTGTTTGCGTATGCCCCATCTTGGTGGACGAAGTCGGGCGAGGCAAGCCGCATGGCGGGCAGCAGGCGGCTGGCTTAGAATCTGTTGCCACCTGCCGCCGATTACCGATTGCCCCGCCGGGGCATCTGGCGAGCGGCGGGTCATGCAGATAATCAATACCGGCACTAGCGAAGAGGAAAGCGGCACCATGAAACTGTTTCTGGCCGAAGACGACGCCGTCCTGGCGGACGCACTGCTCACCAGCCTCTCACGGCTGGGCTTTGAGACCGAGCATGCGGCCAGCGGCCTCACGGCCGAGCCGCGCCTGTTGGGAGCCGACTTCGACGCCGTCATCCTCGATATTGGCCTGCCGGGCCAGAGCGGGCTGGAGCTGCTGCGCAAGGTGCGCGCCGGCAAGCCCACCCTGCCCATCCTGATCCTGACTGCACTCGATGGTCTGGAAGACCGGGTGGCGGGTCTCGATGCCGGCGCCGACGATTACCTGACCAAGCCCTTCGAGTTTGTCGAGCTGGAGGCCCGCTTGCGTGCGCTGCTGCGCCGCAGCAAGGCCCATGGCGAGGCCCGTGGTGAGGCCCGCTTTGGTTCGCTCCGGCTGGACAGGGCCGGCCAGCGCGCCTGGGCGCAGGATGTGCCGCTGGATCTCTCTGCCCGTGAGCTGGCGGTGCTGGATGTGCTGCTGAGCAATGCCGACCGGGTGGTCACCAAGGAGCAGATTGCCGCCGAGCTGGGTGGCGATGAGCTGGGCGCCAATGCCATCGAGGTCTATGTGCACCGCTTGCGCAAGAAGATCGAGCCGGCCGGGGTAGGGGTAAGGGCGGTACGCGGCCTGGGTTACCTCTTGGAAGCCCGCCAGGACTGACGTGCTGCGCTGCAATACGTCCCGATTCGCTGAGTTGCTTACGCCGCGCTTACAATTCCGCCGTTCCGGTCGGGCCTAGGGCCAGGGCCGGCTTCGGCGGGTTGCGCAGATGCCCCGCCGCCATTGCGTTCAAGGAGTGTTCCGGCTCATGGCCCTTCCCGATTTCCGCCAGCGTGGCGTCCTGCTCGACCACATCCGCCACACCCTGGCCTTCTATACGCCGCGTGCCATCGATGCCAGCGGCGGCTTCTACCACTTCTTCAAGGATGACGGCGCGATCTACGATGCGCACAGCCGCCACCTGGTCAGCAGCACCCGCTTTGTCTTCAACTACGCCATGGCCTACCGCCAGTTCGGGGATCCCGCCTATCTGGAGGCGGCCCGCCATGGCGTGGACTTCCTGCGCCGTGCCCATCACAACCCGGTGACCGGCGGCTACGCCTGGTTGCTGGATTGGCGCGACGGCGAGGCCAAGGTCCTCGACGCGACCAATCACTGCTATGGCCTGGCCTTTGTAGTGCTGGCCTACGCCCATGCGCTGATGGCGGGTGTTACGGAGGCGCGTGAGTGGCTGGCCGAAACCTATGACTTGATGGAGCAGCGCTTCTGGGAGCCGCAGTACGGCCTCTATGCCGATGAGGCGACTGCCGACTGGCAGTTGCTGCCCTACCGTGGCCAGAACGCCAATATGCATGCCTGCGAGGCCATGCTCGCGGCCTTCGAGGCCACTGGCGAGGCGCGCTACCTGGACCGCGCCGAGCTGCTGGCCGACCATATCACCCGTCGCCAGTCGGCGCTGGCCAACAATATGATGTGGGAGCACTACCACGCCGATTGGAGCGTGGACTGGGAGTACAACAAGGACGACAAGACCAATATCTTCCGTCCCTGGGGCTACCAGCCCGGCCATCTGACCGAGTGGGCCAAGCTCCTCTTGATCCTGGCCCGTCACCGCCCGCAGCCCTGGCTGCTGCCGCGCGCCGAGGCGCTCTTCAGGGCGGCGGTCGAACGGGCTTGGGATACCGTCAACGGCGGTCTGGTCTATGGCTTTGCGCCGGACGACAGCATCTGTGACGCCGACAAGTATTTCTGGGTCCAGGCCGAGAGCCTGGCAACGGCGGCTCTCTTGGGCGACGCTACCGGCGACAGCTACTACTGGAACTGGTACGACAAGCTGTGGGCCTATAGCTGGCAGCACTTCGTCGACCACAAGCATGGTGCCTGGTACCGTATCCTGGCGCCGGACAACAGCAAGCTGACCGACGAGAAGAGCCCGGCCGGCAAGACCGACTATCACACCATGGGTGCCTGCTACGAGGTATTGAATGTGGTGACCGCATGAGCACGCTGCCCTTGTTTGTCGCGCCGGGTGAGGCGCTGACCGATCTGATCCGCACCGGCCCCGACAGCTGGGTTAGCAAGGTGGGCGGCGCCACCTGGAACGTGGCCCGGGTCATGGCCGGCCTGGGCGTGCCCAGCGCCTTTGCCGGCGCCATCAGCCAGGATTGTTTTGGCGATGACCTGTGGCGCGCCTCCGAGGCTGCCCGGCTGGATATGCGCTTCTTGCAGCGCGTGGCCAAGTCGCCGCTCCTGGCCGTGGTGCATGAGACCCAGCCGCCCAAGTACTTCTTTGTCGGCGACGACGCAGCCGACCTGCACTTCGACCCCAGCAAGCTGCCCGAGGGCTGGATGCAGTCGGTGCGCTGGGCGCACTTCTGCGGCATCAGCCTGGCCCGCCCGCCCCTGGCGGCCCGCCTGGTCGAGCTGGCCGGCAAGCTCAAGGCGGCGGGGGCAAAGATCAGCTATGACCCCAACTTCCGGGTGCTGATGGACGAGCGCTACGACGCCACCCTGGCCGCCATGACCCGGCTGGCGGACGTGGTGAAGGTTTCGGATGAAGACCTGGTGGGTCTTTTCCGCAGCGAGGATATCGAGGCGGCGTTTGCCACCCTGCGTAGTTGGAATCCGGCTGCGACTTTCCTCTATACCCGTGGTGCCGACGGCGCCTCCTTGCACCAGGGTATGGCCAGCTGGCAGTGCCGGCCGCCCAGGATCGAGGTGGTGGATACCGTCGGTGCTGGCGACGCCAGTATCGGGGGGCTCTTGTTCAGCCTCTTGAACTGGCCCGAGCGGCAGGGCGGAGAGCACCTGCGCTTCTCGGTCGCCTGCGGTGCGGCGGCCTGCCTTGCCGCCGGAGCCACGCCACCCGAGCTGCGCTGTGTCGAGGCGCTGTACGCCGTGACCACGCTGGAGGCTTGAGTTGGCGGCGCCACGCAAGCTATCGCTGAGACGACAATTGCTGGTCTGGTTGCTGCTGCCACAGCTGGTGCTGTGGCTGGCGGCGGCCTTTGTCTCCTATTCGGTGGCGCTGCGCTACGCCAACGAGGTGATAGACCGCAGCCTGGCCGAATCGAGCCGGGCCCTGGCGCGGCAGGTCAAACCTTTTGGCGACGGTCTCTATATCGATTTCCCGCGTGCAGCGCGGGAAATACTTGAGGAAGATCCCAGCGACCGGCTCTACTACATGGTGAGTACACCACCCGGGGCCTTTATCCTGGGCGAGAAGGATCTGCCGCCTACCCCCAATGGCTTTGCCCGGCAGTTTGGCCACCCCTATTTCTACGACGGTACCTTGCGCGGCCGGCCGGTACGGGTGGCCGCGCTCTATCTGCGGGTCGGCTCCGAAGGTCGGCCGCAGAGCATGCTGGTACAGGTCGCCAAGAGCACCACCCTGCGCACCCAACTGGCGCGCGATATCTTTGTCGACACGGTCATGCCGCTGTCCATGTTGATGATATTGACCAGCGTGCTGGTCTGGGCCGGCATCAGCCGCGGCCTGTCACCGCTGCGGCATTTGCGCCGGCTGGTGGAGAACCGCTCACCACGCGACCTGGCACCCTTGGAAGTGGAAGACGCGCCGGCCGAGGTCCGTACCCTGACCCGCGCCATCAACACCCTGCTGGGGGAAGTAAATACCCAGGTGGCGGCGCAACGGCGCTTTATCGCCGACGCCGCCCACCAGCTGCGCACCCCGCTGGCGGGGCTCAAGTCGCAGACCGAGCTGGCCCGTGGCGAACTCGCCAGCATAGAACCGGACCGGCAGGCGTTGACCCAGCGACTGGGGCAGATCGAGACCAGCGTGGGACGGGCGATCCGCATGGTCAACCAGCTCCTGGCGCTGGCACGGGCCGAGCCAGAGGCACCGCTGACCCTGGCGCCGCTGGACCTCGCGCGGCTTGCGCGCGAATGCACCATGGAGGCGGTGCCGCGGGCCTTGGCGCGTGGCATAGACCTGGGGCTGGATGAGGCGCCGCACCACCTTTTGATCAGTGGCCACGAGGCGCTGCTGCGCGAGCTGATCGGCAACTTGATCGACAACGCCATCCAGTACTGCCCCCCGGGCAGCGAGATCGGCGTGCGGGTGATCGACGAGCACAACACCGCCAGGGTAGAGGTGCGCGACAACGGACCTGGCATCCCCGCCGAGGAACGTGAGCGGGTATTCGAGCGCTTCTACCGTGGCCGCATGGAAGGGCAGGGCAAGGGCTGTGGTCTGGGCCTCGCCATTGTGCAGGAGATCGCCCGTCGCCATCAGGCCCAGGTCACCCTCGACGAAAATACCCCGCAAGGCCTTGTCGTAACCGTTCGTTTCCGCCTGACCGGCGCGGTCTAGGGAAGCGCGGCCGGCGCTTCCCTGGAGGCGACTACAAGTTCGCTACGAGACTGTAGCAATCCGACATTTTGCAACGCCATACCGAGCAATTGCTCCAATCTGTCTCTGCAATGAGACGGCGCGTAAAACCGCCCCAAAGCGAGGCGTGCTGCGGGTTTATGCATTTTTCTGGTGCGGCGCAGCATCGAAACTTACTGAAAACTTACAGAAAACCTTCACAAAACTTACACCCGTAGTTATATTTCGCAGCAGTCGCAAGCCGGCTGCTTGCGACACCATTCCAACAAGGAGCGAGACACATGCAATCCCGTCGCCTGAACCTGGCGCTGGCCGTCGCCTGCGCGTTTTCCCTCAATGCTTTTGCCGGTGAAGTCGAAGTGCTGCACTGGTGGACCTCCGGTGGCGAAGCCAAGTCGGTCGCCGAGCTGAAGACCATGATGTCGGCCAAGGGCCATACCTGGAAGGACTTCGCCGTGGCCGGCGGTGCTGGCGACAACGCCATGACCGTGCTGAAGACCCGCGTCGTCTCCGGTAACCCCCCGACTGCCGCCCAAGTGAAGGGCCCGTCGATCCAGGAATGGGCTTCGGAAGGCGTGCTGGCCAATCTGGACGCTGTTTCCAGCGCCGAAAAGTGGGACAGCCTGCTGCCGCCCGTGGTCGCCAACGGCATGAAGTACAAGGGCCACTACGTGGCCGTGCCGGTGAACGTGCACCGCGTGAACTGGATGTGGGTCAACCCCGAAGTATTCAAGAAGGCCGGCGCCAAGGTGCCGACCACCTGGGCTGAGTTCGACGAAGCCGCCAAGAAGATCGAGAAGGCCGGCCTGATCGCCGTGGCCCACGGTGGCCAGCCGTGGCAAGACGCCACCGTGTTCGAATCGGTGGCCCTGGGCGTTGGCGGTGCCGACTACTACAAGAAGGCCTTTATCCAACTGGATCCCAAGGCCATCGACAGCCTGACCACCCTGAAGGCTTTCGATACCCTGCGCATGGTTCGCAGCCACATCGACAAGAATGCCGCCGGCCGCGACTGGAACCTGGCCACCGCCATGGTGATCAAGGGCGAAGCCGGTATGCAGTTCATGGGTGACTGGGCCAAGGGCGAATTCACCGCCGCTGGCAAGAAGCCGGGTACCGACTACCTGTGCGTTGCCGCGCCGGGCACCGAGAAGGCCTACACCTTCAACATCGACTCCTTCATCGTCTTCGCTCAGAAGAACAAGGACCAGAAGGCCACCAACGACTTCGCTTCGACCGTGCTGTCGCCGGCCTTCCAGGAAGTGTTCAACCTGAACAAGGGTTCCATCCCGGTTCGCCTGGGCGCTGACATGAGCAAGTTCGACGATTGCGCCAAGAAGTCCACCGCCGACTTCGTCGCCACCAACAAGGCAGGTTCGCTGGTTCCGTCCTTCGCCCACCAGATGGCCATGCCGTCGGCTGTGCAAGGCGCGACCCAGGACGTGATCTCCTCGTTCATGAACTCCAACATGACGAGCAAGGAAGCGGTTGCAAAACTGCTGGCTGCCTCTAAGAAGAAGTAAGTAAATAAAAACTCGCGTCAGCGAGGAGTGAATTCTCCGGCGCGCCAGCATGGGCGCCGGAGTCTGCAGTACCCCCTAGCCGTTCTCGTTCCCAACCACGCAAAGGAGACGCCATGACAGCTTCCCGTCACGGCGCGCCGGGTCTTTCGCTCAGTCGACTAGCCGACACGATACTGCCCCGGCTGGTCATCGCCCCCACGGTGCTTGCCTGCCTGATCGCCTTCTATGGCTTCATCGCCTGGACCGGCTGGCTCTCGTTCACCGAATCGCGGCTCCTGCCCAAGTATGAATGGGCTGGTTTCGTCCAGTATGTGGAACTGTTCTCCAACAATGATCGTTGGTGGCAGTCCATGCGTAACCTCGGCATCTTCGGTGGCCTCTTCATCCTGATCAGCCTGGCGGTTGGCCTGATCCTGGCCGTGCTGCTGGACCAGAAGATCCGCTTTGAGGGCGCCCTGCGCACGCTCTATCTGTACCCGATGGCGCTGAGCTTCATCGTGACCGGTACCGCCTGGAAGTGGATACTGAACCCGGGTCTGGGGCTGGAGAAACTGGCGCACGACTTCGGCTTCACCAATTTCACCTTCGACTGGATCATCAATCCGGACTACGCCATCTACACCGTGGTCATTGCCGGTGTGTGGCAGTCGTCCGGCTTCGTCATGGCCTTGTTCCTGGCCGGCCTGCGTGGCATCGACGATTCGATTATCAAGGCGGCGCAGGTCGATGGCGCATCCCTGCCCACCATCTACGCCCGCATCATCATTCCGAGCCTGCGGCCGGTATTTTTGAGCGCCTTCATGATTCTTGCCCATATTGCGGTCAAGAGCTTCGACCTTGTCATGGCCCTGACCGGCGGTGGCCCGGGCTTTGCAACCGACCTGCCCTCGATCTTCATGTACCAGCACGGCTTTACCCGCGGCCAGCTCGGCCTCGGTGCCGCCAGCGCGATGATGATGCTGTTCACCGCCTGCGCCGTGGTCATGCCGCTCCTGTATTCCGAACTGCGGAGGGAACGCCGTGGCTAATCTTGCCTACCATCAGACCCCGCAGGCGCGCTTTGCCCGCTTCGTGATCTACGCCGTCCTGGTGCTGGTGGCGATCTTCTACCTCGCCCCGCTGTTCGTGATGATCAGCACCAGCCTCAAGACGCTGGACGAAATCCGCGGTGGCAACCTGATGTCGCTGCCGGGCTCGCTCAACTTCGATGCCTGGAAGACTGCCTGGGATTCCGCCTGTACCGGCGTGGAATGCGGCGGCATGAAGGGTTACTTCGGCAACAGCCTGAAGATGATGATCCCTTCGGTGCTGATCTCCACCCTGGTCGGCGCCTTCAACGGCTACATCCTGTCGATGTGGCGGTTCAAGGGCTCGGATGCCTTCTTCATGGCACTCTTGATCGGCACCTTCCTGCCCTTCCAGGTCGTGATCCTGCCGATGGCACAGGTGCTGGGCATGCTGGGCATAGAGAGCGGTACCACCCGCCTGATCATGGTGCACGTGATCTACGGCCTGCAGTTCACCACCCTGTTCTTCCGTAACTATTACGTAACGGTGCCGAACGAGCTGGTGAAGGCGGCACGCATCGACGGTGCCGGTTTCTTCCGCATCTTCTTCAGCATCCTGCTGCCGATCTCGATCCCCACCATCATGGTGTGTCTGATCTGGCAGACCACCCAGATCTGGAACGACTTCCTGTTCGGGGTGGTGTTCAGCTCCGGCGATGGCCAGCCCATCACCGTAGCACTGAACAACCTGGTCAACACCAGTACCGGCGTGAAGCAGTACAACGTCGACATGGCGGCCGCCATTATCGCGGCGCTGCCCACACTGGTCGTGTACGCCATCGGCGGCAAATATTTCGTGCGCGGGCTGACGGCCGGCGCGGTTAAAGGCTAAGGGAGCACGCCATGGGCGCACTCAGTATCCGCAACGTCAAGAAGAGCTACGGCAACACCCACATCCTCAAGGGCATCGACATCGAGATCGAAAAGGGCGAGTTCCTGATCCTGGTCGGCCCCTCCGGTTGCGGCAAGTCCACCCTGCTGAACATGATCGCCGGCCTCGACGACATCAGCTCGGGCGAGATCGCCATCGGCGAGCGCGTGGTCAACACGCTCTCCCCGAAGGATCGCGACATCGCCATGGTGTTCCAGAGCTATGCGCTCTACCCCAATATGACGGTGCGCAAGAACATTGCCTTCGGCCTCGATATCCGCAAGGTGCCCAAGGGCGAGCAGGACGAGATCATCGGCCGCGTCGCCAAGATGCTGCAGATGGAACACCTGCTGGACCGCAAGCCACACCAGCTCTCCGGTGGCCAACGCCAGCGCGTGGCCATGGGCCGCGCCCTGGCCCGCAACCCGGCGCTGTTCCTGTTCGATGAGCCGCTGTCCAATCTGGACGCCAAGCTGCGGGTGGAACTGCGCTCCGAGATCAAGCTTCTGCACCAACGCCTGGGCACCACCATCGTCTACGTGACCCACGATCAGATCGAAGCCATGACCCTGGCCGACAAGATCGCGGTGATGAAGGACGGCGAAGTGCGCCAGTTCGGTTCCCCGCAGCAGATCTACGATTCGCCGGCCGACCTCTATGTGGCGGGCTTCATCGGTTCGCCGGCCATGAACTTCATCCCCTGCGAGCTGGCGGAAGACGCCGGCCGCGCGGTGGTGGCGCTCGATAGCGGCGATGGCAACAAGCAGCGCATCGTGCTGGGTGCGATCAGCGACACCCAGCGTGCCTATGTGGGCAAGCCGGTGGTGCTGGGCGTACGCCCGGAGCAGCTGACCGATACCTCCAGCGCCCATAGCGAGCGCGACGATCTGCAAACGCTGACCGCCACCGTGGCGATCACCGAGCCGACCGGCCCCGACACCCTGGTGACCGTGACCTTGAACGGCACCAAGACGGTGGCCCGCTGCCACCCGCGAGCCGCCGGCTCGCCGGGCGAGCAAGTCAAGCTCATGCTCGATCCAGGCAAGGCACTGCTGTTCGATCCGGCCACCGAAAAACGGTTGGCCTGATCAATAACGATTCAGGGTCTGACGCCTCTGGGGCGCGAAGCAATTCGCGCCTTTTTTCTTTGCTGCACCGCTCAGCCAGCAGCGACGCTGCGCAATACCTGCCGCACGCGGCCCAAGAGGCCGGCCTCCACCGGCCTGAAACCCAGTGCAGGGCCATTCTCGGCCGCCAGCAGGTCGATCAGGGCTTCGTCCACGTCCGGCTCCAGTTCGGCGGCACTACCCCGGCGGTCCAGTGGCTTGAGCTGTCGCTGCTCGCCATCCCGCTGCAGTTCGGCTGCACCACTGCAGGCCCGGCAATACACGGCCTCGCCGGCCTGCTGGCTGCGCCGCACCACGATGGTGGGGCCGCACATCAGGCAGTGGAACAGTGGGATGCCCGATTCGCTGTGGCCGACGATGGGGTCGAGCGCCCCTGCCTGGCCCAGTACTACAAAACGCTCGACCAAGGCAGCATCGAACTGGCTGCCAGCGTGCTGGTTGAGTATCTCCAGGGCCTTGGTGATAGGCATGCCCTGGCGGTAGGGGCGGGTGCTGGTCATGGCGTCGAAGGCGTCGGTGAGGCCGATGATGCGGGCGTCCAGCGGGATGGCTTCGCCACGCAGACCCTCGGGGTAGCCGCGGCCGTCCGGCGTCTCGTGGTGCTGGGTGACCGCCGCATGCACCAGCGGGCCGAGCGGGTGGCCGGCCAAGAGCCGGGCGCCGATCTGCGGGTGGGTGCGGATCACTGCGTATTCCTCGTCGCTCAGGCGGTCGCGCTTATTGAGGATGGCGTCCGGTACGCCGATCTTGCCCAGATCATGCAGGAAACCGCCCAGGCTTACCCGTGCCACTTCGGCGGCATTGAGCCCCAAGGCCTGCGCCAAGAGACGGGAAAACTGTGACACCCGCCATAGATGGCCGCCGGTGTAGGGGTCGCGCGCTTCTACCATGGCGGCCATGACGTAGAGGCTTTTGAGCAGCGGATCGACCGGGCGATGTGCAGGGTGGGGCATGGAAGACTCCGGTTGGGATGCAACTTGGTCGTGCAGGGCTCATTGTCCTTACATGGTAGTCACCTGGTCGGCGTAGCGATGAATGGACGGTAGAATAGCGGGCTAGCCCACGTAGGACCTCCCATGCTGTTCGTGCTTTCTCCCGCCAAGACGCTGGATTTCGAAACCCCCGTCCCCACCCGCAAGGCCACCCAGCCCGACTTCACTGCCCATTCCGCGCGTTTGATCGAGGTGCTGAGAGACAAGACGCCGGCCGAGATCGGCCAGCTGATGAGCATCTCCGACCCCTTGGCCGCGCTCAATGTGGCGCGTTTCCAGGCTTGGAGCCCGGAATTCACCGAGGCCAACAGCCGTCAGGCGATCTTTGCCTTTATGGGCGATGTCTATGAGGGCCTGAATGCCGCCACCCTGGATGGCAAGACCCTGGAGCGGGCACAGCAGAAGCTGCGCATCCTCTCGGGTCTCTATGGCCTGCTCCGGCCGCTGGACCGGATGCAGCCCTACCGGCTGGAGATGGGGACCCGTCTTGCCAACCCCGGCGGCAAGAATCTGTATGAGTTCTGGGGCGATACTATTACCGAGGCGCTCAATGCCGAGCTGGCGGCGCAGAAGTCGCCGGTGCTGGTGAACCTGGCGAGCGACGAGTACTTCAAGTCGGTCAAGCCCAAGAAGCTCAAGGCACGGCTGGTCGAGTGCGTGTTCGAGGACTACAAGAACGGCAAGTACAAGATCATCAGCTTCTACGCCAAGCGCGCCCGCGGCCTGATGGCACGCTTTGCGCTGCAGCACCGCATCGACAAGGTCGATGGCCTGCGGGACTTTGATGTGGAAGGTTACCGCTATGAGGCTGAGGTCAGCAGCACCGATACGCTGGTGTTCCGTCGGGCCTTGGCAGGGGCTTGATGCTTTTGTAGGGCGGGTCTTTAGACCCGCGTAGACCGCCTTCGCTAGAAGCCGTGAGGGTTCCTTGTACTTCTCGCGCCCTGCGGCCAAGGCGCGAAAGTCGCCGGCCGCGCTGGCTCAAACAACGCGCCCCGGACTACCCCGCAGAACGCTGCGATGCTCAGCGGCTCGCACGGGGACCCCAACCTTCTCCGTAGCCGGCATTGGTGGGGGTGCTTAGCCGGTGTTACCAGGCGAGTTCGCCATTGCCAATTTCCACTACCCGGCCACCCACCAGAATGCAGCCGTCCTCGACCTGCAAACTCAGCACATTCGGTCGACCCATGGCCGTGCCCTGGTGGATGGTGGCCTTGAGTGGGCGGCTGCCCTCTGTGGCCAGCCAGTAGCCGCCGAGGTTGGCGGCGGCGGAGCCGGTGCCGGGGTCTTCTGCGATGCCGGTGTCCGGGGTCCAGAAGAAGCGGGATTCGAAACCGGTTTCGGTACGGGCAAAGACATAGGCCTTGGGGCGGCCGGTGTCGTTGACGCTATGGCGTTGCATCAGCTCTGCACTGGGCTTGCAGGCGTGTACCAGTTCCGGCGAGGCGAGCGGGATCATGGCCTGTTCGTTGCCGCAACTGACCCAAAGCGCGGGACCGGCGATGGCGCTCTCGGGCAGGCCCAGCATGGCGGCCAGGTCCTTGGGGCTGGCTTCCATGGGGCGGTGGCTCGGGGCGTTGGCCTGCAGGGTCCAACGGTCGCCCAGCGCATTGACCGGGATGATGCCGGCCTGCATTTCCAGGCGGATGGCATCGCCGGCCGCTTGTCGCTGCCTTACCACATGGGCCGAGCCCAGCGTGGGGTGGCCGGCAAAGGGCATCTCGTAGGCCGGTGTGAATATACGTACCCGTGCGGTGGCGTCCTTGGACGGCAGCAGGAAGGTGGTCTCGGAGAGGTTGAACTGGCGGGCGATCAGCTGCATTTCCTGCTCGCTCAGCGTACTGCCATCCTCGATCACGGCCAGCGGGTTGCCGCCGAAAGGGGTTTCGGCAAAGACGTTCAACAGGCGATAACGTACGACAGGCATGGCTTCCCTCCGCTTGTAGGCGGCCGCCGTTTGCGCAATCAGGCCGGCCGCATGTGTCTGGAAAAATATCTGGGCCGGCTTCCCGGCTATAATCGGCGCTTATCCAGCACCAAAGTCCGTAACAACAACATGATCCGTAAACTGATCGGCCGCGTACTCAAGCTCAAGAAGCGTCATGGCGGCGGCCGCGTGGTGATACCCCTGAAGCGGCACGGCATACGCCGCAACCGCCTGCCTTCCTTCGCACTCAAGACCACTGACCAACTGCAGGCAGCCGGCTACGAGGCCTTTATCGTTGGCGGTGCAGTCCGCGACCTGCTGCTTGGCAAGGAACCCAAGGACTTTGACGTGGCCACCAGCGCCACGCCGGAGGAAGTGCACAAGGTGTTCCGCCGTTCCCGCATCATCGGGCGGCGGTTCAGGCTGGTACATGTACTGTTCGGCGATGAAGTGGTGGAAGTGTCCACCTTCCGCGGCAGCGGCGAATCGCTGACTGATGAAGCCGGCCGTATCATTCGCGACAACACCTGGGGCAACCAGGAGGACGATGCCAAGCGCCGTGACTTTACGGTCAATGCCTTGTTCTACGACCCGAGCCGCGAAGAGATCATCGACTATCACGGTGGCGTGGAAGATATCGAAAAGAAGCGCATGGCCATGATAGGTGTGCCGGCCGTGCGCTACCG
This sequence comes from Chitinimonas sp., assembly GCF_036568685.1. Taxonomy (GTDB): domain Bacteria; phylum Pseudomonadota; class Gammaproteobacteria; order Burkholderiales; family Chitinimonadaceae; genus Chitinimonas. The sequence continues at coordinate 55,173 of NZ_DATCSC010000129.1, forward strand.
CGAGGATCCGGTGCGCATGCTGCGTGCCGTGCGCCTCGCTGCCAAGCTCGGCCTGGCCATAGATCCGGCTACCCGCAAGCCTATCCGCGAGCTGGCGCAGCTCTTGCAGAATGTGCCCTCGTCACGCCTCTTCGACGAGATGCTCAAGCTGCTTTTTTCCGGCCAGAGCTGGGCCTGCCTGATGCAGTTGCGCGACGAAGGCCTGCACCACGGTTTCTTCCCCTTGCTCGACAAGATGCTCAAGATGCCGCAGGGCGAGGCTTTCCTGCGCAATGCACTGGAAAACACCGACCGCCGCATTCGTGAGGACAAGCCGGTATCGGCCGGCTATGTGTTCGCAGCCCTCCTGTGGCTGGAAGTGCTCGACAACTGGGAGGCCCGCAAGCAGGCTGGCGAGAAGGCCATGCTGGCCTTGTTCTCGGCCATCGACGAGGTGGAAGCGGTGCAGGAGCAGAAGCTCGCCATTCCGCGCCGCTACGGCACCGCCATGAAGGAAATCTGGACCCTGCAGCCGCGCTTTGAGCAGCGCAGCGGCATCAAGCCCTTCCGTCTTCTGGAAAACCCACGTTTCCGTGCTGGTTACGACTTCCTCTGCCTGCGTGCCTCGGTCGGCGAAGCCGACCAGGAACTGGCCGACTGGTGGACCCGCTTCCAACACGCCGACAGCGCCGAGCGCGAAGCGATGCTGGTACGCCCGCAAGCCGGCGAAGGTACCAAGAAGCGCCGCCGTCGCCGCAGTGGTGGCAAGGGCCAGGGCGACACCGCGCCGGCGGACGACGGCCAGTGAGTGTGCGCGCCTTTATCGGCCTGGGGGCCAACCTGGGCGACGCGCAGGCCACGGTACGTGCCGCCATGGCGGCATTGGGTGAGCTGCCGCAAACACGCTTGGTTGCGACCTCCTCCTTGTACCGCAGTGCGCCGGTGGGCTACCTGGATCAGCCTGACTTTATCAACGCGGTGGCCGCCATCGACACCGAACTGGCGCCGCACGCCCTGCTCGACGGGCTGCTCGGGATCGAGCAGGTACACGGCCGGCAGCGTAGCTTCCGCAACGCGCCACGTACACTGGACATGGACCTGTTGCTCTACGGCGAGCGGCAACTGCATGATGAGCGCCTGACGGTACCGCACCCGCGTATGCTGGAGCGGGGTTTTGTCCTGCTGCCCCTGGCCGAGATCGCTGCAGGCCTGCAGTTGCCGGATGGACGGGCGCTGGCCACGCTGACGGCAGGCTGTGACCAGACGGGTTTGCAACGCATCGAATAAATCACCGCTGCGCTCGGGTGCGGCACGAGGAAATCGGCAATGGGTTTGGAGCGTTACCGTTACATCGTCGTTGAAGGTCCGATCGGCGTAGGCAAGACCACCCTGGCACGCAAGCTGGGCGAGCAGCTCGAAGCCAACCTGCTGCTCGAGAACCCGGACGCCATACCCTTCCTGCCGCGTTTCTATGCCGATATGCAGCGCTATGCGTTGCCCACCCAGCTGTCGTTTCTGTTCCAGCGGGTGGAGCAGGTCGAGAGCCTGACCCAGATGGATCTGTTCGGCGGCCAGACGGTGGCCGATTTCCTGTTCGACAAGGATCCGCTGTTTGCCGAGCTGATCCTCAGCGACGATGAATACCGACTCTACTCCGACATCTACCGCCACCTCAGGGTGCGCGCCCCCACGCCCGACCTGGTGATCTATCTGCAGGCCGATATCGACACCCTGATCAGCCGGGTACAGACCCGCTCGCGCGACTACGAGGCCAGGATAGGCGATGGCTACCTGCGCAAGCTGGCTGAGCGCTACAGCCGCTTCTTCTACGACTACAACGAGGCGCCGGTGCTGATCGTCAATACCGAGAATCTCAATCTGGTGGAGAACGCCGATGACTTCCGGCTCTTGCTGACGCGGATTGCAGGGATGCGGAGTGCGCGGGAGTACTTCAACAAAGCCTAGATTGTTGCTGGCGGAGTGGGGCGGTTGAGTGCGGCGCTGGCGCCCGGGAGACCCGGGCGCTTATCGTTTGTGAGCGCTGAGGCAGTGGCTTTGTCCCTGCTTTAGTCCCTACCCCTCCCGCAGCTTTGCACGCACAAGTTCTAGGCTCGCAAGCTCACCAAGAACGCTGGCAGCCGCTCCACCGGCGGGGAACCTCGCTGACGCTCGTTAGTGAGCTTTGGCACCTTCTGCGCTGCGACGGCTGGCTCGCTAGTGGATGCGACGGTGTACGCCACTGTTCGCCTATGTTTTTCAGGGCCTTGATCGGGCCTTTCCCTTTGCTGAGTCGGCTTGGAGGCAGCAGAAAGCCTTCCTAAGATGGTTGCTGGGGCTTAGTCCCGTCTGGAGACCATCATGTTGCAGCGTATCTCGCATCGTCTTGCCTTGTTGATCCTTGTGGCCTTGGCGGGGCTGTGGCTGGCCAGCGGCAATGGCTTGTTCCAACTGATCAAGTCGCGCGATGCGATCGAGGCCATGGGCGACAATGTGGTGCCCAGCATCCTGATACTGGAGAGCGCCCAGCTGCGGTTCATGAAGGTACGTACCACCGTGCTCAACCACATCTTGCTCAAGGGCGACGCCGCCAAGGCGGCCATGGAACAGCAGTTGCAGCAGGAGCGTGGCGGGGTGGAAAAGGACCTGAAGGACTACGAGGCCCTGCTCGATGATGACGAGGACCGTCGCCTGTTGGGCAGCGACCGGCAGGCGCTGGCCGACTACTTCACCCATCTGGAACGTGCGCTCGATCTCTCGCGCCAGCAGCAGACCGAGGCGGCGCAGCAATATGCGACCAGCACCCTCAAGCCCGCTGCCGACCATGCCTTGGCGGCCTTTGCCGCCCATGTCGAATACAACCGGCACTTGACCGCCATCTACAAGCAACAGGCCGAACGCGACTACCGAGCTGCCTTCTGGCTGACCTTGACCTTGGTGCTGGCGACCACCCTGGTACTGGGTTGGAATGCCTTTGCCACTTACAAGGCGGTAGCCGGAACCGCCAATGAGGCCAGCCGGCAGGTGGCGCGGGTGGCGAGCGAGCTGGACTTCAGCCGCACCATCCCGGTCAGCGGGCGAGACGAGATTGCCGACCTGCTGCGCGCCTTCAATGGTTTGATAGAACGCTTGCGCGAAGGGCTGGGCACTATCCGGCACGACGCCGAGCAATTGGCCAGCGCCTCGCTGGAGCTGGCCGGCTCGGCCCAGCAGGTCACCTCCAGCTCCTTGGCGCAAAGCGAGGCTTCCTCGGCCATGGCGGCCAATGTGGAAGAGGTGACGGTCAGCATCAACCACGTTTCCAGCCGCACCAACGAGGCCAACCAGCTGACTCGCGAGGCGGGCGACCTTGCGCTGGAAGGGCGTGAGTCGGTGGTGAGCACCGTGGCGCGCATCGAGGCCGTCGCCGGCGCGGTGGACGAGGCCGCCCAGCAGATGGCTTTGCTGGAAGAGAGCGGCCGGCAGATCAGCGCCGTGGTCAATGTGATCAAGGACGTGGCCGAGCAGACCAATCTCCTGGCGCTCAATGCCGCTATAGAGGCGGCTCGCGCCGGCGAGCAGGGCAGGGGCTTTGCGGTGGTGGCCGACGAGGTACGCAAGCTGGCAGAACGTACTGCCAGCTCCACCGGTGAGATTGCCGGCATGGTCGAGGCCATCCAGCAGCGCTCGGCCGAGGTCTCGGCCCGCATGGCGCAGGCGGTGGCCTCGGTACGGCAGGGGGTGGGCGAAGGGGCGGGTACGCGTGATGCCATGGATCGTATCGCCGGCTCTGCAGCACAAAGTAATAGCCTGGTCGAGGAGATCGCCGGGGCGCTGCGCGAGCAGAGTTCGGCCAGCAATGCCATTGCCGGCCAGGTGGAGCGGGTGGCGCAGATGGCGGAGGAGAACAGCCGCGCCGCCGAACGCAGTACCGAGCTCTCGGTCGAACTGCAGCGGCTGGCTTCTGCCATGAGCCAGGTCGTGGCGGCTTACAGGTTGTAGGCGGCTCTCGCTACTTTTGCAGCGCTTTCCTAGTGCAATTGCACGGTTATATCGTGCGCGGCAGGGTTGAGCCGGGTGCGGAGTTTCGGCTATTGTTGCGCCGCATCGAAATAAGGCAAGCTTGCTGGCAGCGCCCCACAATGGCGCTCGCTGCGCGAGGACGCTTTATACCCGCATATTGCGCAAAGCAAGCGCTAGATCAAGGAATGGACTCCCCCCATGAAGATCACCGTCTCCACCCTGCAGAAGCTCAAGCAGGAAGCCCAGAAAATCGTCATGCTGACCTGCTACGACGCCAGCTTTGCCAGTTTGATGGCAGATGCCGGCGTGGAAGTGTTGCTGATCGGCGACTCGCTGGGCATGGTGATCCAGGGCGAGACCTCTACCCTGCCGGTAGACATGGACCAGATGGTTTACCACACCCGCTGCGTGGCACGTAATGCCAAGCAGGCCATGGTGCTGGCCGATCTGCCTTTCGGTGCCTACCAGGCCAGCCCGCAGCAGGCCTTTGAAGCCGCTGCCCGGTTGATGGCTGCAGGCGCCGAGATGGTCAAGCTTGAGGGCGGTGAATACATGGCCGAGACCGTGGCCTTCCTGGTGCAGCGTGGCATTCCGGTCTGTGCGCATATTGGCCTCACCCCGCAGTCGGTGCATGTGTTCGGTGGTTTCAAGGTGCAGGGCAAGACCGACAGCGGCGCCGAGCAGCTCAAGCGCGACGCTAAGGCGCTGGAGGCGGCAGGCGCCGCCATGGTGCTGATGGAGATGGTGCCGGCTAGCTTGGCGCGTGAGATCACCGACAGCCTGAGCGTGCCTACCATCGGCATCGGTGCCGGCGTGGATGTGGATGGCCAGGTGCTGGTGGTCTACGACATGCTGGGTGTCTACCCCGGCAAGAAGGCACGCTTCGTAAAGAACTTCATGCAGGGCGTGACCAGCATCCATGGTGCGGTCGAAGCCTATGTGCGCGAAGTGAAGGCCAAGACCTTCCCCGCCCAAGAGCATACTTTCTGATAAGCGCCGGCCGGGCCTCGCTACCCGGCCAGGCCCTACCCCGTTTCACTAGGCAGGACTGAACCATGCAGATATTCACCACCATTGCGGATTTCCGGGCCTGGCGCAAAACGGCCGGTTACCTCGCCTTCGTCCCCACCATGGGCAACCTGCACGAGGGCCATATCTCGCTGTGCCGTGCCGCCAAGGCGCGCGGTGGCAAGGTGGTGGTGTCCATCTTCGTCAACCCGTTGCAGTTCGGTCAGGGCGAAGACTTCAATACTTATCCGCGCACCTTCGAAGAAGACTGCGCCAAGCTCACGGCCGCTGGCGTGGATGCGGTCTTCCATCCAGACGTGGGTCAGCTCTACCCGCGTACCGAGCAGCAATACAAGGTGGAACCGCCAGCCATCCAGCATGAGCTGGATGGGCAGTTCCGCCCGGGTCACTTCCGCGGTGTGGCGACGGTGGTGACCAAGCTCTTCAATATCGTGCAGCCCGATGCCGCCATGTTTGGCAAGAAGGACTTCCAGCAGCTCAAGGTGATCGAGGGCATGGTGGCCGATCTCGACATGCCGGTAGAGATCGTACCGGTGGATACCGGGCGCGCCGCCGACGGCCTGGCGCTATCCTCGCGCAATGGCTACCTGACCGAGGTTGAACGGGCCGAGGCACCGCGCCTGTATCGCAATCTGACGGCCATCAAGACCGCGTTGGAAGCCGGCGAGACTGACTTCGTCAAACTGACCGAGACAGCCCGTGCCGACCTAGAGAACCACGGCTGGAGGGTGGACTATGTCGAGATCCGCGACCAGGAGCGGCTGGAGCACGCCCGCCCCGGCGACAAGGCGCTGGTGATCCTGGCTGCCGCCCGCCTGGGCAAGCCCCGTCTGATCGACAACCTCGAAGTGAACCTGCCCGGTGCCAACCTGCCGATTTCGGCTTGAGCTATTGCCGGCCGCGAAGGGCCCGGCACGGGGCCTTGCCCTGGCCGAGCTGTTCATGGCCTCCCGTGCGGCGGCCATGCCCTGGCTGCCGGTGCTGCATGATGCGGCCGATACGGCGCACTATCTGGGTGGCCTCGCCACCAGTCACGAACTCTGGCTGGCTCGCTCTGAGCAGGGCGCCCTGTTGGGTTTTGTCGCCTTTGATGCGGACTGGATAGACCACCTCTATCTCGCACCAACGGCGCAGCGCCAGGGTATAGGCAGCGCTTTGCTGGACCTGGCGCTGGCGGATGGCCGGCCTCGCCAGCTGTGGTGCTTTGCCGGCAATACGTCGGCCCGCCACTTCTATGAGGCACGAGGCTTTCAACTGCTTGAGCAGACCGATGGTGCCGGCAATGAGGAGCGTTGCCCCGACGTGCGCTACCGATATCCGGGTCGGCCAGCAACCGGAGGCTGAACATGATGGTTGCCAAGCCGCGGGTGGCGGTGATCACCCCCTATTACCGCGAATCCGACTTCTATCTGCAGCGCTGTATGGACAGCGTGGCGGCACAGCACTACCCCTGCACCCACTTCCTGATCGCCGACGACCGCGCCGAGCCGCTGGTGAGCGGCAGGGCAGGGGTACGCCATGTCGAGCTGGGGCAAGCGCATGGCGACTACGGCGATACGCCGCGTGCGGTGGGATCCTTGCTGGCAATGGCGGAGGGTTTTGATGCCATCGCCTACCTCGACGCCGACAATTACTACCTGCCGGAGCATATCGCCGGTCTGGTCGCGACCTGGCAGGCGCAACAAGGTTTGATCGACGTCATCGCGAGCCAGCGATTCTTCGTTTACCCTGACGGCCGTTTGATGCCTTTGGCCGACCAGATGGACGCCCGTACCGGCGTGGATACCAACTGTCTGTTCCTGGCGGGCCGGGCCTTGCCGCTGGCCAGTGCCTGGCAGCGCATACCGGGACCACTGCACGCCTTTGGCGACCGGGTGTTCTGGCTGATGCTGGCCGCTGCCGGCCTGCGCATGGGTCAGTTGGCGCAAGCCAGCGTGGCCTATACCAGCAACTGGCGTACCCACTACCTGCTGCTGGGCGAGCTGCCACCGCCCGACGCCAAGGACCTGAGTCGCGCCACCTTGCAGGCCTTGGCATGGTGGCAGGCTTTGTCGCCCGCCGAGCAGGCGGCCCAATGTACTGCGCTGGGTTTTGACCCCAGCGGTTGGCTGGCCAGCCTGTTGCCCTCTTCTGAACCTCCTAGCCCCTGAGTGCTTTTCATGGATACCGCCTCGATCAAGCAATACCTTCTCGATCTGCAGGAGCGCATCGTCAGCGCGCTGGCTGAGGCCGACGGCCAAGCCTTTCTGCGCGATGAATGGCAGCGCCCGGCCGGCGGCGGTGGCATCAGCCGCCTACTGGAAGGTGGTGCCTTGCTGGAGCGCGGCGGGGTGGGCTTCAGCCATGTGACCGGTGACAAGCTGCCGCCCTCGGCCAGCGCGCACAGGCCGGAGCTGGCCGGACGTGCCTGGGAGGCCATGGGCGTATCGCTGGTATTTCACCCGCGCAACCCCTATGTGCCGACGGTGCATATGAATGTGCGCATGTTCCGCGCCCATGCCCCCGGCCAGCCGGATGTCTGCTGGTTTGGCGGCGGCATGGACCTGACGCCTTACTATGGCTTCGAGGAGGATGCGGTACATTTCCACCGCACCTGCCACGATGCACTGGCCCCCTTTGGGGAGGAGCGCTACCCGCGCTACAAGGCCTGGTGCGATGAATACTTCTTCCTCAAGCACCGCAACGAGCCGCGCGGTATAGGCGGCATCTTCTTCGATGATGTGAGCGAGCTGGGTGTGGAGCAGGGCTTTGCCATGCTGCGTTCAGTGGGCGATGCCTTTCTGACGGCCTACTTGCCCATCGTCGAGCGTCGCCGCAGCATGGCTTATGGTGAAACCGAGCGCGACTGGCAGGCCTACCGCCGCGGCCGCTACGTGGAGTTCAACCTGGTCTGGGATCGCGGTACGCTGTTTGGTCTGCAGTCGGGCGGCCGTACCGAGTCCATCCTGATGTCCATGCCGCCGGTGGTGAACTGGCGCTACGACTACCACCCGGCGGCAGGCACGCCCGAGGCGGCCTTGCTGAGCGACTTCCTGACCGCCAGGGATTGGCTGGCGACGCCTGCCGCCTGAGGCGCCATGGTGTGAATTGAATGATGCGGCGCAGTCCTGCGAGGGATTGCGCCGTCATCTTTTTAGCGGCCGATACGACGGCGAACGGGCTCGGGCTTGGCTGCCATCACCAGAGGGATGGCGAAGGGACCGAGCAGGGCGACCAGCATCTTCCAACTATGGGTCGGCTTGATATGCCGCTGCTTGGCGATATGGAGGCAGATCACGGTGGAGAGCAGCCAGATGATGGCAGGGACGTAGGCGGTCATGGTGAGCTCCTGAATCGTGGTCGTGCGACCGATATAGTCATCCTGACACAGAAGCGTGTTCCGGTGGGTGTGTTTACTGCCAAGCTATCTTGCGCCGGGTCATGGCTGCTTGGATTGGGGATAGGTTTAGCAGCTATCGCCGCAGTATCCGCGTGTTGCGCGATTTGGGGCGGGACACACTCACGCCCTAATCGCACGAAGTGCGGATAAGGCGGCGTCAGCCGCCAAGCCGCTCAACTGAATTGGCAGATTCCTCCATTCATTGCCGTTATCCCCGATTGCATCTGTTGTCATGCCAAGAACGACTACAAAGCCCCGTTGGTCGCTTTTTTGTCACAATCTGTCGTTATGTTGAAAATCTTTGACAGTTATATAGACATAAGCCATTGATTTATAACAAATCATGCGCTGCACAAAAGCGTTGCACACGCGGTGTTTGCTCCGCTAGAATCGTTCAAGCCTGTCAGAACTCAAGGGAGTTCGGCAGGCTTTGTTTTCGATGTGCCTGGCTGGCTGTATGCCGACCCCAACGCCGTTGCCCCTCCCTACATCGCGACACCCGCGCGATGTCCGCCACCAGATCGAGCGAACCTCGACCGGTTGGCCGCAACGCATCCCCCCGCGTGTTTCCACGCCGGCCGGAACCAGGCGCCGCTCCCCAGATAAAGGGGCGATGAGAGCATGCTGCAGCCACAAGCCGCGCGCATTGCCCTATGTCGCTCCGCACGTACACGGGTATCACGCACATGGATGACAGACAGCGCCGCCTAGACGGTACGCTTTACCGCCCCAGCTTCGAGCAGGACTCCTGCGGCTTCGGCCTGATCGCGAATATGGACGACAAGCCATCGCACTGGCTGGTCTCGACCGCGATCTCCTCGCTGGCCAATCTGACCCACCGCGGCGCCGTGGCGGCCGACGGTAAATCCGGCGACGGCTGCGGCCTGCTGTTCCGCAAGCCAGACAGCTTTCTGCGCACCGTGGCCAAGGAAAAAGGCCTGGAGCTGGCGCATCACTACGCTGCCGGCCTGGTTTTCCACAGCGCCGACCTTGAGCTCGGCAAGGCCTCGCTCAACACCCTCAAGGCCCAGCTTGAAGAGCAGGGGCTCGAGGTGGCCGGTTTCCGCACTGTACCGACCGATACCCGTGCCTGCGGCGAGTATGCGCTCAAGACCCTGCCGGCCATTGCCCAGGTGTTCGTGAACTGCCCCGCCCATATGGATGCCGCCAGCTTCGAGCGCCGCCTCTATATCGGCCGCCGGTTGGCCGAGAAGGCCAACAAGGGCGACGCCAGCTTCTACATTCCCACCCTGTCGGCCCACACCATCTCCTACAAGGGTCTGGTGACGCCCGAAAACCTGCCGGTGTTCTTCCCCGACCTGCAGGACGAGCGCTTCACCTCCTCGCTGGCGGTATTTCACCAGCGCTTCTCGACCAATACCTGGCCGCAATGGAAGCTGGCGCAACCGTTCCGCTATGTTGCCCACAACGGTGAAATCAACACCATCTCGGGCAACCGCTCCTGGGCTCGCGCCCGCGAAGCCATCATGGCCTCGCCGCTGATCCCGGACATGGACGATATCCGCCCCATCGTGCAGACCGATGGCTCGGACTCCATGAGCCTCGACAATATGCTCGAAGGCCTCCTGATGGGCGGCATCGACTTCTTCCGCGCGTTGCGCCTCCTGGTACCGCCGGCCTGGCAGAACGTCGATACCACCGACAAGGAGCTGCGTGCCTTCTACGAATACAACTCCATGCACATGGAGCCCTGGGACGGCCCGGCCGGCATTGTGCTCACCAACGGCCGGTACGCCGGCTGTATGCTGGACCGTAACGGCCTGCGCCCGGCCCGCTACGTGCTGACCCGTGATCGTCATCTGACCATCTCGTCCGAGATCGGTGTCTGGAACTACAAGCCCGAAGACGTGGTGAAGAAGGGCCGTGTGCGGCCCGGTCAGATCATGGCGGTGGATCTGCAGTCCGGACAGCTGCTGCTGCCGCACGAGATCGATATCAAGCTCAAGTCCGCTCACCCCTACCGGCGCTGGATCAAGCAGTACGCCACCCGGCTGGAGCTCAGCATGGACGAGGACAGCGGCCGCTCGGAACTGTCGCGCGACCAGCTCAATGTCTATCAGAAGCAGTTCCAGATCAGCTTTGAGGAACGCGATGCGGTGATCCGCGTGCTGGCCGAGGACGGCCAGGAGGCGGTTGGTTCCATGGGTGACGACACCCCCATGGCGGTGCTGTCGCAGAAGGTTCGCTCGCCCTATGACTACCTGCGCCAGCAGTTCGCCCAGGTGACCAACCCGCCGATCGACCCGATCCGCGAGGCGGTGGTGATGTCGCTGAACACCGTGTTCGGCTCAGAGAAGAACATCTTCGAAGAGACCGCCGACCACGCCAAGCGCATCGAGGTCAGCAGCCCGGTATTGAGTTTCGAGAAGTTCAAGCTGCTCACCCAGCACGAAGACCCGCAGTTCCGTTCGCAAACCTTCGATCTTTGCTACGATGCCGAGAGCACCACGCTGCAAGCGGCGATCGCAGCGCTGAGCGAGCAGGTGGTGGCGGCCTCGCGTGCTGGTATCGCAATCGCTGTGCTGTCGGACCGCCATATTGCCAAGGGCCGCATTCCCATCCATGCGCTGTTCGCCACCGGTGCGGTGCATACCGCACTGGTCAACGCCGGCCTGCGCTGCAAGACCAACCTGTTGGTCGATACCGCCACCGCGCGCGATCCACATCAGTTCGCCTGCTTGATCGGCTATGGTGCGACCGCGGTCCATCCCTACCTCGCCTACGAGGTGATCGCCGACCTGATGCAGGCCGGTGTGATTACCGACAAGCAGTCCGAGGCGATGAGCCGCTACCGCAAGGGTATCAACAAGGGTCTCCTGAAGGTGCTGTCCAAGATGGGCATCTCCACGGTGGCCTCCTACCGTGGCGCGCAGCTCTTCGAGGCGGTCGGTATTGCCGAGGAGATCGTCGAGACCTGCATGCCCTTCACCGTCAGCCGGGTGGGTGGTGCAGGCTTTGCCGACTTCGATGCCGATATGCGCGCGCTCAACAAGCAGGCTTTCAACGCGATGCGGCCGATCTCGCAAGGTGGTCTGCTCAAGTACGTGTTTGGCGAGGAGTACCACGCCTACAACCCGGACGTGGTGATGCAGCTGCAAAAGGCAGTGCAGAATGGCGACTACGCCGAGTATCTGCGCTATGCCGAGCTGGTGAACACCCGCCCGGTGGCCATGCTGCGTGACCTGATGAAGCTCAAGGTCGATCCGGCCCTCGCCATCCCCGTGGACGAGGTTGAACCGCTGGAGGCCATCCTCAAGCGTTTCGATTCCGCCGGCATGTCGCTGGGCGCGCTCTCGCCCGAGGCGCATGAAGCACTGGCCGAGGGTATGAACCGCCTGGGCGGCCGTTCCAACAGCGGTGAGGGCGGTGAAGATCCGGCCCGCTATGGCACGGTGCGCATGTCCAAGATCAAGCAGGTGGCCTCCGGCCGTTTTGGCGTGACCCCGCACTATCTGGTCAATGCCGAAGTGCTGCAGATCAAGGTGGCACAGGGTGCCAAGCCCGGTGAGGGTGGCCAGTTACCCGGTGACAAGGTCAGCGGTCTCATTGCCCGCTTGCGGCACGCGAAGGAAGGTATCAGCCTGATCTCGCCGCCGCCGCACCACGACATCTATTCCATCGAGGATCTGGCCCAGCTGATCTTCGATCTCAAGCAGGTCAACCCCTCGGCCCTGGTGTCGGTCAAGCTGGTGGCCGAGCCCGGCGTGGGCACGGTGGCCGCCGGTGTGGCCAAGGCCTATGCCGACCTGATCACCATCTCCGGCTACGACGGTGGTACCGGCGCCAGCCCCTTGTCGAGCGTGAAGTATGCCGGTTCGCCCTGGGAGCTGGGCCTGACCGAGGCGCAGCAGGTGCTGCGCGCCAACGGCCTGCGCGGCCGGGTGCGGGTGCAGACCGATGGCGGCCTCAAGACCGGCCTGGACGTGATCAAGGCCGCCATCATGGGCGCCGAGAGCTTCGGCTTCGGTACCGGCCCCATGGTGGCGCTGGGCTGCAAATTCCTGCGCATCTGCCATCTCAACAACTGCGCGACCGGTGTGGCGACCCAGGAGATCAAGCTGCGTTCCAAGTACTTCATCGGCTTGCCGGACATGGTGGTGAACTACTTCACCTTTATCGCCCGCGAGACCCGCGAGTGGATGGCCAAGCTCGGTATCCGCAGCATGGCCGAGCTGATTGGCCGCACCGACCTCTTGGAGCTGCTGGAAGGCGAAAGCCGCCGCCAAGGTCAGCTGCAGCTGGGTGTGCTGCTAAGCCAGGGTGGCATCCCCGAGGATGAGCCGCGCTACTGCGTGACCGAGGGCAACCCGAGCTTCGACAAGGGCGAGCTGGCCGAGAAGATGCTCAAGGACGCACTGCCGGCCATCGTCGCCAGGACGCCGGTCACGCTCGAGTACAACGTACGCAACATCAACCGCTCCATCGGTGCGCGCTTGAGTGGCGAGATCGCCCGCCAGCACGGTGCCGATGGCCTGCCGGCCGGTACGCTGGATGTGCGCCTCAAGGGCTCGGCCGGGCAGAGCTTTGGCGTGTGGAACGCCAAGGGCCTGCACCTGACGCTGGAAGGCGACGCCAACGACTACGTGGGCAAGGGCATGAACGGTGGCAGGTTGGTGATCTATCCGCCTGCCGGCGTGATGTACCAGCCACACGAGGGCACCATCATCGGCAATACCTGCCTGTACGGTGCAACCGGCGGCGAGCTGTACGCCTCCGGCCTGGTGGGTGAGCGCTTCGCAGTGCGCAATTCCGGCGCGCTGGCGGTGGTGGAAGGCATGGGTGACCATGGTTGCGAATACATGACCGGTGGCTGCGTGATCGCGCTGGGCCAGACGGGCATCAACTTCGGTGCGGGCATGACCGGGGGCTTTGCCTTCGTGTATGACCGCGACGAGAAGTTTGCCTATCGCTACAACAACGAGCTGATCGATATCCACCTGATCAATGGCGAGGCGATGGGCCAGTACCGCGCCTTCCTGAAGGAAAAGATCGAGCAGCATGTGGCCCTGACCGGCTCGGTGATCGGCGCACAGATCCTGGAAGACTTCGACGACTACGTCGACTACTTCTGGTTGGTGAAGCCCAAGGCCGCCAAGATCGAAAGCCTGTTGAAAGACTAAACATGCCGTCCGTGGCCCAGGTGGCCACGGGGTGAAAGGAAGCAACCGTCATGGGTGATGTTTTCAAGTTCCTCAACCTGCCGCGCGACCCCGGCCAGAAGTTCGAAGCCGAGTTCCGCCGCCGCAAGTTCATCGAGATCTACGCGCCGCTGCAGAAGGGCGAGGCTGCCGAGCAGGCCGGCCGCTGCCTGAGCTGCGGCAACCCCTATTGCGAGTGGGAGTGCCCGGTCCACAACTACATCCCCAATTGGCTCAAGCTGGTTGAGGAAGGCAAGCTGTTCGAAGCGGCCGAACTGAGCCACAAGACCAATTCGCTGCCCGAGATCTGCGGCCGCGTCTGCCCGCAGGACCGCCTGTGCGAAGGTGCCTGCACCCTCAACCAGGGGGGCTTTGGCGCGGTGACCATCGGCTCGGTGGAGAAATACATCACCGACGAGGCCTACAAGCAGGGCTGGCGGCCGGATATGTCCAAGGTGCTCTGGACCGACAAGCGAGTCGCCATCATCGGCGCCGGTCCGGCCGGCCTTGCCGCTGCCGACGTGCTGGTGCGCAATGGCGTCAAGCCGGTGGTGTACGACCGCTATGAAGAGATCGGCGGCCTGCTGACCTTCGGTATTCCCGAGTTCAAGCTGGAGAAGGACATCGTGGTTCGCCGCCGCCGCATCCTCGAAGAGATGGGCGTGGAATTCCGCCTCAATACCGAGATCGGTACCGACGTCGAGTTCGAAACCCTGCTGGCCGAATACGATGCGGTCTTCATGGGTATGGGCGCTTATGAATACATGAAGGGCGGTTTCCCTGGAGAGCAATTGCCGGGTGTGCTGGAGGCGCTGCCCTTCCTGGTCAACAACATCCGCTACCGCATGAACACCCTGCCTGAGGGCGAGCGCCACCTGAGCATGGAAGGTAAACGGGTGGTGGTGCTGGGTGGTGGCGATACCGCCATGGACTGCAACCGCACCAGCATTCGCCAGGGTGCAGCCCAGGTGGTTTGCGCCTACCGTCGTGACGAGGCCAATATGCCGGGTTCCAAGCGCGAGGTCGCCAACGCCAAGGAGGAGGGCGTGGCCTTTCTGTGGAACCGCCAACCGGTAGAGATCGTGCAGCACAACGGTGCACTGGGCGTGAAGCTGGTAACCACGCAGCTGGGCGAGCCGGATGCCAAGGGCCGTCGTTCGCCGGTGGTGGTGCCGGGCTCGGAAGAGATCATCGCCTGCGATCACGTGATCGTGGCCTTCGGCTTCCAGGTCAAACCAGAACAGTGGTTCGAGCAGCACGGCATCAAGGTCGACGAACGTGGCCGTACCGTGGCTCAGGCACGCCAGACCTACAAGCACCAGACCAGCCACCCCAAGGTCTTTGCCGGTGGTGACCAGGTGCGGGGTGCCGATCTGGTGGTGCGTGCGGTGTTCGAGGGGAGGCAGGCTGCCGAGGGGATATTGGAGTATATCGGCGTCTGGTAATATACCAACGTCGTTGGACATGGAACGGCACGGTTTACCGTGCCGTTCTGCTGTCTGGCATGGTGAATATCTTAGATATCTCTTAATGGAAGTTTACCCAACCTTGGTTGGGGCCTACCTTGCTGGTCTTTGGGCTTGGACGCGGCAGGTTCTAGGATCATAGGCATGAAGATCTTTTCTTTCTTGTTGCTGACCCTGCCGCCGCTGGCGGCGGCTGCCGGTCCGGTGCTGATCGAGTACCGTGACAAGCCACCCTACAGCTATAGCGAGCATGGTCAGCCGCGTGGTTTCCTGCTGGACCGCACCGCCGAGATTTTCCGCTTGGCCAAGGTGCAGGCGACCTTTCTGGAAATCCCCACCAAGCGGTTGACGGCCGATCTGCAGGCCAACCGCGTACTCATCTGTTCGCCAGGCTGGTACAAGTTGCCGGAGCGCGAAGCCTATGCCCGCTTTTCCCTGGCTATGCACCAGGACAAGCCCCAGGTAGTGCTGGCGGGCAACCATGCGTTGACGGCGGTACGTGCCCACAAGTCGCTGCAATCCTTGCTGGCAGATACCAAACTGTCCATGGGTGTGGTCGACGGCGCCTCTTACGGGCCTGAACTGGATCGCATGATCACCGCCATGCCGCGACCGGCCATGCGTGCTACGGTGGCGCCGCTGCAACTGGCCAAGATGATCTCGGCCCGGCGTGCCGACTATATGCTGATCGATCAGGAGGACCTGACCTATCTGGATCAGCGCCGCGAGGTGACCGAAGCGGGCCTGGTACGCGTGGACTTTGCCGATGCGCCGCCGGGACTCAAGCGCTACCTGATGTGCAGCAAGCGGCTTGATACGGCCACTATGGAGCGGCTCAACGCCGCCATACGCAGCCTGATGCCGGGCTTGAATCCCTGAGTACCCGCCTTGGGGGCGGGTACTCAGGGGGCTGACGGGCTTACTTCTTCTTTTTCTGCTGTTGCGCGCTCTGGCGCTCCAGCGTCTTCTGCACCATATCGTTCACCACCGGTCCCATGCGGGCCATGCTGATCTGCATGGACTCCTGCATGATCTGCGGCATCTTGGCCAGCATCTTCTGGCCGGTGGACGAGCGATAGAAGGCGGTGATGTCCTGGATTTCCGCCGTCTCGAAGTACTTGCTGTAGGTGCCGTACATCACCTCCTGCATCAAGCCGCCCATGTCGAACTTGGCCAGGCTGTCGTTGAAGGCCTTCTCCAGTTCAGGCAGCTCCTGTTCCACCTTGCTCAGTGCCGCCTGCCGCTGGGCCGGGTTCAAGCGCTTGTCCTGCTCGATGGCGGCCACGGCGCCCTGTTTCATCAGCGCGCCGGATTGGGCGCTGATCTGCGCCAGCATCTGCGGCCCCAGTGCCTTCAGGTTCATCACCTCGATCAGCTCCTGGATGGCCTGGCGCTTGTCGGCCGGGATTTCATCAGCCTGGGCGCTGCCCAAGAGGCAGGCGGCCAGCAGGGCCAGGGCGTAGCGTTTCAGTTGTTGCATGGTTTTCCTCTTTTCCTTTGTTATCGATGCTTACGGTTTGCCACGCCGGCGGCGTAGTCTGCTCAACCCGCCTTCAGTTCGGCAAAGCAGAGCGCCAGCGCGTCCTGCCAGCTGGGTGGGGTCAGCCCGAAGGTGGCCTTGAGCTTGGCAAGGTCGAGCCGGGAATTCTTGGGCCGTTTGGCCGGGGTGGGATAGGCCTCGCTGGCGATGGCTCCCAGCGTGGCGGGCACCTTGTCGCCCTGCGCTGCGGCCAGCGCGAAGATGGCCTCTGCAAAGCCGTGCCAGCTGGTGGTGCCGCCATTGACCAGATGGTAGGTGCCGCTGACGGCGGCCCAATCGGGCCGGCCGGCGACGATATGGCCGGTCAACGTGGCGATGGTGCGGCTGCTGGTCGGCGCACCGATCTGGTCTGCGACGATATTGAGTGCATCGCGCTCGCGGCCGAGTTTGAGCATGGTCAGAAGGAAGTTCTTGCCGCGCGGGCCATAGACCCAACTGGTACGCAGGATCAGGTGCTGGCAGCCGCTGGCGCGGATCGCCTCCTCGCCAGCCAGCTTGCTGGCTCCGTAGACATTGGGCGGTGCAACCGGGTCGCTCTCGCGCCAGGGTGTCTCGCCCTCGCCCGAATAGACATAGTCGGTCGAGTAGTGGATCAGCGGTATGCCCAGTTGCTTGGCTTCTTCGGCCAGCACCTGCGGGGCGGTGGCATTGATCGCATGGGCCAGCTCCGGCTCGCTCTCGGCCTTGTCCACCGCGGTATAGGCCGCTGGATTGACGATCAGGGTGGGGCGTAGCGCCCGCACTGCGGCGCGCAATGCGTCGGGGTTGGCCAAGTCCAGTGCGGCACGCTGCGGCGCATGGACGGTACCCAGGCCTTGCAGCGTGCGTTGCAGTTCAAAGCCGACTTGGCCGTTCACGCCGGTGAGCAGGATGGTGTGTTGCATGGTGATTCCTTGATGGGGATAGGGTCAGGCCAGGTCCTGGCATTGCTGCTCGGCGAATTCCTCTACGGCGGTCAGCAAGGCCTGGGCGCGGGCGTCGTCGGCGTGCTCCTGGCGCAGCTCGGCCACGCGCGCGGCGAGGGTTGCCTGGCTGAGTCCGCCATGGCCCCCGTCGATCAGCCGCTCACTGCGGTGCTGCCGCCAGCGGGCCTGCTCGGCTTCGCTCAGCGTAGCCGGCCAGTTGCGGGCACGGTAGCGGAACAGCACCTCCTCTAGCCGAGCGTCGTCAAATCCGCTGGCGCTGCGTGCCAGGCTCAGGCCATCCATGTCGCGCAGCTTGTCGAGCTTGCGCTTGTCGCCGTCGCCCACAAAACCGTCGTAGAGGGCGCCGTCCACGTCACGTGGGCCGCCGCCGGGGGCGGCGTCACGGCTGTAGACCTGGCGCAGGGTCTGGTTCAGGGTCTTGCCATGCTGCTGCAACAGTACGGCCAGCCGTTCGGCGTGCTGCTGCGCCTGGGCCATATCGAGTTGCAGCTGCTCGGCCCGCTCGGTGGAGAGGGTGCGCAGATTGCCGACCACTACCGGCGACTTGTTGAGATGGATGGTCTTGACCGGTAACCGGGTCTCCCCTTCGGCGAGGTCGGTGCTACGGGTGAACAGGCGACGGCGGATCTGCTCGGCGTCGAGTTCGAACAATTCGCTCGGGTCGTAACGCAGGTCCCATACCGCCAGCTCGTTCTTGTTGGTGGGATGCCAGCCTACGGCGGCGACCGGCGCCAGACAGCCCTGCTCGGTAGGGTACATACCCGAGACATGCAGGAAGGCATGGCCGTCGAGCGCGCCGATCTCGTTGGCCACCTGGTCTTTCTTGCGCAGGCGGTAGCAGAAGTCGAACAGCCGGGGTTGGCGCTCGCGGATCAGCCGGGCGAAGGCGATGGTGGCGCGTACATCGCTGAGCGCATCGTGTGCGGCTTCATGGGCCAGGCCGTTGGCGGCGGTCAGCTGCTCCAGCTTGAAAGAGACCCGGCCATCTTCGTGCCGCGGCCATGCTATGCCTTCGGGCCGGAAGGCGAAGGTCGCCCGTACGCAGTCCAGGAGGTCCCAGCGCGAACCGCCGTTCTGCCATTCGCGGGCATAGGGGTCGTAGAGATTGCGCCAGAACAGGTGACGGGTCAGTTCGTCGTCAAAGCGTAGGGTGTTGTAGCCCAGGCCACAGGTGCCGGGTGCGGCCAGCTCGGCATGGATGCGGGCGACGAATTCGGGTTCGGGTACGCCGCGTTCGCGCGCAATTTGCGGGGTGATGCCGGTGATCAGCACCGAGACCGGGTCGGGCAGGAAATCGTCGCTGGGTAGGCAGAACAACTCGACCGGCTCGCCAATCTCGTTGAGCTCGGCATCGGTACGTATGCCGGCGAACTGAGCGGGGCGATCCTGCTTGGGATTAATGCCGAAGGTTTCGTAGTCGTGCCAGAAAAAGGTCGGGGTGGCGGCCATGCGGAATGGGTCTCCTCAAGGCGGGATGCGGCTTGCAGCGCACACCGCCGGTGTATACAGGCGGCACTCTAAGAGCCCCGCGCCAGCAAGGCAAATCGATGGTCGAATCTTTCCAGATGTTGCGCCATGCAAATTTCAGTATCTGTTCATGTCATCTGCGGTCAACTGACGGCCATGTCGCGCGTTTTTACAACCATGCGTGGCCGCATGGACCGCGAGACTCAAGAGACTGGAGTGCAATATGGATACCCCGTTGTTTCAGCAAACCCTGGACCGCAGCCGCCCGCACGAGTTGCAGATGGATGGCATCGACCCGTTCCGCAGCGGGCAGCTGAAATACCGTTACCTCGACAGCGGTGAGCTCGTCGTGGTGCCCAACCTCTGGTACAACCAGACCCCGGATATGCGTGCCCAGAGTTACGAAGCGCAGGCGGTCCAGCTCGATCAGCTGGCCGATGCGATGTCGCGCCGTGCTTCCTACCTGATGCTGCCGCAGGAAATGCGCGAGCTGCTTGCCCACTACAAGCAGCAGGCCGTTGCCTTCCGCGCCCAGGCCGCCCGCTTCCGTGGCGAGCAGCTGCGCCAGATCGAATGCAATACCGCCGCTGTCGCCAAGCACGACAACGGCCGCCAGGCCAGCCGCCCGCTGGGCGGCAAGAGCGCCACCCGTAGCGCGGTCGCAGCAGTCAGCTACTGAGCAGGACGGGTCAGACCCCGTTCTGCTTGAACCAGGCCAGCATGCGCCGCCAGCCGTCTTCGGCGGCTTCCTTGCGGTAGCTCGGGCGATAGTCGGCATGGAAGGCGTGGGGCGTATCGGGGTAGACCACGATCTCGCCTGCCTTGCCGGCCGACTTGAGCGCTTCGCGCATCTTTTCCACCGTATCGAGTGGAATACCGGTATCGGCCCCGCCATAGAGGCCCAGCACCGGGGCCTTCAAGTCCTTGACCAGATCGATCGGATGGCGCGGCGTCATCTCGCTGGGCTGGCCTAGCAGGCGGCCATACCAGGCCACGCCGGCCTTGATGTCCGGATTGTGGGCGGTATAGAGCCAGGTAATCCGGCCGCCCCAGCAAAAACCGGTCACCGCCAGCTTTTGTGTATCTGCTCCCTGCGCCTTGGCCCAGGCCACGGTTCGGTCGAGGTCGGACAGCACCTGGGTATCTGGCACCTTGGCGACCACGGCCTGGATGGCCTTGATGTCCTCCAGTTTGGAGACATCGCCCTGCCGCGCGTACAGCTCGGTTGCCACCGCAAAGTAACCCTGCTTGGCCAGCCGGCGGCAGACGTCGCGGATATGCTCATGTACCCCGAAGATCTCCTGCACCACCAGTACCACCGGGTACTTGCCGGGGCCGGCTGGGGCTGCACGGTAGGCGGGAATTTCGCCTCCCTCGACCGGGATCTTCACCTCGCCGGCGGTCAGCCCCTTGCTATCTGTGACGATGGTTTCGGCCTCGGCGTTCGGTACCACGGCCAGCGCAAAGCCGGTGGCGAGGGACGTGACCATGAAGTCGCGACGGCTCAGTTGCGGGGGGATGACGGTCTCTGCCACGGTATGCTCCTCGTCGAAAGGTAGGAAAGATTGGGCTGCCGCTATGGAGCGGCGAGGCCTGTTTTGGTTCGCAGGCACGCGGACAGCTGCCGCGCCTGTGCTCATAGATCAGCAAGCACCTTGATATGGGCGGCAACGCTACGCCCCAGTGCGGAGAGATCGTAGCCGCCTTCGAGTACCGAGACGATGCGGCCCTCGGCATACTCCGCCGCTACTTCCATGAGCCGTTCGGTGACCCAGGCGTAGTCGTCCTCAACGAGGCCCATGCTGGCCATATCATCTTCACGGTGGGCATCGAAGCCGGCCGAGATAAACAACATCTGCGGCTGGAAGGCCTGTAATGCCGGCAACCATTCGCGCTCCACCGCAGCGCGAAATTCCTCGCCGCGGCTGCCGGCCTTGAGCGGCACATTGTGCATATTGGGCCCCATGGGCAGCTCGCCGCTGTAGGGGTAGAAGGGGGACTGGAAGGTCGACACCATCAGCACCCGCGGGTTGTCGTGGAATAGCTCCTCGGTGCCGTTGCCGTGGTGCACGTCGAAGTCGGCCACCGCTACCCGTTCGATACCGCGGCTCAAGGCGTGCGCAACGCCGATGCCGAGGTTGTTGAAGAAGCAAAAGCCCATGGCCTTGCAGGATTCGGCATGGTGGCCGGGTGGCCGGATGGCGCAGAAGGCATTGGCGGCCGTGCCATCGATCACCAGGTCGGTGGCCTTGACCACGGCACCGGCCGCGCGCCACGCGGCTTGCAGCGTATGTGGCCCCATGACGGTATCGGGGTCCATATGGACCACGCCCTGGCTGGGCGAAGCCTGGTCGAGCGCCTCCACATAGCGTGGCGGATGGACCAGGGCCAGCTGCTCGCGGCGCACCAGCGGCGGCTCGACATGCAAGAGGTGGTCCCATAGGCCGGCGGCGATCAGCCTATCCTGGATGGCGGCCAGCCGGTCCGGTGATTCGGGATGGCCATGGCCCATATCGTGCAGGGCGCAATCGGGGTGGGTCAAATATGCCGTAGGGGCACTGCCCCTGAGCTTGCGGGCCAGCCAGCTAAGCAAGATAGGTTCTCCTCGGCGGCGCGTGCGGGTCCAGCGCGAACCATTCCGACCCGCGCCCGTCCCATGGCGCGTAGTCGTCCGCCTGCCTTGTTGCCGTGTTGTTTGGAACGCTGTGTCTCCTTCGCACAGTTTAAGGCCGGGGGTGGTATAAACCAATAGTCTGTCCCGCCTTGCCAGGCAGCCCACAACAAGAAATCTCTATGCCGGAACGTACCCTACTCGCCCCGCTGCACGCCGTGCTGGCGCAACTCGACGCCTATATCCTTGGCAAGCCGCGCGAGACGCGGCTGGCCCTGGCCTGTCTGTTGGCGCGTGGCCACCTCTTGATCGAGGATGTGCCCGGCGTGGGCAAGACCACACTGGCCCATGCGCTGGCGGCCACCCTGGGCCTCTTGTTCCAGCGGGTACAGTTCACCAGCGACATGTTGCCGGCCGATTTGATCGGGGTGTCGATCTACGACCGCGATAACCATGCCTTCCGTTTCCATCCCGGTCCGGTGTTCAGCCAGGTGGTGCTGGCCGACGAGATCAACCGGGCGACACCCAAGACCCAGTCTGCCCTGCTGGAAGCCATGGAGGAACGCCAGGTCACGCTGGACGGGGAGACCCGGGTGCTCCCAGAACCTTTCTTCGTGATCGCCACCCAGAACCCTTCGTACCAGATCGGTACCTTTCCCCTGCCCGAATCGCAGCTGGACCGCTTTCTCCTGCGCATTACCCTGGGCTACCCGGACGCGGCCGCCGAACGCGCCATGCTGCTGGGCGAGGATCGGCGTGCGATGTTGCGCGACGCCCGTCCGGCCATGGACGCTGCCGAGCTGGCGGGCTTTCAGGCCACGGTACGGCGGGTGCATGTGGCGCCTGCCCTGGTCGACTATGTGCAGGCGCTGTGCCGCGCCACACGTGAGACCGATGCCTTCCACAATGGCCTCTCGCCGCGAGCCGCACTGGGCCTGTTGGCGGTGGCGCGCGCCTGGGCTCTCCTGGCTGGCCGCGATATGGTGATTCCGGAGGATGTGCAGGCGGTATTTGGGCCGGTTGCCACCCATCGCTTGCTGGCACGAGCCAGCAACCGCCCGCAACCGGAACTGGTGGCCAAGCTGATGCAAGATGTGGCTATTCCCTGAGGCCCTGCAGCGACCGTTGCAGGCCCGCTGGCAGGCTTGGCTGCAGCGGCGCCACCCGGTCGGCACGCGAAGCCAGCGCCTGAACCAACAGCGGGTCTATATCTTCCTGAGCCGCAGTGGTGCCGGCTTTTGCCTGGTGTTGCTGGCCATGCTGGCCTGCGCAGTCAATTACGACCTGGCGCTGGTCTACCTGCTGGTCTTTCTGCTGGGCGCCATGGCACTGGTGTCCATCTTCCATACCTTTCGCAACCTGTTAGGCCTTGATCTGCTGGCAGGCCGCAGCGAGCCCTGCTTTGCCGGTGAAAGTGCCCGTTTCGAGATCGTGCTGGAGAACCTCAGCCGGCTACCCCGCCACAACCTGCTGCTGCGCTATGGAGAGCAATCAAGCGGCGCTGACGTGGCTGCCGGTGATAGCCAGAGAGTGTGGTTGAGCCTGCCTGCGTCACGGCGCGGCTGGTTGCATGCACCAAGACTGCGGATCGAGACCCATTGGCCGCTGGGAGTATTCCGTGCCTGGTCCTATGCCTACTTCGAGCAGCGGGTGCTGGTCTACCCGCAGGCCGAACTGACACCCCCGGCGCTGCCATCGGCAGCCGATGGGGAAGGCGAGGGTCGGGCGACGCCCCGCGGGCAGGATGATTTCGCTGGCCTGCGCCCCTTTCAGCGCGGTGATTCGCCGCGTCATGTCGCCTGGAAGGTCGCGGCGCGCGAATCGGTGCTGATGATCAAGGAATTCCAGGGGCAGGCCGCCGAAGCGCTCTGTTTGGACTGGGATAGCCTGCCACCCGATATGCCGGTGGAGGCACGTTTGTCGCGTCTTGTCGCCTGGGTGCTGATGGCGCAGGCGCAAGGGCTGAGCTATGGCCTGCGCTTGCCAGGACAAGCGTTGTCGCCGGATGGGGGCGAGGCCCACCTGGCAGCCTGCTTGGCAGCCCTTGCGCTGTATGGGGAAAAGTCTTGAGTGCCGAGCGGCTGGATCGGAACCAGACCTTTGGCCTTCTGGCCGTCTTGGCGGCGGTACTGCTACCGCATGCTGGCCGCTTGCCGTGGTGGTTGCTGGCAGCATTGGCAGGTCTATTTGGTTGGCGGGCCTGGCTGACCCAGGTACAAGGCAGGTTGCCACCGTCCTGGCTGCTGTTGCCTATCACCATGGCCTTGGTGGCAGGGGTCTTCTTCAACTACCACACCTTGCTGGGCCGCTCCGGCGGGGTGGCGGTACTGGCGGCCTTGGTGGGTGCCAAGTTACTGGAAACAAGAGGCCGGCGCGATGCCTTGCTGCTGGTCTACCTGAGCTACTTCCTGATAGCGACCAATTTCCTGTTCAGCCAAAGCGTGGTCATGGCGGCCTATCTGGCCGGCATGGTGCTACTGGTCAGTACGCTGCTGTTGGGCTGGCATAGCCTGCAAGGTTGGACCGGACGTTGGAAGGTGGCGCTGGCTCAGCTGCGCTTTGCCGGTGTACTGATGCTGCAGGCGCTACCGGTCATGGTCCTGTTGTTCCTGCTCTTCCCACGTATTGAAGGGCCGCTCTGGCGCTTGCCGCAAGACCGAGGCGCGGCGCGTTCGGGCCTGGCGGACAGCATGGCGCCCGGCAGTTTTTCGGCCATGGCCCGTAACGATGAGGTTGCCTTCCGGGTCGTGTTTCAGGGAGTACGGCCGCGCCAGGAGCAACTGTATTGGCGTGGCCCGGTATTCGATGATTACGATGGCCGCACCTGGAGCCAAGCGCAAAGCACGAGCGACCCGCCGCCGCGTATCGAAGCCATTGGTCAGCAGCGCTATCGTTACGCCATCACCTTGGAGCCGCACTTCCGTCCTTGGTTGCTGGCCTTGGATCTGCCGGCCGCCGAGCCACCGGAGGGCCGTCTCACCGACCATCTGCAGCTGATCGGGAGACGGTTGGTGGACAAGCGCCTGCGGATAGAACTGAGTGCCCTGGATCGCTACCGCGTGGGTCGCGAGGAGCGACCGGAACTGATTGCCCGTGCCCTGGTCTTGCCGGGCGCTGGCAACCCGCGCGCCCGTGAGTTGGCCGAAGGTTGGCGGAGATTGGCGCCGGCTGAGCGGGTGGATGAGGCGCTGCGTTTTTTCGGCCGCCAACAGTTGCAATACACCCTCACGCCACCGCTATATGGACAGGATGTGGTGGACGATTTCCTGTTCCGCGGCAAGCAGGGTTTCTGCGAGCATTTTGCCGGCGCGTTCGCCTTTGTGATGCGGGCGGCCGGTGTGCCGGCGCGGGTGGTGGGGGGGTACCAGGGTGGTGACAGCAACGGTGACTACCTGATCATCCGCCAGGCCGATGCGCACGCCTGGACCGAAGTCTGGCTGGAAGGAGAGGGCTGGCGCCGGGTGGACCCGACCTTCGAGGTCGCACCGGCCCGCATCCAGGAAGGCCTGGCCTCGGCCGTACCGGCCGATGAGCTGCCCTATCTATTGCGCTTGGACAATAACTGGGTGAAGCAGGCCCAACTGCTGATCGACAGTGCGGTCAACGGCTGGAACCAGTGGGTGGTGGGCTACAGCCCGGAGCGGCAGCGCCAGCTCATGGCCGGCCTGGGTATCGATGGCCTGACCTCGGGTCGCTTCCTGGCCTGGTTCCTTGGCGGGCTGGCAGTCCTGCTGGGTGTACCGGCTGCCTGGCTGTTGTGGCGTATGCGGCCACCGCGCCTGGACCCGGCCCGGCTGGCTTGGCAGCGCTTTGCCCGCAAGTTGGCGGCACAAGGCTTGCAGCAAGGCTTGGCTGAGGGACCGATGGACTTCGCCGGCCGTGCCAAGCAGGCCTTGCCTGCCCGTGCCGAAGCGATCGATGCCATCTTGTCGGTTTACTTGGCAAGCCGTTATGGCGGCAGGGAGTCACTGGCGGAGCTGCAAAGGCTGGTGCGCCGGTTCTCTGCCTGAGGACTGTCAACATGGCCGCTGGGTAAGCATGTGCACAGCCTGTGGATAGCCCCGGCAAGCCCTTGGTGGCGAAGACTTTGTTAGGGTTGCCTAAAAAACAGGCAGTCTGGCCGGGGGAAATCAGGGTTCATCAACAAGCTACCGGGACAAGCCTGTGCGCAGGCTGTGGATAGTTACGGCAAGTCGCTGGCGGCGAAGGGATGTTTGGGCGCTGCCTAAAAAATAGGCAGCAAGCTTCAGGCCACGCTATCCGGCCAGCCCAGTTGGCGGCAGACAGCGGCGAAGTCTTCGGCCAAGGGGGCGACCACGGTCAACGGTGTACCGAGCACGGGGTGGCTGAAGCTCAGGCGGGTGCAGGCCAGCAGCAGGCGCTGGCTGCCGAACAGCTCGGTAAACAGCCGGTTGTGGCGGCCCTTGCCATAGGTGGCGTCGCCAATGATGGGATGGGACAGGTGCTTGAGATGCCGCCGTAGCTGGTGCCGTCTGCCGGTCACTGGGTCCAGGGCCAGCAGCGCATAACGACTCTGCGGGTAGCGGTCCACGCTGTATGGCAGCTCCACCGTGGCCAGCCGGCGATAGCGGGTCTGCGCATCCTGCGGCGGGGCGATCACATCCGGCGCCTGCTCATAGTCATCGTATTGCCGGCTCAACGGGTGGTTGATCTCCCCGGCTTCGTCCGGCCAGCCACGTACGACCGCCAAGTACTGCTTGGCCACCATGCCTGCCTCGAACTGGCGCGATACGGCACGCGCGCTGTCAGGGTCCAGGCCGAACAGCAGCACGCCCGAGGTCCCCTTGTCGAGGCGGTGGATGGCATGCACCCGCTGGCCTATCTGGTCGCGTACCTCCTGCAGTGCAAAGCGGGTCTCGCGTCGGTCGATCTCGCTGCGATGGACCAGGAGGCCACTGGGCTTGTGGATGGCGACCAGATACTCGTCGCGGTACAGCACCGGGTGGATATAGGTTGGCGTAGACACAGTGCTCAGACCTTGGGCTGGCAAACAATGACCAGGGTGCCGGCGAGCGCCAGACCAACGCCGATCAGGTCGGCCGGGCTGGGCCGCAGGCCGTCGACCAGCCACAGCCACGCCAGCGCCATGGCGATATAGACCCCGCCATAGGCGGCGTAGACACGGCCACTGGCGGCCGGATGCAGGCTTAGCAGCCAGACGAAGGCCGCCAGGCTGATGCCGGCCGGTACGACCAGCCAGGGGCTGCCCTGGCCCTGCAGCCAGCGCAACGGCAGGTAGCAGCCGAGCAATTCGGCCAGCGCGGTCAGCATATAGAGCGGCAGGGTGTAACTGGACTGCATGGTGACCGGTCCCTCAGATAACTGTGAGGTGATTGTCCCATGCGATGCCGGGATAGCGGCGACTCTCCCGCAACGCCAGCGTACCCGGCTCCAGCCGCCACAATTCGCCGCCTTCGCCGCTGGCCAGCCACTCGCCCGCTATGGCGGCGGTGCCGAATACCCGCGGCAGGGCCTGCCGGGCGGTCAGTTGGCCCTGGCTGTCCCATTCGGTCAACAGCTGGCCCTGCGGACAGCTGAGCAGAAAGCGGTTACCCAGGGCGGACAGGCTGGCTGCGTAACCATGCATGGCCTGAGCCAGCTCGGACGGGGTATTGGCCAGCTTGAATTCACCCTTGCGCAGCAGGGCCAGCAGCGGCGCGCTGGTCGAACCTTCATTCTGCAGCGCCGCACCCACGGTGCCGTCGGCGGTGAGCGCCAGATGGCGGATGGATAGCTGCGGGTCGGCCAACCGGTATTCGGCCAACAGGCTGCCATCGCGCCAGTCTATGGTGACCAGCGATGGGTCCATGCGGGCGATATTGCGCTTGTAGCGGCCGGTTTCCGGCAGGGTCAGGATGCCACCATTGGCGACCGCCAGGGTAACGTCATCCAACCACAAAATCTCGTGCGGGCCGACGCCATGGCTGGGGCGGTCCGCCAGGCGTTTGAGGGTACGCGCATCGCGTATCGCCAGCCGGCCCTCGCCGCTGCGCTCGTCCGTTTCGGCCGTGATCAGGTGGCGACCGTCCGGGCTGAACACAGCGTGGCCGACCAGATTGCGGTCGTCTTCCAGCTCGAATAGTTGCAGCAGCTTGCCGCGCTGCCAGTCTATCCGCGCCAGGTAGTAGCCCGGCCGGCGTGCTACCACGATGGCCTGGCCGCGTCGTGTGGGGTCGGGCAGTAGCACGTGGGCACGCTTGGGTAGCTCGATCTCGGCACGGGCCAGCGTACCGGCACACCAGCCCTGCGAGCCCCGCCAAGCGGCCGAGAGTATGGTCGGACCCTCGTCCTTGCCGGCCCAGAGCGGCAGCGCTGCAAGCCCGAGGCTGGCAGCGAGAAAGTCGCGGCGCGTCAGCATCAGTCGCCGTCGCTGTCCTTGAAGCCTATGGTCACGCCTACGGCGTCGGCCACCTGCAGCTCCACCAACTGCTGCAGGCGCTTGAAGGAGTCGAGCAGCGGCTGGGCCGCCGTCGGGTTGGCGGCCAGGAAGCTGGCCATGTCCTCAGGCTGCTTGGCCAGCAGGTTGCGGGCGGTGGCGAATTCTTCGCGCAGGCGGCGCACCAGGATGGGCTTCTCGGCCTGTACCAGCCGGTCGGCAAAGCTGGATCCCTGTTGGGCACCGAAGAACAAGCTTTCCAGCGCATCCAGGGAGGCCTGCAGGCCGGCGCGGGTATTACGGCTGCGCCAGGCGTCGAAGTCCTGGCGGCTCAGTTGCCGGCTTTGCTTGGGGCTGCCGATATGGGCCAGCTTCTTGTCGCGTAGTGCTTCGATGCTGGCTGCCAGCAGGTTGACACCCTCCTCGAACGCCTGCCGGCCGGCGTCGTGGTCCAGTGGCGTGGCGGCATAGGTCTGCCACTCCTTGAGCAGACCATCGGCTTCTTCGGCAATGCCATCGGCGAGCGCATTGGCGTACTCGCAGCGCTGGCGGAAGGCCAGCCTGCCCAACTGGGCCTTGGCACGGTCGTCGCCCCACAGGAGGTACTCCAACGCCGGCAGACCCTGCGCGGTAGCACCTACGCTGTCGGCGATCGGTGCATCTTTCTCCACCAGCCGCACGGCTTCTTCCACCTTTTGCGGCTTGGTCGGCCAGACGTCGATCTGCCAGGCGGTACGGCGGCTCAGGGCCGGACCGCTGGGCAGCGCCTCCACGGCGCGCCAGGCCAGGTAGGTCTGCAGCCAGGCTTGCCGGGCGGCGTCGAGGTTGGCTTGCGTCTTGCGCTGGCAGAGTGCTGCCAGACTGTCGTCCAGCGCCTTGCTGCCGGTATTGAGGGCCTGGATGCGCGGCAATTGCTGGGACTGCCAGTTGGCGACGGTGGCAGCGGCATCGAGCTCGGCGGCGCCGGCCATGCCGAATAGAGCGATACACAGCGGCAACACGGCAAGGGTGCGACGTTTCATGGGCATTTCCTTGAACGGGTGGCGCCCGCGCTGCGGAGAGGGCGGACGCACGAAACTTACAGTGACTGCAGGAATTGGACCAGATTCTCTCTGTCGTCACGCGACAGCTTCAGCACATGCTGCTTGGCGGCTTCTGCTTCACCGCCGTGCCACAGCACCGCTTCCAGCAGGTTGCGGGCGCGGCCGTCGTGCAGGTAGCGGGTATGGCCATTGACCACCGGGATCATGCCCAGTGCCCACAGCGGTGGCGTCTTCCAGTCGCGTCCGCCGGCCAGGAAGTCCGGCCGGTTGTCCGCAAGGCCCTCGCCCATATCGTGCAGCAGCAGGTCGGTGTAGGGGTAGATGGTCTGGCGGCCAAGCTGTGGGATGGCCTTGAAGTCGCCGGTGACGTAGCTCGGCACATGGCAGACCGCGCACTGGGCCTGGTAGAACACGGTGCGGCCACGCTGGGCGCGCGGGTCCTCCAGATTGCGGGTGGCGGGTACCGCCTGGGTACGGCTGTAGAAGATCACCTGGTCGAGGATCTTGTCGCTGATCTCCAGCTTGCCGCCGCGCGGGGCCTTGCGACAATCGACCTGTTTGGCGGTGCACTCTTCGGCGGGGAAGCGCCTGGAGGTGATGCCGATATCGCCGTTGAAGGCACCGGCGCTCTGGTGCGCAATGCTGCCGACATTGGCCTTCCAGCCAAAGCGGCCCAGCACGGTCTTCTGCGCGTAGGCATCCCAGACCCGATTGGTGCGGCCCTTGATGCCCTGGCCTGCCTCCGCCTGGCGGCGGGCGTTGGCCTCGATATCGCTTTCCTTGATGGCTTCGAGCAAGCCCATGCCGGTCATCTGCGGCGCAATGCGCGGCGAGACCTCGGTGGCGGGGTGCATGGGGCCGTAGTTGAGATCGGTGAAGCGATAGCTGGGCTTGAGCAGGGTATAGGCTTCGCCGTCGGCAAAACGCCCCTGGACTTCCTCGTAACTGATCGCTACCTGGCCCTCGGGCTGCACACCGCTGACCGCGTCGTTGGCGAACTGGCCGCCATAGGTGGGCTCGGGCTTGGGACCGCCATGGGCATCCTTGCCGGGAATGGAAAGACGGAACAGCAAGGCGACCGGCTGCTCTTTCTGCAAGCCATTCTCGAAGTCCGGTGGTGCACCGCGGCCATCCTCGGTGTGGCAGCTGCCGCAGGAGCGGGCGATGAAGTGCGGGCCCAGGCCGTCGCGCGCAGTGGTCGAAGACGGCGCCTCCACCCAGTTTTTCTTGAAGAAGGAATTGCCGATCACGAACTCGGTACGCTGCGCATCATTGAGCGTGGCGCTGGGCAGGGCGAGTGCGTTCTTGCCGGTATCGAATACCGTGGTGTCACCCCCGGGCAAGGTCTCGGCCCGGTCGAAAGGTGGCACGACAACACTGTCGATAAGCAGGGTGCCGGCCACGACGGTACCGGTCAGGAGCAGCAGTGGGAGCAGTGGCTTCATGGACATCATGGGACTTCTTTACCAGCTAAAAGGGCACGACCTGGATCAGGCCGTGCCCCGAGGCGACGCAGAATAAGTGCTTTAGACCTTGGTGTTCAAGTTCTTGATGCCTAGCACCTTGGCGGCCTGCACCAGATCATTGGCCTGCAGTTTCAGGGCATCGATCACGGCCCGTACACGTTTGCGGCCGGGGGCACTGTTCTTGCCCAGGATCTCGCGATCGAACGGCGGCTGGATCGCTTCGGCCAGCTTCAGCGAGTTAGCGATGTCGGTACTGGTCTTGTCGGCAACCTTGGCGTCCTTGCCGGCCACCAGCTCGCGTAGCGAAGGACCGCTCAGCTCGCTGCCATCGGCACGCTTGTAGTGGCCTTCCCAGACGTTCTGGATACCCTTGGCATTGTTGACGATATCGCGGTGGGTATTGTCGGAGAAGCAGCTGTGCTCGTCTTCCTGTGACTTGGAGGCCAGCGCTACTTCCATGCGCTCGCCAGCCAGCTCGCCGCGCGACAGGGCGCCAAGGCCGGTCAGCATCTTCTGGATGGAGGCGTCATCGGCAACGAATTTGCTGCGGTAGTTGTTGGCATTCGGCTCCCAGGCCTTGGCCACGCTCTCCAGATCATCCACCAGCAACTGGGTCACGATCTTCAGATAGGTGCGGCGACGCTCGGCATTGGGCTTGCCGCCATCGACGAAGTCGCTGGCCGGGCGTGCGCCAGGGCCGTCGGCACTGAGGTCCTGGCCCCAGAGCAAAAATTCGATCGCATGCCAGCCGGTGCTGATGTTCTCCTCACCACCTTTTTCATTGGCGGCAACCAGCACCTCGCGGGTGATCTTGACCTTGGCGTTGTTGATCAGGCCAGCCTTGGGCTTGCCTTGCACATAGTCGACATAGGCTTCATCCATGGGCCAGGCATTCATGCGACCTTCGGGGCCATCCTCGGCGTCGATCGGGCCTCCGTAGAAACGGAAGGCCTCGGTCTGGCCGTAATATTCGCGCGCGGCGATCCAGCTCTGGCGAGCTGCCTTGAGGGTGTCCTCGGACGGTGCAGCCAGAAAGGCCTCGATGCTGGTCTGCATGGCCTTGGCACTCTGGATCGAATCCAGGTAGCCGGCATGCACGAGGTTGGCGTAGTGGCCGGCAACCGCGCCAGGGGTGACCGGTTCGGCCTGGGCGAACAGGCTGCCAGCCAGGGCGGCGGCGATCAGGGTGCGACGGAGCAAGACCATGGAGGAGTCCTTTGAGCTGGGCCGGGTTGAGATATGCTGAATGGTAAAAGTAATGGGAATTGTTATCAAGTAAATGCCGCTTTGTGGCGCCCGATGTGGGATTCAGAGCCAATGAACAAGGCTGCCTGCGGCCAAGCAGACCATTGCCGCCAGGAGGTGCTGCAGCGGTCGCCGCCAAGCTTGCCGAGGGCGCTCTGCCGCGCTCACGAAGTGCACCAGCAAGAGGCCCAGCAGGGCCGGTATGAACTGCCAGCGGCTGGCGGTGAGCCAGCAGGGCCAAGCCACGGCGGCCGCACCGAGCAGCCAGCTCAGCCCGCCTTGCATTGCCTGCCAGGCGACCTCGCCACGGGCAGGCATGGTCAAGCCCAGTTGTGCCAACTCAAGCCGGCTGACCTGGCTGGGCTGCAGGGCCAGCTGCTCGGTGCGGGCGAGGGCCGTTGCATAGTCTTGGCCCGCCGCCACCAAGAGGCCGGTCAAGCCTAGGGTCGATTCGCTGGGGGTTAGCAGCGCTGCCCTGGCAGCCTGTTGTTGCAACAGCTCGCGGCGCTGCCGGGCTGCCTGCCAACCACTTTGCCAGGCAGCAGCCAGGCCGCCCAGGAGAGCCAGTAGTACCAGCAGCATTTCGCGCGTGGCATTGAGGCTGCCGAGCCCTGCCAGCGCGCCTAGCAGGCAGGCGGCAGCCAGGGCCGCATCTTCGGCCCTTTGCAGGCGTTGGGCAGGTGGCGGCAAGCGGTAGGGGGCGAGGCCCGGCAGGCCTAGCCGGTCTAGCAGCGGCGTCATCCAGGCGCTGCCGGGCCAGCGTAGCAAAGTGCCCAGCAGGCGAGCGGGGGCTGAAGCGGGACCGGCTTGGTGGCGGGCCGCGATCTCCAGATGCCACCACTGGCAGGGTGTACCGGAGGCGGCGTCGGCCAGATGCAGGTGCAGGTGGCGGGCGTCTGCGGGGGGGAAGCGCATCAGCGCTCCGTTCGGCCGGGGTGGGATCGGCTATACATAGGGAAGCTCAACGCTAAGCGATAACTCAAACATTCATGCTTCGCCCGGGAGACCCGGGCGCTCTTGAGTGATGACAATTCAACGGCCCCTTACTGATAGGTTCCGCGCCCCGCCCTCGCCGCCGCGAGAGGGGGGAATTGCCGCGGCGCCGGTGTTGTCTGGCACCCGCAGGGTCAAATAAATGGATGGCGGAGCAATGAAACATATCACGATCAAAGCCCGGCTCCTCCTACTGGGCGCGATCGCCATGCTGATCTTGCTGGCCGTCGGCACCGTGGGCTATGTCAGCAGTCGCAATCTGGCTGCGGCCATCGAGCGCTCGGAGCAGATTGTCTCGGTACTGCGTAACCAGACCGAGGCGGACATGATGCACGACGCCATCCGTTCCGATGTGCTCAATATGTACCGCCTGGCGAGCCAGGCCAGTCCCAAGGCCGAGGAGCTCAAAGCGGTGCGTGACGATCTGGCTGAGCACCTGGGCAACTTCAACCGGCTGGTGGGCGAGAACGACAAGGCGACCTTGCCGCCACAGCAGCGTGCTGCGTTGGAGGTCTTGAAGCCTGACCTGGGTGGCTATGCCCGGCAGGCGCAGCTCGTGCAGGAAAAATTCGCCACCCATGCCGCTGATGCCGATACCGCCTATGCCGACTTCGCCACCAGCTTCGAGCGGCTGGAGGGCAGCATGGAGAAGTTCAGTGGCCTGATAGAGGACGATGCCCGCCGCCATAACGAGGAAGAGGCTGCTACCTCCCGTCGCGCTCAACTGACCATCCTGACCGTGATCGTGGTCGGGGCTGTCTTGTTGTTCGGGGCGGTCTGGTGGATAGCCGGCGGTATCTCCGGTGCACTGGGGCACATCCGTGACTTCCTGCAGCGCATCGAGGGCGATCTGACCCGCCGCCTGCCGGACTTTGGTCGCAATGAGATTGGCGATACCGCCCGTTCGGTCAACCGGCTGATCGAGGAGCAGGCCCATACCATCGAACTGATCCAGCGTACCGTCGCCGGGGTAGATGGGATCTCCGGCGAGCTCAAGCAGCGCGCCAGCGATACCCGCGGATTGACCGAGCAGGCCAGTGAACGGGCGGTGCGCGCCGGTGAGGCCGCCGCCGCCCTGGCTGCCGCCGTGCAGAATGTGACCCGCAATGCCCAGCACTCGGTTGAGCAGGCCGATGGGGCGGCAGAGACGGCGCGGGCCGCGCAGGCGACCATGGGCCGCTCACAGGCGGCGACCGAGCGGCTGACCGAAGCCAGCCAGCAGTCATCGGCCATGATCGAACAGCTGGGCGAGGCGGCGGCGCAGATCGATTCGGTGGCAGCAGTCATCAAGGAGATTGCCGAACAGACCAATCTGCTGGCGCTCAATGCGGCCATCGAGGCAGCGCGTGCCGGTGAGCAGGGCCGCGGCTTTGCAGTGGTAGCGGACGAGGTTCGCAAACTGGCTGAGCGCACGGCGACTTCGACCACCGATATTGCCCGTATGACCCAGGAGATAGGCGGCGCCACCCGTGCTGCGGCTGAAGCGGTACGACAGCTCAGTGGCGGTGTGCGCGAAGGTGCGGCCGATATGCGCAGCGCCATGGCGGACCAGGATGCCATTGTCCGTGCGACGGGTGAGATGCGTGAGCTGGCCGGAGAGATCGCCGCCACGGCCCGCGGTCAGGCGGCGGCTGCCGAAGAGACCGCGGTCGGCATGGGCGAGATCGGTCAGCGTATCGAGTCCGCCGCCAGCGCGATGCGTGATATCGATGCCGGCGCCGAGCGCCTGCGGCAGGTGGTGGGTGAATTGCAGCAGCACGTCGCCCATTTCAGGGTGGGCGCTTAACGCCTTTTCAGGCGATCAGGCCTCGTCGGGCAACAGCCGCCAGGCGCCATCCTGCAGGCCTTCGATCGGCCTGTAGCGGGTCTTGTAGGCCATCTTGCGGCATTCACCTATCCAGTAGCCCAGGTAGACATAGGGCAGGCTGAGCTGGCGTGCCATCTCGACCTGCCAGAGGACGTTGTAGGTGCCGTAGCTGGCTTGCAGATCATCGGGCTCGAAGAAGGTGTAGACCGAGGAGAGGCCATCGTCCAGCCGATCGACCAAGCTCACCATCTTGAGCTGCCCGCCCAGCCGGAACTCGGCCAAAAAGCTATCTACCTGGCTCTTGAGGATGAAGTTCTCGTACTGCTCGCGGTTGTCCTCATCCATGCCGCCGCCGCTATGCCGGCTTTGCTGGTAGCGGTGGTAGAGCAGGTAGTGCTCGTCGTGGTAATCCAAGGGCAGGATGGCCACCTCCAGATCGCTGTGGCGGCGAAAGGCCTTGCGCTGGGTACGGTCGGGCTGGAACTCGGCCACCCGCAGCCGTACTGGTACACAGGCGCGACACTGGTCGCACCAGGGGCGGTAGGTAAACAGGCCGCTGCGGCGGAAGCCGTTACGTACCAGCTGGCTGTAGATGGTGGTGTCGATCAGTTCGGCCGGAATGGCTACCTGCGAGCGCGCCATGCGATCGTCCAGGTAGCTGCAGGGGTAGGGGGCCGTGGCGTAGAACTGCAGCCGGATCAGGCGGCTATCGCTGGGGTGGCTCATGGCACCTCGCCTCCGTTTAGGCCGCCCAGCCCGGCGGGCGGCTGATACTGCCAATGGCCCGTCAGGCCGGGTTGGGCAATCAAGCGCCGCATCGTGGCAAGAAACTCGCTCCGGCTTATCTCCCGCCCGCCAAAGCGGCTCAGGTGGGCGGTGCGCATCTGGCAGTCGATCAGGCCAAAGCCGGCCGCGCGCAACCACTGCACAAGGTGCACGAAGGCCAGCTTGGAGGCATCGGGGCGATGGGCATACATGGATTCACCGTAGAACATCTTACCGATGGCCACACCATAGAGCCCCCCAACCAGCTCACCGTCCATCCAGCATTCCGCCGAATGGGCCCATCCCAGTTCGTGCAGGCGGCTGTAGGCATCGGCCACCTCGGGCACGATCCAGGTACCGTCCTGACCTGGGCGCGGGCTCTGCGCGCAGGCTTCGATCACCCGCCGGAAAGCGGTATCGAGGCGGATCTCGTAGGACCGGTTGCGTACCGTCTTGGCCAAGGAGCGTGGGATATGCAGCTCCTGGGGGTAGAGCACCATGCGTGGGTCCGGGCTCCACCACAGGATGGGATCACCCGGCGAGAACCAGGGGAAGATGCCCTGCTGGTAGGCCAACAGCAGCCGATCCGGGCCCAGGTCGCCACCAGCGGCAAGCAGGCCATTGGGCTCCTGCAGCGCGCTCTCCAGTGGTGGAAAGGCGAGCGCCCGGCCCAGCCAGGGGATCATTTGCTCTTCAGCTTCCCGGCCAGGCGGGTCTGGCAGTCGGCGCACACGCCATACAGATACATGGCGTGGTCCTGGATCAGGAAGTTGTGCTTGTCGGCGATGGCATCCTGGCGCTTTTCGATCTCCGGGTCGTAGAACTCTTCGACCTTGCCGCATTTGACGCAGACCAGATGGTCATGGTGACCGCCCTGGTTGAGTTCGAACACGGCCTTGCCGGATTCGAAGTGGTGACGCACTAGGAGGCCGGCCTGCTCGAACTGGGTCAGCACCCGGTAGACCGTGGCAAGCCCGACGTCATCCTGCTCATCCAGCAATAGTCGGTAGACCTCTTCCGCACTCATGTGGCGCTGCTCGCTGGTCTCGAACAGGTTGAGGATCTTCAGCCGCGGGCCGGTCGCCTTGAGACCGGCATCCTTGAGATCGCTTGCTTTGCTCATAATCGCGTCCGCAATAAAGTATGGGTAACTAGTTTAGCTGCTGTTGCTGGCAACCGGCGGGAAGGGCGCCCCCATGGGGTGTCCGGGCCGCCCGGCGGCAGCGTGGCCGCATCAGATCTGGCGCAAGGATGCGTCGAGCGGACCCATGGCAACAGAACCTAGGTATGATACGGCACTTCCGCGCCTTGCCGCAGTCTCCAACGCTCCTACTCCTGCTCAAGTATTCCATGCGTACACTGCTGATCGCCCTGTTGCTCGCCGGCCTCTCTGCCTGCAGCTACCTTACTCCCTACAAGCTGGATGTGCCGCAAGGCAACGTCGTGACTGCCGACCAGGTTGCCAAGCTCAAGCTTGGCATGACCCGCTCGCAAGTCCGCTTCCTGCTGGGCTCGCCCCTGCTGGTCGATGCCTTCCACCCCAACCGCTGGGACTACATCTACTACGACAGCCGCGGCGGCAAGTTGCAGAACAACAAGCGCTACAACGTGATGTTCGACGGCGACCGTGTGATCAGCATGGGTGGCGAGACCCTTGAAGCCAAGGCCAACGTCGCCGAGAAGGCACCGGAAGATCCGCGTGCAGCTGCCAAGGCCTTGCAGGCCACCCAGAAGGAACAAGGGCAATGAGCGGGCCGCTTCGGGTTGCCATCGCCGGCACCTCCGGCCGCATGGGCAAGGTGCTGATAGAAACCGTCCTGGCCAACCCGGATTGCCGATTGGTCGCCGCGCTGGATCGTGAAGGCGCCCCCAGCCTGGGTACCGATGCCGGCCTGGTGCTGGGCAAGGAGACCGGGGTACTGATCCGCTCCGACGCGGCCGAGGCGTTGCGTGAGGCGGATGTGCTGATCGACTTCACCCGCCCGGAAGGCACGCTCGCCCACTTGGCGATCTGCCGTCAGCTGGGGGTCAATCTGGTGGTGGGTACCACCGGTTTTGACGACGCCGGCAAGGCAGCGCTGAAGGCCGGCGGCGCCGATATCGGCATTGTCTTTGCCCCCAATATGAGCGTGGGCGTCAACTTGACCTTCAAGCTCTTGGAGATGGCCGCCAAGGTGCTGAACCAAGGCTACGACATCGAGATCGTCGAGGCGCACCATCGCCACAAGGTGGATGCGCCGTCCGGCACTGCCCTCGGGATGGGCGAGGCAGTGGCGCGTGCGTTGGGCCGTGACCTCAAGGAATGTGCTGTGTACGGCCGCGAAGGCGTGACCGGCGCGCGCGATCCGTCCACCATCGGCTTTGCCACCGTGCGGGGCGGCGATGTGGTCGGCGACCACACGGTCATGTTCATGGCCGACGGCGAGCGGGTGGAGATCAGCCACAAGGCCAGCTCGCGCGCGACCTTTGCGCAGGGCGCTGTGCGCGCCGCCGGCTGGCTGCGTAGCAAGGCTGCCGGTCTCTACGACATGCAGGATGTACTTGGCCTGAAATAGGCGTAGTGTTGCGCGCAGCCCGCGCCTGCTGACAAACGGGAAGCCTTGTGCTTCCCGTTTTGCTAGGCTCGTTCTATGTCCACCCACGGAGTGCGGAGCATGCCTTTTCATACCACTGATATCAGCGACCACCACGGCGACCGGGTACAGGTCGTCGACCCCATCTTCCAGGCTTATGGCGGGCGGACCCAGTTCGCCGGGCCGATAGCCACCCTCAAGGTGTTTGAAGATAACAGCTTGGTTCGCTCGGCCTTGGAAACGCAGGGGCACGGCCGCGTGCTGGTCGTGGACGGTGGTGGCAGCCTGCGTTGCGCCCTGGTTGGCGGTCAGTTGGGTGAATTGGCGGTGCAGAACGGCTGGTCCGGCATCCTGGTCTGGGGGTGCGTGCGCGATTCGGCTGAACTCAAGACCCAGGACGTCGGCATTCGGGCCTTGGGCACCCATCCGCGCAAGAGCGTCAAGCGGGGCGAGGGGTGCCGCGACCTGGTACTGCACTTTGCCGGTGTCAGCTTTACCCCGGGCCACTGGCTGTATGCCGACGAAGACGGCATCGTCCTCGCCTGCGAGCCGGTCGAGTAAGCTCGTTGCATACAAAAAAGGGAGCCGGCGGCTCCCTTTTTCATCTGGCGCTTGGGGGCGGTAACAGACCCTGCTTATCCAGCGTGGCCGGCGGCGGCAGGCTGGTGTTGCAGCTCAGTTGACCGTCTTTGGCATCCAGTCCGCCGTTCTCATCCTCGATGGGGTCGACCACCGGACGCAGTTGCAGCGCTGGCAGAAGGCGGCTGGAGTAGGACAGTACGCGTACCTTGGCGAGGTTCAGGTCCTCCTCGGCATTGGTCAGCGCCCGGCGAGCCTCGAACAGCTCGTTTTCGGTGTCCAGCAGGTCCAGGAGGGAACGCTGGCCAATGTCAAACTGCTGCCGGTAGGCATCGCGTGCCTTGGCGGTGGAGAGTTCGTGCTGGCTTTGCAAACGGATCTGCTCCTGGATGCGGCTGAGGTCGTTCCAGGCGATCTGGGCCTGTTGCCGGATATCGCGGCAGGCCTTGTCGCGCAAGTCGTAGGCGGCATTGAGCTGCTCGGCGTACTGGCGGATACGGGCGCTGTCGGCGCCGCCGTTGAACAGGTTGTAGTTGAGCACCAGCATCACGCTGCTGTCTTTGTATTCGCCGGAGAGACCGTTGCGGTTCTTCTCATAGCTCTGCGCTGCACGCAGCTCCAGGGTCGGCCAGCGGCTGGACTTGCGCAGCTCGGCATCGGCCCGGCTGGAACGGATGGTGGCCACGGCGGAACGGAAGGTCGGGTTGCGGCTGATGGTGTCGGCCAGAAAACCCTCGCGCTGTGGCAGATTGGTATCGAGATTGGGCAGGGCTGCCAGCTGGCCGGCAGGATAGTCACCTACCATGCGCTGGAAGCGAGCGGCCACATCCTGCAGATTGCTCTGTTCGGTCAGCCAGTTCGATTCCGCCAACGCCAAGCGGCCAGCAGCCTGCTCCAGATCGACCCGGCGGCCTACGCCGGCCTTGACCTTATCCTGCAGCTGGCTGTGGATCTCGGCGTGCTTGGCATAATTCTGCTTGGCCAGTTCCACCAGCTCGCGGTAGCGCAGTACGTCGATATAGGCACGGGCCGCCTCCAGTGCGGTATCGTCGGTGGTGGCCAGGAGGTCGAAGTAGCGGGCCTGGCGGGCATGGCTCAGGCGACGCACGTCATTGAGCGTGGCAAAGCCGTCAAACAGGGTCTGGCGCAGTTGCACCGTGGTTGCGGTATCGGTGTAGCTCTCGCGCGGCAGGATGGGCGACTCGCTACGCATACGACCGGTGCTGGCCTGCAGGTCGACCTTGGGCAGCCAACCAGACTTGGCAGCCTGCCGCTCATGGTCGGAAGCGGTCAGCGCGTGGTAGCGCAACAGGACATCGGGGTTCTGCATGATCGCCTGTTCGACCGCGGCCTTGAGCGTGGCCGGCTGCTCTGCTGCCAGGGCTGAGAGCGGGGCTATCATGCTCGCCAGCACGGCCAGCTGGTATTTCGTCTTCATCTAGGTCGGTCTTTCCTGTAAGGTGCCTTGGGTACTGTCGCTGGGCGCCATTGGCATTTTTTGTGGTCACCCATAAGCCTTGCGATTGCTTATTGTATCGGCTCAATTGAATATAAACACTTATAAATCAATGACTTTCCATTAGTCAAAGCTAATTGACCTGTGGATAAACAACGGTGCCGATAGACAGCCCGATGCCATTGGATAATTGCATCCCGCCTAAAAGAACCGTCTTTACAAAGATTTGGCCTGGTTTTATCCATTTATGCCAAAGCGTAATACTAATCCTTTTGTCGATGACGTTGGCATTGTGTTTGCCAAACTTCGATCAGCTGCAAAAGAGTTATAGCCAGCGCTGGGGTGCGGCCAACCTGCCGCGATTCCAGGCTTGGCGCGATTTGCTGCGCAATGCGACAGGTAGCGAGCCGGAGCGGCTCAAGCTGGTCAACGACTTTTTCAACCGGCAGATTGTTTTCAGCGACGACCCGACGGTATGGGGTCTCGACGATTATTGGGCCACGCCACTGGAGACCCTGGGCAAGGGGGCGGGTGATTGCGAGGATTTCGTGATCGCCAAGTATTTCAGCCTTAGCTATCTGGGCGTGCCCATAGACAAAATGCGTTTGACCTACGTCAAGGCGCGTATCGGTGGTGCTGGCAGCAGCATCAGTCAGGCGCATATGGTGCTGACCTATTATTCCCAGCCCGATGCCGAACCATTGGTCCTGGATAATCTGATCGGTGATATACGGCCGGCTTCGCGACGGCCGGACTTGACCCCGGTTTTCAGTTTCAACAGCAACGGCGTGTGGGTGGGTGGTGGTCGCCAGCCTAATTCATCGGTCGAGCGTTTGTCGCGTTGGACCGAGCTGCTGACCCGCATGCGTGCCGAAGGTTTCGAGCCATGAACCGATTCCCTGTCCGTTTTTTTGGGAAGTAATTGCCATGTCCCTACTCCGACAACTTTGGTTGATCGTTCTTCTATCCACCCTGCTGGCCTTTGCCGGCGGCTTTACCGTCAACCTCACTACCGCCAAGCAATATCTGGAGCAGCAGCTGTTGACGCAAAGTGCGGACAACGCCGCCTCCTTGGCGCTCTCGATGTCGCAGCAGAGCAAGGACCCGGCAATGGTGGAGCTGATGGTCAGTGCGCTGTTCGATTCGGGCCACTTCCGCCTAATCCGCTATGAGGACGTGCATGGCCGTACTGTGATTGAGCGGCGCAACGACACGGCACCGGACCGAGTCCCGGCCTGGTTCCCAAGGCTCCTGCCGCTGCAGGTCAAACCGGGTGTGGCCCAGGTGTCCAGCGGCTGGAACCAGGCCGGTCGCGTGGTGGTGGTAGCGCATGAGCGTTTTGCCTACCAGTCGCTCTGGAGGGGCATGCTGACCTTCCTGCTGGTCATGGCCGTGACCGGGCTGGTGTCGGGCATCGCCGTGACCGTACTGATCCGCTGGGTACGTAAACCCTTGCGGGAATTGGTACAGCAAGCGGCGGCCATTGGCGAGCGCAACTTCATCACCATGCGCGAGCCGGACGTGACCGAGCTCCGGTTGGTGGTACGTACCATGAATGCCATGGTGGACCGGGTCAAGGCCATGTTCGCCGAGCAGGCCGACCGGATCGATGAACTACGCACCCAGGCCAACCGTGACGCGGTGACCGGTCTGCCCAACCGCGACTATTTCCTGGGCCGTCTGCGGCTGGCACTGAGCGGCGAGGAAGCCGCCAAGGGGGCGTTGCTGCTGCTGCGGCTGGAGGATTTGGCTGGCTTCAACCGTAACCATGGCCGGGCGGCGACAGATCAGTATCTGCGCCAGGTGGCGGCGGCATTGACGCAATCGCTGCCCGATTCTACCGAGGCGGTATTGGCCCGCCTGAACGGTGCCGACTTCGCGGTCATCCTCCCCGGCGTGGATCGCGCCGAGGCGGAGGCCTGCGGCCGGGCCTGCCTGCAGGCGGTAACCGCACTAGCCGGCGGTTTGAGCGGCGCCGGCGGTGCGCACGTTGGCGTGGTCTGCTTTGTACACGAGGACGGCGAGCGGCGGGTATTGGCGCTGGCCGACCAGGCCCTGGCGCAGGCCGAGGCCGGGGGCGAGGCGGGGATCGCGGTAGCGGGGTTGGAACAGGATAGTGCCGAGACCGCAGCACAGTGGCGGGAAATGCTGGAGTCGGCCATCGCCCGTCGGCAATTCACGCTGGCGAGCTTCCCGGTACTCGATAGGCAGGGAGCGGTGCTGCACCAGGAGGTACTGCTGCGTTTGCGGGGGGCAGATGGCAAGTTGCAGACTGCCGGCCAGTTCATGCCCATGGCGGCCCGTCTGGGTCTTTTGCCGCAGCTGGACCTGATCGCGGTGGAGCTGGCTTGTGAGCGGCTGCAGCAGGGTGACGAGCAGCTGGCTGTCAATCTGGCGCCGGCCTCGATCGCCGACCTGACCTTCTTCGAGGCGCTGTCTACCTTGTTGGCCCGTCATGCAGCGGCCTGCCGCCGCTTATGGCTGGAGGTCAACGAGCAGGGGCTGGGCGGCCAGTACGAACGCCTGGAAGCGTTGGCCGCACTGG
The DNA here is from genome assembly GCF_036568685.1 of Chitinimonas sp. Classification (GTDB taxonomy): domain Bacteria; phylum Pseudomonadota; class Gammaproteobacteria; order Burkholderiales; family Chitinimonadaceae; genus Chitinimonas. The sequence goes on from NZ_DATCSC010000129.1 coordinate 97,597, forward strand.
TGCGCAGCCATGGTGCCAAGCTCGGGGTGGAACACTTTGGCCGCCAGTTCGGGCGTATTCCCGCCCTCTACGATCTGCGGTTGGACTATCTCAAGATCGACGGCAGCTTTATCCGCGATATCGATCAGCAAGCCGGGAATCAACAGTTGCTCAAGGCCATCGTCGGTGTCTCCGGCGGCGCGGGCCTCCTGGTGTTGGCCGAGGCAGTACACGCCGAGGCGGAATGGCGCACGCTGCAACAGCTTGGCATCCATGGCATGACCGGCCCCTACGCCACCCAATTGCAAGCGGGTCGCTGATCCGCCCGACCACCCAAGGGGTGGCCGGGCAGTTGGCTTTTAATGATGGTTGTGGCCGGTGTCCGCCTTCTTCAACAATTCCGCCATCAGCGCCGCATGCCCCGAGGCATCGCTATCCAGGAGCGGTGCCTGTTCGTGCGCCAGCGGTGCCGGCGGACGGTTGGCATCCTGCCCGGCCGGGCCGTTACCAGCGACGGTCGTGGCCTTGTCTGCATCATGGTTGGTCAGATGCTGGTTCAGGTCGCCACCCAGCTCGTGCCGTTGCTGCAGCAGGTCGCGCAGATCCAGCCCGTGGCTGCCGGCGGTACTGGCATCGCTCGCTTTGAGCGGGCTGCTGGCCGGTGCAGCATGATTGTCGGCCAAGGACCAACGGAAGGTATCCCCGCCCAGATGCAGTGACTGAGCACCCTGACCGGCTGCCGGCGCGGCACTGGCTACGACGGGCTGGTGCAGCACGTCTTCGCTGGCGACAGGCGCATGCGGCAGGGCGACGGCCAGCTTGCTGGTATTGATGGCCGTGCTGCCCTGGTCATGGCTGAGCGTGCTGGTGGTCGTGGCATGACTGGTATCGGCCGCGCTGCTGGCCGCGGTGGCGTGGCTGTCCTCGCTGGCCAGCGAGGCAACCATCATCGGCGTGGTGGCGGTCGCCGCATTGACCGTGATCGCCAAGGAGCTGCTGGTCACCGCGCTGGAGCCGTTGGCGGTCTCGGTGCTGGTGGTCAGCACGCTGATATTGAGCGTACCGGTGTAGTTGGTCGGTGCCTTGACCTGCAGGGTATTGAGGTCCCAGCCGGCCAGGCTGAGCGTGCGCGAGGTGGCGGTGGCGGTAAAGCTGTGGCCGCTGCCGTCGCGGATGGATACGCCATTGGCCAGGTCGCTGAGCGAGACAGTCAGCTTTTCCGAGCCATCGGTATCGGGCGTGGCCGGGACCAGCTTGGAGACCGAGATCCAGCTGTTGGTGTTGCCCTGGTTGTAGACCGCCGGGTAGTAACCGCCGCCACCCACTGTGACGAAGCTGCCGTGCTGGCCGCCGCCGGTATCGATGCTGGTAATGCCGGTGTAGAGAGGCAGGGTGCCCAATGCGCCGGCGGTGGCGCCATTGACCGAGACCTGGATGCTCAACGCACCGATGCCGTTGCCGTTGTACTGGAAGGCCTCCAGCGTGTAGTAGCCGCTGGTGCTCGGGGTGTAGGCGGTGGTGGTATAGCTGCCCCAGGTATTGAAATTGTCCGAGCGCACCACGGTGCCGCCGATCTCCAGGCGGAAGGTGTCATCACGGTAGCCGCTGAAGGTGTAGGTCTTGCCGGCTTCGAGGTAGACGAGGCCGGTGACGCGCACGCCGTCGTCCTCACCCACCGCGTTGTGGCTGGCGTTGTCGTAGTTGACGCTGGTCACCACGCTGGTGGTGGTGGGCGTCAGTGCTTTCATGGCGGCTTCCAGCGTGGCCACATTGCCGGCGGCGTTGCTGTCGTAGTTCGACATCTTGCTGAAGTAGTCCAGCGTCAGGCCATTACCGGTCGGCGGCGTCGTGGGCAGGCTGCCGCCCGCCATGGTCATGGTCGGCTTGTCCGCCACTGGCGTGATATCGATGGCTATGGTCGCGCTGTTGCCGGTATTGGGGCCGTCGGTCGCGCTGAAGGTGAAGCGGGCGTAGTCCTGCTTCTGGTCACCTACCCCCGGCGTGCTGTAGCTGTCTATGCCCGACTCATTGGTATCGGGCACGAAGCGCAGCTTGCCGGCCGAGATATCGGTCTGGGTGATCAGCTGGTTGTTGGTCACGCTCACCCAGCTGCTGCCATTGTTGTACTGCAGAACCCCATCGGCCGGCAGGCTGGTGATCTTGATCGAGAGACCGGTGTTGCCGTTGGCGTCGGTGGTGCCAAAGTCGCTCCAGTTGAAGACATAGTTGGTGTCTTCGGTGCCGGTGACCGCCACCGGGTTCGAGACCGGAGCGTACTCGTTCACGTTGTAGCTGCCGGTGGTACTGGCATTGGCCGGGTTGCCGGCAGCGTCGCTGGTGGTGACCGAGGCGGTCAGGTTATGGCTGCCGCTGGCAACCAGATCGCTACCGGCCACATTGATGCTGTAGGTGTTGCCGCTCTGCACCGTGCCGGTGTAGGTCTTGCTGCCCACGGTCAGGGTCACGGTGTCGCCAGCATGGGCGTCGCCACCCACTGTGCCGGTGATGGCCACGGTGGAGGCGGCCTCGCTGGCGTTGACGATATTGTCGGCGGTGACCGAGTTGAGTGTGATGCTGGCGGTCGCGCTCAGGTCCACGGCATGGGTATGGGTGCCCGAGACGTTACCGACGTTGCCGGCCGCGTCGTGCGCTGCCACGGTGGCCGTGATGGTAGTGTTGGCGGCGAGATCCGAACCCTTGACCGAGGTCGAGTAGCTGCCGTCAGCGGCGGCCGTAGCGGCGTAGCTCACGCCGTTCACCACCAGGGTGACGGTATCGCCGGCCTGGAATTCACCCGTCACCTTGCCGGTCACGGTGACGTTGCCAGCGGCTTCGGCGGCATTGATCACATTGTCGGCGGTGACGCTGTTGACCGTGATGCTGGTGGTGGCGCCGCTCGGGGCAGTGGTGTCCACGCTGTGGTTGTGCACGCTGGTGGCGCTGCCAAGGTTGCCGGCAGCGTCGTGCGCCGCCACCTTGGCGTCGATGGAGGTGTCGGCCACCAGGTCTGAGCCCTTCACGGCCACCGAATAGCTGCCGTCGGCCGCCGCGGTGGTGGTGTAGGTCGTGCCGTTCACCAGCAGGGTGACGGTATCGCCAGTCTGGAATTCACCCGTGACCTTGCCGGTGACCGTGATATTGGTCGCAGCCTCGGCGGCGTTGACGATGTTGTCGGCGGTGATGTTGTTGACCGAGATGGCGGTGGTGGCGTTACTCGGCGCACTGGTATCTACCGTGTGGGTGTGTACCGTGGTCACCGTGCCAACGTTGCCGGCGGCATCATGCGCTGCCACGCTGGCGTCGATCGTCGTATCAGCAGCAAGGTCCGAGCCCTTGATCGACACCGAGTAGCTCCCATCAGCCGCGGCCGTGGTGGCGTAATTCACACCGTTCACCAGCAGGGTGACGGCGTCGCCAGCCTTGAATTCACCGGTGACCTTGCCGGTCACGGTGACATTGCCGGCGGCCTCGGCGGTGTTCAGCACATTGTCGGCTGTGATGTTGTTGACCGAGATCGCGGTGCTTGCGCCGTTCGGTGCGGTGGTGTCGACGGTATGGGTGTGGACCGTGGTCGCCGTCGCCGTGTTGCCAGCGGCGTCGTGCGCCAACACGCTGGCGTCGACAGTACTGTCGGCAGCGAGATCGGAGCCCTTGACCGAGACCGAGTAGGAACCATCGGCCGCTGCCGTGGTGGTATAGGTCGCACCGTTCACCAGCAGGGTGACGGTGTCGCCAGTCTGGAACTCCCCGCTGACCTTGCCGGTTACCGTGACGTTGCCCGCAGCCTCGGTGGCGTTGAGCACGTTGTCGGCGGTGATGTTGTTGACCGCGATGGTCGCGCTCGGCGCGACGGTGTCGACGGTATGGGCGTGCACCGTAGTCGCCGTTGCCGTATTACCGGCAGCGTCGTGGGCGATCACGCTGGCGTCTATGGTGGTATCGGCGGCGAGGTCGGAGCCCTTGACCGAGACCGAGTAGCTGCCATCGGCGGCGGCCGTGGCGGTGTAGGTCGCACCGTTGACCAGCAGGGTCACGGTATCGCCGGTCTGGAATTCCCCCGTCACCTTGCCGGTTACCACCACATTGCCAGCCGCTTCCGCGGCGTTGAGTACGTTGTCGGCGGTGATGTTGTTGACGGTGATACTTGCACTCGGGGCGGTGGTGTCGACGGTATGGGCGTGGACCGTGGTCGCCGTCGCCGTATTACCGGCAACGTCGTGGGCGATTACGCTGGCGTCGATGGTGGTATCGGCTGTGAGGTCGGAACCCTTGACCGAGACCGAGTAGCTGCCATCCGCAGCGGCCGTGGTGGTGTAAGTCGCACCATTCACTACCAAGGTCACGCTATCGCCGGCCTGGAATTCGCCGCTGACCTTGCCGGTGACGGTGACATTGCCACCGGCCTCGGCGGCGTTCAGCACGTTGTCCGCCGTGATGTTGTTTACCGCAATGCTTGCGTTCGGTGCCGTGGTATCGACGGTATGCGCGTGCACCGTGGTCGCCGTGGCGGTATTGCCGGCCGCGTCGTGGGCGATGATGCTCGCGTCTATGGTGGTATCGGCGGCGAGGTCGGAGCCCTTGATGGCCACAGAGTAGCTGCCGTCGGCCGCAGCGGTGGTGCTGTAGGTCGTACCGTTCACGACCAGGTTGACGGCGTCGCCCGCCTGGAACTCACCCGTCACCTTGCCGGTGACCGTGACGTTGCCGGCGGCTTCGACGGCGTTGAGCACATTGTCGGCGGTGATGTTGTTGACTGCGATGTTGGCGCTGGGCGCTGTGGTATCGACTGTGTGGGCATGGACCGTCGTCACGGTGCCGACATTGCCAGCGGCATCGTGGGCCGCGACGCTAGCGTCGATGGTGGTATCGGCGGCGAGGTCGGAACCCTTGACCGACACCGAGTAGCTGCCGTCGGCGGCTGCACTCGCGGTGTAGGTGGCGCCGTTGACCAACAGGGTAACGGTGTCACCCGTCTGGAATTCACCCGTGACCTTGCCCGTGACCGTGACGTTGCCGGCGGCCTCGGCGGCATTGAGCACATTGTCGGCCGTGATGCTGTTGACCGAGATGCTGGTGCTGGCGCTGTTCGGTGCGGTGGTATCCACGTTGTGGCTGTGGACGATCGTGGCGACGGCGCTGTTGCCGGCGGCATCGTGTGCCGTGACGCTGGCGTCGATGGTGGTATCGGCGGCGAGATCGCTACCCTTGACCGAGACCGAATAGGAACCATCGGCCGCCGCCGTAGTGCTGTAGGTCGCGCCGTTCACCAGCAGGGTGACGGTGTCGCCAGCCTGGAACTCACCGGCCACCTTGCCAGTGACGGTGATATTGCCGGCGGCTTCCACCGCATTGACGAGGTTGTCGGCCGTGATGCTGTTGACGGTGATGGTGGCGCTGGGTGCGGTGGTGTCGACCGTGTGGGCGTGGACGGTGGCAATCGTACCGACGTTGCCGGCGGCATCGTGTGCCTGCACGCTGGCATCGATGGTGGTATCGGCGGCGAGGTCGCTACCCTTGATCGACACCGAGTAGCTGCCATCGGCTGCCGCGGTGGTGGTGTAGGTGGCACCGTTGACCAGCAGGGTGACGGTGTCACCCGTCTGGAACTCACCCGTGACCTTGCCGGTAACAGTGACGTTGCCTGCAGCCTCGGCGGCGTTGACCACATTGTCGGCGGTGATGCTGTTGACCGAAATCGCCGTGCCGGCGTTGTTGGGCGCGCTGGTATCCACGGTGTGGCTGTGGACTGCGCTGGCGCTGCCCAGATTACCGGCGGCGTCGTGGGCGGCGACAGAAGCATCGATGGTGGTATCGGCGGCGAGGTCGGAACCCTTCACCGAGACCGAGTAGCTGCCATCGGCCGCTGCCGTCGCCGTGTAGGTCGCACCGTTGACCAGCAGGGTGACGGTGTCGCCAGTCTGGAATTCACCCGTGACCTTGCCGGTCACCAGCACATTGCCAGCCGCTTCTGCGGCATTGAGTACGTTGTCGGTGGTGATGTTGTCGACGCTGATCGCCGTCGTGGCATTGTTCGGCGCGCTGGTATCCACCGTGTGGCTATGGACCGCGCTGGCCGTGGCCGTGTTGCCGGCAGCGTCATGCGCGACCACGCTGGCATTGATGGTCGTATCGGCCGCGAGGTCGGAACCCTTGACCGAGACCGAATAGGAGCCGTCAGCGGCGGCCGTGGTGCTGTAGCTGGTGCCATTGACCACGAGGGTGACGGTGTCTCCGGTCTGGAATTCACCACCGACTTTGCCGGTCACGGTGACATTGCCAGCGGCTTCGGCGGCATTGAGCACATTGTCGGCGGTAATGCTGTTGACCGTGATTGTCGCACTCGGGCCGGCGACGTCGACCGCATGGCTGTGGACGGTGCTTGCGTTGGCGCTATTGCCTGCAGCGTCATGTGCCAACACGCTGGCGTTGATGGAGGTGTCGGCCGCGAGGTCGGAACCCTTGATCGAGGCTGAGTAGCTGCCGTCGGCTGCGGCGGTGGTGGTGTAGGTCGCGCCGTTGACCTGCAGGGTGACGGTATCGCCGGCTTGGAATTCACCGCTCACCTTACCGGTGACGGTCACGTTGCCGGCTGCTTCGGCGGCGTTGATGAGATTGTCCGCGGTCACGCTGTCGACCGTGATGGTCGCGCCCGGTGCGGTCGTATCGATCGCGTGGCTGTGTACTGTGCTTGCCGTGGCGCTATTGCCGGCGGCGTCATGTGCCAACACGCTGGCGTTGATGGAGGTGTCGGCCGCGAGGTCGGAACCCTTGATAGCGACCGAGTAGGAGCCGTCGGCCGCTGCGGTGGTGGTGTAGCTCACACCGTTCACCAGCAGGGTGACGGTATCGCCGGCTTGGAACTCGCCAGCGACCTTGCCGGTGACGGTCACGTTGCCAGCTGCCTCCGCCGCATTGATCACATTGTCGGCGGTGACCTTGTCGACGGTGATGGATGCGCTCGGTGCGGTAGTGTCGACCGTATGTGCATGGACCGTGCTCACGGTGCCGGCATTGCCGGCGGCGTCGTGGGCCTGCACGCTGGCATCGATGGTGGTGTCGGCTGCGAGGTCCGAACCCTTGACCGAGACCGAGTAGCTGCCGTCGGCCGCTGCGGTGGTGGTGTAGCTCGCGCCGTTGACCAGCAAGGTCACGGTATCGCCGGCCTGGAATTCGCCGCTCACCTTGCCCGTGACGGTGACATTGCCCGCCGCTTCGGCGGCGTTGAGCACATTGTCGGCGGTGATGCTGTTGACGGAGATGGCCGTGGTGGCATTGCTCGGGGCCGTGGCGTCCACGCCGTGGGTATGGATGCCGCTGACGGTACCGACGTTACCGGCGGCGTCATGGGCGGCGACGGTCGCATTAATCGTGGTATCGGCGGCGAGGTCAGCACCCTTGACCGAGACCGAGTAGGTCCCGTTGGCGGCTACGGCGGTGGTGTAGCTTGTGCCGTTCACGCTCAGGGTGACGCTATCGCCAGCCTGGAATTCGCCCGTGACCTTGCCGGTGACGGTGACATTGCCTGCAGCCTCTGCGGCGTTGACGATGTTGTCGGCGGTAATGTTGTCGACCGAGATCGCGGTGGTGGCATTGCTCGGTGCGGTCACGTCGACCGAGTAACCCTCGGTATCGGTAGCGGTGGTGCTGTTGCCGCTGGCCGAGGTG
>NZ_DATCSC010000130.1:0-87815 GCF_036568685.1 Chitinimonas sp.
GGGTCGTATGCCGTCACTCACTGAATTGCTCAACTACGGCCGACACGAGCTAGTAAGCGGATGCCCGCGTATATCGATCAGTTGCCGCCAGCATGGCACTCCAGCAACGCCAGTACTCCCCACTAACGCAAACTCACCACCAACACGTCGTAGTCCTAGCAAGTGGTCTCGTAAGGATCGCCGCAGGACTCACGGAAATACATCGGCCACGATGCATCACGGTCCACCACACCCGGGACTTCACCCAGCTCCTTGCCCAGGTGGCCGGTCCGTCGCAACGTCACTCAATGCTGTGATCTCGACATTGCACAGCACCATTCATGCACGCCTGCAATGGTCGCCACAAGCATAAGCACCTGGGCAGCAAAATAACGATCGAGACAGCTTATCCAGCGCTCTCCATTTACGGGTAATTCGAGTTGAGAAAGGACGCAGCGATTGGCCCACAAGCCAGATGAAACCACCTGAGAGACCTGGCGAAAAATACGCCTGAATTGCACTGGGGCGCAAAACCTCTCCCAGCTTTTTAGGCGCCCAATGTTTCATCCACCGGCAACCTATCCAGGCGTAGATTTACTGTTCTGCCGGGGGCATCGAGCCAGCCCAAACAATTCGGTTTCTACCACGCCGCTTCGCCTCATAAAGCGCTGCATCAGCCTGCGCAATCAAGGTCCGCGCGTCTGCTTCCATCACGTCGCCAATGCCCACCACACCAATCGAGCAGGTCACTGTACCAATGCTCATAGGTGTAGCAGGAATAGTCGCGTGAATGTCCGCAAGGCGCTGTCTATGGTCCGGCCGTGTCACATCCAGCCCCGGCATGATCAACAGGAATTCCTCGCCGCCATAGCGTCCCAGGGAATCGTATGGGCGCAGAGAACTGGCGATCCGGCCAGCGAATTCAGCAAGTACCGCATCACCAGCCTGATGGCCATGGGTGTCGTTGACGCGTTTGAAGTGGTCGATATCCACAATGGCAATCGCCAAGGGAAGACTTCCCCGCAGACTCCGCGCAATCTCCCGATCGAGAATTTCATCAAGTGCCCGGCGATTCCATACCCCGGTCAGCCCATCTTTGGTGGCCATCTCACGCAAGCTGTCGCGGGATGCCTGGAGTTCTTGAGTGCGTAATGAGACCAGAGCCTCGAGCTTGCTCGTCTGTCGGAGGTGCGCACGAATCCGCCAGCGATACATGCCATAGCCCAGGCAGGCCAGCGCGAACATCGCGGCCAAGGTAGCAAGACGGGTTTGCCACCAAGGCGGCGCTAAAATGAAGTCAAACCCCTTGATCGGTGAGGCTGTACCCAACTCCGTATCGGTCACACGCGCCTCGAATCGATAGCTCCCGGCTGGCAGCCCTGTCAGATGCAGATCCATGTGTTCCATGGTCCGCCAGCTTGGATCAAAGCCCGGCAGCCGATACTCGACCTTCAGCGCGGCACGGTTCTGGAACGTGGGCACTGCGAGGTTTATATTGATCGGATCCGTTGACCAGGCAAGGTGCGCCGGCTGGTCTGTATTCAGCAAGAACGCACCTCTGCTGACGGATTTAATGTCGACGGTTGCCCGACCAGGGAAGAACAATTGTTCAGGGCGGCGCATATGCGACAGGCCGCGGCTCGTGCCTATCCAAACAGTACCGTCATTATCTTCGTCCAGGGCATTGGCCGATGTGTCATTCCAGCCCAGCCCTCGGCTACGGTCCAGCATGCGCCAATGTGAGCGATTCCAGACCGCAGTGCCTGCATCGCTATTGACCCAGAGCCAACCACGGCGATCCTCGATCAACCCCAAGATGAGATGGCCGTTGAGCATTGCTGGTGTGATATCTGTGGCGCGAAGCTGCTTTCCGTCTGGCCTGAGTAGCTGAATGCCGCCTTTGCTGCCACCAATCACCAAGCCACCGTCACGCAGACATGTCAAAGTCTGGATGCCGGCCGCTGCGCGATAGAGAAGTTGCCATCCCCTATCGTCACGAGCCGCTATGCCGTTTGTACCAGCCAGCAGCAATCTCCCCTGGGCATCCTGGCACCCAGCCTGCAACTCGCCAACGTTGCTCTGGCTCGGTTCGGCGGCCAGTTCGGCTACGAGGGCATGACCATCCGCCTTTACGGTGAATAGTCCTTCTTGGGTCAGTACCCAAACACCGCCTGCCCGGTTCGCATAAATTCCAATGACCGGGGCGTAGTGTGGCAGGTCGATTTGATCAGGCTTCTCGGCTTCACGACCATGCGCGATATGGAAAATGCGGCCACGTCCCGTACCCGCCCAGATGGTACCTGCTGCATCGGGGGTGACGGTCACGACCTCCTGCTTGTCAGTACCTGCCTGCAGCACGAAGCGACGCGTAGATTCCTCAAAGACGGCAAGACCAGTTCCGGTTGCGACGTAGAGCCGTTTACCAGGCAATCCGCTACGTGCGATGTCCCATGCCACTGCGTTCGGCAGACCGTCGGCCAGAGACCAGTTTTCCCACTGACCGTAACCCCGCCATTGCAACAGACCGCCACCCAATTGACCGAGCCACATCCCCCCCTCGCGGTCAGCGAGCATGGCACGTATTCGGCCTCCTGGCGGCATTCCATCCTCAATGCGTAGCCAGCGTTGTCCATCCCACTGAATAACAGCTGTTCGTTCCACACTCACGATGCGGTGCGCAGCATCTTCGACCAGCGGGTAAAGACCGGAGGGGTCGTCCCCGACATGCGCATCAGTTCGATTGGTAAAGCGAGCATGACCCGCTTCCAGTTGAATCACATGATGATTGCCACGCGCCCAGAGAGAGCCGTCCCGCGCACGCAATAGCCAATGCCAAACGCCCTGCGGCACGCCGCGGTCTTCCCGCCAGATGTCGAGCTTGCCTGCGTCCAGATGGCAAATGGCGAGGCCGCAACCAAACCAGACGTCTCCGGTCGCCCCCCGTAGCACACTGTTGATCGAGGACAGCTCGGTATGCTTTGCTCGGGTTTGGGCGTCGAATACATCGCGGCGCAACCAGGTACCGTCCGCTTTCTCGGTCAAGTCGACCAACTGCCAATCGTCGATTGCCCAGATATGTTGTCCGTCCGGCGCAATCGCTTGCGGAAGGTCGATCAGTGCAAGACCCCGACCGGCAGGTCGTACCTGTTGAAGCGGACCAGATTCACGGAACCATAAAGTGCCGCCGGCCGCGATCCAGAGCCGCTTTCCGTCCGCGACCATAGTGTTGACGTCGGTGAGATGCTCCGTTGTATCAAAGCGCGTGAACTGCAAGCCGTCGAACCGAAAAAGTCCATTATCGGTACCAACCCACAGATACCCGCCAGCATCCTGGACTAAAGCCCGGACGGCGAGGTTGGATAGACCGGATCCCTCACCGTATTCCTGTATGGAAATTTGAGATGCTTGTGACTGAACTACACAGATAAGCAGCGAAACGAATACACGTCTCAAGTAGGAAAGCCAGACGTTCGGGAAAAGCATCTCTTGGCAGCTAACTCGTTGTATTCGCTAATCATACAGGGTTCTGCAAGGAACCCTAAGACGAACATGGCCACCTGTTTGGCTTTGTCTGTGTCTGCTCGCCAAGGGGCCCAGCGCGGGTGCTTAGTGGCAAGACGGCCGCTCGTGTTAATGGTCTACAGAAACTAGGCAAGCCCAATCTACAGTGGTCAGCAGACACCGGCGGCGGCTCCCTAGCGCAAGCTCGCCGCCAATACGTCGTAGTCATAGCAAGTGATCTCGTAAGGGTTGCCCCAAGGGTCGTAGAAGTACATCGACCAAGATGCATCATGGTCCACTACGCCCGGCACTTCGCCCAGCTCCCTGCCCAGATGGGCGCGCCAGGCCAGGAAGGCCTCGGCCCCCACGCCCAGCGCCACGGTAGTGCGGTTTGCGGCGGCCGGGCGCTCGAACAGCGCCAGGTGGATATGGCCATCGGCGTCCGATAGGGTCAGCGGGCCGGGGCCGGGGGCCCAGAAGGCCAGCTCCTCCACCCGCTTGAGGCCCAGCACCCTGCCATACCAGACCTCGGCGGCGGCACGGTCCTGCACATAGATATGGATATGGTCCACGCGGTCCAGTTGGGGGCTCATACGGTTTCCTCCACGTTCACGGCTGCTTCATAACGACTGGCCATGCGCGCAATGCGCCGGCCCAGGTAGCGGGCGGTTTCGATATAGGCGTCGGCCACCCTGCCCTCCACGTTCTGTGCGGTTACCCCCAACTGGGTGCCCAAGGGGTTGCGCCCCAGCGGGTCGCGACCGGGCGTTACCGCCAGATTGCACCAGAGCATGCCGTGTTGCGAGGCCAATATGCTCAGGTAGTGCAGCGTCTGCAACTGGTCGCCATTGAGGCTGGAACCGATGGTAAAGCCCCCGGCCAGCTTGCCGGCCAATGCCTGCCGCTCCCAGCGCCCGCCGGTGGCGTCGGCAAAGGCTTTGAACTGGGCCGAGGGGCCGCCCATATAGGTGGGCGTGCCAAACAGTACCGCGTCGGCCTCGTCCAGCTCGGCCAGCAGTGATTCATTGCGCCAGCGGCCATCGACAATATCGGCACCATTGATGCGCAAGAGGCTGGCGGTGCCGATCTCGGCCGCGCCCTGGCGGGCTGCCTCGGCCAGTTGGGCGGTACTGCCGGTACCGGAGTGGAAAACGATCAGGGTGTGGGTCATGGGCCAACCTTTCTCAGTAAGTTGGCGCCAGTATGAAAATTCAAGCCGGCTTTAGGTCAAGCACTCTGCGCTAGTCAGCCATCTTCATGGCGCGCCACACCGGTCGCCAACGGCCGGCCAGGCCGCCATTGCGCCGCCTTGAGGCAGATGGCCGCCGCATCGGCAAAGGTGTAGCGGCGTGCCTCGGCCAAGATGGTCGCCTCATCCCAGCGGCGCGTACGTACCTGCGCCAGCGCTGCCACCAGCGCCGCCTGGTCACCCGGCTCCACCAAGAGGCCCACCTCGGGCGTGATCACTTCGTGCAAAAAACCCCTGTTCACCGACAGCACCGGCCGGCCCAGGCTCAGGGCCAGCATGGCGGTGCCCGAGGTCAAAATCTCGCGATAGGGCATGCACACCACGTCGCAGGCGCTGAGGTAGCGCACCAGCAGCTCGTCCGGCAGGTAGCGGGCATCAAGCCGCACGCGCGTATCCTTGGCCGCCATATCGCCTATTTGGGCCAGGTAGCCTTTATCAGCAAAGCTGCCGGCGATCAGCAGCACAGCGTCCTCGGCCTGGTAGCGCGCAAAGGCTTCGATCAAGCCCTCCAGGTTCTTGTAGGGCTTGCACTGGCCGAACTGCAAATAGACATAGGCACCGGGCGCCAAGCCCAGCTCGGCCCGTGCGGAGGTCTTGTCAGGCGCCGGGGGGTAGTGGTCTATCCAGTTGCCGTGCGGTATGCGTACACACTTGCCGGCTACAGCAGGGAAGCGCGCACAAAGTATGGCTTCCGCCTCTGCGCCATGTACCAGTATCCGCTGCGAGAGCCGTATCACCACCTGGCGGGCCAGCACGTCCAGTGCTGGCAATACACAGCGCTCATGCGGCAGCAGATTGTGGGCCGTCCACCACAGTGCCCCGGCACGCCAGCGCGCCAGCAGCAGCAGGAACAGAAAGCGACAGAAGCGCCGCAACACCAGGAGGTAGCCGCCATGCGAGATATAGAGAAAGGACGGCCAATGGATGTGGACGATGTCACCGGGCTGCAAGCTGTGCAGCAGCCAGCGCCCTGCCCACTCGCCCGTCACCACCTCTACGCCCTGCTGCTCCAGGGCGGCGTAGAAGGCATCGTTATAGGCGATGCCACGGTGGGGAAAAGCGACGATGCGCATGGTGTCCTCTGGCCTGATTGGCCATCGGTTAAAGCTAGGCAGCACAACGGCAAATGGCAAGCCGCTTACCGTTCGTCGCCCACTACGAACAGCGTTCTTTACGAACACTGTTCGTTTGCTTTAGGCTTGCGCTCATTCTGAGTGAGCAAGGTCCCCTGCATGGCCAAATCAACGTCCTCCAGCGGCACCGGCAGCCGCCGTGCGCGCCCGGCCAAACCGGCGCTGAGCCTTGCCGTCATCGTCGCCGCCGGCCTGGAACTGCTGCGCCAGGACGGCATAGCCGGGCTGAGCCTGCGCAAGGTCGCCCAGGCGCTCGATACCGGCGCCGCTTCGCTCTATGTCTATCTGGACAACTTCGAAGCCCTGCACGCCCACATGCTGGACCACGCCCTGGGCGAGGTAGCCATCCCTACCGATGGCGACTGGCGACAAAAGCTGTGCGGCCTGCTGCGCAACTACTTGCTGGTGCTGCATGCCACACCTGGCCTGGGGCAGCTCGCCATGATGACCATGGCCACCGGCCCCAACGCCCTGCGCCTCCTGGAGGCCCAGCTCGGCCTGCTGCTGGAAGGCGGGCTGGACGAGCGCCGTGCGGCCTGGGCGGTGGACGCCCTGCCACTCTATATCTCTGCCATCGCCGCCGAGCAGGACCTGCGCCGGCAGCAGACCGACCCATTGGCCGGCATCACCCAGACGCTCGCCGCAGCGCCGCCCGAGCATTACCCGCACAGCCACCGCCTGCAGGCCGAGATGCTGGCCGGCGACGGCGAGGCGCGCCTGAGCTGGGCGCTCGACATGCTCATCAACGGCCTGATCCACACGCCACGCCCCTAGTACCGCCCCAACCCTAGCCAAGGAATCACCATGTCGCCCTACCCCATCGCCATCATCGGCGGCGGGCCAGGCGGGCTTACGCTCGCCCGGCTGCTGCAGCAACAAGGCCATAAGGTCACCGTTTTCGAGGCCGATGCCTCCCCCCTGGTACGCGGCCAGGGCGGCTCACTGGACCTGCATCAAGAATCTGCCCAGCTTGCCTTGAGCAAAGCCGGCCTCACCGCCGCCTTTCTGGCCGTGGCCCGTTTTGACGGCCAAGCCATGCGCGTGGCCGACAAGCACGGCACGCTGCTGTGGGACGAAAGCGTCGTCAGCGGCAAACAGGATCGCCCCGAGGTGGACCGCAGCGAGCTGCGCCAGCTGCTGCTCGACTCGCTACCAAGCGGCACCGTGTGGTGGGGCCACAAGCTCAAGACCGCTAAGCCACTCGCCAGCGGCGGCCACCTACTGCAGTTCGAGAGCGGCCAACAAGCCACGGCCGAACTGGTAGTCGGCGCCGACGGCGCCTGGTCACGCCTACGCCCGCTGCTCACTGACGTGCAGCCTGGCTATAGCGGCGTCAGCTTTGTGGAGCTGGGCTTGCCCGATGCCGCTGAGCGCACGCCCCGGCTCGCCGCTCTGGTCGGCCAGGGCAAGCTCATGGCCCTGCAGGATGACAAGGGCCTGATCGCCCAGTACAACGGCGACGGCCGCATCCGCGTCTATGTGGCACTGCGGGTGGCGGAGGGTTGGCTGGCCGAGCAAGGTCTGGCGGAGGCAACGCCCGCCCAGGCCCGCACCCTGCTGCTGGCCCAGTTCGCCGACTGGGCTCCCGAGCTGCGCGCACTGATCGAGTGCAGCGAGGATCATATGGTTCCCCGCCCGCTCTACACCTTGCCCATCGACCATCGCTGGGCAGGCCAGCCCGGCATCACCCTCCTGGGCGACGCCGCCCACCTGATGTCGCCCTTCGCCGGCGAAGGCGTCAACATCGCCATGCTCGACGCCCTCAAACTCGCCGAGGCCCTGCAGGCCGAGCCAGACCAGGCCAGTGCCCTGGCCCGCTACGAAGCCGACCTGTTCGAACGCGCACAGGCCGCGGCACAGATGTCGGCCTATGGCATGGAGACCTGCTTGGCCCCCGATGGTGCGGTACGGCTGAAGGCCATGATGGAAGGCTTTGCGGCGCAGACTTGAGCTTGCCTGGTACACAATCGAGTCGGAAGCTACACATACCGGCAGCCCATTTTGACAAGCCCACCGCAATGGACAATATTGCCCCGGCAAGCAGACCCCAACATAACAAGGAGGAAGACAATGAACCCCAAGGTCGATGCATTCCTGGCCAAGGCCAAGCAGTGGCAGGCCGAGTTCAAGCAGCTGCGCAGCATCATGCTGGGCCTGCCGCTTACCGAGGAGCTGAAGTGGGGCAACCCCTGCTACGTCGGTGAAGGCGGCAACGTGGTCCTGATCCACGGCTTCAAGGAGTATTGCGCCGTGCTGTTCTTCAAGGGCGCGCTGCTCAAGGACCCGGAGGGCGTCTTGATCACGCAGACCGAGAACACCCAGTCTGCCCGGCAGATGCGCTTTACCAGCCTGGCCGAGGTGAAGCGCCTGGAGGCAACGCTCAAGGCCTATGTCACGGAGGCGATCGAGGTCGAGAAGGCCGGCCTCAAGGTGGCCTTCAAGCCCACTACGGAGTTCAGCATGCCGGAGGAATTCCAGCAGCAGCTCGATAGCGTCAAGGGGCTCAAGCAAGCCTTCGAGGCGCTCACCCCGGGCCGCCAGCGCGCCTACCTGCTGCACTTCACCGGCGCGAAGCAGGCCAAGACGCGGGCGTCGCGGGTGGAGAAGTGCCTGCCGCAGATCCTGGCAGGCAAGGGGCTGGATGACGAGTAGGTTGGTGGCCAGCGCTAGCCGCCAGTCTCCAGGTAGCGTTTGAGCGCCGCCAGGCGGCGGCGCGTTTCCCAACGAAAGTAAACCAGCATCAACGGCGCCAGCCAGGCGCAGTAGGCATGCGGTGTGACCTGGTACCTGAAGCGTACTTCAATCATGCCGTCGCCCTTGGGCAGGAAGGCCCAGCTACCTGCGAACACCGCCAGCAGCCGTGAGCGGCTGACCATGCGTATGGCTGCGCGTTCGGGCGGAAACCAGGCTACGAAGGCCACGTCCATACTGGCACCGTGCCAGGCGGTAACGCGTGTGATGCGTTGGCCGTCCTCCGCAGGCAGGGTCTCCAGCCGGCGTGAGAAGGGGTCCCAATCACGCCGCTTGGCGTAGTCCTGCGAGGCCTCGAAGGCGGCAGCCTGACTGCTGCGTACCCATGCCCGCTGTTCAACGATCGCCATGCTCACCCACCGGCTTCAACCAGCCTTGGTAATGGATGAAATCAAGGCCGCCCAAGGTGATGGCCACATCAAAGCACAACCGGCCAGCCTCATGCCGCTCGCTCGCCACGACCGCTGCAGCCAGCAGCTTGGGCAGGGGCAGGCCCAGCCAGTGGCTGGCTGAGCTGCGCTGCCACAGCACGCCGGCCTCATCCAGACGGTTCTCCAGCTTGAGCCGCAGCGGGCCGAAACCCTCGTGCAGGTGCTTGCCGACCATGAACTGGCGCGATGCCATCAGCCGGCCAGCAAAACGGCGCAGCCAGCGCTCACCCTGGCCGTAGGCAGCCAGTTTCACCGCCACCGGCACGGCCAGGCCCGGTGCCGGCAGGCGGCCTAGCCAGAGCAACAGGCGCAGCCAGGGGCGTTCGCTCCAGCGCACCACCGCTTCACCCTCCCAGGCTTGGCCGGTCTGGCTATGGAAACGTTGCAGCAAGGGGGGCAAGGCATCGAAATCCTGGCCCAGTGCGGTGCGATATAGCGGTTCCATGGTCTACTCCTCAATGCAGATCTTGTAAGGCGGCATGCATGGCCGGATAGCGGTACACAAAGCCCGCCGCCTGCAAGCGGCGCGGCAGCACCCGTTGGCCATCAACAAAGAGCTGGGCCATCTCGCCCAAAAGGGCGCGCAGGGGGGCAGCCGGCAGCGGCAGCCAAGCCGGGCGGCCCAACACCAGGCCGGCCTCGGCGGCGAACTCTGCCTGGCTCAGCGCACCAGGGGCGACGGCGTTATACGTACCCTGCATGCTGCCGTCTACCAGGCAGCGTGCAAGCAGCGCCAGCAGGTCTTCCAGATGTATCCAGCTCATCACCTGCTGGCCGCTGCCCATGCGCCCGCCCAAGCCCAGCCGGAAGGGCAGCAGCAGGGAGGGCAAAGCGCCACCGTGGCCCAGCACCAAGCCCAGGCGTAGCGTCACCAGGCGCACGCCATGCTGGCTGGCCTCATTGGCACTGGCTTCCCAGCGGGCGCAGAGTTCGCTCATGAAGCCCTCGCCGCTGTCGCTCATCTCATCCAGAGCCTCCTCGGCCGGCCTTACCCCGTAGTAGCCGATGGCCGAGGCCTGCAACCAGAGGGCAGGCTTGTGCTCGGCGCGGCGCAGCCAACCCAGCAGGGCCTCGGTGGTACCGAGCCGGCTGCCCAGCAACTGTGCCTTGCGCTTGGTGCTCCAGCGCGGTCCCACCACCGGGGCACCGGCGAGGTTGATGACGGCATCGAAGCGCTCGGCCGCATGCAGCTCATCGACCGAGGCCACGCAACGGGCGCGGCCCTGGCTCTGTGCCGCGGCCTTGAGCGGGTCGCGCGCCAGGATGGTCACGGCATGGCCGGCTGCGATCAATTGCCCGACCAGCACCTCGCCGATAAAGCCGGTCCCGCCGCTCAGCAGAATGCGCCGGTGCGCCAAGCCCGCGTAGGGGTTGGGCACCACCGGCCGCCGGCCCAGCTGGCGCGAGGCCAGGGCATCACGCAGGCCCGATGCCGCTACGCCCAACGCCATGGCAGTCAGCGCCCAGGTGCGCCAGTCCGGCGCCAGCGGCAGTACCGCAGTAGGCAAGGACCACCATTGCAGGAGCTGCCAGCCATAGAGCCCGAACAAGGCGCCGCCATTGATCGCCAACACGGTATGCAGCACCCGCTCGGTGCCGGGCAGGCGGCGGCTGGCATCTTCGACCAGGAAGTCCCACAGGGTCAGCCCTACCTCGGCCAGTACCACGGCCGCCAGCACCGCCGCCCAGCTGCCATGCGGCTGCAACCAGGCCATGGCCGCGAATACACCACCGTAGAGCCAGGCGCGCAGGGCGTGGATGCGCAGCTCCAGCCGCGCCGAAGGCCGCTGCGGCAGGCCCACGGTCAGTTCGTGGTGATAGATTGTGTCGAAGGCCCCCAAGAGACCCTGCAAAAGCAGCAGGTTCAAGGCACAGTCCCAGATCAGATTGTTCATGACCCATACCCCTCAATAATTTCTCTAATTTCTGTTAATACAGAAATATTCAGGCAAAAAAATCAGCGGTAACGCGCGCTGCACACGCCATCGGGGCAAGCAAAGCCCAGCAGCCGGCTGATCTGGTAGCGGTAGCGCGCAAGGCGCCGGTAGCCCCAGCTCAGGGTCGGCCTGGCCCATTGCCAGCGCAGCGGCCAGGTCAGCCAGCCTTTGCCAACGGCTTGGTAGATGGCTGAGATGGCATCTATACCTACCAGCATCTGCCCATCGGCCGTCTGCGCATGCAATTGGGCATCCATGGCAGCGTAGCTGGCACCGTAGCGCGTGGCGTCGAAGCCCTCGCCTTGCATGTCGATATAGGCCAGCCGGCCCTGCCTGTCCCAGCGGCTCAAGCGGCGCATCTCGGCCGCGCACAGCGGGCACTGGCTGTCGAAGAAGACGGTCAATTCAGTCACAGCTCCTCCTTCTCATCGGTACTCAAAAAGCGTGCAATCTTGCCGCCAGCCTTGAGAAAGCGCTGCAGCGTAGCGGGCGGCAGGTGCTTGAAGTCGTCGTAGGCCCGCATCAGGATCTCCAGAAAGGCCAACACCTCGTCCATGCGTCGGCGCGTGACCTTGTCGAGTTCCGCGTCGCTGTCTGCCTCCAGCGAACATTCGCGCAGCACGGTCAGGGTGGGGTCGAGCTCACGCTTCTTGCGCTCTTCCATGATGATGCGAAAGATCTCCCACACATCCTGATGGGCCAGAAAATGATCGCGCCTGTCGCCCAGCACATGGGTCACGCGGATCAGGCCCCAGCTCTGCAGCTCCTTGAGGCTGGTGCTGACATTGGAGCGCGCCACATTGAGCGTCTCGCTGATCGTCTCGGCGTGCAGCGGCTGGTTGCTCAGAAAGAGCAGTGCGTGGATCTGCGCCACCGTGCGGTTCACCCCCCAGCGGGTTCCCATCTCGCCCCAGTGCAGGATGTACTTCTGGGTGGTCGGGCTGAGCTTCATGCGGACCTTTCAATTATTTCTGTCATTACAGAAATTTAAGACCGTCATAGAGGTGGTGTCAAGCCCAAGCCGGTTGAACCGGGCGGCGCGTTTTTGTTCTTAGCTGCTAGTGTGAATCAAACAGAACACAGAGACAGGAGGCGGCATGTCTGTCATGCCCGAGACCATCACCGAAGCCATGCCTGCCTGGCCCCACCCCATCCACGGAGTGGATACCAGCATCACCGCCTTCATCGGGCGTGCACGCAGCGGCCCGGCCGGCGAGGTGGTTGCCGTGGCCAGCCTGATGGAATTCGAGCGCATCTTCGGCGGTCTGTGGCTGGCCAGCACGCTTGGGTATGCGGTGCGGGACTTTTTTCTCAATGGCGGCAGTCAGGCACGCATCCTGCGCCTGCAGGCCGAGGGAAACGGGCCACTCACCGGTCACGACTTCCTCGGTCCCGAAAAAGAGGCCAAGCGGCAGGGCCTCTACGCCCTGGACCAACTCGAGCATTTCAACCTGCTCTGCATACCACCCCACACCGCCGGCGGCAGCATAGAGCCGGCCTTGATCGATGCTGCCAGTGCCTATTGCGCCGAGCGGGGTGCCATCCTGCTGGTCGACCCACCGGCCAACTGGACCAGTACCGAGGCCGCGCTACATGGCCTCGCCTATGAGGCGGGCCAGCCCAGCGGCAACGCTGCGCTCTACTACCCGCGCCTCTCGGCGCCCAACCCGCTGCGACGCGGCCAGCAGGAGCTGTTCGCCCCATGCGGCGCCATCGCCGGCATCCTGGCCCGCCTAGATGCCCAACACGGCGTCTGGAAGGCCCCCGCCGGGCTGGATGCCAGCCTGCAAGGCTCGGCCCAGGCCGGTGTGAGCATGGACGAGCACGGCCAGGCCACGCTCAACAGCGCCGGCATCAACTGCCTGCGTGCCCTGCCCCAGCATGGCACCGTGGTCTGGGGCGCGCGCACCCGCAGCAGTGGCGATATCCACCCCGCACGCTACCTCCCGGTACGCCGCACCCAGCTCTATATCGAGCAGAGCCTGCAGCGGGGTACCCGCTGGGCGGTGTTCGAGCCGAACTCCGAAGCACTCTGGGCGCAACTGCGGGCCAGCGTGGAGGACTTTCTGCAGGGCTTGTTCCGCCGCGGCGCGTTTCTGGGGGCCAGTCCCGAGCAGGCCTACTATGTGCGCTGTGACCGTAGCACCATGAACGAGGCCGACATTGCCCAGGGCCTGGTACGGCTGCAGCTGGGCTTCGCCCCGCTCAAACCGGCCGAATTCGTGACCCTGCAGCTCAATCTGCAGCTGCAAGCGACCTAGTCACGAAAATCTCCTAGCCCGCTTCCAGCAGCCGGTGGGCTGCAGCGGCATCCAGCTCCAGCCCGTAGATGCGCTTGAGGTCGGCAATGCGCTGCAGACTCTCGTCGCCAAAGGGCGACTTGCCCTCGAAGGCATGCAGCACGATGCCCTCCATCAGATCACCCAGCGCCAGATCGTGGTACTCGGCCAGCGCCTTGAGCACCTTGAGCATGCGCTTCTCCATCCGAAAGCCGGTCTGCACCCGCTCCACCACATACCGTGCTGGCACGCTATCAGGCTGTGACATCCCCCACCTCCGCACGCTTTATCGGTACCCAAGGCTGCAGAACCAGCCGCCGCCGCGCCGCCTCGCTCGCCAGGGTGGCCGGCTGGTAGTAGGCCGCAAGTAGCTCACGATCAAACAAAGCCGGGTTGGCATCGGCAAAGGACACCCAGTCTGCACCCGGCGCATCCGCGATCCGTTCGGCCAGGAGGCTCATAAAGGCCACGGTCAATGTCTCGTGGTAGAGCCCCGGCTTGCCGATCTGCACGGCAAACCGGCGCAGACCGTCACGCATGGCGAGGCAAGCCTCCAGAAAAGGCAGCCGGCACAGGTAGAGGTAGGCAACCCGCAGATGGGCGCGGTGGTTGAACTCGCCAGGCGCGAGCGCGGCCGCCTCAAAGGTAGCCAGAAAATCTTCGTCGGTCATGATGGCACCTCACTTTGGTTACCATGTTACTTTGGTAACAAATGAAGTGCCATACCGCCCATCCGGCCCCGCCCTTGCGGGCAGGGCCGTCGGCTATGCATCAATGCCGGGTGCCGTTACCAGGCCGGTGCTTGAAGGTTTCCACCGCCGAGAAGGTGTTGATCACGTTCACCACCTGGTTGCTGCTGTCACGGATCTTGTTGATCGCCACGCCGGCATTGTTGGCGTACTCCACCCCCTGCTCGGCCTGTTTGAGCATCTGGTTGACGCCGGTAATGGCCGAATCGGTCCCCACCCGTATGCTCTCTATCATTCCCGAGATCTCGCGAGTCGAAATGGCGGTGCGCTCGGCCAACTTGCGCACTTCATCTGCCACCACGGCAAAGCCACGCCCTTGCTCGCCAGCCCGAGCTGCCTCGATAGCGGCATTGAGCGCCAGCAGGTTGGTCTGGTCGGCAATGTCCTTGATGGTACCGACGATGGATGAAATGCTGGACGACTTGGCTCCGAGATCGGCGATCAGCTCGGCCGAATACTTGGCGCTGTTGGCGATGCTGCGCATTTCCACCGCCGCGGTCTCGATCACGCTGGCCCCCTGCTGCGATACCTGTTCGGTCTGCTCGGAGAGCTCATAGGCCTCGCGCACATGCTCCATATCGTTGCGTATGCTCATCTCGCGCGCGGTCACATCGGTGGCGAACTTCACCACCTTGTAGAACTTGCCATCGGCGTCGAACAGCGGGTTGTAGGAGGCTTCCAGCCAGATCACCCTGCCCCCCTGGCCCCGCCGCTCAAACAGGCCAGCTATGAACTCACCCTGGTTGAGCCGGCGCCAGAACTGCGTGTACTCCGGGCTTTGGGCATAGGCTGGATCGCACAGCACACGGTGGTGCTGACCCTGCAGATGGCTGAGCGTATACCCCACGGTGTTCTGGAAATTCTGGTTGGCGTTCAGGATGACCCCATCTGGCGAGAACTCGATCACCGCCATGGAGCGCTGGATTGCCTCGATCTGGCTGGCCTCCTCCTGCGCCTTGGCGACACGAGCTGTCACGTCCTGGGCAAACTTGACTACCTTGTAGATCTGCCCGTCGACGCTGCGCACAGGGTTGTACGAAGCCTCCAGCCAAATCGCGTCGCCGTCATGACGCAGCCGCTTGAACTGGCCAGTCATAGGCTCGCCGTTGCGTAGCCGGCTCCAAAATTCGGTGTACTCACCCGAATCTGCATAAGCCAGGTCGCAGAACATGCGGTGGTGGTGGCCTCGCACCTCTTCCAACCGGTACCCCACGGCTTGGAGGAAGTTCTCGTTGGCATTGAGCACGGTGCCGTCAGGGTTGAATTCAATCACCGCCATGGAGCGGCTGAGGGCGTCGAGTATGGCTTGCTGATCGACGATGCACTTGCGCTGTTGCTGCAGTTGGTCCTGCGTCTTGCTCTTGAACACGATGACAACCTCCTGGTCATGAATGATGACTTGTCTTCTTGTTGGCTTTCTTACGTGCCTTTATCGGGGGGTCTGCGCCACCCACCACTCCACAATAGCCAAATCCCCTTGCTTGCCAAGGGCTTGCAGGCTCCTTTCGAATCAAGGACCTGTTCCTGCGGGGCCGGTGAGGAAAAAGACACAGATGCGTTAGCGCGGCTGCAGGCGCGGGTCCGCACTCAGGCGGCTATGCAGGAACTGGGTCAGCACCCCAACCCTCGCCACCTGGCGCATGTCAGGGTGCGCCAGGATCCAGATCTCGGTATCCAGTTCCGGGCTGGCTGGCGCCAGTTGCACCAGCTCAGGGTAGTCATCTGCCAAAGGGCAAAGCAGCATGGCCGTTCCCATGCCGGCACGTACGCACTGCAACATGCCCACCAGGCTGTCGCTACGCGCTACCACCTGTGCAGCAGGTATTGCCTTGGCCAGCCAGCGGGCCTGTGCCAGGTGGCCCAAGGCCTCGTCCGGCGCCACCCACGAGCCATCCTGCCAAGACGCACCGAGCGGCAGACTGTCCAGATAACTGCGGCTCGCGTAAGGCGCCGTGCGTATGCGCCCGGCGCAGCGACCCAACAGCTGGTCCGGCGGCTGGTTGGTACCGCGCACGGCCACATCGGCCTCGCGCCGGGTCAGGCGCATGAAATGGTTGCTCATGACGAGCTCCAACGTGACCTCGGGGTATAGCGCACGGAACTCCGCCAACAGGGGTGTCAGCAGGCTGGCGAACAGGGTATCGGTCGAGGTCAGCCTGATCGTGCCGCGTATCGCCCGGTCCTGTCCCATCAGCCGCCGCTGCGCGGTCTCGATCTGCTCCCCTAGACCAGCCAGCTCGCTGGCCAAGGCCTCACCCGCCGGGGTGATCAGGTAGCCGCTGTTCCGTCTGTCAAACAGGCGCACTGCCAGTACCGCTTCCAACCGGCCCAGCCGGCGCAGCACCGTGCTGTGGTTCACCGCCAGCTGCCGCGCGGCGGCAGAGACCGAACCGCCCTGCTGCACTGCCAAAAAACAGCGCAGGTCATCCCAATCCATATTCTGCATATTTGCATACCGCAAAGGCCAATTCTTGGAATATTACTGCGCCATCGCGGACCGTACAGTGTGCCGTGCCTACAAACCGTCGGCGTTCACGAGGAGCACACCATGAGCCAATACATCGACCGCCTACCCATCCCGGTACCCATGCTCGACACATACGCCGCAGCTCAGCTGCTACTGCGCCTGGCACTAGGCGCAATGTGGCTGAGCCATGGTCTTTTGCTCAAGCTCATGACCTTTGGCGTCGCCGGACTGGGGCGCTGGCTCGGCAGTATCGGCTACCCCGGCTGGACGGCCGGCCCCTTGATCGCCGCCGAGACGCTGGGCGGGCTCGCCATTCTGCTGGGCTTTCATGGCCGCTGGGTATCGCTGGCGCTGCTACCTATCCTGGTCGGCGCATTGCAGATCCATGGCGGCAACGGCTGGGTGTTCACCAACCCTGGTGGCGGCTGGGAGTACCCGTTGTTCCTGATCGTGGCGAGTTTGATCCACGCCTTGCTGGGCGATGGCCGCCACGCCCTGTGCGCAGCCTGAGGGGCATGCCATGCAAGCCCAACTGGAACTGATCAGCCACGCGCTCTGCCCCTATGTGCAGCGCGCCGCCATCGCCCTGGCAGAGAAGCAGCTGCCCTACACCCGCCGCGATATCGACCTTGCCGCCAAACCCGCCTGGTTTCTTGCGCTCTCGCCGCTGGGCAAGGTGCCGTTGCTGCGTAGCCCCGAGGGTGTGTTGTTCGAATCCGCCGCCATCCTCGAATACCTCGAAGACACGCAAAGTCCGCCCCTGCACCCGACCGCCCCCTACCGGCGGGCTCAGCACCGTGGCTGGATCGAATTCGGCAGCCATGTGCTGGCCGACATCGCCCGTTATTACCAGGCACCGGACGCCGCCGCGCTGGCCGCTGCGGAAGATACCTTGCGGCAGCGCTTCGAGACCTTGGAGGCCGTATTGCACCAAGGCCCCTGGTTCGACGGGCCGCACTTCAGCCTGGTAGATGCCGTATTCGGACCGGTGTTTCGCTATTGGCAGGCCTTTGAGCGCGCCGGTGTGTGTGCCGTCTTCACCGGCTTGCCCAAGGTGCAGGCCTGGCGCAGCACGCTGGCAGCCCGCCCTTCGATCGCCCAGGCCGTAGGGCCAGACTACACCGAGCGTTTGTGGCACTTCCTGGCCAGCCGGCCCAGCGCGTTGGGCCGGCATATCGCCGCGCACGAGCACACAGCCCCGGTTTGACAGCAACCCGGTTTTGGGAGCAAATTCTCATTTATGAGAAATACTTCCCAAGATACAAACCACGCTGCGCTAGACCAACGTGCCGCGGAGATCGACCAACGGCTGGCGCAGCGGCTTGCCGACCTGCGCCAGCAGCGCGGCTGGTCGCTGGAAGCATTGGCCGAGCAAAGCGGCATCAGCCGCGCCACGCTATCGCGCCTGGAGCGGGGCGAGAGCAGTCCCACGGCCTCCCTGCTGGGCAGGCTGTGCGCCAGCTACGGCCTGCCCATGTCGCGCCTGCTGGCCGAGGTGGAGGTCGAGCCCGTGCGTCTGCTACGCGCGGCAGCGCAACCGGTCTGGATAGACCCGGAGACCGGCTTTCGTCGCCGCGGCGTGGCGCCCCCCATGACGGGCTTCAATGTGGACCTGGTCGAGGGGCAGATTCCACCCGGTACCACCCTCAGCTACGAGCGCAGCCCCCAACCGGGCCTTGAGCACCATATCTGGCTGCTGGAGGGCGAACTGCACTACACCCTGGGCAGCGAGACCTTCGCCCTACGGCCAGGCGACAGCCTGAGCTTCCGGCTGTTTGACGCCACCCGCTTCCACAACCCCGCCACCACTCCGGCCCGCTACCTGATCGCCCTGGGACGACCATGAACATCTGCACCATCGAAGCCTTGAACGCCGAACAACTGGCCGAGCGCCTGTACGAGCTGGCTGAGGTACTGCAAGCCAGCGTGGCAGCGGGTGCCAGTATCGGCTTTGTCGAACCGTTCAGTCTGGAGGATGCCGCCAACTGGTGGCGCGGCCAGCTAGGTGCGCTGCAAAGCGGCGCCAAGCTGCAATGGGTGGCGCTGCAGGATGGCCGCGTGATCGGCACTGCACAATTGCAGCTCGACATGCCGGCCAATGGCCGCCATCGCGGCGAAGTCTGCAAGGTCATGGTCCACCCGGCCGCCCGCCGCCAGGGTGCGGCCCGGCTGCTGATGCAGGCGGTGGAAGCTGGCGCCCGTGCCAAGGCTCGTAGCCTCTTGGTGTTGGACACCAATACCGGCAGCCCGGCGGAACGGCTGTATGCCTCGCTGGGCTATATCACCGTGGGCAGCATCCCGGCCTATGCCAGCCAGCAGGATGGCAGCCTAGGGCCGACCACGGTCATGTACCGGGAGCTGAGTTGATACAGGCTCAAACAGCAGTAGCAAGTCGCTGACCCAATACGGTCAGCTCGCCGCCACCAGGCGATCACGACCCGCCGTCTTGGCTTGATAGAGGGCGGTGTCGGCCCGCTTCACCAATCCTTCTGCAGTATCGTTACGGTGGTAGTCGGCCACGCCGGCCGAGACGGTCACAGTACCCAAGAGCTGGCCGGCGTAGTTCACCTCCATCGTCCGTACGGCCTGCAATACCCGCTCCACGCATTCACGGGCCATGGCCAGATCGGTCTGCGGCAGGATCAGCATGAACTCCTCACCGCCATAGCGGCAGGCAATGTCGCTATCGCGTGAAGAAAGCTTGAGCACCGCGCCGAATTCACGCAGCAGCACGTCGCCGGCATCGTGACCAAAGGTATCGTTGAAGCGCTTGAAATGGTCCACGTCCAACATGGCCACCGTGAGCGGCTGGCCGGAGCGGGCCGAGCGGCTGAGCTCCAGGTCCAGCGTGGCCTCCAGGAAGCGGCGATTGAATAGCCCGGTCAATGGGTCGTGCATGGACTGGTAGCGCAGTTGCTCGCGCAGCCGCAGGTTGGAGAGGGCCAGCGCGCACTGTTCGGCCACCGTGCCGGCAAAGCGGGCCAGGGCATCCTGCCCCCGCGCCAGCGCCACACCGTCGAGCGAGAGAAAGAGCAGCCCCATGGTCTCGCCCTGCGCCACCATGGGCACGCACAGATAGCCCTCGGGCGGCTTGTCCTGGTTCTGCACATGGGCGCAGCACAGGCCTCCCTCCTCCTCACAGACCCTATGCACCCGGCCACGCCGGATCGCCCAGCAATCATCCGGCTGGATCACCTGCGGCGGCGTACCGATCTCGCCCCAGCTACCGCACAGCTCCAGGTAGTTGCGCGAGGCCGCCAACAGGTACAGGGCACCCGGCGCACCTTGGAACAAGCCGGCTGCCGAGCTGGAGAGCACGCCGCAGGCCTCCTTTTCGTCGCGACAGGTCTGCAACACATTGGCCAGCTCGCTGAGTTTGGAGATCTCGTAATTTTGGTGCGCCAGCTCGGCCATGCCCTCGCTGAGCTGCACGTTGAGCGCCTTGAGGTTGTCGGCGTCGCGCTTGAGGTGGGTCACATCACGGAACACGGTTACCCCACCGGTCTGCTCCCCGCTCTCGGTCAGGATGGGCATGCTGTTGAAGGACAACCAGCTGGTGTCGCCGTGCTGCCCCACCAGCTGCAGCCGCTCGCCCACCACCAGGTCGCCTTGGAGCGCGCGCTCCAGGGGCATCTGGGTCTCTTCGTAGGGTGTGCCGTCGGCGTGCAGTATCTTGACCAGGCCGCTACGCGCTGCCTGGCGGAAGGTGGTCAGCCGGCTACCGATGATGCGCTCGGCCGCCGGGTTGGTCAGCAGCGCGCGACCATCCCGGTCGGCCACGATCACGCCCTCGTGCATGCTATTGAGCACGCCGCGCAAAATCACCGACTGCTCGCTGGCCGCCACCTCGGCGGCGCTGCGCGAGCGGATGATGCGCACCAGGTAGGCAAAGATACAGCCGAACAGCAGCGCATCGATCAGCGCAATGGCCACGAATACCAACACGGCCAGCTCGGCATTGCTGTTGGCGCGATAGACATGCTCCATGCGGCGCATCCGCTCTGCCGAAGACAGCCGGGTGATCGTCGCCCGCAGGGTCTGCATCATGCTGTTGCCGTGATCGTTGGCCACCAGGCGCTCAGCTTCCTCAGCCCTGCCCTGCTGCATCAGCTCCACCGTGAGCTTGAGCTCGTCGAGCTTGCGCTGGGCCTGTTCCTCCAGATACTTCAGCCGCTCCTCCTGTTCTGGCCGGTCTGCCAGCAGGGTATGCAAGGTCTCCAGGTTGACCTGCACCTCGTGCTGGGCCATGTCGTAGGGCTGCAGATAAGCCCGGTTGCGGGTCAGGAGGTAGCCGCGCTGGCCGGTCTCGGCCTCGATCAGGTTACCGCGCAGTTCGGTCAGGGTATCGAGCAGGCGTTGCGAGGCCTCGGCGCGGTGGCTGGTACTGACCAGCGATTCGACAAAGTAGTACGGCACCAAGGCATTGAGCAGCAAGGTGACGACCGCGATCAAGAAACCGAGGACCAGCGGCTTGGGTAGGCCTTTGAGCATGTAGGGCTCCGGGGGCGATGAAGGCGGGACGACGTTTCATCTTAGGCTGGCAGCACAAACCTGTGCCACATGCCGCTGGTCGGCAAAATCATGCAGACATGCCCCGTATGCTATGCGTTTGGGCGTTTTCCCCCAAATAGAGGATGGCATCCGTCCCTGCGCTGCGCGATATTGTGAGTTTGTCATAGCACGCGCCCTCCCCTGCGCCATGCCTTGCAAACTGCTCAGCCAGGCCGATCAGGCCGAGATCGTCAACTACCTGCGCCGTCAGGTGGACGCCGGCACGCGCCCTTCGCAGCTGTTTCGCTGCGTGCGCTACGACTACCCCGGCCTGCGCCCCTGGCAGTTTGGCGAATTGCTGGCGGCGGCCTATGCCCCATACGGCCAGGACTTCCCCTTCTTCACCATCAGCTGGCAAGACCGCCCAAGCTGCCCGGCCTGGGACCGGCACTACGATCTGCAGGTGATCGCCGTGCTCTTGCGCACCGGCCAGGTCAAGGCCTGGACCAGCGACTTCTGCAGTCAGGAATGGAAGAAGCTGCAGCCCCTGCTGGCCGAGGAGGTAGCAGCGCAACACGCCCGCGAACTGGCCGATCTGCACCAGGACCGTTTACTGGCGCGGGTGGCGCAACTGCCTGGCCAGCCGGTGTGCGTGCAAGTGGCCTGGCTGGGTGATGCCAACGGCTGGTCGCTCAAGCTCTCCATCTATATGCAGCTTGATGGCGACCCGGAGGAATTCGAGCTCGCCACCGTGGCCACCGGTGCCTACCTGCAGTTCGCCCTCTACCCGGACAAACGCGCCAAGCCCTGCGGCGAGGCTGGCCTGCTCTCGCAGGTGGCGGCCGGGCTGGCCAAGACGCTGGGCCTGCCCTACCACTTTGCCTCCCCAAATCGCCCGGACGATACCGCCCTGACCTGGCTCGAAACCCTGCACGTGCTGCGCGGCAATCCGGCACCACGGCGCGGCTATCAAGGCCCCTTGCCTTAGGGTCTCCTAGGCTTACTGCATAAACCAGCCATGGCTCACCACCAGTGACTGGCCGGTGAGCGCATTGGTGGGGAAGGACGCAAACATCAAGGCCACCTGGGCCACGTCGGCCGTGGTGGTGAATTCGCCGTCCACCGTCTCCTTGAGCATCACATTCTTGACCACTTCCTGCTCGCTGATGCCCAGGGTCTTGGCCTGTTCAGGAATCTGCTTTTCCACCAGCGGGGTGCGCACAAAGCCTGGGCAGATCACGTTGGCGCGGATATTGTGCGCCGCGCCTTCCTTGGCCACGGTCTTGGCGAGGCCGATCAGGCCGTGCTTGGCGGTGACATAGGGAGCCTTGAGCAGCGAGGCTTCCTTGGAGTGCACTGAGCCCATATAGATGATGCTGCCACCCTTGCCGCTGGCGATCATCTGCTTCACGCAGGCGCGGGTGGTCAAGAAGGCGCCATCAAGGTGGATCGCCAGCATCTTCTTCCAGTCGGCAAAGCTGAACTCATGCACCGGGTGCACGATCTGGATGCCGGCATTGCTGATCAGCACGTCGATATTGCCCAGCGCGGCGACCGCCTGCTGTACCGAGGCATCGACCTGTTCCTCGTTGGTCACATCCACCGCGACGCCGATGGCCTTGACGCCCAACTTGGCAATCTCAGCCGCCGTGGCGTCGGCCGCTTCCTTGTTCAGGTCCGCCACCACGATATGCGCCCCTGCGCGGGCGAACTCGATTGCAATCTCCTTGCCGATGCCGCTGGCTGCTCCGGTGATATAGGCCACCTTGTTATCCAAACTTGCCATACCTGCCTCCTGCTTGCTGTGTTGGGGTTGATGACCACGGACACGCCGGGCCATGCTGCAATGCAGCGTAGTACGAAAGGATGGGAGTTGCCGGGCGAGATGAGGTTCCCGGCGAGCCGCGTGGAATAGCGTGAGGCGTAGGACCTGCGGGCAAGGTGGCCGGCAGCCGCCCTCAGCGTTTACTGGAGAGACTGATATGCGCGTTGATGCGCTCCATCCATTCCTCAGGCACCGACTGGGTACAGAGCAGATGGCGGTGCTCGCCCTTGGGCATATCGGCCAGCGCCCATAGCCGCAGGCCGCTGATCGCGCCGCCTTGTTGCTCGAACAGGTAGCGGGCCTCCTCGCCCGGCACCACGACCACATCGCCTATGCCTCTGCGCAGCATGTCCAGCATCTCGCTGGTCTCGTAGTAGGTGGTGATGGTGTGCGACTTGGCGTCCTGCAGCGCAGCGCGTAGCTCGGGCACGCTGGCCACCCGCTCCTTGACCAGAAAACGGTGTGCCTTGTTACGCATTACCTCTATGAACCGCTTTTCCTTGAGCTCGTAGTTGGCCCGAGTCACAAAGACCAGCGGTGTATCGAGGTAGATGGGCACAGAAAAACGCCCCCAGCGCTGCCGTTCAGCCGTCTTGTAGAACAGGGTACCGCAGGCCTTGCCCTGATTGGCCTGCAACAGTGCCAGTTGGCGGTTCCAGGGCATTTTCACCCAGGTATAGGGTATGCCGGCCCGCTTGAGCGCCCGCTCCACCGGCTCGGCCGTCAGGCCATCCACATCCCCCTGCTCATTGGTACCGATAAAGGGCGGCCGCTCCAGGTAGTAGAGCGTCAGGGTCTCGTCCGCGTGCGCTTGGGGCAACAGGCCGACACAGGCCAAAGCAGCCGGGATGCACAGAGGGGTATGCAATAGGCGGGGCATGGTACGGGGCTCGGTGCGTCGTAGGGCTCGCTTCAATCTTAGTGCCTGGCCCCGATCTTTTCAGGGCAGACCCGGCCGTGAAGAATTGTTGGTCAAATTTGCACAGTCATAGCAAATAATGTGTATTTATCCAAACAGCTCTCAAGGGAAGAATGGCCACCACTGCAGCAGGAGGCAGCACCACCGCCCCGGCCCAGCCCTTCTACCCAATACGGAGCAAGACCATGACCCAGCAAGCCCAGACCCAGCAGCAAGTTGCCATCGTCACCGGCGCCTCCCGCGGCATTGGCGCCGCCATCGCCCAGCGTCTGGCGCGTGACGGCTACGCCGTCGTCGTGAACTACGCCAGCAGCAGTGCCGAGGCCGAGGCCCTGGTCGGCCGCATCGAAGCCACCGGTGGCCGCGCCATCGCGGTGAAGGGCGACGTGGCCGACCCGGCAGCCGTGCGCCAGTTGTTCGATGTCACCGTCGCCGCCTTCGGCAAGGTGGACGTGTTGATCAACAACGCCGGCATCCTGCCCTCGCACCTACCTACCCTGGCCGATACCGACGACGCCACCTTCGATCGCCAGTTCGCCATCAATGTGAAGGGCAGCTTCAACACCATGCGCGAAGCCGCCACCCGGCTGGCCCACGGCGGCCGCATCGTCAACTTCTCCACCAGCATCATCGGCCTCTCCATGCCGGGCTACTCGGGCTATGCCGCCACCAAGGGCGCCATCGAAGTGATGACCGCCATCCTGGCCAAGGAGCTGCGCGGCAAAAACATTACCGTCAACGCCGTCGCCCCCGGCCCTACCGCCACCGATCTGTTCCTGAACGGCAAGACCGATGAAACCATAGACCGCCTGGCCAAGCTCAACCCGCTGGAGCGCCTGGGCAAGCCGGAAGATATCGCCAATACCGTGGCCTTCCTGGTCGGCCCCGAGGGTGGCTGGATCAATGGCCAGACCCTGCGTGCCAATGGCGGCATGGTCTAGGGCGCGACAGCGCCCTGCTCAGCACAGGACAAATCAGGCCGATTCCATGCGGCATCGGCTCACACGATTCGAAAGGAAGCACCATGAAATCCATCGTCCTCGTCACCGGCGCAGGCACCGGCATTGGCAAACTCAGCGCCCTGGCACTGGCCCAGGCCGGCCACACCGTCTACGCCAGCCTGCGCGATATTCACGGCCGCAACGCCGCCAAGGCAGCCGAACTCAAGGCCACCTCCCGCAATATCCATATCGTCGAGCTCGACGTGCTCTCGCAAGCCTCGGCCGACGCTGCCGTCGCCAGCATCCTGGCCGAGCAGGGCCGGCTCGATGTGGTCATGCACAACGCCGGCCATCTGGTGGTGGGCCCGGCCGAGGCCTATACGCCGGAGGAGATCAGCAAGGTCTTCGACACCAACTTCCTGGGCACCCAACGGGTCAACCGCGCGGTACTGCCGATCATGCGCAAGCAGGAGGCAGGCCTTGTGCTGTGGATCAGTTCCACTACCGTGCGCGGTGGCTTTCCGCCCTTTCTGGGCCCTTACGCTGCCGCCAAGGCGGCCATGGATAGCCTGGCGGTGAGCTATGCCTACGAACTGGCACGCTTTGGCATCGAGACCAGCATCGTTGTACCCGGTGCCTTTACCCGCGGCACCGATCACTTTCCCAGCGCTGGCAAGCCGGCCGATGCCATCACCGCGGCCGGCTATGCCCGCTACGACGGCCTGATGGACCAGGTCGGCGCCCGCCTGAGCGCCCTCACCCCCGAGCATGCCGACCCGCAGGCGGTGGCCGACGAAGTCTCGCGCATCGTCGGTCTGCCGCAAGGCCGGCGACCCATGCGCAGCGTGATCGACTTTGTAGGGGATGGCGCCGAGGAGGTCACGGCACTGGCCGAGCAGGTACGTATCGACTTTGCCGAGCGCATCGGCATCGCCGACTTGCTGACCCCAAGCGTGGCTCATTGAAACAGACCACGGTTGGAACAAATAAGGGCGAGCCGCTGGCTCGCCCTACTGCGTGGTGCGGTGAGGTAATCAGCCGCAGCCAGCCTGCCCCGCCGCATAGGCCTGCACACTCGCCGCCAGCCGGGCCGAGAGCTGGGCCAGCAAGGTCTGCAACGCGGCAACCTGGCCTTCGCCATCGAGCGGTGCCGCGCGGCTGAATTCGGCCGTGCACTGCTGCTTGGCTTGTTCGCTTGCGTCGGCACGGCTCAAGGTCCAGCCCGCCTCGATCGCCGCCTGGCCCCCCGGCCATACATCAAAGCGCTGTAGCACCAGCCTGGCGCGAACCAAGGGCTGGCCGGCGCCACGCGGCAGGGCATCGAGGTTGGGCGTGCCCAGCCGGCGCGCCACGTCGGCCGCCAGCATGGCACGGACCTCCTCGCCCAAGGGAGCGGCCCAGCGCTCGCCTTCCAGCACCGCAAGGCTGCTCAGGTCTTGCCGCACCACCCGCTCCTCGCGGTCCACCGCGGCCGGCACCGTGACCGGCAAGAGCTGGAACTGGTAGGCCGGTGGCGCAACCACCAACGGGCTGGCCGGCGGTGGTTGCAGGGTGTAGTAGCGCAAGGGCGTGGAGGTGCAGCCCGCCATCAGGCATAAGATGCCCAGGCCCGCTGCGCGCAAGGTGATGGTGTTCATCATTTGCCCTCCTCGCTCGGCACGACCGCCGGTACCACGGGAGGCATGGCCGGCGGCGGTGCCGGCTCGTTCGGCCGGCCGCGTATCAAGGCCTCAGGATGGCGGCCCAGCATGTCGGTCAGCGTGCGCAGCGAGCGGGCGCTGCGTTGCAGCTCCTGCAGGGTCTGGCCCAGGTTCTGCTGCAGCGGCGCATCCTCACCCAAGGCACCATTGGCGGTATGGAAGGTACGCTGTGCCTCCTGCAAGGTATGGGTGGCTTGCGGCAGCACCTGGCCATTGAGCTGCTTGAGGGTCTTGTCGAGCTCCTGTAGATCGCCATCGAGGTGCTGGCCCAGCGCATCGAAGGGAATGCGGTCTATCTTGCCGGCGATGCTGGCAAGCTGCGACTGCAGCTGCTCCAGGCTGCTGCGCACCGTGGGCAGTACCAGTGGCTGGGCCTTGGGATCGAAATCGGCCTTGGGCGCATCGGGGATAAAATCCATGGCCACATAAAGCTGGCCGGAGAGCAGATTGCCCGGCCGTACCTGGGCCCGCAGGCCACGTGCCACCATGCCGGCCATGAACTGCGCGGTCTGCGCGGGGCTATCGCCATGGCGAGCCACCACCTTGTCGTGCGCCGCGCCCAGCCGGCTGGGGTAGACCCGGACGTCCACCACCACCGGGAAGCGATGCTTGTCCGGGTCGTAGTCCACCCGCACGCCGGTCACCTGGCCCACATTGATGCCCATGAACTCCACCACCGCATCGGGCGCCAGGCCGTGCAGGGACTGGTCAAAGCGCATGCGCAGGTCGAGCGGCGGGCCATCCAGCCGGGCCAGGGCGGTGCGCTCGTCGCGTGCCAGCACAAAACGGGTCTGGTCGTTCGCCGGCGCAGCCTCGCGCTCGCTTGGCGTGGAGAAGGCCACCCCGCCGGCCAGCACGGTGGCCACTGACTGGGCATTGAACTTGAAGCCGTCGGTACTGAGCGAGACATCCAACCCGCTGGCATTCCAGAAGCGGGTCGCCTGGTTCACCAATTTGTCGTGCGGGGCGTAGACAAAGACCTGCAGGGTCACGCCCTTGCCATCTTCATCGAGCTGGTAGGAAGCCACCTGCCCAACCGGAATGCGGCGGTAGTAGACCGGCGAGCCGATATCGAGCGAGCCGATATCCTCGGCATGCAGCACAAAGGCTCTGCCCGGCGTGCCGCGCAGCACCGTGGGTGGGCTCTCCAGACCGGTGAAGTTGCGGGTTGCCTCGCCCTTGTCGCCGGAATCCGCCTCGATATAGGCGCCCGAGAGCACCGTCTCCACCCCGGAAATACCGCCCACGCCGATGCGCGGCCGTACCACCCAGAAGCGGGTATCGGAGCGGGCCAGGTCCTCGGCCTCCTTGTTCAGCGCCACGGTCACCAGCACCTGGGCATGGTCCGGGCTCAGCCGTAGCCCCTGCACATGGCCAACCACCACGTTCTTGTACTTCACCGCCGTCTTACCGGCCTCCAAGCCCACCGCGCTCTGGAAGCTGATAGTGACCTTGGGCCCGGCCGAGAGCCAGGTATGGACCAGCATCGAGACGCCGACCAGGCCGGCGATCAAGGGCACCAGCCAGACCGGCGAGAGGTGCCAGCCGCGCCGTCCCAGGCGGCGCTGCGGCGGGGGGATATCTAGGTGTGGATCAGGTGTGTCGCTCATCGGGTGTCTCGCCGTCCCAGATCAGGCGGGGATCAAAACTCAAAGTGGATAGCATGGTGAAGATCACCACCAGGCCAAAGAACAGGATGCCGACCCGTGGTTCGGCATAGCTCAGGCTCTTGAACTGTACCAGCGCCGCCACCAGGGCGACGACCAGCACGTCCAGCATGGACCAGTAGCCGATCAGCTCCACCAGCCGGTATAGCCGCGCCCGCTCCACCATGGCCCAGGTGCTGCGGCGCTGGCCGGTATAGAGCAAGAGGCTCATGGCCAGGAACTTGGTACACGGCACAGCCACGCTGGCGACAAAGATCAGGAGCGCAATATCCCAGGCACCGTCGTGCCAGAATTCCAGCACCCCGCTCAGGATGGTGCTCTCGTTGCCACGGCCAAAGCGGCTGGTATACATCACCGGCAGGAGGTTGGCGGGCAGGTAGCAGATCATGCCCGCCAGCAGGAAGGCGGCGGCGCGGCCGACACTATTGGGCCGGCGGCGGCACAGTGCGGAATGGCAGCGCGGACAGCTCAGGTTGTCGCAGGCGGCTTCTTCATCGGCGCAGACCATGCCGCAGGCCATGCAGCTCACCACACCAAGGTTGCGGGCATAGGGCGCGCCGCTCATGGTTGCGGCGCCTGACCGGCCGCGGTGCCGACCTCGGCACCGGCCTCCGAACCGATCTCCCATAGCCAGTGGGTGTCGCGGTTGGCGATCACCACCAGGAGCAGGGTCAGCGCCGCCATGGCCCAGATGCCCACCCCGGTCACCACCGAGAGGTAGCTCGACAACTTG
This sequence comes from Chitinimonas sp., assembly GCF_036568685.1. Lineage (GTDB taxonomy): Bacteria > Pseudomonadota > Gammaproteobacteria > Burkholderiales > Chitinimonadaceae > Chitinimonas. Next base: position 28,753 of record NZ_DATCSC010000130.1, read on the forward strand.
ACCAGGGCCACCAGCGTACCCACCAGGCAAACCTCGACCATGCTCCAGGGTCGCAAGGCATTGAGCGCCCGCATGGCACTGGCAAAGCCCGGCGCGCGGCGGCCGAGACGGGCGAACAGCAGCACCCAGCCCAGCAGTGCCAGTTGCAAAAAGGGCACCACGATCACCGTCAACACCGCCGGCACTGCGATGGGGGCGGCATCGCCCTGCGCCAGCGCCATGGCAGCCTGCCATAGCGTCGTCTCGCCATGCAGGCCGCGCAGGCTGATCTCGATCACCGGGTAGACATTGGCCAGCACGAAGGCAATGGCGGCCGTCAAGGTCAGCGCCAGCCATTGGTCCAGATTGAGCCGTTCGGCCCGATACAGTACCGCCTGGCAGGCCTCGCAGCGGGCTACCTCGCGTGGCCCCAGCGGCACGCGGCGGTAGACTCGGTCGCAGTGCTCGCAGGCAATCAGATGGGGAAAGGTACGTGCTTGGGCTTGGCTCATGATGGATCTGGGTGGCGCTCAGCTGGATAGTAGGGCAGCCGCGGCGCGGCTGCATCATCTACGCACCGTTTCCGCATGCCGGTGTCGCAGAGCGGTGTGCCGCCGTACAATCGGCGGGCCATGCGTGCCGGCCTTGTATCGCGCCGCACCCGCCGCCACCAGGAGCCAGAATTGGGATCGAAAACCCTCACCGCCGCCACCAACCAGCTCGGCAAGCTCGTCGGCACCGCCATCGTCCTGGCCCTGCTCTACCTGGGTCGCGACGTACTCATCCCCATCACCCTGGCCGTCATCCTCAGCCTCCTGGTCGCGCCGCTGGTGCGCAGGTTGCGCCGGCTGGGGCTGGGGCATACCGGCTCGGTCACCGTCTCGGTGGTGCTGCTCACGCTCGGCATCGGCCTGGTGGGCGTAGGCCTGGGCAGCCAGATCGTCCGCATGGGTGCCAGCCTGCCGCAGTACGAAGACACCATACGCAGCAAGCTGCAGACCCTGGACGAACTCACCCTGGGCAAGCTTGGCGCCATCACCGGCCAGGCCGACCGGCTGGTCGGCAAGCTCTCGCACGGCAGCACGGCAGCCCCTAGCGAGGTTGGCGCCGAACTGGCCGACAGCCCGGCCAGCCAACCCATCCCGGTCGAAGTACACGAACCCGAGCCCAAGCCCATCGAGCTGGTGAGCCGGGTGGCGGCCTCGGTACTTGGCCCCTTGGAGACGGCCGGTGTGGTATTCATCGTGCTGGTCTTCGTCCTGCTGGAACACGAGGCCCTGCGCGACCGCTTTATCCGCCTCATAGGCGGTGGCAATCTGCGTGCCACCACCCTGGCGGTCAACGACGCCGGCGAGCGCTTGTCGCGCTTCTTTGTCTCGCAGTTCGCGGTCAATGTGCTGGTAGGCCTCCTGCTCTGGGCGGGCCTGGCGCTGGCTGGCCTGCCGCAAGCCCTGCTGTGGGGTACCACCGCCGCCCTCTTGCGCTTCGTGCCCTATGTGGGCATCTGGATCGCTGCAATCTGCGCCACGCTTCTGGCTGCGGCCGTGTCACCCGGCTGGGGCCTGGCGATTGCCACCATCGCCCTCTTCTTCGTCATCGAGTTCGTCATTGCCCAGGTGGTGGAACCGCAGCTCTACGGCCATACCACCGGGCTCTCGCCACTCTCGGTGGTGGTGGCGGCCATATTCTGGAGCTGGATCTGGGGCCCGGTCGGGCTCCTGCTCTCCACGCCGCTCACGCTTTGCCTGGTGGTGGCCGGCCGCTATATCCCCGCGCTCAACTTCCTGGAGGTGCTGCTGGGCGAGGTACCGGCGCTCACCATGCAGGAGAGCTTCTACCAGCGCGCACTATCGGGCGATGCCGAAGAGATCATCGACGCCGCACGGCGCTTTCTCAAGCGCAAGCCGCTGGCCGCCTATTGCGACGAAGTCCTGATCCCGGCCATGCATATTGCCCGCGAAGACTTTGTGGAAGAGGCCATCAGCCGCGAGGAACAGCTCAAGGTCGGCAGCGCCATCGCCGCCGTGCTGATCGCCCTGGAAGGCCCCAGCCCCTGGTGGCGACGCGGCACACGCATCTCGGTACTGGACGACATGACCCTGGGCCGCCAACTGCGCGCCCGGCGCGAGCAGCAGGTCGGCCAGTGGCAGGGCTCGCTGGATGTGCCGCCCGGCTCGGTGGTGCTCGCCATCGGCGTAGGCAACCGCTTTGACGAGCTGGCCGCCGAGCTGATGGTGCGCGTGCTGCGCGCCCAGCAGGTGGATGCCCGCCACATCTCGCTGGAGGACCTGGCCGCACCGCCGGCCGAGAGTGACAAGCCCGAGCTGATCTCCACGGTCTTCCTGGTCAGCGTGGACCCGACAGCCGACCGCGAACGGCTGGCGACCACCGCCGCCAACCTGCACGGCCGCGCCAATGGCATACGCGTGGTCATGCTCTACCTGCTGCCCGGCTTTGGACCACAGGCTGAGCGCCCTGCAGCACTCGCGGCGGCGGACCAGACGCTCTATTCCTGCGAGGCAGCCGTACAGCTCTGCCGACCTGCAGTGGAGGCCGCACCGGCCGCCACCACACCGCAATGAGGCGCTGAACCATGCTCACTCCCGTCCTCGCTACCCTGCTCGCCACCACACCAGCTCAGGCCCTGGACCTGGCCGCCCTTTGGGACTTCAACCAACCGGCACAGAGCGAGCAGCGCCTACGCGCCGCCCTGGCCGGTGCCACCCCGGACCAGGCGCTGATCCTGCAAACGCAGATCGCCCGCAGCTACGGCCTGCGCCAGGACTTCGAGCAGGCCCGTGCGATCCTGACGCCGCTCGCCGCGCAGCTACCCACGGCCAGTGCCGAGGTCAAGACACGCTATGCGCTGGAGCTGGGGCGAACCTATGCCTCTGCCACCCACCCGCCCGCTACGCAAACGACGCAAGCCAAGGCGCGGGCCGGCGAGCTGTACCGGCAAGCACTGGCCGAGGCGCGCAAGGGTGGCCTGGACGACCTCGCCATCGACGCCCTGCATATGCTGGCCTTTGTCGATACCGCCCCCGCCGACCAGCTCCATTGGGCCGATGAAGCGCTGGCAATTGCCACCACCTCCAGCCAGCCCAAGGCCCAGAAGTGGGCTGCCTCGCTGCGCAACAACAAGGGCTATGCCCTGCACCAGCTAGGTCGTTACGAGGAGGCCCTGGTCGAATTCCAGGCGGCGCTCACCTTGCGCGAGCAAGGCGACAACGCGGGCGCTAAACGCATCGCGCGCTGGATGGTGGCCTGGACCCTGCGGGCGCTCAAACGCGATGACGAGGCCCTGGCCATGCAGTTGCAGCTGGAAAAAGACTGTGCCGCGGCGGGCGAGCCCGACCCCGAGGTCTATACCGAGCTGGCCCTGCTCTACGAAGCACGGGGCGATGCCGACAAGGCCCAGCACTACCGTGAGCTGAAAGAGCGCACGCCCGACTGAGCGCCTACGACCGGATTGGACAAACAGGTCCGCTTCGGCATATTTATTGGCCCAACGCCAACAATCGCAGAGCCGCCATGGACCGCTACCAAGCCATGCAGGTGTTCACCCGCATCGTCGAACTCGGCAGCTTTACCCGCGCCGCGGACGACCTGAACCTGCCGCGCGCCACGGTCACCTACACCATCAAGCAGCTGGAGGCGCGCCTGGGGGTGCGGCTGTTGCAGCGGACCACCCGTACCGTCAGCACCACGCTCGACGGCGAGGCCTACTACCAGCGCTGCGTGCGCCTGCTCGCGGATCTGGAAGAGGCCGAATCGGTCTTCAGCGAGGTGGCCGCCAACCCCAAGGGCAAGCTGCGGCTGGACCTGCAGCCTACCCTCGCCAACCACTACATCATCCCGCGCCTGCCCGATTTCTACGCCCGCTACCCGCGCATGGAGCTTGATATCGGCATGGGCGACCGCAATGTGGACCTGATACGCGAGGGTGTGGACTGCGTGCTGCGGGCGGGCGAATTGCGCGATTCCAGCATGGTGGGCAAGCGCATTGCCAGCCTGGGGCAAGTCACCGTGGCCAGCCGCGACTACCTGGCCCGCCATGGCGAGCCCAAGAGCCTGGACGACCTCAAGGCGCACAGCGCGGTCAACTACTTCTCCACCGTCACCGGCAAGGCCTTCCCCTTCGAATTCCTGGTCGATGGCGTGAACAAACTGGTGCTCATGAAGGGCAGCACGGCGGTCAACAATGCCGACGCCTACGCCCGCTGCTGCCTGGCCGGCCTGGGCTTGATCCAGGTGCCCCGCTACCATGTAGCGGCACAGCTGGCGTCGGGCGAGCTAGGCGAAGTACTTGCCCAGTGGCGCCCCGCCCCCATGCCGGTCTCGATACTCTACCCCCACCACCGCCAGCTCTCGCCACGGGTACGGGTGTTTGTGGATTGGGTGGCGGAGGTGTTCCGCGACGTGAAGTGATGTGCCTCAGCAGCAGGCGTGCCGCTTTTTATCAAATGCCCATCCAAAACATGCTCAAAACTACAGCTCAGCTTTGCGCCTTACTGGCACTGATCAATCTGGTGCTGTGCTTCGTCGTGCCTTGGGTGCCTCACAATCTGTGGTGGCTCTCCGTGACATTTGCATCATCGGCATTCCTGCTGGCGGTCACCTACTTCTATCGATATGAGAGCCGTATTCATACAGCTGGCGGCTGGGTCTACAAGGACAAGCAGCCGGTAGCGTATTTCATCTCACACCTGCTCCTCTGGATCTTCGGCTCCGGTTTTTTTCTCGCATCCCTACTCGCTCTCATTGACCCAAATCAGCGGTAATCCGTAGGGCATTGCGCCACAGACGACGTAGAGCCAACACCGCCATTTGAGAGTCCTTTGCCGTGTAGGGCGGAAAAGCGCAGCGCCTTCCGCCACCCTGGCTGTCTGATAGCCCCCCTTCGGAACCGCTCCCGATTCTCATCAGTCTCGACCGAAGCACGAAACCCGGCCGTTCCTGAACTCAGCGATCAACCCTTCGCCTGCAGGCCTCCACCCAGCGATTTGTAGAGCGCGATGGCATTGCTGATCTCCTCGCGCCTGAGCTCCAGCAGCGCCTGACGGGCAGCACTCAAGTTCCGCTGAGAATCCAGCAACTCCAAGCGACCATCGACTCCCGCCCGATATCGTTGCGTCGCCAGGTCGGTGCGTTGTTCCGCCTTCCTTACGACCCATGCTTGCGCCAATACCTGGCGTCCGTAGGTCTCCCGGCCGGCCAGGCCATCCGCCACCTCTCGGAAGGCGATCTGGATAGCACGCTCATACTCAACCACGGCAACCGACTTCCGCAGCTCGGCCAGCCGCAGTTCACCGCGCAGGCGACCTGCATTGAAAATCGGCACGCTTATCTGCGGTACAAAGGTCCAGACTCGCTGATCGCCACTAAACAACCCACCCAAGGATGTACTGGCAAAGCCCAGCGAACTGGTAAGCGATAGGCGAGGGAAGAAAGCCGCCCTGGCCGCCCCGATATCCGCATTCGCAGCAGCAAGGCTATGCTCCGCCTGCAGTATGTCCGGACGGCGGGATAGCAGCTCCGACGGCAGGCCGGCCGACAGATTGGTTTGGACTACAGTCTCATCAAGCGCCATCGGCACAGGTAGACCAGCGGGGATTTCAGTACCTATTAGCAGCGCCAGCGCATTCCTCGCTCTAGCAAGGCTTCGTTGCCGGGCTTGCAGATCGGCCTCGGCACTTGCCACTTGTCCCTCTGCCTGCGCAATTTCGAGCTTGCTGCTTTGTGCCGCTTTTTGAAGTTGCAGTGTCAGCTCCAGGGAGTCGCGCCAATCGCGCACCGTTTGCTCGGCGAGCCTGAATTGCTCATCCGCCACTCGCTCAGCAAAGTAGGCATCCGCAATTGCGCCAACCAAGGTGATCTGGGCAGCTCGCTTGCCCTCCTCGCTCGCAAGGTAGCGCTCCAGTGCGGCGTCAGACTCCGCCCTGGTCCGCCCGAATAGATCGATCTCAAACGCACTGATCCCGACGTTCACACCAGCCTGGCTCTGGATTGACGGACCGGCAGCGGGCATCGCCTCATTGTTCGCGGGAATCCTTTGACGCGATGCGGAGCCGACAGCCTCGACCGTGGGCAACCGTGCAGCCCGTGCAATACGATATTGCGACTGCACGGCTTCCGCATTCAGGGTGGCCAGCTTCAGATCCCGGTTGTTGAGCAAGGCTAACTCGATCAGGCGCTGCAGACGTGGGTCGGCAAATATGGTTTTCCAGCCGAGGTCCCCGATGGCCTGTTCTCGCCCAGCGCCAAGCGCAACAGGATAAGTCGCTGCAATCGGCGCATCGGGCTTCACCAGTGCCGGCGTCATGGCGCACGCGCTCAGCGCGAGGAGGAGTGGTAGTGCAATCAGTCTCATGTCAGTTCTCCTCAACAGCGCTCGCCGCAGCGCCGCCGGAATTGTTTCGCTTTTGTCTCCAGGCCGTGACTCGACCTTGCAGCTCAACCACGACGACGTAGAAGACCGGGACAAAGAAGATCGCCAGTGCGGTGCCGCTCAACATGCCGCCGAAAACACCGGTACCAATGGCTTGCTGGGTTTCGGCACTGGCGCCAGAAGCGAGCATGAGTGGCACTACGCCCAGCCCAAATGCCAGCGATGTCATCAAGATGGGACGAAGCCGAAGTTTGGCCGAGGCAATCGCAGCCTCGATGGCGCTCATCCCTTCTTCCTGGAGCTGCTTTGCAAACTCGACGATCAAGATGGCGTTTTTTGCCGAAAGCCCGATCACCGTGATCATGCCTACCTTGAAATACACATCATTCGGCATGCCACGCAAAATGACGGCCATAACGGCACCCAGTAGGCCCAGCGGGACAACCAACATGACCGACATGGGGACGGACCAGCTCTCATAGAGTGCAGCCAGCACCAGAAAGACAACCAGCATCGATAGGGCCAATAGCATCGGGGTCTGCGCGGCGGACTGCTTCTCCTGGAGGGACTGGCCCGTCCACTCGATGGCAAAACCCTGAGGCAACTTCGCAGCCAGCCTTTCCATCTCAGCCATGGCATCACCACTCGATACTCCTGGTGCCGCCGAGCCCGATATCCGAACAGAAGCAATGCCTTGGTAACGAACCAACTGGAGCGGCATATCCGTCCAAACCGGCTGGACTACTTCTGAGAGACGGACCATGCCGCCATTGTTATTGCGTACCTGCAGTCGCAAGACATCGTCGAGCCGCATGCGGGAGGGGGCATCTGCCTGGATGATGATTTGCTGCATACGACCGGCATTTGGGAAGTCACCCACATAGAGTGAGCCCAGTGCAGTGGAGATCGTCTCGCTCAGCACCTGGAAGGGCACGCCATAGGCCTCGGCTTTCTGACGATCAATGTCCAGCCGGATCGAGGAACCGGGAGGCAAGCCATCCGGATAGACATTCGCAACCACACCGCTGGCGGCAGCCATGGTGAGCAGTTGAGTTTCAGCCGCCTTCAGCGCGGCATAACCTTTATTGGCCCTATCCTGCAACTGGAGCGTGAAACCAGACGAGGTGCCAAGTTCATCAATCGCAGGTGGCATCAGGGACATGACGGTGCCCTCGGTTATCCCGACCATTGCTGCTTGAGCGCGCGTCAGCTCATTCTGAACGGTCGTACCATGCCGGTCCTTCCAATCCTTGAGCACGGTGTAAGCCATTGCTGCGTTGGAGCCGGAGCCCGAAAAGCCAAAGCCGAGGATGGACATATTGGATTCAATGCCGGGGCGTGTAGCAATATGCTTCTCATAGGTCTTGACCGCATTCAGGGTTCGCTCGGCGGTAGCGTCTGCCGGCAGCTGAAACGAGGTCATGAAGTAGCCTTGGTCCTCCTCGGGCAGAAAAGCAGAAGGCAACTGGGCCCAGGCAACCGCCAACACCGCGATCAACCCGACGTATACCAGGAGCACCCGGCCGGACCGCTTCAACATGCCAGTGACGCGGGACTCGTAGCTGTTGGCGAATGACTCGAAGCGTCGGTTGAACCAGCCAAAGAAGCCACGCTGTTCGTAATGACCATCCAGAACCGGTCTGAGCAAAGTAGCGCTAAGCGCAGGTGTCAGCGAGAGCGCCAGGAGCGCCGAAAAAAGAATGGCGACCGCCAGGGACAAGGTGAACTGCTTGTAGATGACACCGACGGAGCCGCTAGCCATACCCATGGGAAGGAAGACCGCAGTCAACACCAAGGTGATACCGATGATGGCACCGGTTATCTCCTTCATCGCCTTTGCCGTAGCTTGCTCAGGCGACAGCCCCTCAGTAGCCATCAGGCGTTCAACGTTCTCTACCACCACGATGGCATCGTCCACGATGATGCCGATCGCCAGAACCATGCCGAACATGGTCAGCACGTTGATTGAATACCCCGTCAGCAACATGACCGCCAGCGTGCCAAGCAGCGCGATGGGTACAACAATGGCCGGGATTAGGGTATAGCGAACGTTCTGCAGGAACAGGTACATCACCAGGAACACCAGGACCATCGCTTCGATCAAGGTATGAATCACCTTCTCGATCGATATCTTGACGAAGGGCGCACTGTTGAACGGTACACCAAAGCTCATGCCCGACGGTGTCGTCGCCTTCAGGTCCTGCAGGCGAGCTTGCACGGCCTCTGCCGTCTTTACAGCATTGGCACCAGGAGCGAGCTGAACGGCCATCGCCGTCGCGGTCTTGCGGTTCTCCCGGTTCGAAAAACCATAGGACTGGGAACCGAGCTCAACGCGGGCCACGTCGCGCAGCAGCAAGTTGGCGCCATTCTGGTTCGCCCGCAGCACGACCTTGTCAAAATCCTCAGCGGTATGCAGCTGTCCCTGCATTGTCAGCGGCACGCTGACAAGCTGCCCATCAACCGTGGGGGCGTCGCCGATCCTGCCCGGTGCGATAAGCGTGTTCTGCTGGGTGATAGCATTGGAAACGTCACCCATGGTCAGCCCATAGGAGACCAGCTTCGCCGGGTCGACCCAGACACGCATTGCCTGTTCAGCGCCGAACAATTGGACCTTGCCGACACCCTCAATCCGACGAAGCTCCTCGACAACGTTACGGGCCAGGTAGTCACTCAGCACCGTCTCGTCATAGCGGCCATCATCCGACTTCAGACTGATAATCATAAGGAAACTGGAAGTAGCAGACTCGACGCTTAGTCCGTTTTGTCGAACAACTGCTGGGAGCCTGGCTTCAACAGATTTGAGCCGGTTTTGGACATCGACCTGTGCAAGTTCCGGGTTGGTACCCGGCTTGAAGGTGATGGAGATCTGCGCGCTACCGGAGGTGTCCGCAGAAGACTCAAAGTAGAGCAGGTTCTTCACGCCAGACAATTCCCGCTCGATAACACTCAACACTGCGTCCCTCATCGTTGCTGGCGATGCGCCTGGATAGCTTGCCAAAACGGACACCGAGGGCGGTGCCACCGAGGGATAGCGTGAGATGGGTAACGAAGGGATTGCGATCACACCAAACATGATGATGAACAGCGCGATCACCCAAGCGAAGATAGGGCGTTTAATGAAGAACTGAGCCATTTTAGATACCGTCCCGACTCAGCTTACGGCCTTCATTGGCAGTTGGTCGCCATGCTTGTGAGGCGACCTCAATACCCAGCGACAAACGTTCTTGGCCTTCGACAACAATCTTCTCCCCACTCTTGAGTCCATCACGAACCCGGTAGTAACCATGTACGAGCTCACCCAGCACGACATTGGTGGCGAATACCTTGTGATCAGGCCCCATTACCCAGACTTGAGGCTTTCCGCCGAGCCGAACCACCGCCTGCTCAGGTATCTGCAGCGCATTGTTGTAGGAGAACTTCGGCAAGCGTGCCCGTACATACATACCTGGCAGTAGTTCGCGTTTGTTGTTGTCGACCAGTACGCGCACCAGTGCATCGCCCGTTCCGGGGTCAACGCTGACACCCGAAAACAAGATGCGCCCCTTCTGGGCGACTGCCCTGTCGTCACTGCGCAAGATCATGATCGGTGCGTTCGATTGCTTGGTCGGGTGCTCGGCCGCGTAAGTGGACCGCAGGGCATCGAAGCTTGAAGCCGGTTGACGAACGTCCACATAGACCTGGTCGATTTGCTGGACCTTGGCCAAAGGGGTGCTGTCGGTAGGTGTTACCAAAGCACCCTCAGTCATCTGGGCTTGTTCAATGCGTCCCGAGATCGGAGAGTCGATGGTGGCGAACTTCAGATCGAGCTTGCGCCTGGCCAAGGTCGCACGAGCCTGAGCAACCTCCGCTTCCGCCTGGTCACGCTGGGAGACGGCATCATCATAGGATTGCTGGCTAATGGCATCGGTCTGCATTAGCGGGCGCAAGCGAAGCACCTGAATCTGAGCACGAGCGAGAACCGCTTCGGAGCGCTTCAAGGTAGCCGCAGCGGTGTCCACATCGGCCTGGAAAGGTGCAGGATTGATCTGAAAGAGGGGCTGGCCCGCTTTGATATCGGTCCCCTGCTGGAACAGACGTCGTTGCACAATGCCCGATACTTGCGCACGGATATCTGCTGTCCGCACGGCAGCGACACGGCCAGGATAGTCCTCGGTAATTTCCAGTGGCGATGTGATTACCGTAGTCACCGCCACCAGGGGTGTTCGCTGCTCACTCTGTTCCGCAGCGTTACCGCTGCAGGCACTGAGGCCAAGCGCTACCGCTATACTGGTAACGCTCAGCTGGAGAACCTGCTTCATGTCCATATCTAACTCTCACGTCTAGGTCTGGCAGTCCGGATGACTGACATCTTCGGCAAGAGTCTGAATACCCTCGGTGTTGTTGATGTCGAGGCAATGTGGAGGAAATGTGGAGATGAACAATTTTTTTGCAGGGAAACGCAGTGCCCGGCATTAGCGACATGAACCAGTCCGCCATCACTTCGGGGCAGACACCCCTGATCCTCATCGTCGAAGACGAGCCTGAGATTGCGGAGATACTCAAGGCCTACCTTGAGCGTCATGGCTTACGCACAGACCGGGCACCAAACGGTCAAAGCGCTTTGGATCTGCACCGCACGGCCAAACCCGACCTGGTGCTACTCGATGTACAACTGCCGATCTTGGATGGTTGGCAAGTGCTGGCGGAAATCAGGCATCGAGGCGATACACCGGTCATCATGCTGACAGCGCTTGATCAGGACCTCGACAAACTGATGGGGCTCCGTATCGGTGCCGACGACTACGTCGTCAAGCCATTCAATCCCGCTGAAGTCGTTGCGAGAGTCATGGCGGTACTTCGGCGCTCAACCTTGCGGAAGCAGGCAACGCCACGATCGGTGCTCAGGGTTGGCGCATTGGAGGCGGACCTGGAGAGCCATGAGGCCTTGGTCCACCTTGACGGACAGACTCACCAGCTTGAACTCACCCGAACGGAGTTCAATTTGCTAGTGACCATGATGGGGTCGCCCAAAAAGGTATTCCGGCGGGAAGATCTACTGGAGATCTGCCTGCCCGAAGGGGATACCCTCCTACGAACGGTAGATAGCCACGTCAGTAAGCTGCGCAAGAAACTTGAACTGCTGGGTCTGGAGAACATTCCCGCTACCGTTCGCGGTGTTGGCTACCGCCTGGGGGCAAGTCATGTCAGCGGGTAGCGGGCTCAGCAAACAGATTGTGCGCTCCATGGTCAGCATGGCCTTGGCTGTGACCGTGCTGGGCATATTGGGCACCTATCTTTTCTACGGCACGCTCAGCTACTTCGCGCCACAACTGCTCCCATCCGAAGACAGCTGGATACCAGCGCCCCTGGAGGTTGGCTGGATGACATTGACGGCCATTATTTCCATGAGCCTGGCGTCAATCTTTGCTGTAAGGCTGTCTCGGAGAATATTGAAACCGATCAACTCGGTCGCCGATAGCCTGCGTTCGCTTGCGGGTGGCAACCTCGAAGCCCGTGCACAGACAGATGACCATTCCCTCGGAGAGGCAGCGCAGCTGGTAAGTGACTTCAATGGGATGGCTGAGCGCATACAACGCATGGAAAACGAGCGGAAATTCTGGAATGCCGCCATCGCCCATGAATTGAGGACGCCCATCACGATATTGCGGGGCAGATTGCAAGGCTTGTCCGAAGGCGTCTTCGAGCCGGACGCTAAGCTGTTCCACAATCTCCTCACCCAGGTCGAAAGCCTTGGACGCCTGGTTGAGGACCTGCGGATAGTGGGGCTGGCAGATAGTGGCAATCTGCACCTGCAGCTTGAGGCAATTGACGTATCTCAAGAGGTGCAAGGCGTCATCCATGCAATGCAACCTCGCCTCACCGAAGCTGGGTTCGGTATCTCGTCAACAATGTCTGAGAGTAAGGTTGTCTGCGACCCTGTCAGGATACGGCAAGCGATACTGGCGCTCTTGGAGAACGCGGTGCTCCACGCCACGCCCGGCCTTTTGCAAGTCACCGTGGCGCAGCAAGAAGGGGTTTGTAAGATATCCGTCGAGGATAGCGGCCCTGGTATGTCCGCTTCGGTTGCTGAGAAGCTATTCGATGCCTTTCAACGTGGCGATACCAAGGCCAGGGGCAATGGGCTAGGACTGGCGGTAGTAAGGGCGATTGCTCATGCTCACGGCGGCACCGTTGCCTATCACCCCTCTCCGCTTGGGGGCTCGAATTTTTTACTGAGCTGGCCAACGATAAACAGCTGAAGGATGTCATTGCAAGCCGCGATATCCATCGCCACTTTGGTGGTACCGCTGTGGCAAACGCTACCGGAAGGGGATGGTCTGACGGCGCAAGGGCCCTGCCAGGGGTAAAGGTGAAAGCGTGCGCAGGGCGCAATCCCGTAAGGCATTGTGCTTTATGACTACCTGAGCACTGTTCGGCTCCCTTGTAGCCAGGTGCTATGCTGAAAGCCCGCTTGCCCATCGGGATTTGCGATGTACCGGCTCGCCCCCTGCCTCACCGCCCTGACCCTGCTGAGCGCGGCCACTGCAGCCGAGGTGGTCACGCTGACCAATGGTGAATGGCCGCCCTATCTTTCCGAGCAGGCACCGGGTTATGGCATTGCCTCACGCATCGTGACCGATGCCTTTGCCGCGGCGCGGGTAGAGGTGCGTTATGTATTCCGGCCCTGGAAGCGGGCGTATCTGGAGGCGGCGGGCGGCACTTACGACGGTACGCTGGTATGGACCTGGGGTGAGGCGCGCGCCAAGCACTTTCTCTTTAGCGACCCGGTATTCGATGGCAAGTCGGTGTTCTTCCACCTCAAGACCAAGCCGGTCAGCTGGTCGCGCTTTGCCGACCTGTCCGCCTACCGCATCGGTGGCACGCTGGGCTACGAGTACGAGTTCGAACGTACACCAGGCATAAAGATCGAGCGGGCCGATACCGATCTCGCCAACTTCCGCAAGCTCCTGGCCGGGCGCATCGACCTGTTCCCTTCCGAGATCAATGCCGGTTACGCCGTGTTGAAGGCCGGGTTCACGGCCGAGGAACAGCAGCAGATCGGCACCCACCCCAAGGCCTACAACGTGGTCAGCTACCACCTGCTGCTCAACCGCAAGAACCCGCGCAATATCCGCTTGATGAACAGCTTCAACCAAGGGCTGCGCCAGCTCAAGGACAGTGGCCGTTACGAAGCCTACTTCGCCGGTTTGAAGTAAGCGCTGCACCGGCGCTTCTATTTCCTGCCTCCTTACCTTTCGTCAGCTCCCAGCCGGCCCGGCACTCAGCAGCCGCCATTCGGCCGGTGCATTCCCTCATATGGATGATGGCAAGTGCACGTTTCCGTACTAAGCCTCTACAGGGGGCGGTTCGACCAGCCTTACCGGCTCGCGCCCCCGATAAAGATAAAACCCGTCATCAGGAGGAAGCCATGTCCAAGCCTAAACTAGGCCTCGGCGCTGCAGACCTGCGCCACGCACCGCTCTTTTACCTCGCTCTGGGCTGCCTGGTCTTGAGCGCCAATGTCAGCGCCAAGGGTACCTTGGCAGCCAGCGCCACCCCCAAGGTCTGCGATACGCCCACCACCCCATTCTGTGATGCGCTCATGCCACCCATTGCGGGCTGGAACGGGCACGTCTTTCGTCTGAGCCAGACCTACCCGATACAGCTGAACTCTGACGCCCAGCCCTGGCTGCAGTACAACCCGACAACACAGCCTGGCGAGTATCTGCAGGCCGCACTGGCCTACTTCTATGAAGGCAATCTGCGCAACGATGTCGAAGAGAGCTTCGACCCCAAGAAGAACAAGGTACGCAACTGGTACAACGCCCCCTGGCAGGATTACGGCCTCAATGGCCGCGAGTTTGTGCACGGCCTGACCCGGGAGCGGGTATCTCGCCCCAAGGAGCTGGCCCCGCAACAGACAAGCATGTGGAACAACTACGCGGTGGGCTTCTATAACGCACCCGGCGGCTACACCATCGGCAAGATCTGGGCGGACCACGGCAAGCCCAATGCCGATCTCGGCAACATGCCGGAGGGAACCTTGGCCGCCAAGCTGTTGTTCACCACAGCGCCGGTAAGCGAGGTTCCCTACTTGCAAGGCTCGCCTGAGTGGAAGGCCTACCTCTTCAAGGACGTCAACAACCCCAACCCCAAGCCGACCAGCCCGCGCGGCATTGTCACCGTGCGGTTGCTGCAGATTGATATTGCGGTGAAAGACAGCCGTGTTGCCAACCTCACAGGCTGGGTATTTGGCACCTTTGTCTACGGCGGCGGACCCAATGGTCCCGCCGGCTCAGGCTGGACCAATGTGAAGCCGGTCGGTGTGATGTGGGGTAACGACCCTGGCTACAGCGGTAGCGGCCCCTTGCAGGAGACCTGGCTGAACGCAGACGTGAAAATGCCGCATGTAGGCTACCAGGGCCGCCTCAATGGGCCGGTCGACAACCCGGTCTCATCCTGTCTCTCTTGCCACGCCACAGCCGAAATGCCGCCCGGCACCATGATCCCTCCCAATGGCCAGGACCCCTCGCCCTGGTTCCAGAACATCAAGTCCGGTACTCCCTTCAATGCGGGTAGAAAGCCATTGGACTATTCGCTGCAACTGCAGGTGGGGCTGCAGAACTTCCTGAGCGCAGTTCAACCCGCCAAGGCGGCAACCACGCTCAAGGCGCTGGGCATGAAGAAACCGCCAACCCATCCCTTGGCCGTACCGGCCCGCGACGGCGGTAGCTGAGCCGGCAATCACCTGGCTGCCAGCCTGAGAGGCGCAATACCGCCGCGGTATTGCGCCCGACTCATGAACCACCGGGCACCCGCTCTGTTTCACAAGATTGCACAATCAAGGCAAGTCCAACGTAATTACCCGGCATCCAAGGCTCCCTACACTGCCAGCCATCGCTATTCTTGCCGGGGGCCTGCCAATGCCACGACTGCCCTGCCCACCCGCATGCCAGCATGCTCGAAGCGATCAACCGCCATGACAGCGCGGGCCGTTGCCGGCGACCATCTGCAAGAGATGGGCCTTACCGTCCACTACGCCGGCCGGGCTGTATACGATAGTCTCGGAGGCGCTTATGCTGGTGGCAGCCGCCCACGCAGGCGGCCCATATGCGCAACGGCGGGAGGCAGCAAGCATGCGTAGCGTTTACATCGTACTCGGCGGGCTGCTGCTGTTTGGCATGGTGCTGCTGGTAGCGCGGCTCACCGGCAGCAGCACACCCACGGCGTTGGCGGCCAAGTGCTTTGGGCCTATCTGGCTGCTGGTGGCCACCGCCAATATGTGGGTGGGTGTCACCCGGGCCGGTTATACGGTGACGGAAGAGACACCCGTCTTTCTGCTGGTCTTCCTGATCCCCACCGCGCTTGCGGCATTGTGCTGGTGGAAGTGGCCGGGTAATGGCTAGCGCCAGCGGAAGCAATGCGCGCATGAGCATCAAAAGTCAGCAAGCACCCGGCCGTGCCGGGTGGTGAACTGCACATTGAGCGCAAGTGATAGTTGGGCATCCTCACAACGCCCATTGCAGTTGAGCGGCGGGACGGTCACCTTGCGGCCACTCATGCGCCGGCCCACCGGCCTGTTCGGCCTGCCCCAGCACCCGCTCCAATATCGCCGCCTCATACTCGGCAAAGGCCGCGCTGCCGCGCGCACGCGGCCGGGCCAGGTGCAGCTTGAGGTCCAGGCCTATCTTGCCTTCTTCGATCAAGAGCACCCTGTCCGCCAGGGCCACAGCCTCGGCCACGTCATGGGTGACCAGCAGCACGGTGAATTGATGGTCGCGCCAGACGCGCTCGATCAGCCTTTGCATGTCGATACGGGTCAGCGCGTCCAGCGCACCCAGGGGTTCGTCCAGCAGCAAGAGCCGCGGCCGGTGCACCAGGGCGCGGGCCAGGGCCACCCGCTGGCGCTGGCCGCCGGAAAGCACGCTGGGCCAGTGGTGGGCGCGGTCGGCCAGGCCCACTTCACGCAAAGCAGCCAGGGCCTCGGCATGGCGCGAAGGTGGCAGTCCCAGCGCTACATTGTCGAGTACGCTGCGCCAGGGCAGCAGGCGCGCATCCTGGAACATCACGCGGATATCATCCGACCCCGCGCCTTCAAGGGTAATGCCGCCGCGCGTGGGTTTATCCAGCCCCGCCGCCAAACGCAGAAAGGTACTCTTGCCGCAACCGGAGCGCCCCACCACGGCCACAAACTGCCCGGCCGGTATGCTCACCGAGAGGCCATCAAGCACCCGCTGCTCACCAAACTGGCGTACCAGTCTATCCGCCACCAGTGGGCTGCCACCCGGTGCAAACGCTGCCGGGGGCGGGGTGGGAGTGGGCAGGCGGGCGTCGCCCAACGCGGGTTCGTGGCGCGACAGGCTCGCTTCAAACAACGGCACATAGAATTCGCTCATGCGGGCTCCTTGCTGGGCGTGGCGGTGGCGGGGTGAGCGGCATGGAACTGCCGGCCCGGGTGATGCGGTGGCAGGTGGTCGCCCTGGCCCAAGAGCTTGTGGCGCAGGGTGCCAGCGGTGTAACTGGTGGCATAGCGGCCGCGCTTTTGCAGCTCAGGCACCACCAGCTCCACTACGTCGCGGAAGGTGCCGGGGGTGATGGCGAAAGCGAGGTTGAAGCCGTCTATGCCGGTCTCGTCCAGCCAACCTTCCAGCTGGTCCGCCACCTGGCCAGGGTCGCCCACCAGCACCGGGCCGCGACCGCCCAGGCCCACAAAGCGGGCAGCCTCGCCCACCGTCCATAGCCTGCTCGGGTCGTCGGTAGTGAAAGAGGCCAAGGCCGTACGGCCGGCGTCGTTCTCGATATGGCGTATGGGGTCGCCGTGGCCATAACCGGCAAAGTCGATGCCGGTCCAACCCGACAGCAAGGCCAGTGCGGCTTCCACATCCACATGCTCGCGGTAGTCCGCAAACTTGCGCTGTGCTTCGGCCTCGGTCGAGGCTGTCACGATCAGCGCCTGGCCGTAGATGCGGATCTCGTCGGCACGCCGGCCAGCGGCCACGGCCGCGCTGCGTATGCCATCGACCTGCTTTTTGAGGATGGCGCGGCTGGGCGCGCTGATAAAGACTGCCTCGGCATGCTTGCCGGCAAAGGCCCGCCCGCGTGGCGAAGTACCGGCCTGGTAGAGCAGGGGCGTGCGCTGCGGCGAGGGCTCGCACAGGTGTATGCCCGGTACCCTGAAGTGCTCGCCGGCATGGGCTATCGGGTGGACGCGGCTGGGGTCGGTGTAGACCCTGCCCTGCCGGTCACGGCGCACCGCCCCATCCTCCCAGCTCGCCTCCCAGAGCTTGTAGACCACCTCGAGGTATTCCTCGGCGTAGTCGTAGCGCGCATCGTGCGCGCCCTGCTGGCTCAGGCCCAGGTTGCGGGCGGCGCTGTCGAGGTAGCCGGTGACGATATTCCAGCCCACCCGCCCGCGCGTGAGGTGATCGAGCGTGCTCATGCGGCGGGCGAAGGGATAAGGGTGCTCATAGCTCAGTGAAAAGGTCACGCCAAAGCCCAGGTCCGTCGTCGCCGCCGCCATGGCCGGCACCAAGAGCAGCGGGTCGTTGGTGGGTACCTGCACCGCGTGCCGCAAAGCCGCATCCGCACTGCCCTGGTAGACGTCGTAAACGCCCAGCACATCGGCCAGAAAGAGCGCATCAAAGCACCCGGCCTCCAGGGTCAGCGCCAGCTCGGTCCAGAAGCGGAGATCCGCATAGCGCCAGGATTCATCTTCCGGGTGCCGCCACAGACCGGGTGACTGGTGCCCCACCGTGTTCATGGCAAAGGCGTTGAAGCGGATGGGTCTTGCCATCTCAATTGCTCGCGGTCTGCTGCTTGCGCAGATAGTCCGGCTTCACAAAGCCCTGGAAGTGCTGGTCGATCACCTGCAGGAACTCGCGCGAGCGATAGGCATCGGCAATGTCGCGCACGTAGGGCTTGTCCTTGTCGGCGGTGCGTACCGCCACCAGGTTCTGGTAGGTCGGACCGGTGTCTTCCAGGCCCAGCGCCTCGGTGATCTTGAGGCCCGAAGCTAGCGCGAAGTTGCCATTGATAAAGCTGTAGTCGGTGTCCTCCAAGGAGCGCGGCAGCTGCGCGGCCTCGAGCGGGATCAGCTTGATCTGCTTGAGGTTAGTCGCAACGTCCCGCTCGCTCACGCGGATCGGGTCGTAGCCTTCGCGCAGCTTGATCCAGCCGAACTTGTCGAGCAGCACCAGGGCGCGGGCGGCATTGGTCGGGTCGTTGGGCAGGGCCACGGTGCTGCCGGCCTTCACCTCGGCCAGGGTCTTGTGCTTCTTGCTGTAGATGGCGATGGGTGCGGTCGGTACCTTGATCAGCTCACTGAGCGCCAGCTTGTTCTCGGTCGAGAACTTGGCGAGGTAAACCTGATGCTGAAAGGCGTTGGCATCCAGCGCGCCCTGCGCCAGGGCGAAGTTGGGCTGGATATAGTCGTTGAACTCCACCACCTTCACCGTGTAGCCCTTCTTCTCAAGGATGGGCTTGATGCCGAGCTTGATCTGGTCGGCATAGGGACCGGCGGTGGCGCCAAAGACGATCTCCTTCTTATTCGGGTCGGCCGCCCAGCTTTGGGTGGCAAGGGAGGCGGCAAACAGGCCGGCGGCGAGGATCAGCAGATTACGGCGTTGCATGGAAGTGTCCTTTCAAGGCGAGAAAGCGCGTTAACGTTTATCGAGTCGAGCTGCCAAGCGATTGCCGGTGAATTGGATCAGCTGAACGAGCGTGACCAGGAGTGCCACCGTCAATACCATCACATCGGTCTGGAAACGGTAGTAGCCATAGCGGATGGCCAGGTCGCCGATGCCGCCGCCTCCCACCACCCCGGCCACGGCCGAGTAGGACAAGAGGCTCACGGTCAGCACGGTGAGCGCCAGTACCAGGCCCGAGCGGGCCTCCACCAACAGTACCCGCCAGACGATCTGCCATTCCGAAGCACCCATGGCGTGGGCAGCCTCCACCACCCCACGCGGTACCTCGCGCAGGGTCTGTTCGACGAGACGGGCAAAGTAGGGAATGGCGGCGAAGGAGAGCGGCACGGCGGCGGCCACCGGGCCGATGGACGAACCCACCACGGCGCGGGTAAAGGGCACCAGTGCCACCAGGAGGATGATGAAGGGAAAGGAGCGCACTGCATTGACCACGCCATTGAGCACGCTATGGCTCAAGGGGTGGGCCAGCGACTGCCCCGGGCTGGTCAAGAGCACCAGCACACCCAGGGGGCCGCCCAGCAACGCGCCACTACCCACGGCAATAGCCAGCATCAACGCGGTCTGGCCTATGGCTGTCCAAAGCTCCGGCAGGATGGCGAGTAGGTTGTCAGACATGGGCGGCCTCTCTGGCGCTATGGCCGCGCAAGAGTTCACGGGCGAGTTCGGTAATTGGCTGCGCCACGGCGGGCCGGATGACGCTTTGCTCGGCAGGGGCATCCAGCCGTATCTCCTCCACCAGCCTGCCCTGCTCCAACACCGCCACGCGCTGGCACAGCGCCCGCGCCACAGCCAGTTCATGGGTCACGATCACAATGGTCACCCCCAGCTCGCGGTGTATGCCCGAGAGCAGCTCCAGCACGCTGCGGGTGGTCTGCGCATCCAGCGCAGAGGTGGGCTCGTCGCACAGCAGCACGCTGGGCCGGGTGACCAGCGCGCGGGCTATGCCTACCCGCTGCTTTTGCCCACCGGATAGCTGCGCCGGATAGGCAGCGGCCTTACCGGCCAGGCCCACCCGCTCCAGGTTCTCCGCCACCCGCAATGCAATCTCGCCACGAGGCGTGCCGGCCACCCGCAAGGGGAAGGCCACGTTCTCGGCCACGGTGAGGTTCTGCAAGAGGTTGAACTGCTGGAAGATCATGCCGATCTCGCGCCGCACGGCACGCAGATCCGACTTGCCCAAACGGGTCAGTTCGCGCCCGTCCAGCAGCACGTTGCCGCTGTCCGGCCGCTCCAGGAGGTTGATCAGCCGCAGCAGGGTGGACTTCCCCGCCCCGCTCTGGCCGATGATGCCCAAAGCCTCACCTCGCGTGACGCGCAGGCTCACGTCGCGCACGGCATCGAAATGTTCGCCGCCAGGCAGGGCGTAGCGCTTGCTGGCGCCCTCAAGCTGGATATGGGCTTCTGGAATGTGATGTTCACTCATGGTTGCGCGCTCAGGAGTAAGGCGTCGGGTCGGGGTGGCGGCCGTCGATGGCATAGCGCCCCAGGTCGCGCAGCTTGTAGTCGATGGGATCGTGCAGGGTGTGGGTGCGGGCATTGCGCCAGTAGCGGTCAAAGCCATAGCGCTGCGAGGTGGCGCGGGCACCCAGGATGTCGAACAGATCGCTGCTCACCGTCAGGCTGGCCTCGTGTGCCAATACCTTGGCGTCGGCAATCGCCACCGCCACTTCGCCACGGTCGGCAGCCGTCAGCGCGGCCCCTTTGCGGAAGGCGGCATCCAGCCGGCGGGCAGCTTCGTCGGCCAGGGCGGCGGCGGCGCGCACCTTGACCCGCAGCTCGCCGTAGCGGCGCTGGATAAAGGGGTCGTCGGCCGAGCGGGGCACGCCGGAGGCAAACCAGGCACGGGCCTCGTCACGGGTATAGCGCAACGCACTCTCGTAGGCCCCTTCGGCGATGCCAAGGTAGAGGTTGGTCATGACCAGCTGCGCCACGCAGGAGCGCAAGGTGGCGCGCGGCGTGGCGGCCACGGCCGGCGCCTGCAGTACTTCCTCGGCGCGCAGTTCCACCCCGGCAAAGCTCACCGTGCCGCTGTCGGTCTGCTTCTGGCCAAAGGCGTCCCAGTCTGCGTGCACCGTCACCCCCTTGCGGGTGGTGGGTATGGCGGCAATCAGCGCCGTACCGCTCTCCTCGTGCCAGGCAGAAAAAGTGAGCACGTCCGAGCCGACCGAGCCGGAACTGAAGCTCTTTTGCCCGTCTATGCGCCAGTGCTCGCCCTCGGCCTCTGCCACGGTGCGCTTGTCGAGCGGGTTGAGCGCATTGCCCCAGAACCATTTTTGCTCGAGCGTGGCGCGCAGATAGCGTTGCTGCTGCTCGGCCGTACCGTAGAGCAACACGCCTGCCAGCTGCAGGTGATGAAAGCCATAGAGATGGGCCAGCGCGCTATCGGCCCCAGCCAGGATGCGCACCACCTGGTAGACGGTGGCCCAGTCATGGCCCGGCCCGCCAAACTCGGTCGGGATGCTGAGCCATAACAGCCCGCTGTTACGTAAAAGGCCGCGCTCGGCGGCAGGGTGGCCGCCCGCGCGGTCACGCTCCACGGCGGTCTGTGCCAGCTGAGCCGCTACCGCCTTGGCGATGGCGATGGGGTCTTGTACTGCCGCCTCGGCAGTGTCGGGCACCGGGCGACGGGGCGTCTCCAGCGCGGGCAGCAGGCGGGCGATGACTTGGGCCGTACTCATGGGCTTTCCTTGTCGGCGAAGTAAAGGGTTCAAGCGGTCTGGAACTGCGGGTGCCAGCGCAAGAGGCGCCGCTCCAGCGCACGGGCGGCCACATCGGCCAACTTGCCCAGGAGGGCGTAGAGCAGAATGGCCAGCACCACCACATCGGTCTGCAGAAACTCACGCGCATTCATGGCCAGGTAGCCGATGCCGGAGCTCGCAGAAATGGTCTCGGCCACGATCAGCAAGATCCAGCACAGGCCCAGCGAGAAGCGCACCCCGACCAGGATGGAGGGCAGTGCGCCGGGCAGGATCACCTCGCGGTACAGCGCCCAGCCGCGCAGGCCATAGCTGCGGGCCATCTCCAAAAGGTCCGGGTCGATGGAACGGATGCCGTGATAGGTATTGAGGTAAAGCGGAAAGCCAGTACCAAAGGCCACCAGAAAAAGCTTGGCGGCTTCATCTATGCCGAACCAGACGATCACCAAGGGGATCAGCGCCAAGGGCGGGATATTGCGCACCATCTGGATGGTGGTATCCAGCGCCAGCTCGGCGCGGCGCGAGAGGCCGGCCGCGAGCCCCAGCAAGAGGCCCACGCCACCGCCGAGCACAAAGCCGCTCATGGCGCGCACAAAGCTGATCTTCAGGTGCTGCCACAGCTCACCGGAAATCGTCAGCGCCCAGCCTGCCTGGGCTACCGCCCAGGGCGAGGGCAGGATGCGGCTGGATAGCCAACCCGCGCCGGCCGACCACTGCCAGGCCGCCAGTAACAGCAGCGGGACCAGCCAGGGGGCCAGTGCCCGGCCCAGGCGAGGCAGCAGCGCCGCTTGGCCGGGTGCGGTTTGGGTAGCATCGGTTTGCACGGTGGTTGGCAAGGTGCCCAGTGCCAGATCGCTCGTCATGCCCGCCTCCTCAGATCGCATGCGCCGCGAACAAGGCGGTAAGCGCTGCATTCTTGAGCTCGCTCAGCGCCGGGTGGCGGCGGTCTCGTGGCCGCGCCAGCGGCACTTCCAGCTCCACGTCTATGCCACTCTGGCTCATCACCAGTACGCGGTCGCTCAGGTAGAGCGCCTCGTCCGGGTCGTGGGTGACCAGGAGTACAGTCGTGCCATGCTGTTTGGCCACCTCCAGCAGCAGATCCTGCAGCCGCATGCGGGTAAAGGCATCCACGGCGCTGAAGGGTTCGTCCAGCAGCAGCACCTGTGGGTGACGGAAGAGCCCACGGGCAATCGCCACGCGCTGTGCCTGCCCGCCCGAGAGCTGCTTGGGCAAGGCGTTGTTCAGGCCGGTGAGGCCTACTTCCGCCAGCAGCTCGCCGACCCGCGGGTCGTTGGCGCCTCCGCTGCCCAGATCAAACGCCACGTTCTCTGCCACCGTCAGCCAGGGCAAAAGGCGCGGTTCCTGAAAGATGAAGCCTATGCCTCGGTTCAGGCCCTCATAACCCTGCCCAGCCAGCGCCAGCCGACCGTCAAATTCGCGTTCCAACCCGGCTATGATGCGCAGCAGGGTGCTCTTGCCGCAGCCGCTGGGGCCCAAGAGGCTGACGATCTCGCCGGCTTGCAGCGCAAAGCCGATGCGATCGAGCACGGTGCGCTCGCCGTAACGTTTTTGCTCGACATGGACATTGAGCAGGGCAGTCATGGTGTTTCCTTCCAGCGGTACGAATCAGGCCTTGAAGCTGTCACGCCAGGCCAGCTGGCGGCGCTCCAGCGCCTTGAGGATGCCGTCGCTGAGTTTGCCCAGGAGGGCCAGCAGCACGATGGCGGTAAGTACGATGTCCGGCCGGCTGGTCTCACGCCCGTCGGTGAGCAGATAACCCAGCCCCTTGGTGGCGGCGATCAGCTCCGCCGCGACCATGAACATCCAGGCGAGGCCCAGCCCGCCACGCAGGCCGGTGAAGAGCGCCGGCAGCGAAGCCGGCAGCAGGATGCGCCGCACCAGCGGCCAGCCATGAAGGCCATAGATGGTGCCCAGTTCCACCCAGCGCCGGTCCACATCGCGTATGCCGGCCACCAGGCCCAGATAGACCGGGAAAAACGCCCCGAGCGCGATCAGGACGATCTTGGGGGCCTCGTCTATGCCCAGCCACAAGAGCAGCAGCGGTACCCAGGCCAGCGAAGGGATGGCGCGTATGGCTTGCACGCTCGGGTCCAGCAGCGCCTCGGCACGGCGGCTCAGCCCCACCAAGCCGCCCAGCACCATGCCGGCCGCGGTGCCGATGGCAAAGCCCACCGCAACCCGCAGGGTGCTGGCCACAAGGTGCTTGAGCAGGCCCTGCCGCCACAGCTCGGCCAAGGTGCCCAATAGTTCGCTCGGTGGCGGCAGCAGATTGCTGCGGTACCAGCCCAGCTGGCTGGCCAGCTCCAGCGCAGCCAACAGGCCCAGCGGCAGGGCCAGGCCCAGCAGGGCCCGTTTGAAGGCTGGCGACAGCGCCAGGCGCAGTGGCTGGCGCCGAGAGGTGCTGGCCAGGGCCGGTAGGGTGAGGCTGGTTTTACTCATGGCGCCGCTTTGCTACTCAGTTGCTGGCCAGCGCACTGCCCACGACGCGTACGTCGATCAGCTCGGCTATGGTGCGGTTGAGGTCGGTACCTGGCTTGACCAGGGCTTCATCGATCAGGATGGGCGCGGCCTCTTTGAGCGCAGTGATGTGTTCGGCACCGGGGCGCGGATTGGAGAAGTCGGTACGCTTGAGCTGCAGCTGCGCCACATTGAGCGGCACCTTGGCTTCTTCCGACACCAGTTTGGCGGCCTCGGCCGGATTTTTCAGGATCCAGCCGCGTGCCTTCTCGTAGACCTTGATCACCCGACGGAGCTCGTCCGGGTGGTCCTTGGCAAAGTCCTCACGGGAGTTCAGAAAGCCATAGGTATTGAAGTTGATATTGCGGTAGATCACCCGTGTACCGGCCTCCAGCTCACTCGCGGCCAAGTGCGGGTCCAGACCGGCCCAGGCGTCCACCCTGCCCTGCTCCAGCGCAGCACGGCCGTCGGCGTGTTGCAGGGCCACGTGTTCGATATCGCCCTTCTTGAGCCCGGCGGTATGCAGCGCACGCAAGAGGAAAAGGTAGGGGTCGGTACCCTTGGTGGCCGCCACCTTCTTGCCCTTGAGGTCGGCCACGGTCTTGATGGGCGAATCCTTGGCCACCGCCAGCGCCGTCCACTCCGGCCGCGAATAGATGTAGACCGTCTTGATCGGGTTGCCATTGGCACGCGCCAGCAAGGCGGCGAGACCGGCGGTAGAACCGATGTCCACGCTATTACTGTTGAGGAACTCCAACGCCCGGTTGCTGCCCTGGCTCAGCACCCACTTCACCTCGGTACCGCTGGGCTTGAATGCCTCCTCCAGCCAGCCGAACTTCTTGATCACCAGGCTCGATGGCGAGTAGTAGGCATAGTCGAGCCGCAGCTCCTTCAAGGGCTCGGCAATCACGCTCAGGCTGGCTATGGCAGCGCTGGCAAGAAACAGTACACGACGCACGGCTGGCTTCATCTTCTTCCCCTGTTATTCAAGTCGACTTGATATTTCGAGCTATCGCGGCTCAGCTCTGCGATGCCTTGGGCAGGTGCTGATTGCCGACGATCTCGCCAAATGGGCCGGTCAGCACGGCGTTGGCGGCATCCGGCTTCTCACGCCCCGGCAGATGCGGGAACAAGAGTTCTGCCACCCGGTAGGCCTCCTCCAGGTGCGGGTAGCCCGAGAACACAAAGGTATCGATGCCCAGGTCGGCGTATTCCTGCATACGCTTGGCCACTGTCGGACCATCGCCCACCAGGGCGGTACCCGCACCGCCGCGTACCAGGCCCACGCCGGCCCACAGATTGGGGCTGATCTCGAGCTTGTCGCGCTTGCCGTTGTGCAGCGCGCTCATGCGGCGCTGGCCTTCCGAATCCATGCGCGCAAAGGTGCTCTGGGCGCGGGCGATGGTCTCGTCGTCCACGTACTTGATCAGCTCGTTGGCGGCGCGCCAGGCTTCTTCATTGGTCTCGCGCACGATCACATGCAGCCGTATGCCAAAGCGCAGGGTGCGGCCCTTGTCGGCGGCGCGGCGGCGCACATCGGCAATCTTCTCGGCCACCGCGGCCGGCGGCTCGCCCCAGCTCAGCTGCACGTCGATATGCTCAGCCGCCAGGTCATGGGCGGCGTTGGAAGAGCCGCCGAAATAGAGCGGTGGGTAAGGCTTCTGCACAGGCGGGTAGAGCACATTGGCACCCTTGACCTTGAGGTGCTTGCCTTCGAGGTCCACCGTCTCGCCGGCCAGCACGCCGCGCCAGATCCGCAGGAATTCGTCGGTGATCTCGTAGCGCTCGTCATGGCTGGCCCACAGGCCATCGCCCTCCAACTCCACCGGGTCGCCACCGGTTACCACGTTCACCAGCAGCCGGCCACCGGAGAGACGATCGAAAGTGGCGGCCATGCGTGCCGCCACGGTGGGCGACATGATCCCCGGCCGTACCGCCACCAGGAACTTGAGCTTGCGAGTGAGCGGGATCAGGCTCGATGCCGCCACCCAAGGGTCCTCACAGGAGCGACCGGTGGGGATCAAGGCACCATCAAAGCCCAGGCGGTCGATGGCCTGTGCGATCTGCCCGAGGTAGGCCAGGTCCACCTGGCGGGCACCCACGCTGGTGCCGAGGTACCGGCTGTCGCCATGGGTGGGAAAGAACCAGAACACATTCATCTTGCGTACTCCGTGCTGAATCCGGGTGGGGAAACCACCGCCGGCCGCTCCCAATGGGCTGTGGCAAGTCATTGGGAGCGGCACCCACCTGCGCTCCCCAGTGCAGGCGGCGGTGGCTTGTATGTCAGGCGCCAGGGCGCCAGACGATGTCGTTGACGTTGATGGCCTTGGGGATCACCCCCAGCTTGTAAAAACTGTCGGCGATACGTTGCTGTTCGTCGATCACGCGCTTGTCGAGGTAGCTCACCTGAAAGCTCGGCCGTCTTGCGACCACGGTCTCCAGGGTTGGCACATCCAGCCCGGTGTAGCCGGCCAGGATGCGGGCGGTCTCCTGCGGCTGCTGCTCGAGGAAGTCGTCATTGCGGCTCAGCTCCTCGAACACCGCCGCGATCAGCGCCGGCCGCTTGCGGGCGAAGTCACGCGCGGCGAGGTAGAAGGTGTGGTTGGACAAGAGGCCCTGCCCGGTGGCCAGCGTGCGGGTGGGCACAGCCTTCTCCGCCGCGGCGTAGTACGGGTCCCAGATGCCCCAGGCGTCCACATTGCCGCGCTCAAAGGCGGCACGGGCATCGGCCGGGGCCAGGTAGGCCGGCTGGATGTCGGCCAGCCCCAGGCCAGCCGACTCCAATGCCCGCAATACCAGGTAGTGCGCGCTGGAGCCCTTGTTGAAGGCAACGCGCTTACCCTTTAGGTCAGCCACCGATCGGATGGCAGATCCTTTGCCGACGAGAATCGCCGAAGCCTGCGGCTTGGGCGGTTCGTTGCCGACGTAGACCAGGCTGGTCCCGGCAGCCTGGGCAAAGATGGGCGGGGTGTCGCCGGTCATGCCGAAGTCCACCGCCCCGACATTCAGCGCCTCCAGGAGTTGCGGCCCGGCCGGGAACTCGGTCCAGCGCAGGCTGACGCCCTGCTGGGTCAAACGCTTTTCCAGGGTTCCGCGGTGCTTGAGTACGATCAGATTGAGCGAGCTCTTCTGAAAGCCGATATGCAGCACGCTCTCACCCTCGGCCAGCGCACTGCCGGCGACGAGGCTGGCAGACCCGACCAGGGTGGCACGCAGGAAGTCGCGTCTTTGCATGGTCATGACCTCAGTTGGCCTTCCACAGCGCGCTCTTGATGCTGATCGGCTTGGGGATCAGCTTGAGCGTGTGGAAGACGTCGGCAATCTTCTGCTGCTCGGCGGCGATCTGCTCGGTGATGGCGCTCACGCCGAAGGAATAGCGCGAGGTCGCCAGCTCCACGATGTCCTGATCAAGGCCGATCTGCTTTGCCAGCACGGCCGAGGCCTCCTTGCTGTTCTGCTTGCTCCAGGCGTCGGTCTTGTCGAGCTCGTCGAGCACCGCCTTGACTACATCCGGCCGCTTGGCTGCGTAGGGCCGCGCCGCCAGGAAGAACTGGTGATTGGCGACGATGCCGCGTCCATCGGCCAGCACCCGGGCGCCGAGCTGCTTCTCAGCCGCTGCGAGGAAAGGGTCCCAGATCACCCAGGCATCCACTGCACCGCGCTCAAAGGCAGCACGCGCATCGGCTGGGGGCAGGAACACGGTCTGGATGTCGCCATACTGCAGGCCAGCCTTCTCCAATGCCTTGACCAACAGGTAGTGCACGTTCGAGCCCTTGTTCAGCACCACCTTCTTGCCCTTGAGGTCTGCGACCTTCAGGATGGGCGAGCCCTTGGGCACCACGATGGCCTCCGAGGTCGGTGCCGGCGGCTCATTGCCCACGTAAAGCAGATCGGCACCCGCCGCCTGCGCAAAAATGGGCGGGGCCTCCCCCACGGTACCGAAATCGATCGCCCCGACGTTCAGCCCCTCCAGCAGCTGCGGCCCGGCCGGAAACTCGGTCCAGCGCACATCCACACCCAGCGTCTTCAGGCGTGGTTCCAAGGTGCCGCGGGCCTTGAGGATGGTGAGGGTGCCGTACTTCTGGTAGCCGATACGCAGCTCTTCGGCCTGGGCCGTAGCAAAAAGGCCAAGGAAGGCGGACAACAGCGCCAAACGGCGCAACAAGGCAGGACGTTGCATGGCAAGGCTCCGGTAGGCAGAAGGATCAGGCGTTCAGGGCGACGGCGTGCGAGCGAGGGGCATGGATAAGGCCGTGCCGGCCAACCTCCCGCTCCGGTAGGGCCTCCACAAAGCGGGCCAGGCTGCCGTCCAGCCGGCCACGCAGGTCTTCGTCCAACCGCAGCGCGCCGCCGGGGAGTTTTTCTATCTGGGTATCGATGCCGTACACGCCGTCCACCAGCACACGCGGCTTGAGCGAGCTCAGTACCGGGCGCAAGGCGTAGTCCAGCGCCAGGGTGTGGGCAGGGCCGCCCCCCACGGCAAGGGGCATGACCGCCTTGCCGCTCAGGGCACGCTCGGGCAGCAGGTCCAGCAGTACCTTGAGCACGCCGCTATAGGCAGCCTTGTAGATGGGGGTGGCTACGATCAGGCCGTCGGCCTCGGCGATCTGCAGCAAAAAACTGGCAATCTCGTTGGCGTGCTTCCAGCCCTGGATCAAGGCCTGCGGGGGGAAGTCGGCAATGCTGACGAACTCGCTGCTCACCCCCTCGGCCGCCAGGACCAGGGCGCTGTGTTGCAGCAGTTGGGTGGAACGGGATTGCGGATTGGTACTACCGGCGAGCAGGACGACGTTCGGCATTTTTATTCCAATTCGTTATTAGCGGAACAATAAATCCCGCCTTGAACGCATATTGGAATAGCGCTTTAATTCTCAAAAAGAATTAAAAACTAGATTGTTATTTCCATTGGAAATATGTGGAATACACTAACACGCCGGTATGGTGCGCCGCCCCGCACAGGGCTTGCAGACTGGCTCAGCGCCAGATGGCGGGGTCGGATGGGACCACCATGACCCGCAGCCGGGTCTGTCGCACAGTGGCAACAGGCCGGGCTGCCACACTCTGTCAAAGGGTATCCAGCAGGCGCTGGAACTCAGCCGCACGCGCCGGGTAGCGCGCCTTGGCCTGGATCAGCAGCTCCCGCGCCTGTGCCACGCGGCCGTAGTGCAGATAGACCTGGGCTGCCGCCAGCGGGTCGTCGCTCTGTTCGGTGCCTGTACTCCTGCCTTGCCGGGTGCGCAGCCAGGTGCTCAGACCGCCTATCAGCGCCATCACCACAAACAGGCCCAGTGACCAGCCGTTGCCGAAGCCGTTTTCGGAAAAGAAGAACACCCAGACTATGGGAGCCAGCAGGGTGACCAGCATCACTGCACCATTGATATGCAGCAAGAAACTGCGGCTCCCCCGAAAGGCAATGGCGATGCCGCCACAGACAAAGCACACCCCGGTCGAGAGTACCTGCCAGTGCTGCGGGTCGGCAAAGATGCTGCGCCGGCCAGGGCGCGGGTAGTAGGGTATGACGCCCAACGCCAGCAGGATGATATATCCCCCTACCAGGAAGAAGACCAGGCAGAGCCAGCGTGGGGGCGGGCGGTTGATCGGCATAGGCGACACGGGGGTAGGAAGAAGCCTCCATGCTAGGGCAAACGCCAACCGGCGCACAGCCCGATTTTGGGCATAAAACCCCGCCCTCACATGGTTTGCAGCCAAGAACCGGCGTCAGCCGATGTACATAGTGCGAGAGCCACCCAGTTCCCCAACAGTGCGTGGCAGTGCAGTGGTCGTTTCCTAACGCAGTCAAAAATTGCAGGAGGTTCACCATGCAGAAATTCGCGCTTACCCCCCTCGCCCTGCTGCTTGCCAGCCTCACCCTAACCCCAGCACTCGCCGCCCCACCACGCGCAGACACCGCCTTGCAGCGTGCCGCCAGTGCGGCCCTGGCCGAGCGGGCACTCATCATCAACCCGGATGGCAAGCCCGCCGACGACAGCGTGATCGACATCCACAAGCAAAGCGGCGACTGGCTGCTGGGCTCAGTCACCCAGGTGCTGTACGGCACGGGTGACGACGTGCCGCTGTCGCGCCTCTTTCTGGCCCATAAGGAAGGCGGCCAGTGGGTGCTGGGGCTGGAAGGCAGCGAGGGCTTCTTCGCCTTGCTCGATGTGGCCCCTGCCAGCGTGCTGAGCTATGCCGAGCGTAGCGCCCTGCGCGCACAGCGCAGCCGCCAGCTCAAGCTCCTGGCCCAGCCCGATGCCGAACCGGCAGGTAGCACCGGTCTATCGCTACCCTGGGCCGAAGGCGTGGCCTGGTATATGGGTGGCGGGCCACACGGCAACAGCGGCAATAGCCGGCCCTTCGATTCCATAGATTTCTCCGGCCCCGGTGGCCAGGTACTCGCACCGCGCGACGGACGCATCTACAAAAGCTGCGTGCGTAACGGCAGCGCCATCGTGCAACTGGTGCACGACAACGGCTACACCAGCCGCTACTACCATATGGAGAGCCTGCCCAATCTGGCCGACGGCAGCCTGGTACGCAAGGGCAGCTACCTGGGTCAGATCGGCCTGGCCCTGCCCTGCGGCGGCTCGACCACCGGCCCGCACGTGCACTTCTCGCTCAGCATGAACGGCAACCCGGTGGCGGTGAACGGCAAGATCGTGGGTGGCTGGCAATTCTTCGAGGGTGCCAGCGCCTACCAGGGTTATGCCTTGCACAACAGTACCCGGGTGAACCCCGGTGGGCGGCTGGTGAACTACGGTGCAGGCGATACCCCGACCGAGCCCGGCCAGCCGGCCACGGTCAAGGCGCTGGGCAGTGGCGAAAGCGTAAACGTGCGCAGCAACCCCAGCCTGCAGGCCAGCATCGTCACCACCCTGCGCAATGGCACCGCCGTACGCATCGTCTGCCACGCCTATGGCGACGCGGTGAATGGCAACTGGGGTAGTACCACGCTGTGGGACCGGCTCGACAGTGGCGGCTGGGTCAGCGACGGTTTACTGGATACCGGCAGCAACCAGCCCGTAGTACCCGCATGTACTGCGGCCTAGCCGTTGGCGAAGATCTGGTCAGCCCAAATTGGCCAGATAGGCCGCCGCCTCATCCCACTGCAGCTCACTGAAAACCGCAATACCCGCCGCCTGTAGACAGGCGGCGGTCACCCCCTGTTCCACCACCCGTGTACCGCTGTAGCTGCCATCGTAGATATAGCCGCTGCCGCAGGAGGGGCTGCCCTCCTTCAACACCGCCAGCTGTATGCCTTTGCTGCGCGCCAATGCCAGGGCCTGCTCGGCACCGTGGACAAACGCCAGGGTCACATCGCTACCCTCTTTGGCCAGCACCGGTGCCTCGCCGCGCAGTACCGCCAAACCACCCAGGCCTGCACGTATCTCGGCCGGTGGACGGGGCGTAGGCAGACCCCCTGCGACCTCCGGGCACACCGCCACCACCCGCCCCTCGGTGCGCCATTGCGCCAGCACCGGATGGCCGCTCTCCTTGCCTTGCCCGTTGTAACGGACCGGCTCTCCAAGCAGGCAGGCACTGACCAGAACGTATTGCATAAGGCTTTATCCGATAGATAGGCTCGTCATGGTGAGCCATAGGCACCCGGTCTGACAAACCAGACCGGACCGGGCGCGGTCATACGCTCAGCGCTCACGCATGGGAGACTGGGCCGGGGTACCCGCCAGCGTGACCAGGGGACGGCCCTGCCTCACCACATAGGTAGCCAGCTCCTTGGCCTCGCCGCTGCCAACGTTTTTGGCGGAGTGAACCGTACCGGCCGGGATGAACAGCGACTGCCCCGCCTGCAGGACCACCGCCGGCTGCCCGGCCAGCTGGTATTCCAGTGCGCCCTGCAGCACAAACGCCACCTCCTCGCCGGGGTGGGAATGCGCCGGCGCCGTCACCCCAGGCCCAAAATCGACCCGCACCTGCACCACCTCCAGCCCTGGCGTACTCAGGTCCCGTTTGATCAGGTCCTGGCGCCCCAGACCGGCCATGGTCATTTCAGCCGCTTGCAGGGTGATGTGGGTACCGGCCAGCAGCAATGTGGCTGCGAGGGATAGCATGGTCTTCATCTTGGTCCTTTCTACTGACGTGGGAGGGGCCAGCCACGTGGCCTACAGGCCGTCGCGCTGGCATGTCAGTAGAGCAAGCCCATGTATCCGCACTATGTCCCATTGGCGGACAAAAACCTCACCATGTATCCGCCCTGGGACCAGATACACAGGCTTACACAATCACCGCAGCCTGCCCTTTGCCGGCAAGCGCCACTTAGCCAGCGCCGGCCGTTGCTGTAACGAGGGGTTCCCCCGGCGCCAGCCGGCCTATCTCGGCCGCCGCCGCAAAACCGGCCGCATGGAAGGCCGCCAGCACTGCCGGCAAGGCGGCCTCCGAGCAGGAAACCAGCAGCCCACCCGAGGTCTGCGCATCGGCCATCAGGCGCTGCTGCCAAACCGGTACCTGCGCGGCAAAGGTCACATCGGCACCAAAGCTCGCCAGGTTGCGCTCGATCGCACCCGGGCCTATGCCCTGCTGGGCAAAACCCACCGCAGCCGGTAAACAGGGCAGCGCATCCACCTGTACGGTGGCGGCCAGCTTGCTGCCGCGGCAGATTTCCAGCAAATGGCCCAACAGACCAAAACCGGTTACATCGGTCAGGGCGTGCACGCCCGGCAGGCTCGCCAGGGTGCTGCCCACCTGGTTGAGCTGGGTAGTGGTGGCTATCAGCTCGGCGTAGCCGGCCTCATCCAGCAGGCCCTTCTTCATGGCCGTACCCAGGATACCCACGCCCAAGGGCTTGCCCAGCACCAGCCGGTCACCTGCCTGTGCATCGGCATTGCGCTTCACCCGGCTGGGGTGCACCAGGCCGATCACCGCCAGGCCGTAGATAGGCTCCGGTGCATCAATGCTATGCCCGCCGGCAATCGGAAAGCCCGCCGCCTGCGCCACAGCCGCACCGCCTGCCAGAATCTGCTGGATATCCTCGACCGGCAGTATATTGACCGGCATGCCGACAATGGCCAGGGCCATGATGGGCGTGCCGCCCATGGCGTAGATGTCCGATACGGCATTGGTCGCCGCAATGCGCCCGAAGTCGTAAGGATCGTCCACGATGGGCATGAAGAAGTCGGTGGTCGCCACCACGGCCTGCTCGGCGTTGATCTGGTAGACCGCCGCATCGTCCGCGGTCTCGGTCCCGACCAGCAATTGCGGGTACAGGCTGGCGGCCGGCAGCTTGGCCAGCATCTGCGCCAATACGGCGGGGGCGATTTTGCAGCCGCATCCACCGCCGTGTGACAATTGGGTCAGTTTGATTGCCATAGTACGTGCCCGTGAAAGATCAACTCGCGACGCTAGCAGACCGTTCCCGCTTTGACGAGGTGATCGACGTCCGCACCCCGGCTGAATACGCCGAGGACCATATCCCCGGTGCCCTCAATGCGCCCGTATTGAGCAACGAAGAGCGGGTGATCGTCGGCACGCGCTACAAGCAGAACCCTTTCGAAGCCACCCGCATGGGCGCCGCCATGGTGGCGCGCAACCTGGCCCGGCACCTGGACACCCTGTTCGCCGACCGTCCGCATACCTGGCGACCGCTGGTTTATTGCTGGCGCGGTGGCAAGCGCTCGGGCGCCATGACCGCCTGGATGAACCTCATAGGCTGGCGGGCACGCCAACTCGAAGGTGGCTACAAGGCCTACCGACATTGGGTGTTGGCGGAACTGGCGCGCCTGCCCGGCCAGCTGCAGCTGGTGGTGCTGAGCGGCAATACCGGCTGTGGCAAGACCCGGCTGCTGCAGGCCATCGCCGCCCAGGGCGGCCAGATCCTGGACCTGGAAGCCCTGGCCCGCCACCGGGGCTCACTGCTCGGTGCCTGGCCCGATGCCACGCAACCCAGCCAGAAAGGCTTTGACAGCGCCCTCGCGGCTGCTCTGCAGGGCCTGGACCTGGCCCGGCCGGTATTTATCGAGGCCGAGAGCAAGCGCATTGGCCTGGTACAGCTGCCCGGCACCCTGATGGATGCCTTGCGCCAGGGCCAGGTGGTAGAAGTCGAGGCCAGCCTCGGTGACCGGGTGGACTACCTGTGCCAGGACTACGCCCACCTCTTCAGCCAGGCAGAGATTTTCAAGCGACAACTCGCCCGCCTGACCGAGCTGCATGGCAAAGAGGAGATTACCCGCTGGCAGGCCATGGTGGACCGGGCGGCCATGCCCGAGCTATTCGAGGCGCTGATCGTCCGCCACTATGACCCGGCCTACCGCCGCAGCGGCGCACGCTTGTTGCCGGCTGGGGCTCGCCGCATCACCATCGCCCCGAACGGATCACTGGAACAGACCGCGCAGGACTTGCTGGCACAGCAGGGCCAGCACTCGGCCTAGCGCCAGCCAAGCTCAAAGTAGGGACAACGCGCCACAGCCGGATCGTGCGATAGCAGGAGGAAGGCCCGCAGGATATGGCGAGGCCGACGGAAGCGATAACCCGCCAGATAGCTTGCCACCGTATCGCGATCGAGCTTGGGCTCGTCGGTATAGACCACCACCACGTAACCACCCGGATAAGGCGGTGCCTTCAGTTCAGGGTAACGGCGGTCCTTGCTGGCTATGCGCTCATCAAGCTGCCCGAGAAACGTCGCGCGATCCCACTCGGCCCAATCCGAGGGTTGGCAGGCGCGGTCGGCATACTTGAGCTGCTGGATCACCCGGCCGTCGACCAGCTCGGTCACCTCAATCGCCAGACGCCGCCCCGCAAGATCACGCGCCTCGCAATCCGGCGGGTCCTTGCCCCGCCCACGGCTCAGTACATCGGTGTAGAAGCCACGACCATCCAGCGCCAGCGATTCGGCCAGCGTGACCGCCACACCCCACTCCTCCACATCCCGATTGCGGGTCCAGCAAAAGAAGTCGGCGTAACCGCGCTGGCGTTGGCCTGTTGCAAGGCCGTGCCTGACGATCTCCGCTGCGTCCTGCTCTGGCGTCATGACTCCATCCCGGTAGGCGCTTTCTACCGCCCTGCAAGGGGCTGCACGGCGGCATCAAACTGGAGCATAGCGGCATCCCCGGCTTTTACACAAGCCTAGGCGATTGATCTACAAGGACATTTCCAGAAGCAGGCGGCACTCAGTGCCCTGCTTGAGCCTATAGTTGACTATAGTAAGCCGGGCTGCAGCAGGCGGGAGCGTCGCACGCATCCAACGCCGTAGCGTTTTGCAATGCGCCGGGCACCACGTACATCACGAACCCTCAACACTTCTAAAGTAGAATTCGCTAATGTTCAAGCTAGGGCTTGCCAACCGCAAGCATGCCATGTTGCTCCCCCTGTTGTTCAGTTTGACCGGCGCGCCAGCCTACGCCGCCGACCTCGAGGCCTATACCGAGGAATGGCCCCCCTACAACTACAGCCAGAATGGCCAGGTCAAAGGCATTGCCACCGAGCTGCTCAGTGCCGCCTGCGAAGTGGCCCGGCTGGACTGCGAATTCAATATGGTGCCCTGGGCACGTGCCTATGCCACCGCCCTGGCCAAGCCCAATACCCTGGTCTACACCACCGCCCGCAAACCGGAACGTGAAAAGGACTTCCTCTGGGTTGGCCCTATCCTGCCACGTACCACCTGGATCTTTACCCGTGGCAACCTGGCCCAGAAGGTGGCCGACTTCAAGGAACTGGCCAAGCATCGTGTGGGTGCCGTGCGCGGCGAAGCCGCCGTACGTGACCTCACCGCCGCGGGGCTGCCACAAACCGCCCTGGTGCTCGATAAATCCAACGCCGAAGTGCTCAAGCTCCTGAACGGCAATATGGTGGACGCCATGGTCGATACCGAGATCGGCATGGCCTGGAACCTGCGCAATGCCCGGCTACCCGATAGCAGCGTGGTCAAATCGCTCAAGCTGACCGACGAGGGCGCCTACTACTTTGCCCTCAACCTCAAATCAGACCCGGCCATCGTGGTCCGGCTGCAAAAAGCACTGGAATCCCTGCGCAGCAATGGCAAGATCGAGGCGCTGATCCGCCTATACACGCAAAGCCCCAGCGCCAACCCATGATCAATCCAGACTCGCCCGCCGCCGTCGTCCAGCGCCAGCTCGACGCCTACAACGCCCACGACCTCGAAGCCCTGCTCGCCACCTACGCCGAGGATGCCCAGCAGTTCGAGCACCCCGGCAAGCTCCTGGCCAGCGGCAAGGCCACCCTGCGCGAACGGCTGGCCGCAAGGCTCGCCGAGCCCAATCTGCACGCCCACCTCTTGCAGCGTACCGTCATGGGCCATCTGGTGATCGACCAGGAGATCGTCACCCGCACCTTTCCCGAGGGCCCAGGCAGCATGAGCATGGTGGCGATCTACGAGGTGCGCGATGGTCTGATCCAGAGCGCCTCGGTCAGCTTTGGTGAGAAAGTGCTGAACTAGGCACGCTCCGACCCACACAGTTCCATCAGCCAATCACACAAGGCCGCGTGCATCCCACCGGCTGGGTCCAGACAATCCATATGGTCAGCCTCGGGGATGATACGCAACTTGGCCGGGTCGCCCTGCGCCTGGGCCAGCGCCACATAGTTGCGCGTCAGGGCCAGCGGCAGGTCTTCGTCGTGGCCACCGTGGATGACCAGCTGTGGCACGCCCAGCGGCAGGCGTGCCAACGGCGATGCTGCCTGGTAGCGTTCCGGCACTTCCTCCGGCGTGCCACCCAGCAGCGCAGCCAGTGCCTTGCGCCCCTCCCCTTGCGCCGCCAACGCCACCAGGTCCAGCGCGGGCGCTACCGCCGCGACGGCTAGCGGCCGCACCCGCGCTTCCATCCTTGCCGCAGCCCACAGTGCCAGCTGCGCGCCAGCCGAGTGCCCGACCAGCACCACCTGAGCCAGATCAATCGCTACACCTTGTGCCACCAGCTCGGCCAAGTAGTCCACACCCTGCGCCACATCATCCAGCGTACCCGGCCAGCCGCCACCCGGTTCACCCACACGGCGATAGCCGAGATTCCAGACCGCATAGCCACGGGCTACCAGATCTTCCATCACCGGCAGCCATTGGTCCCGCCCCCAGGGCATGCGCCAGTAGCCACCGTGCAGCAGCACCACCACGGCTGGTTTGCCTGCCAGCGGCAGGTAGAGTTCGCCAGCCTGGCTATCGGCCACACCGTAGTAGTAGCTGTGCGCTTTACTGGGCATATCTGCCTTCCCCATGAGAATCATCCCTTTAGTGGGGGCCGTACTATCCGCTAAACAACAGTGGTGAACGGCCCCGTTATGCGCTAACAGGCTCAGTCGCCCACCCGTACCACCACCTTGCCGAAGGCGCCGCGCTCCACGTGGGCGATGGCGGCCTTGAGGTCGGCAAAGTCGTAGACCGCATCCACCACGGGCTGTATGCCGTGCTGGTCCACTGCCTGTACCAAACGCTGCAGGGCAGCACGGTGGCCCACGCCTATGCCCTGGATCACTGGCCGTACCGACAGCACCAGGCTGGCCGGCATGCTGAGCTCGAACCCTTCCAGTACCCCGATCACCGATACCCGGCCGCCTATCTTGAGCGCCGCCAGGGTCTTGCCCAAATTCGCACCACCGACCAGCTCCAGCGCCTGGTCCACGCCCTGCCCGCCGGTCGCTGCCTTGACCGCCGCCGCCCAGTCGCCACCGGGCTGACGCAGGATAGTGTGCTGCACGCCCAGCTCACGGGCACGGGCCAGCTTGTCCTCACTGGCGCTGGTGAGAACCACCTCGGCGCCCAGCGCCTGGGCAATCTGCGCGCCCCAGAGCGCCACCCCGCCAGTACCTTGCACCAGTACCTGCTGGCCGGCCTGCAGCTGGCCGGTCTCCACCAGTGCAAACCAGGCGGTCAGGCCGGCACAGGTCAGGGTGCTGGCGGCCAGCGGGTCCAGGGTCTCGGGTGCCTTCACCAGGCAGTTTTCATGCAGCACCAGGTACTGGCTCAACACACCCGGTAGTGGCCCGCCCAGCGCCGTGCCATTGGTCGATGCCGGCGGGATTACGCCATCCAGCCATTGCGTCCAGAAGGTGCTGATCACCCGTTGGCCACGGCCAAAG
The DNA here is from genome assembly GCF_036568685.1 of Chitinimonas sp. Taxonomy (GTDB): domain Bacteria; phylum Pseudomonadota; class Gammaproteobacteria; order Burkholderiales; family Chitinimonadaceae; genus Chitinimonas. The sequence continues at coordinate 67,017 of NZ_DATCSC010000130.1, forward strand.
CGCTGCACGCCCGGGCCGGTTGCCACCACTGTACCGGCCATGTCCGAACCCGGAACCAGCGGGAAGTCGAGCTTCATGCCCATGCCGCTCTGCACCATGGCGAGGTCACGGTAGTTGAGCGATACCGCCGCCACCTTGACCAGCACCTCGCCCGGACCGGGTTCTCGCAGCGGGGCCTCCCGCAGTTGCAATGCATCCACGCCCAGGTCCTGCATCTGCCATTGCTTCGTCGTCGTGCTCATCGTGCTTGCTCCATCTGTTGACCCACGCGGGGTTGGGAAGCACTATGATATTGACGAATCCAAGACACCAGTCGCGGCCAAATTTCGCAATATTGAAGACAAAATGGAGCCAATTTGTGGCCACAGCAGATCGCCTGGGCGGCATCGCCGCCTTTGTCAGCGCCGTTGAAGCTGGCAGCTTCAGCGCCGCCGCCGAACGTTTGCACCTCTCCCGCTCGGCCGTGGGCAAGAGCGTTGCGCGGCTGGAAGAACGCGTGGGCGTGCGGCTCTTTCACCGCACCACCCGCAGCCAAAGCCTGACCGAGGAAGGCCAGGCCTTCTACGCCCGCTGCGTGCGGGCACTGGGCGAGCTGGAGCAGGCCGAGGATGAACTGGCGCAAGGCCGCGCGGAGCCTGTGGGTAAGCTACGCATCACCATGCCGGTACTGTTCGGTCGGCACTGCATTGCCCCGGTTCTGCTTCAACTGGCAGAGCGTTATCCACGCTTGCAACTTGAAGCGAACTTCAGCGACCGGCGCTTTGACATCATCGAAGAAGGCTACGACCTCTCGGTACGCAGCGGCACGGTGGCCGACACCCCTGGACTGAAGGTGCGCAAGCTCGGTGAGCACCAGATGATGGTGGTGGCCTCGCCTGCCTATCTCGCCCGTCGTGGCACACCACAAAGCCTGGCCGACCTCACCACCCACGACGGCATACTCTACGGCCGGCAGGGCCGTATGGGCGAATGGCAGTTCCACGCGCCCGGCGGGGGGTACCAGAGCGCCAGCATCCTGCCCCGGATCGCCTACGACGACCTGGAATCGCTGCTCGACGCCGCCGAGGCGGGTCTGGGCATCGCCCGCCTGCCCGACTGGCTCACCCGCGACGCCCTGCAGTCCGGGCGGCTGGTGAGGCTGTTGCCGCAAGAGACCAGCCTCACCTTCGCCGTCCACCTGCTCTGGCCCCAGACCCGGCAGCTCGCGCCCAAGGTCAGGGTGGTGATTGATGCGCTGGCGGAGGCGATTCCGCCCATACTCAACCTGCCGCCGTATAGTGATTGAAAGCGGCCAGGCTAGAACGCTTTAGCTCGGCAATTCGACTCAAATACTGGACCACATTCCCCCTGCACATTGCACCATCTGACCGCCGATTCCCTATGCTCAACCTCCAAGACAAGATCGTCCTCATCACCGGCGGCACCAGCGGCATCGGCCTCGCCACCGCGCAAGCCTTCCTCGCCCAGGGCGCCAAGGTGGTCATCACCGGCCGCAATGTCGAACGCGGCCAGGTGGCGGAACAAAGCCTGCGCGAGCTGGGTGGCGAGGTGCACTTCCACGCTTGCGATGTGAGCGACCCGGCCTCCATGACCGCGCTGCAGGCCGCCATCCGGGCCCGCTACGGACGGCTCGATTGCGCGGTGAACAATGCCGCCCACAGCGTACAGCCCGGCCCCCTGCACGAGGCCACGCTGGAAGAAGCCCACCTCAACCTCGGTACCGACTTCTTTGGGGTGCTGCACTGCCTGCAGGGCGAGATCGCCAGCATGCTGGCCACCGGTGGCGGCACCATCGTCAACGTGGCCTCGGTCAACGGCTTATCCGGCACACCCAACGCCGCCGTCTACGGCGCGGCCAAGCATGCGGTGGTCGGCCTCACCCGCTCGGCCGCCAAGGAATATATCGCTCGCGGCATCCGCATCAACGCGGTCTGCCCCGGCCCGACCGATACACCACGGCGGCAACGGCGCCTCGCCACCCTCAGCCCCGAGCAAGCGGCGGAGCAGCAGGCAGCGCTGGCGGCGGCCGTCCCCATAGGCCGCGCAGCGCGGGCCGAGGAGATCGCCAATGCCATCCTGTGGCTGAGCTCGGATGCTTCGTCCTACGTGGTAGGCCACAGCCTGGTAGTAGACGGCGGCCTGCAGGCCTGAGTCCTGGCCAATCCTACACAAACTCACAAAAAATCGATTGAGCACCCGCTCGGGAAACGCTAGTCTCACGGCCTTCGCTTGACCCCATCTGCATTGCCTCAGCATGAATCAAGACAACTTCACCATCCTCGTCGTGGACGATTTCCCGGCCATGCGCCGCATTGTCATCAACCTGCTGCGTGAACTCGGGTTCTCCCGCTTTCTGGAAGCCGAGAACGGTGAGCGCGCGCTGTCCATCCTCAACGGCCAGAGCGTGCATGCCGTGCTGACCGACTGGAATATGCCGGTCATGGACGGGCTGGAATTGCTCAAGCATATCCGCGCCCATCCTATCCACAAGAACCTGCCGGTCATGCTGGTGACGGCCGAGGCCAAGCGCGACAACATCGTGGTAGCCGCCCAGGCCGGCGCCGACAGTTATATCGTCAAGCCCTTCACCGGCGACACCCTGCAGGGCAAGATGGCCGCCATGCTGGCCAAGCGCGGACTAGTGCCGGCGTGACCAATGCAAACAGGGGCCGCAAGGCCCCTGTTGCTTTACTGCGTATCCGCAGCATGCGTTAAACACGTTCCAGACACACCGCAATCCCCTGCCCACCCCCTATACACAGCGACACCACCGCCCGACGCTCGCCGGTCCGTTGCAGGGCATGCACCGCCTTGGTGATCAGGATCGCGCCGGTCGCGCCGATGGGATGGCCGTGGGCGATGGCGCCACCGTCCACATTGAAGCGGGCCATATCGATATGCAGCTCGCTCTCCACCGCCAATGCAATCGCCGCAAAGGCTTCGTTGACCTCGAAGCGGTCCACCTCCCCTACCTTCCAGCCCGCCATGGCAAGTGCCTTGGGGATGGCCGTAACCGGCCCGAGGCCGAACATACCCGGCTCCACGCCGGTGACCGCCACACCGCGGATGACGGCATGCGGGGTGAGGCCCGCCGCCAGCATCGCGCTGCGCTCACCCACCACCATGGCGGCCGCACCGGCATTCACACCCGGCGCATTACCGGCGGTGATGGTGCCGTCCGGGCGGAAGGCCGGCTTGAGCCGTGCCAGGCCCTCCACCGTGGTATCGGGCCGGTTGCCCTCGTCCACGTCAAAGCTCACCGCGCCCTTCTTGCCCTCGATCAGCAGGGGCTCGATCTCGCCCTTGAAGTAGCCGGCCTCCTGCGCGGCAGCAAAGCGCTGCTGGCTCTGCGCGGCATAGATATCCTGCGCCTCGCGACTGAAGCCGAATTTCGTGACAAGATCCTCGGTATGCCAACCCGAGTGCTTGGTCGAGAAGGCATCGTGCAGGCCGTCGAACAACATGGAATCAATGCACTCGGCATTGCCCATGCGCGCACCGTGGCGCATGCCGGGCAAGAGATAGGGCGCCCGGTCCATATTCTCCACCCCACCGGCGATGGTCAGCGTGGCCAAACCAGCCAGGATCTCGGCATAGGCACTGACTACCGCCTGCGCGCCCGAGCCACAGACCCGGTTGACCGTGAGGGCCGGTACCGTCACCGGCAGGCCAGCCTTCACCGCTGCCTGGCGCGCCACGTTCATGCCATTACCAGCCTGGATAACATTACCCATAAGCACGGCGTCCACCTTGTCGGCGCCGAGGCCCGATCGCTTGAGCGCAGCCGCCACCACATGGGCGCCCAACTGGCTGGTCGGGACTGTCTTGAGGGAGCCGGCGAAGCCGCCGATGGCGGTACGTACCGAGCTGGATATCACCACTTCGACACTCATATGCATTCTCCAGGTATGGCCAGGCTAGGCCGCAGCTACAGGATATGGCGGCCCAGGTGGTCGCCATTCATTTACATGACAATCATAATCCTACCATTCGGTAGGTAGTCTAACCATGCCGTTGATCAATCCGTGCCCCTGCCGCTGCCCTGGCGTCCTATAGGGCAATATCATCACGCTAGTACAAAGCCGCCTTGCCGCTGCCCTGGGCCCTCCTCCCTCCTTGTACCGGCCGATAAGCGGCTACCCGACATCAACCCCCAAGCCTACAAAACAACAAGGCCTTGCTCGCTCAAGCATGGCCTTGTTGTTTCATACGACTAGCACTCAACTTCGCGGCTTGGCTCCCGCAGCCTGCGCTGCTTGCTCCTTGCGCAGCTCGGTGGTCGTTCGGCCACCAAAACCCCAGTTGTCGGTATCCACTTCTTCAATGGCGATATGGGTCCACTCGGGCGGCTTGTGCAGCACGCGCTCCAGGGTCTCGGTCACTTCCTTGATCACCTGGGCTTTTTGCTCAGCCGTGGTTCCCTCGCGGGTAATGCGTATGCTGACGAAAGGCATGGTATTGCTCCTTGCAAGGTGTCGATCGGGGGTTAATCAACCCCGGCTTTCAGCTAACCACCGGGGCTGGAAGGCTTACTTACCTGCGGCGGCGCCGCCATCTACCGGCAATACGGTGCCGGTCACAAAATCCGCCTTGGCGAGGTAGAGCACGGCATCGGCGATCTCGCTCACCTTGCCGATACGGCCCAGCGGGTGCAGCTTGCCCAGGAAGTCGTGGGTTTCCGGCGCGTGCATGGGGGTATCGACCACGCCCGGGGCGACCGAATTGACGGTTACACCGTGCGGCGCCAGCTCCAGTGCCAGAGCGCGGGTAGCCTGGTTCACGCCCCCCTTCAGTGCCACGGCTAGCAGGGCCGGCACATTGCTGATGGGTTGCAGGGCGATCGAGGCGGTGATGTTGATGATCTTGCCCTGCTTACGTGCAGTCATATGCTTTGCGGCCTCTTGCGAGGGGTAGAGCACGCCCTTGAGGTTGGTGGCAATCTGCTCTTCGATCTCTTCCGGGGTGAATTCGGTAAAGGGCTTGGCGGCGAAGATGCCGGCATTGTTCACCAGCACATCGACCTTGCCGTACTTGGCAATGGCTTGCTGGAAGACCTGCTTGGCGGCTTCCGGCTTGCTGCTGTCGCCTGCCACGCCCAAGAAGCGCTCGCCGGCATTGAGCTCGCGGGCGGCAGCAGCCAGGCGCTCGGCCGAGCGGCCGGTACCCACCACGTTGTAACCCTCGTTCAGAAAGGCCTGCGCGAGGCCCAGGCCGATGCCGCTGGAAGCGCCAGTAATAACAACCGTCTTGTTGGCAGTGCTCATGATTTGCTCCTGGTAAGTAGGTAGAGAGTCCAGCTCCAAGACCCCGCGGTATTGCGTGGCCTTGGTGTGGAACGGACTCTATTCCCACCCCCAGAAGCGATAAATCCATTAACAAGCACTTCTTTGCATACACCATGTAACAAATCGGTACGCAGACACGCCGGCCTTACCAGCGCGGAGGCCTAGTCGACCGTCACGGTGGTGGCAAACTCATAGGCCAGCAGAAAGTCCACAAAGGCCCGCACCCGTAGCGGTACAAAGCGGTTGTGCGGGTAGAGCAGCGAATACGGTCGCGAGCGGCCGCCCAAGGGCCGCAGCACCTCCTGCAAGGTGCCGCGCAGCAGGTCTTCCTGCACTACAAAGCGGTAGGCCTGAAAGAGACCGGCGCCATGGCGCGCCAGGGTCACGCCGCCCAGCACATCGTCCGACACCCGGTAGCCGCCTTCGGTCAGCAGCTCCAACTCACGCCCCTCCTCTTGGAACAGCCAGGGTATGGTCCGGCCGCTACTGGGCAGCTCGAACTGTATGCAGTCATGCTGGGCGAGGTCGGCCAGGGTCTGGGGCGTTCCGGCACGGCGCAGATAGTCCGGGCTCGCCACCAGTACCAGCTCGGCATCTTCCAGCGGGCGGGCAATGATGCGGGTATCAGCCAGCGCCCTCACCCGCACCGCCAGGTCATAGCCTTCCTCGACAAAGTCGATATTACGGTTGCTGATATGTACGTCCACCTTCACGTCCGGGTAGCGGCTGCGAAAAGCCGGCAAGATGGGTAGCAAGCGGTAGTGCCCATAGGTGGTGGGTGCGCTGATCTTCAGCACGCCAGCCGGTTTGAGCTGCTGCCCGGTGACCTCGCGCTCGGCCTCTACCAGCTGGCTCAGGGCCTGCCGACATTGTTCGAAGTAGGCTCGCCCGCCGTCGGTCAGGCGGATATGCCGGGTGGTGCGCACGAACAGCCGTACCCCCAGGCGCTCCTCCAGGCGGGAGACCGATCGGCTCACCGCCGCCGGCGTCACACTGGCCATATTGGCCGCGGCAGAGAAGCTGCCCAGCTCGGCCGCCAGACAGAAGAGCTCGATGCTGCCCAGCATCAGATCATCAAATTGCCGCTGCATAATTCATTACACCAGGTATCAAGTCATGTGATTGTTATCCCATTTATTGGCACTCACAACACAAATACAGTGCGCTCCATCAGCGGCCCCACCACCGACAGGAGACAGCACCATGCTCGCCCACACCGCCATCCTGGAACTGCTACAGACTTACTTCGACGCCATTTACCACGGTCATGTCGATGCCTTGCGCAGCACCTTCCACCCAAGCGCCGCCTTGTTCGGTGAGGTAAGCGGCGACTACTCGCATCGGCCACTGGAGGACTACCTCGCCGCAGTGGCCAAGCGCCAGAGCCCAGCTGCACTGGGGCAGACCTACGCCATGGAAGTCCTCTCCATCGAGGTCCTGGGCGAGACGGCCTTTGCCAAGGTCCGCTGCCAGATCTTCGACTTCAACTATTACGACTTCCTGTCCCTTATCCATCAAGACGGGCAATGGCGCATCGTCAACAAGCTGTTCAGCCATATCCCGACCTGAATCACTGCTAAAGTCAACTTGAGATAATCCGCATGCAACTCATCTTTGTCGCCGACCCCATGTGCTCCTGGTGCTATGGCTTTGCTAAAGAATTGACCACCTTCAGCCGGGCCCATCCCGATCTGCCACTCCACATCGTGGTCGGTGGCCTACGTGCAGGCGACACCACGGTGCTGGACGACGAAGGCAAGAATTTCCGCCTGGGCCACTGGGCCCGGGTCGAGGCCGCCAGCGGCCTGCCCTTCAATCGCGAGGCCTTCCTGGCGCGGCAAGGCTTTGTCTATGACACCGAACCCATCTGCCGCGCAGTGGTCACCGCCCGCAAGCTGGCACCGCAGACAGACCTGCTGGCAGTCTTCCGCGCCCTGCAGCACGCTTTCTATGTGGATGGGCTCGATACCACCGACGGCACCGTTCTGGCCGAGGTCGGTGCCGCCGCCTTGCAAGACAATGGCCAAGCCGTGACCGCCGAGCAGTTCCTGGCTGTTTGGCAGGCAGAGGCCACCCTGGGCGAGGCCCAGACCGACTTCCTGCATGCGCGCCGCTGGGGTGTGCGCAGCTTTCCGGCCCTGCTGATCGAGATCGCCGGCCAGTTGCACACCCTCAGCCCCGGCTATGCCCCAGCGGACAAGCTGGAAGCCAATCTGCGGGCTCTCCTCTCTGTTTAGCGCCAAGCAATTTATTGGCCCTGCCGCTCCATCATCTTCTCTTTGGCATAAGCCTTGATGTCATCCAGGGTTACGTAACCGTTCTTCTGCGCATCGATGGCGTCAAAATTCTGCGCCACACGCGGCATCTTGCCCTTGGCCTCTTCACGGGTCAGCCGGCCATCGTGATTGGCATCCGCCGCGTTGAAGCGGGATTCCAGCTCGGCCATGGCCTTTTGGGCTCTCTGTGCCTTGTCGCCACCGGCCTCTGCTGCCTGCACGGTAACAAGGGCGCCCAGGGCAAGGGTAGTGAAGATGATCAGCTGCTTCATGGTGTGTTCCTTTGTGCGTTGGGTAAGAGATTCATAGCCTGTCGTTTCAAATCACGGCTGGTCTGGCCTGCGCCCCCCGGCTGCCAGCCTGGCGCGCGTAGCAGATGGCCGAGCCGGTCGCACCAGCCCCTAGCCCGGTAGAGATCCCGCACCAATTCCAGCCATTCGGCAAAAACAATGCGCAGGGGGTTGTAGGTATTCAGCGGCCGCACCAAACCGTAGCGGCAAGGCTCGGCCGCCGTTTCCGCCACAAAGGTGCCGAACAGCCGATCGAACACGATCAGCACACCGCCGTAGTTGGCATCCAGGTAGTGCGGGTTGGCGGCATGGTGCACACGGTGGTGCGAGGGGGTATTGAGCAGCCACTCCAGCCAGCCCAGCTTGGGCACCACCTCGGTATGCAGCCAGAACTGGTACAGCAGATTGAGCGCCAGCACCGCCAATAAGGCCCCTGGCGCAAAGCCCAGCCAGATCAGCGGCAGAAAGCAGAGCGCCCCACCCGTGAGCGCGGCCGTCCAGCTCAGCCGGTAGGCGGCCGCGAAGTTGAAATGATTAGAGGAGTGATGCACCGAGTGCGAGGCCCAGAACCAGCGGCACTCGTGCCCCAGCCGGTGCTGCCAGTAGTAGCAGAACTCGCTGGCCACAAAGAGCGCGAGCCAAGCCCAGACGCTGCCCAACGGCACGGTGGCAATGCGGTGGGACCATACCCAGCCATACAGTCCGGCCAGAAGGCCACCACTCGCCAGCTGCGTGAGCCTGTGCCCCACCGCCACACCCAACGAGGCCAGGCTCTCTCTGGTATCGAGCCGGGTCGGCTGGTAGCGGCGCAGCCATGCCCACTCCAGAGCAACCGCCAGGAGCAGCAGCAAAGGCAACCAGCGCAAAGTGGCCAGCGTGGGCATGGTTCGCTCAACGGCAGGAGATGACGTTGCCAGCGGCGTCGGTACAGGTACCCGTATGGGTAACACCGTTGGCCGAGTCGTACTGCGTGCTGCCGGTATAGCTATTGCCGTTGGCGCCGGTGGCCGTGGTATTCCGGCTGCCACTCACCGTGCCATCGGCCGCCTTGTTGTAGTTGCCACTACTTTGCACATTGCCCTTGGCGCCGCTGGTAGCAAAGGCACCCTCGTGGCTCACGCTGCCGTCAGCACTGCGCTGGGTATCGCTCTTGCGCCAGCCGGTAGCACCGCTTGCAGTACGGAAGCGCCCACCCGACGCCGCCTGGGCATTGCCCTGGCCATCTGTCGTCAAGGCACGGCCACGCTGGTAGGCACCCCCATTGGGGCCTCGGCCAACGGCCACCATGCCGGCGCTCACGCCACCATCTGGGTTTGCATGCACGCCGCCGGCACGCAGCCGGCCTGCGGCTTCGGCGCTGGCCAGGGTCAAGGTCAAACCAGCCAGCAAGAGGCCAGTCATAGAGCGCGTACGTATCGTCATCTTCATGGTTGTTTCCTTTTCCTGTGGTCTGCTTACTGGAGTGTTGCGCTGTGGGACTGAGTTTCCTCGGGTACCGTTAGCGGCCGATGACGTGCAAGCCCCCAGATGTCTAAAACGGTAAGCACCGGCGGGCTTTGTAACCGGATGTAATCAAACGGCTTCGGCAAGCCGCCCTGCCGCGCGGTAGCATCGGGCTGCAGACCTAAACACAGAGACGGGCAATGGCAAACGAAGCAGGGCGGGTGCTGGTACTGGACGACGAAGCCGAGCTGCGCAGCATGCTGGAGCGCTATCTCAGCCAGCAGGGCCTGGCGGTACGCAGCGTGGCCGATGCCGGCCAGCTCTATCGCCTCCTGGAACGCGAGCGCTTTGATGTACTGGTACTGGACCTGATGATGCCGGGCGAGGACGGCCTGCAGGTCTGCCGCACCCTGCGGCAACAAGGCCACACCCTGCCCATACTGATGCTCACCGCGCGCGGCGACCCGGCCGACAAGGTGTTGGGCTTGGAGATGGGCGCCGACGATTACCTGGCCAAGCCTTTCGTGCCGCGCGAATTGCTCGCGCGCATCCATGCCATGCTGCGCCGGCAGGCCATGGTGGGCAGCGGCCCGGCCCTGGTCGAGGCGGCGCGCATCCGATTTGGCGACTACGAGCTTGATACCGCCAGCCGGCAGTTGCTGCGCGGCACAGAGGTGATCGCCCTCACCTCGGGCGAGTTCTCGCTCTTGCAGGTGCTGGCCAGCCAACCAGGCCGCCCGCTCTCGCGCGAGCGGCTGATGGAACTGGCCTACGGCCGCGACCATGAAGCGACCGACCGGGCCATCGATGTGCAGATACTGCGCCTGCGCCGCGCCATCGAGACCGACCCGGCCAACCCGCGCTATATCCAGACCGTACGTGCCGTGGGTTATGTCTTTGCGCCCGATGGAGCACCGCGATGACGCTGCTGCCGCGCACCCTGTTCGGCCGCAATCTGCTGCTGATGGTGGGTTTGATCCTGCTGGCCCAGCTTGTGAGCGCCCTGGTCTTTGTCAGCCAGGTGCAGCGGCCCCGCGTGGAGCGCTTTGCCGACTATGCCCAGCTGCATATCGAGACCCTGCGACAGGCCCTGCAGCGCCTGCCTGAGGCGCAGCGCCCTGGCTACCTGGCCGTCATCAACAGCCAACCCAATACCCGTTTGCTGGCCGAGCCCGACCGGCCGGAGCTTGGCACAGCGCCACCCAGCCGGCTGGCCCGCCAGTTCGAGCGTCTGCTGCGCCAGCACCTGGGTGCAGACTACGAACTGGCCTGGCAGCGCGAACCGGCACGCTGGCTCTGGCTTTCCACCCGCGTAGACGGGCAACGCTACTGGATAGGCCTCTCGGCCGAGGGCATGCTGACCGGCGGCTCCGGCCTGTTGCCCGCCGTGCTGGTCGGCGCCACCTTGCTGGCCCTGCTGGGCGCCTATCTGATCCAGCGTCGTATCAACGCCCCGCTAGCCGCCTTGGCCGAGGCCGCCCGCGCGCTGGGCCAGGGCCGCCAGCCCCAGCCCGTACCCGACGACGGTGCACAGGAGATTGCCGAGGTCGCCGCCCGCTTCAACCAGATGGCCGCCAGCCTTGCGGCCACCGAGCAGGAACGCGCCATCATGCTGGCCGGCATCTCGCATGATCTGCGCACACCACTGACCAAGCTGCGACTGGGGTTGGAACTCCTGGGGCCGGTACGCGAGCCTGAGCTCGTTGAGAGCATGGCGGCCAGCATAGACGCCGCCAATCACATCATTGACCAGTTCATCGACTTCGCCCGCGCCGGCAGTGGTGAGCCTCTGCAGGCCGCCAACCTCAACGCCCTGGCCGAGGAAGCCATACTGAGCGTGGCCCTGCCTGAGGAGGTATTGCACACCCAGCTAGGCATGCTTCCACCACTGCACTGCCAGCCCACGTCGCTGGTCCGCCTGATCAGCAATCTGCTTCAGAACGCCAGCAAGTACGGCAAGGCACCCATCCAACTCTCAACCACGCTTGAATCTGGCCAAATCGTCCTGCGCATCTCCGATGCAGGCCCCGGCATACCAGCGGCCGAGCTGGAACGCATGCAACAACCCTTCACCCGTGCCGACGCCGCCCGCGCGCAGCAGACCGGTGCCGGCCTGGGGCTGGCTATCGTGCGGCGGGTAGCCGAGCAGCATGGGGCCAGGCTGGCGTTCCAGCAGGTGGCGGGGGTGGGGTTTGAGGTCAGCGTGCGTTTTCCGGTGCAGCCGGCTTACTAACGGCAAAGCCCCTGCCTTAAGGCTCGGGGGCTTTGCTCTATTCTGCCTACAGCGATCAGGTCTCGACAACAGACGGCGAAACCGGCACCGCATGCTTGGGCATGCGCTTGCCCATCCACACCAGCACATCGTCCACATAGGTGAAGATCACCGGAATCACCAAGAGGCTCAAAAAGGTGGAGGTCAAGAGACCGCCGATCACCGCCACTGCCATGGGCGAGCGGAAGCTCGGGTCGGCGCCCAGGCCCATGGCGATGGGCAGCATGCCTGCCCCCATGGCGATGGTGGTCATCAGGATGGGCTGCGCACGCTTATGGCACGCGTCCACGATGGCATCCAGCCGGTTCATGCCGTGCTCGCGCCGTGCCATCACCGCGTACTCCACCAGCAGGATGGAGTTCTTGGTCACCACGCCCATCAGCATGAGTAGGCCGATGATGCTGGGCATGGAGAAGCTGTTGCCGGTGATCAGCAGCGCGAGGAAGGCCCCGCCCACCGAGAGCGGCAGTGCGGCCAGGATGGTGGCGGGCTGCAAAAAGTCGTGGAACAGCAGCACCAGCACCACATAGATGCACATCACCCCGATCAACATCGCCCAGCCAAAGCTGCCAAACAGCTCAGCCATGCGCTCTGCATCACCCGCCGGCATCTGCTTCACCCCGGCTGGCAGCGATTTGAGCGCCGGCAGGGCGTTGGCCTCGCGGATCACCTCGCCCATGCTGCGGCCACCCAGCTCCACATTGATGGAGGCCTGGCGCAGGCGGTCACGGCGGTCCACTTGGCTAGGGCCGCTGCCCAGCGAGATGTCGGCCACGGCCGAGAGCGGCACCTGGCCCTTGGCGGCATTCACCCGCATCAGACCAATGGCAGCCGTATCGGCCCGGGCTGCATCGGCCAGCCGTACCCTCACCTCTACCTGCCGCTGCGGCAAGTTGAGCTTGGCGAGGCTGGACGAAAAGTCGCCATAGGTCGCCAGCCGCACCGTGCTGGCCAGTGCTTCGGTAGTCACGCCCAGGTCGGCGGCGCGGGCAAAGTCCGGCCGTATCTGCAGCTCCGGCCTTTGCAGGCTGGCGCTGGAGGTGATGGAGCCCACACCCCTGAGACCACGCAACTGCTTTTCCAGGCTGCGTGCGGCCGTGTCGAGCGCGGTGGCGTCGTCGCCGGCCAGGGTCAGCTGCAGGGTCTCGCCGGTATTGCCGCCGCCTACACTCACCCGTGCGCCGGTCAGAGGCTTGAGCGCCTCGCGCACCTTGGCTTCAATCGCCGCCTGCTTGTAGCTGCGCTCGCTGCGTGGGGTCAAATTCAGGGTCAGCGTGGTCTTGCGCACGTCGGCACTGGCCCCACCGCCCATGGGGCCGCCACCGGTGGTGGCACTGCCTACCAGGGCATAGACCTGCTTCACGTCCTTGACCGGCTCCAGCAGTACCCGGGCCTGTTCGGCCAGCGCGCGGCTTTCCTCGATCCGGCTACCCGGTGGCAGCTCCAGGGTCACCTGGGTCTGGCTCTGGTCGCTGGCCGGCACAAAGCCGGTAGGCAAGAGCGGTACCAACATCAGCGAGCCAACGAAGAAGGCCGTCGCCATGGCGACCGTGCTCTTGCGGTGCGAGAGGCACCAGTTCACCGCCTTGAGGTAGGCACGCATTAGTGCGCTGTCCTCATGCTTGTGCTCGGTGGGCTTGAGCAGGTAGGCCGCCATCATGGGGGTCAAGAGCCGCGCCACCAGTAGCGATGCCAGCACCGCCACCGCCGTCGTCATGCCGAACTGGCGGAAGAACTTGCCCGGTATGCCGCCCATAAAGGCGGTAGGCAGGAAGACCGCCACCAGCGTGAGCGTCGTGGCGATCACCGCCAGGCCGATCTCGTCGGCCGCCTCCATGGCCGCTTGCAAGGGTGGTTTGCCCATGCGCAGGTGGCGTACGATGTTCTCCACCTCCACAATGGCATCATCCACCAAGATGCCGATCACCAGGGCCAGCGCCAGCAGGGTCAGCACATTGAGGCTGAAGCCCGAGAAATACATGGCCGCAAAGGTGGGAATGATAGACAGCGGCAAGGCGGTGGCCGAAACCAAGGTCGCGCGCCAGTCGCGCAGAAACCACCACACCACCACCACGGCTAGCGCCGCACCCTCCAACAGCAAGTGCATGGAGCCTTCATAGTTGTCCTCGATCGGCTTTACAGTATTGAAAGCCTCTTTGAACTTGACCAGTGGGTAGCGCGCACGCAGTACGTCCACCTGCTTGCGCACTGCCTCGGCCACCTCCACTTCGCTGGCGCCCTTGATGCGGGTGATCTGGAAGGAGACCACCGGCTTGCCGTCCAGCATGGCGTAGCTGGAACGCTCGGCCGTACCGTCGGTCACGCTGGCGACTTCATCGAGCCGCACATGACGACCATCGCCCAGGGGGATGGGCAGGGCTGCGATTTCAGCCACCGAGCCAGCAGCACCCAAGGTACGTACCGACTGCTGCTTGCCGGCGAGCCGGGTTTCGCCGCCCGAGGCATCCTTCTGCACCGCCTTGAGCTGGGCCGATACGGTACTGGCGGCAATGCCCAGGCCATTGAGCTTGGCCGGGTCCAGTTGCACCAGCACCTCGCGGTCCACGCCACCGGCCCGGGCCACCTTGCCTACCCCCTTGGTGGCCAGCAGGGCCTTGTTCACGTCATTGTCCACGAACCAGGAGAGCGCCTCCTCGTCCAAGCGGTCCGATTCCACCGTATAGGTCAGTAGCGCCCCACCGCTGGTGGTCACCTTGGAGACTGTCGGCGCCTGCATATCGGCCGGCAGATCGCCACGCACGCTATCCACCGCGTTGCGCACCTGGTTCAGCGCTTCCTCGCTGTTCTTATCCAGCTCGAACTGCACGCTGATGCTGACTGAACCGTCGGTGATGGTGGTGTTGATATGTTCCACCCCACCAAGCGAGGCCAGTTGATCCTCGATCTTGCGAGCCACCTCGGTCTCGAGCTGGCTGGGGGCCGCCCCTTCCAGAGTGGCACTGACCGTGACGGTAGGCAGTTCGATATCCGGGAAGTTCTGGATGCCGATGCGCTTGAAGCCCAGGAGTCCCACCAGCGTCAGCACCACAAAGAGCAGGATGGCCGGGACCGGGTTGCGGATAGACCAGGCGGAGAAGTTCATGATGCCTCCTTGCCCTGGCTGCGCAGGCTCACCGGGTCGCCATCATTGAGGAAGGCACCTCCGCTTTTCACCAACTGCATGCCATGGGAGATGCCCTGGCTGATCTCCACCCTATCGCCCTGCTGTCGGCCGGTCAGCACCACGTGCTGTACCACATGCCTGTCCTTGGCTATCTCGAACACGATGCTGCGGCCATCACGCAGGGTCACCGCAGAGGCCGGGACGGTCAGCGCATCGCGCTTGCCCAGCTCCAGTTCACCGCGCACATACATGCCGGCACGGGCCGCGCTGCGGGGCTGCAGGTCCACATAGGCCACCGCCTGCCGCGTGTCGCTCGCCAGGGTGGGCGAGACCAGCCGCAGCGTGCCGGCCACCGTGCCGCCGCCCGGCAGGGCGATCTCGGCCTTCTGACCGGGCTTGAGCAGGGTCAGTTGCTCGCTACCAGCCTCGGCACGCCATTCCAGCCGCTGCTGGCGCACCAGGTGGAAGAGGTCGGCGCCCGTGCTCACCACTGCACCCAGCGCCGCGCTGCGGGCCGAGATCACGCCGTCGTCCACCGCCACTACCTTGGTTTGATTGAGGGTGATACGGGCACTGTCTAGCGCGGCCTGTGCCGCCGCCAGGCTGGCACGGGCGCTCTGCTCGGCGATCTGGTACTGCTCGATCTGCTGCTTGGAGAGCGAACCCGCGTCCTTCACCACATCGCTGCGCTGGCGGTTGCTCTCCGCCTGCGCCAGGCTGGCGCGGGCACTGGCCACATTGGCCTCTTGCTGCCGTACGTTGGCTTCTACGCTGTCGCTGGCAAGCTCCGCCAGCAGCTGGCCACGCTTGACCACACTACCCACCTCGGCATGCAGTGCCACAATGCGCAGCCCGCCAGTCTCGGCGCTGATCACCGCTTCCTGCCAGGCGGCCAAGGGGCCGTTCAGCGCCAGCTTGAGCGGCCAGGATTGCCTTACCGGCTGGATGGCCTCCACCGCCAGCGCCGGGCGCGGCGCCGCGGTGGCAGCCGGTTTGCTCTCCGCCTTGGCCGCTGCTGGCTTGAGCACCAGGATGGTGCCGATGATCACCACGCTCAGGGCCAGCAGGCCATATTGATATTTACGCTTCACTTGCTGCTCTCCCGCTTGCCGTTCACATTGTCGTTTTGCTGTGCTTCCCAGCCGCCGCCCAGGGCCTTGTAGAGGGCAATGCCGTCGAGGATGCGGTCACGCTGGCTGGTGATATAGGTCTGCTCGGCACCACGCGCGTCGCGTTGCGCCTGCTCCAACGTCAGCAGGCTGGCGCTGCCGGCCTGCCACATGGCGCGGGTGGCCGCCAGGTAGCGCTGGTAACCCTCGGCGCTGGCGCGCCGGCTGGCTTCGCTGCGGGTGGCGGCATCCAATCGCACCAGGGCCTGCTCCACTTCCTTGACCGCATCGAGCACGCCCTGCCGGTAGCTGGCCAACGCCTGCTCATAGCTGGCACGGGCCTTGTCCACCGCCGCGCGGCGGCTGCCGCCGTCAAACAACGGCAGGCTCAACGAGGGGCCGAAGGACCAGGGGCTGCTGCCACTGCCGCCTCGCACCTCGCTGCTGCTGATCGAGCCCAGCAGCGAGAAGCGCGGGTACCGGTTGGCCTCGGCCACACCGATATCGGCACTGGCCGCGGCCAGATTGCGCTCCTTGGTGGCCAGGTCCGGCCGCTGTGCCAGCAGCTGCGCCGGCAGGCTCTGTACTGCCAGCGTGGCCGGCTTGGGCAGCTGGAGCGGGCCCTGGGCCAGGGTGGCTCGCAGCTCGTGCTCGGCCATGCCGGTCAGCGCGACCAGGGATTTGATATCCAACTCGCACTCGGCCGCCTGCGCCAGCACATTGCTGGTAGCAGTGGCCGTGCCGGCCTCAGCCAGGTCGGCATCGGACTGGGCGCTGAAGCCCGCCGCCACCGAACGGTTGGTCAGCTGTGCCGTCACCTGGCGCGACTGGGCATCGGCCTGGTAGCTCGCCAGTAGCAACTGGCAAGCGCGGTAGCTCACATATTCATTGGCCACCTCGGCCGCCAGCGAGACTCGCGCCTCATGCCAGTCAGATACGCTGGCGCTGGCACGCGCCCGTGCAGCTTCGGTACTGCGCTTGATACCACCAAAGAGATCGACCTCCCAGCTGGCATCCAGCGCCGCCGTGCTGGTGGTGGCCGTGCCACCCTGCCCTTGGCGCAGATTGCCAGTGCGGCTCACACCGCCGCTACCGGTAAGGCTGGGTAGCTGGCTGGCCTGGGCGCTACTCAGATTGGCGCGGGCCGCCACTATGCTGGCCCAGGCCTGGTCCAGCGAAGGGCTGTCTGCCTCTGCGCGGGCCAGCAACTTGTCCAGCACCGGGTCGTTGAAGCTTTGCCACCAATGCAGCAGATCGGCGCTGCGGCCACCATGTGGAAGGGCTGCCTGCCACTCGGTGGGCGTAGCGAGCCTGGGCGCCTGGTAGTCGGGCCCCACCGTGGCGCAGGCAGCCAAGAGGCTGGCCAGCACGGCAGCAGGGAGGATGCGGAGTACGGATGGCATGGAAAAGACCCTGGTTAGCATGGCGACCATGATGTCCGGGGGGCGGGTAAAGCGCGGTTAAGCACAGGTAAAGAAGTGTAAAGACCCCTCCAGTCCCGCAGCGTCTACGCCGCCGCACAAGCCGGCCGCCGCGGGCCGCTGGGTAAAGTCCGGTAAAGATCCGTGCCGGCCTGCCAGGGCCGGACTATGATTTGCCGCATCAACGCTATCCTGGGGCCAGGCCCCACTACCCATGCACCGAGTGCTGCTGGTCGACGACGACATCGAACTTTCCGCCATGCTGGCCGAGTATTTCCGCCAGGAAGGCTATATGGTCAGCGCCGTACATGACGGGGAGCAGGGCGTGACCACAGCCCTCTCGGGCAGGCACGATATCGTGATCCTGGACGTGATGATGCCGCGTCTGACCGGTGTGGAAGTGCTGCGCCAGATCCGCCAACACAGCCGTATGCCGGTGCTGATGCTGACCGCCCGCGGCGACGATATCGACCGCATCCTGGGTCTGGAGCTGGGTGCTGACGACTATGTGCCCAAGCCCTGTACGCCGCGCGAGTTGGTCGCCCGGGTACGTGCCATCCTGCGCCGCGGCAGCGAACCTAGCGCCGCCCCCAGCGACACCGCCGGTACCATCAGCAGCGGCCCGCTCACGCTCTGGCCTAAGCGCCTGACCGCGCACTGGCAAGGCCGGCCGCTGGAACTCACCGCCACCGAATTCCGCCTGCTGGAAACGCTGGCCCGCCAGGCCGGCCAGATCGTCAGCAAGCAGACCATGTCCGAGAGCGCCCTGGGCCGGCCGCTGGCGCGGTTCGATCGCAGCATCGACGTGCATATCAGCAGCATCCGCCACAAGCTCGGCATCCGTGCTGACGGCCGCACCTGGATACAGACGGTGCGCGGCCAAGGCTATCTGCTGGTGAAGGATTGAGCACCATGGGCCGCTTGTTCTGGAAGTTCTTCGTCGCCTTCTGGCTGGCCTCGGTTCTGGTCGGCTTCAGCATCTTCGGCCTGACCTGGCTCCTGCGCTGGCTGGAGCCGGATGGCAAGCAAAGCTATGAAGCCGAGCGCATGGTGCTTGCCCTGAACAGCACCGCTGCCGTATTGGGCCAGGCCGACGTAGCGGGTGCCCGTGCCCTGCTGGGTAGCCTTGTCCAGCAGGGCGTCAAACCGGAGATCTATGTGGTGGACGAAAGCGGCCGGGAGCTGCTGGGCCGTACCCTGCCCGCAGCAGACCGGCGTGACTGGCGCCTGGTAGGCGACAACAGCTACACCCGCGTGGTGCAACCAAGCGGCCACCGCTACGTGGTGTTCGCCCGCCAGAGCGAGGCCGAAGCCGCCCTCAGCAAGGCCCGCCCCATGCCCCCTCCGGCGGCCATACCCTGGATCGTGGTACTGCTGGTCAGCTTGGGCATTGCCTGGCGGCTGGCGCGGCACTTCTCCCGCCCCATACGTAGCCTGCGCAGCGCCATCCGCAGCATGGCGGAGGGCAAGCTCGATACCCGTGTTGCCCCGATCCACCCCAGGCATGAGGATGAGATCAGCGAACTGGGGCATGACTTCAACCGCATGGCGCAGCGCCTGCAGCAACTGGTGGGGGCCCAGCAACGGCTCTTGCATGATGTCTCGCACGAGCTGCGCTCCCCCTTGGCCCGGCTGCAGGCCGCCATTGGCCTGGCGCGGCAAAGGCCGGACATCGCCAGCCTGGAACTGATGCTGGAACGCATCGAGCGCGAAAGTGGCCGGCTCGATAGCCTGGTGGGCGAACTCCTGACGCTCGCGCGGCTGGAAAGCGGCGCCGGGCAGATCGTGCGCGAGACGGTGGACCTTGTGGAGCTGGTCACCGCCATCGCCGACGACGCCCGCTTCGAGGCCGAATCGAACGAGCGCCAGTTGGTTCTGGAGGGCAGTGGGGAATTCGTGACTTTTGTCGGCGCCGAACTGCTCTACCGCGCCTTCGAGAACGTGATCCGCAACGCGGTCAAATTCACCCAGGCCGGCAGCTGCGTCACCGTCCGCCTGCACGCCGGCGCGGAGCGCTTTACCTTGGAAGTGCTGGACCGCGGCCCTGGCGTAGACCCTGGCCTCCTGGAAGACATCTTCCAACCCTTTCACCGTGCCGGTGCCGGCGGCGTAGAAGGCTTCGGCCTCGGGCTCGCCATTGCCCAGCGAGCGGTACAGACCCACGGTGGCGAGATCGGCGCCAGCCTGCGCGATGGCGGTGGCCTGGCGGTGCAGATCAGCCTGCCGCGCACACCGGCCCCGGCCTGATGGCGGCCGGCGGTACAATAGCCACCGCTCTGTCAGACCTCCGCCCATGAAACCCGAAGACTTGGAACGACTCGTCACCCTGCCCATGCCCTATGGCAAGTACAAGGGCCGCTTGATCGCCGATCTGCCGGCCAACTACCTGCACTGGTTTGCCAGGGTGGGCTTTCCGCCAGGCGAGATCGGCCGCCTGCTCGCCTTGATGCAGGAGTTGGACCATAACGGTCTCAAGCCGCTATTGGAGCCCTTGCGAGCGTGTCGCAAGTGAGTACAGCGCATGCGCCCGGGGAACCCGTGCGCTAGTCATTTGAGCAACTTGAAACAGCGGCTTGCCCTTTATCGAGCCCCTTCCCTCCGCCCCGCCCGCCGGCGGGGAACCTCGCTGACGCTCGTCAGCGCGCCAAACCAGGTCCCGCTTACTCATTCAATATTTCGCCGCACACATTTGCGAAGCGCGTAGGCAAAAAATCGCCCGGGGACAAAGCCAGCCGGGCAAAGCAGGGAAGACACCTTTTGTATACGACAGGGCCAGCGCATCGCCCAGCCCAGCCGCCCAACGGTCAGTCCCCCACCTGTATCTCCACCGGTGCGATCTGGTCAGCCGGCGCAAAACCGAATACCTGGGCATAGAAGTACAGCTCGGCCTCCTGCGCACGGCGCAGCGTCTCCTGCTTGCGAAAGCCGTGGCCCTCACCCTCGAAGGGCAGATAGGCCACCGGCACCCGGCGAGCCTTCAACGCTGCTACCATCACCTCGGACTGCGCTGGCAGCACCACCTTGTCGTCCAGGCCCTGAAAGAAGATCACCGGGCAATGCAACTTGTCGGCATGCAGGATGGGTGAGCGCGCCTTGTACAGCCGCTCGCGCTCAGGCGGCGGGGCGATCAGATAGCTGGTGTACCGAGACTCGAACTTGTGGGTGTCCGCGTCCAAGGCCGCCAGGTCGCTCACGCCGTAGTAGCTGGCGCCGGCCTTGAAGTCCGGATGGAAGGCCAGCGCCGAGAGGGTGGTATAGCCACTGGCACTGCCGCCTCGTATGGCCATGCGCTGGGCATCCACCAGCCCCCGTGCTGCCAGGTAGCGGGCACCAGCCACGCAGTCCTCCACATCCACCACGCCCCAGCTGCCTTGCAGCAGGTCGCGGTAGGGTCGGCCGTAGCCGGTGCTGCCACCGTAGTTCACGTCCAGCACCGCAAAGCCGCGGCTGGTCCAGTACTGTATGCCCAGCTTGAGGCTGTTGCTGGCCATGGAGGTCGGCCCACCATGACTGGTGACGATCAGGGGCGGCAGCTCGGCCGCCGGGGCCTGGTAGCCGGCATGCTGTGGCGGATAGTAG
>NZ_DATCSC010000131.1:0-2944 GCF_036568685.1 Chitinimonas sp.
CTGCGTCATCAGCAGAGAAGCGAACTATACGCACCCCCCAGAAACCCGTCAACACCCTCCGCAATAATTTCTGCAACTTTCTGCCCGACGAGCGGTAAGTGCCTGATCTGTAATACACCCCGCGCCAAACTTTTTTAGCCCGCCACCGCCAGACCCGACACCGCCTGCAAACACGCGGCACCGGAAACACCCAAAAAACCGGCAGCGCACGCTGGAAAAAGCCCCGCTGCGGTAAAAACCGGGCCGGAAAGCAGGGCAAAACAGTGTGGGGGTGAAAATTCGCTATATAAGTTTAGTACCCTGTCTTTGCGCCTGCCGTTGCTCCCACTCCAGCAGGTGGCGGCGCCAATCTCCGCAGAACCGCCCCGCTTTATCTCCAGACAGGAGATCCCCCCTCGCCGTCGGAAGATTTCTGGCCGACCATGAGGCTATCCATGCATACTTGAAAGCCGCTCTTCAGAACCGCACTTATTAGTTAAGTCGTCCGTATCTGGGGCGCGATTTGGAGAGTCCATGCCCAGCATCACCATGTATACCACCGCCGTCTGCCCCTACTGCATGCGCGCCGAGCAGCTGCTCAGCCGCAAAGGGGTCACCATCGACCATAAGATCCGCATCGATCTGGACCCCGCCCGCCGCGAGGAAATGATGAGCCGCACCGGTCGCCGCACCGTGCCGCAGATCTATATCGGCGACCTCCACGTCGGCGGCTACGACGACCTGGCCGCACTCGACCGCGCCGGCCAACTCGATCCCCTGCTCGCCCGCTAAGCGGCATGCATGGCATAGCCAGGCCGAATCTGCGATGATTCGGCCGCTTTTTCCTATTTACACCAACAGATCTCGCAGGAGTCGCCATGAGCGATCAGCAAATTCAACCGGTCTTCGCGATCGAAAAGCTCTTCGTTAAAGATATCTCGCTGGAAGTGCCGAACGCACCGCAGATCTATCTGGAAGCCCAGCAGCCCGAAATCAACATGCAGCTGAGCACCGCCTCGCAACAGCTGGACGAAGGCTACTTCGAGAACGTACTGACCGTGACCGTGACCGCCACCCTGGGTGAGCGTACCGTCTTCCTGGTCGAAGTGGCCCAGGGCGGTATCTTCCAGATCCGCAACGTACCGGCTGAAGACCTCGAGCCCATTCTCGGCATGGCCTGCCCGAACATCCTCTTCCCCTATGTGCGTGAAGTGGTGTCCGATCTGGTGACCCGCGCCGGCTTCCCGCCCGTGGTGCTCGCCCCGATCAACTTCGAGCAGCTGTTTATGCAGCGCCAAGCTCAAGAACAGGCCGCGAGCCAAGATGCGCCCACCACGGTGCAATAAGTGGATTGCCGCCAGCCTGCTCGGGCTGGCGGCCGTGTCTGCCAGCGCGCTGGAGTTCCGCTCTGTGGCGGAACACGGCGCGGTGTTCTATGACGCGCCGGCAAGCCAAGCCAAGAAGCTGTTCGTCGCCAGCAAGGGCCTGCCGGTCGAGGTGCTGATCGACAACAAGGACTGGTTGCGCGTGCGCGACCAGTCCGGCGCCCTGGCCTGGATCGAAAAGAAGTCGCTGAGCAGCAAGCGCAGCGTCGTCGTCACCAGCAGCAAGGCGGAAGTCCACGCCACGGCCGATGCGAAATCGGCGGTACTGTTCGTGGCCGAGAAGAGCGTGCTGTTCGAGCTGATCGAAGCCGGCAAGAGTGGCTGGGCCAAGGTCAAACATCGCGACGGCGCCGTCGGCTATATCCGTATCGAAGAGGTATGGGGCGTATGAAGCTGACGGTACTGGGTGCCGGCGCCTGGGGTACGGCGCTGGCCATGAGCTTTGCCGAGCGCCATGAGGTCACGCTGTGGGGCCGTGACGCCCTGCAGTTGGAAGAGATGCAGACCGCCCGCGAGAATCGTCGCTACTTGGCCGGCCAGCCCTTTCCGGCCTCCCTGACGCTGCAGGCAGACCTTGCCATCGCCATGGCCGATGCCGAGCTTGCGCTGGTGGTCACCCCCACCGCCGGTCTGCGCCCCACCCTGCGTGCACTGACCACACTCGGTAGCCGCGTGCCGGTGCTTTGGGCCTGCAAAGGCCTGGAAGCCGATACCTTGCTGCCAGCCCACGAAGTAGCCGAAGCCGAGCTGCCGCCCGAGGTCGCCCGTGGCATCCTCACCGGCCCGAGCTTTGCCCAGGAAGTCGCGGCCGGTCTGCCGGCCGCGCTGACCTTGGCCTCGGCCGACGAGGACTTTGCCAACCGTACCGCCGCCCTGCTCAATTCCAGCAAGCTGCGGATCTATTCCAGCCGCGACATCATTGGTGCTGAAATCGGTGGTGCGGTGAAGAACATCATGGCCATTGCCGCAGGTGTGGGCGATGGCCTCAAGCTCGGTCACAACGCCCGGGCAGCCCTCTTGACCCGCGGCCTGGCCGAGATCACCCGCTTTGGCGTGGCCTTGGGTGCCCAGCCGGAAACCTTCACCGGCCTCTCCGGCCTGGGTGATTTGATCCTGACCTGTACCGGCGATCTGTCACGCAACCGCAAGGTGGGTTTGCTGCTGGCCGAGGGCAAGCCGCTGGCGGAGATCATCCGCAACCTCGGCCATGTAGCCGAGGGCGTCAACACTGCCCGCGCGGTGCTGCAGCAAGCGGAGCGGCTCAAGGTGGACATGCCGATCACGGCCGCGGTCTGCAAGATGCTGTTCGAGGATCAGCCGGCTGCCGAGGCGATTGCCGGCCTGATGGGCCGCGGTGCCAAGAAGGAAGCGGCCTGAGCCGTTAACTGCAACAACAATGAACAACGGCCCTGACGGGCCGTTTTTTATTGTCGTGCCAGGAAGTCCCGCTGTGCAGCCACAAAGGCGGCCTCGTGCGAGAAGAAAGGAGCATGGCCCGCCTCGGCATGCAGCACCAGCTCGCCGCCCGTCGCCGTCGCCAGCCAGTCGCCGACCGCCGGCGGGGTCATCCGGTCCCGCCC
>NZ_DATCSC010000132.1:0-34626 GCF_036568685.1 Chitinimonas sp.
TGGCAGCCCGGCACGCAAGGTCACAACAAGGCTGATTTGATATAGCTTATTCAGGTAGTAATCGGGATACATAGCGGTACCCAGGTGCAGGTGGAGGAATACAATCAAAAAAACGGGGCGCCTCTCGGCAGCCCCGTTTCACTTTGTTCAACCGGCCAAGTGCCTGACTTTAGGCGGCGGTAATCACCTCGACTACCAGCTTGCCGCGACCGTCGCCGGCTTCCACCAGCGCATGGGCTTCAGCCACGTTGTCGAAGTGGAAACGGCGTTCATCTACCCTGACCCTCAACAGTCCAGCATCTGCCAACTTGGTGGCCTCTGCCATGATCTCGCCATGGCGGGTGCGGCCCTTGCCGGTCAACAGCGGGCGCAGGGTAAAGACCCCCGAATAGGTAGCAGCGCGGAAGGACAAGGGGGCCAGCTTGTGGGTGCCCCAGCCCAGCGCGCTCAGCACATGGCCACCATAGGTACGGGCAGCCACGAAGGAAGCGTCCAGGGTGGAGCCACCCACCGTGTCGAACACGATGTCGAAGCCCTCGCCGCCTGTGTACTCGGCCACATACTGCTCCACCGTGGTCGTGGTGTAGTCAATGGGGGTAGCGCCAAGGGCGCGCACGACCTCCAGATTGGCGGCAGACGCAGTAGCGTAGACCTCGGCACCGCGGGCGCGGGCCAGCTGGATGGCCACATGGCCGATACCGCCAGCACCACCGTGGATCAGCACCTTTTGGCCCTGACGGACCTGGGCGCGCTCAACCAGCCCTTCCCAGGCGGTGATAAAGACCAGGGGCAAGGCGGCTGCTTCGCGCAGGCTCCAGTTAGCAGGTGCCTTGGCCAGCAGTGCGGCGTCCACCGCGGCGTACTCGGCCAGTGACCCCTGTACCCCACCTACGCCACCGGTCATACCGTAGACCGCATCACCCGGAGCGAAGCCGCTCACGCCCTCACCCACGGCCTCCACCACACCGGCCAGGTCGATACCCAGCACCGCCGGTAGCGCTTGCTGCGCATGGTCGGCACGGCCGGCGCGGATCTTGGTATCGAGCGGGTTGATGCCGCTGGCGTGTATACGCACCAGCACCTGGCCGGCAGCCGCCTCTGGGCGTGGCAGGGTCTTGCGCTCGAAGGGGCCGGCAGGGGTTTCGACAACAAGGGCCTGCATGGTGGCTTGATTCATGATGACGCTCCTTTAGGGTCGTACTGCGATTGGGATGCGTCATTCTTTTCCATGCACGATCTATGGTAAATCGACGATACTGCACGTCATCCATGCATAAATGTTTGAGCCTATAATGGAATGGAGCGACCTGCGTATCTTCCTGGCCATTGCACGGGCCGGTACCTTGGGTGGTGCGGCGCGTCTGGTCGGACAGACCCAACCCACCATGGGGCGACGACTGAGGGCGCTGGAGCAAACACTGGGGCAGACGCTGTTCCAGCGTACCCGTGACGGCTTTGTGCTGACCGATGAGGGCAATGCCATCCTGGCGCACGCCGAGCGCATGGAAGAGGAAGCACTGGGCATCGCCCGTGAGCTTGGTGGCCAGGAGCAGGGCCTCAGCGGCTCGCTGCGGCTCTCATCTTCGGATTGGTTTGGTGTGCATATGCTCACCCCGGTGCTGGCCGGCTTTGCCGTGCAACACCCGCAAGTCAGCCTGGAGCTCTTGACCGACGCGCGCCTGCTCAACCTGGCCCGGCGCGAGGCGGACCTGGTGTTCCGTATACGCGCCTTTGACGAACCGGACGTATTGCAGCGCAAGCTGTTGCATATGCCCTATGCACTCTACGGCCGGGAAGGCTGCGACATCCCTACTACGGGTGACGGGATCGGCTGCCGCTTGGTGGGTATGGATGCCGGCTTTGCCGATATGCCCGACGTCGTCTGGCTACGCCGCGTCTTGCCCCGCGCCCAGCTCGCCTTTGGCAGCAACAACCGTTCGGCCCAAGCCCGGATGTGTGCAGCCGGAGTGGGGCTGGCGGTGCTGCCAACGCCGCTGGGCGACGCCACGCCGGGCCTGCGCCGTATTGAGCTGGACGAAGCCCCGCCGGGGCGGGACATGTGGATGGGCTACCACCGCGACCTGCGGCGGCTGGCCCGGCTGCGTGCCTTGATCGACCATGTGGTCGAAGCACTCTCCCCTAAACAGACGATTGTGAGCCCTGAGGCATCTGGGTAAGCTGGCAGCAGAACCAGCCTGCAAGCCAGATGCAGCCATATACACAAGGGAGAATCCGTGAAATACCTCGTTCCGCTCGCGCTGGCCCTTTGCCTGATCACCCCGGCCGAAGCCAGTACCAAGCCCTACCAAGCCAGCGGCAAGGTCAACCAGAAGCCTGTGCACCAGACCGGCAGGGCCTACCACCCCAAGCCCTACAAACTCAAAGCCATCAAAACACCGCGTACGCGTGCCGCGCAGCATGCCCAGCCCAAGCACCATGGCCCGGCTAAACAGGTTCGAGCCCACAAACCCAAACTCTCGCGTTAAGGTTGCCATGGCGGCCTAGACCGCCGTCAACCGCTACCCGCCCCTTGCCAGCACGGAACACTGCACCATGCCCTACCTGCCCAGCTATATCGCCCCCCTGCGCTACAAGGACCCGGCCGCGGCGCTGGCCCAGGCCCGCTTGATCTACGAACACAGCCTGGCCCACCTGCGTGACGCCATGCGCCGCTTTGTGGCCGGCGAGACCCTGCCGGGCCATGTACGGGCCTGCTACCCCTTTGTGCGGGTGCAGACCCACACCGTGGCACGCTGCAATTCAGCTGGCAATGCCGGCCTCGCCTTCGGCTTTGTGGCCGGCCCCGGCCGCTTCGAGACCACCCTCACCCGCCCCGACCTCTTTGCCGGTTACTACCTGGCGCAGTTCCAGCTGCTGCTGGACAATCACAATGCCGAGCTGGAGGTGGGCACCAGCACCCAGCCCATACCGGTGCACTTCAGCTTTGCCGAGAATGACCATATCGAAGGCAGCCTGGACCCGGCAAGGCGGCAGTTGATGCGCGATGTGTTCGACCTGCCCGACCTGGCAGCCATGGACGACGGCATTGCCAACGGCACCCATGAGCCGGCGCCGGGTGAGCCGCAGCCCTTGTCGCTGTTCACCGCACCGCGGGTCGACTATTCCCTGCACCGGCTGCGCCACTACACCGGCACGGCACCGGAGCACTTCCAGAACTTCGTACTGTTCACCAACTACCAGTTCTATATCGACGAGTTTGTGCGCCTGGGCCACGAGGCCATGAGCGACCCGCAGAGCGATTACATCGCCTTTGTGGAGCCGGGCAACCTGATCACCCGCCGCGCAGGTACGCCAGCCGAGGAAGGCGACGATCTGGGCAAGGCGCCACCACGACTGCCGCAGATGCCGGGCTACCACCTGGTGCGAGCCGATGGTTGCGGCATCAGCATGGTCAACATCGGCGTGGGACCAGCCAACGCAAAAACCATTACCGACCATATTGCCGTACTGCGCCCGCACGCCTGGATCATGCTGGGCCACTGCGCCGGCCTGCGAACCAGCCAGCAGTTGGGCGACTATGTACTGGCCCATGGCTATGTGCGCGAGGACCATGTGCTGGACGAAGAGCTGCCACTATGGGTACCAATACCGGCGCTGGCCGAGATCCAACTGGCCTTGCAGCAGGCAGTATCGGACGTGACCCAGATCGAAGGTGCCGAGCTCAAGCGCATCATGCGCACCGGCACGGTGGCCAGCACCGACAACCGCAACTGGGAGCTATTGCCCGACAACGGCCCGCAGCGCCGCTTCAGCCAGAGCCGCGCGGTGGCATTGGATATGGAGAGCGCCACCATCGCCGCCAACGGCTTTCGCTTCCGCGTGCCCTACGGCACCTTGCTGTGCGTGAGCGACAAGCCCCTGCATGGCGAGATCAAGTTACCCGGCATGGCCAACCACTTCTACCGCGAACGGGTGGACCAGCACCTGCGCATCGGCATCCGCGCCATGGAGCTGTTGCGTGAGCAAGGCATAGGGCAGCTGCACAGCCGCAAGTTGCGGAGTTTTGCGGAGGTGGCGTTTCAGTAGGGCAAAGCAGCAGACTGACCGTGTGCGAAATACTTCTCCCATTCAACGATAAGGTCCACACAGCATGCAGAATTCCATGGTCACAACGGCGCTTGAGCTGCCCGGCTATAACGTCGTCCGTAATTTCGGCGTCGTTCGCGGTATTACCGTCCGTTCACGCTCCATCGTGGGTAATTTCTTCGGCGGCCTACAAACACTCTTTGGCGGCAACATCACCATCTATACCAATCTGTGCGAACAGGCACGTGCGGAAACTTATGCGCTGATGTGTCAGCATGCCCAGCAACTGGGCGCAAACGCCATTGTCGCCATGCGCTATGACGCCACGGAGTTGATGCCGGGCCTGACCGAAGTCCTATGCTACGGGTCGGCAGTCCAAGTGGAACCCAAGCGCCGGCCTGAATAACGACCACTGCGAGGTGCGACGTGATTACTTTTCCTCGAAACACACGGACAGCACACCCACCCCGCCAAATTTCACACGTAGCCGCACCCCTACTGGCACGACAACTGCTCCTGCATAGGAGCCGGTAATTACCCATTGGCCGGCTTTGAGGCCTTGGTCGCGGCTGCGCAGCCACTCTGCCAGCCAGTAGAGCGGCCGGCGTGGCAGGCCATCCGGATGGCGGGCGGGGCGTTGTTGGGTCTCACCCACAACTTCCAGCGTCAGCTCGAACTCGTTGAGCTGGGCTGCGATGTTGGCATCAAGTTCCGGGCCGATATAGAGACCCTGGTTGACGAGGCCATCGGCCAGGTTGTCCGGGAACAGGTTGCCGGCCTCGGGCGCGTAGCGGCTGTCGATCAGCTCCAGTGCCAGATGGCTGGCGGCGATGGCGGTGTCGACCTCGGCGGGGGTATAGGGCTGGTCCCGCGCAGGCAGGTCTTTACCCAGGAGAAAGGCTATCTCGGGCTCGATGCGGGTCTTGCCACTCCTGGCCCAGACGGTGCAAGGGGATAGCGTATGGATGGTTGGCGCATAGATGGGGGCGACCACCAGTTTGCCTTCAGACGGCAAGGCGCATTTCCAGCCGCCTATGGCCTGGCCCATCTGCGCGGCGACGGCCCCCTGGATGGCCAGGGCGGTATCGAGGTCATGCGGACGGCAAGACTCGGGCAGGACCGGCCCTTGTTCGCCCTTGAGGCGGCGCGTTGCGAGGATGTGGGCGGCGGCGTGGATCTGGTCAGCTTGCATGGGGGGATGATGGCGGGTTTGAGGTAGCATGCGGGACCTTATCGCCCGCCGGGGCGTGCCGCAAGCACTGGAGTGATCTTGATCCGCCCTGCCGTTGCCGATGACTGCCGCAATCTCGCCGCCCTCTCCATCGAGGTCTGGCTACATACCTATGCGCTCAACGGGGTGCGGGACGACGCCGCGCGCTATGTGCTGGACACCTTCACCGCAGACTACTTCGCCGAGCGTATCGCCTCGCCACGCTACCGACTCTATGTACATGCAGTAGACGGCTATTTGCAGGGCTATGTCTGCCTGGACCTGGAAACCCGTTGCCCGGTGGCAGGGCAGGCCGGGGTGGAGGTCGAGAAGCTCTACGTGCAAGCCCACTTCAAGGGCCAGGGCATAGGCTCGGCCTTGCTACGCGCCGCCATGCAGGACGTCGGCAGCAAGCTCTGGCTTAGCACCTGGGTGCACAACGCGCCGGCCAT
This sequence comes from Chitinimonas sp., assembly GCF_036568685.1. Taxonomy (GTDB): domain Bacteria; phylum Pseudomonadota; class Gammaproteobacteria; order Burkholderiales; family Chitinimonadaceae; genus Chitinimonas. The sequence continues at coordinate 5,710 of NZ_DATCSC010000132.1, forward strand.
CGGCTACTACCTTGCCTTTGGCTTTAACGACATAGGCCAGACCTGGTTTGAGCTGGACGGCCAACAACACGAAAATCGCGTGCTAGCCTACGCTGGTAGCTGAATTGGAACGGGTACGAAACACTATGGGTTTGAACTGGGCCGCCATTGCACTGGGCGCCATTGTCGATATCGTCAGCTCCACCGTGCTGGGCATACTGGTAATCGTATTGGCCGGCAGCCTGCTGGCCGATAGCACGCTGAGCTCGGCCGAGCTCCTGAAGCAGCTTGATGCCTCACCGGTGTTTGTACTGATCTCCAGCGCCGTGGGCCTCTTCTGTAGTGGCCTGGGGGGCTATGTGGCCGGCATACGCACCAACAACCGCCCTTTGCTGCATGCGGCCTACGCGGCTGGGCCCAGCGCCCTGCTCAACCTCGCCACGCTGCTGGGCCTGATTGAGGACACGCAGCCGGGCTGGTGGGTGGCCATTGCCATGCTGCTGTCGATCTGCGCCTCCATAGCTGGCGGCGTTTATGCCCGTGAGCGTCGGCATAGGAGCTGACGTTTCCCTATGGCAGCCAATTTTATGCGCTGACGAGCGTCAGCGAGGTTCCCCGCCGGCGGGCGGGGCGGAGGGACGGGGCTAAATCAGCGTGAGAGCCATCGGTTCAGCACTCATTACTGATTAGCGCCCGGGTTTCCCGGGCGCCTGAGCTGATCTCCCCTCCATCTACCCTGTGTGACCAAGCGCTCTCACACGCCCATGCCAGCCAGCATCAGGAAGGTGGCAAACAGCACGAAATGGGTCACTCCCTCGATGGCATTGGTCTCGCCATCATGCAGGTTGATCGCCGCCACGATCAGGGTCAGCAAGGTCATGGCGGTCTGCACCGGGCTCAGCGCCATCTGGATGGGCTTATCGGTGAAGAGCGCCAGGAGCTCGATCACCGGCACGGTCAGGATGACGGTGGAGAGCGACGCGCCCAGGGCGATGTTGACCACCGGCTGCATGCGGTTGGCCAAGGCGGCACGTACGGCAGTGAGGATTTCTGGGCTGGCAGAGATGGCGGCCACCAGCAGCGCAGCCACGATGGGTGGCACGCCGGTACCGGCAAGGCCAGCGTCCATGGTCTTGGACATGACCTCGGCCAAGAGCCCGATCAGCACCACGCCCACCACCAGGCAAGCCACGGACTGGGCGGTGCTGCCGCCATGGTGGACTTCATGCTCGCCACTCTCGGCGTACTGGTAGCTGAAGAAATAGCTGTGCTTGGTGGTCTGCAGGCGCAGGAACATGGCGTAAAGCAGCACCATGATCACGATGGTAAAGACCGAATAGAGCTTCCAGTGCGTGGTGGGAATGAATTCCGGCACGATCATGGAGACGCCCATGGCGGTCATGATCATGACGATATAGGAGTTGCCCGAGTCCACGTTGTAGGGCTGCTCGCCATACTTGAGGCCACCGAGGATGGCGGCGAGACCCAGGATGCCGTTCACGTCCAGCATCACAGCCGAATAGATGGTGTCTCGCACCAGCGTAGTGGAGCTGGTATGGCTGACCATGATGGCCAGGATCACTACCTCCACCAGCACGGCAGCCAGGGTGAGGATCATGGTGCCATAGGGCTCGCCGACCTTCTCGGCCAGCAGTTCGGCGTGGTGCGCCACACGGAGCGAGGCGAGGATGATGGTGCCGACCAGCAGGAGGGCCACCACCAGCGACACCGCTTGGCCGGCCTCCAGCACGGCATGTTCAAGCGGAAAGGCCACGAGGGCCACGCCGAAGGCGATCAACAGGTTTTTTTCTTGTTTGAGCAGGGCAAGCATGGGCTTGTAAATTTCAGTAACAGGAATCGGAAGTGTACCGACTCCTTTAACCCAGATGCAGCGGTTGCGGATTCGATGTCGCAATCGCGCACTAGCGCTAGTAGGTGTTCCAGCGATTACGCGCTTCCTCGGCCGCTTCCTTACGTAGCCAGCCGGCCCTTTCCGGGTCCTTGAGCATGAGCATGTCGCCGCCCTCCACCGCCATGGCGAGCTGGTGTAGCGCAGCCGGGTAGTGCCGCTCGGCAGAGAGCTCCAGCAGGCGGCGCGCCATGATGGGATTGCGTGGCACGCCCTCGCCTGCCAGGTAGGCGTTGGAAAGCAGAAACATGGCCTGCGGGTTGCCTTGCTCGCTTGCCACATTCAACCAGCGGGCGGCCAGCCCCAGATCACGTGGTACGCCATCGCCATTGCGGGCCATACGCGCCAGCGAGAGCGCCGCCAGGGCATGCTGGTGCTCGGCGGCCAGGCGGTACCAGTCCCAGGCCAACTTGAGGTTCTGCGTGGCACCCAGGGTCGGCTGGCGGTAGGCCTCGCCCAGCTGGAAGGCCGCCTCGGCGTCGCCGGCATGGCCAGCCTTCTCAAACCAGGCCAGGGCCCGGGCGTATTGCGCTGGCTGGCGCGCGTAACCCAGCGCAAGCTCACGCTGGGCCACGGCGTAGCCCGCCTCGGCCCAGTTCTGCAACTGCGCCTGGGCCTTGGATTGGCGGCCATCGGTGGCCAAGAGGCCCATGGATTCAATCTCGGCACTGGTGGGCGGCTTGGCTGGCTCATGGGTGCAGGCAGCCACCAGGAGGATGGCCAACACGGTGGCCACGGAGTAACGCAGGTCTTGCATGGACTTCCTCTCAAATGGCTACGCCCTCCCCGTGTGCGGAGAGGGCGTAGTGCCATATGGCTTACTTGCTGAGGTCGATCGCGTACTTGGCGTAGCCGCTGGCATCCAGGCTGCCTTCGGCACTCACCAGGGCCAAGCCCAGCACCTTGGCGACGGCCAGCTTGCCCGGCTGGGCGCGCAGGATCACCGGGCCGGCGGTCGTCACCTTGACGAAGCTCCAGCTGCGGCCGTTGCCGTTGGCAGCGTAGGTCACCTTGCCGATCTTCTTGAGGTAGTTGCTGACCACGGTCTGGTTGGCATCGGGCGACTTGATGATGGTCTTGCCGCCGTCGATGCCCGGGAAGCCGCCACCGCCGCCAGCGCGGTAGTCGTTGGTGGCGACAATGAAATCGTCACCGTCGGCGATGGGCTTGCCCTGGTAGCTGACGTTGACGATGCGGCTGCCAACCGGCTTGGTGACGTCAATCTGATAGGTCAGCGCATTGCCTTCGGCGTAGAAGACGTCGTAGTTGTAGATGGTCGAGTAGGACGGCACCAGGTCCTGCTCGGTGCTCTTGCTCGGATCGATCTGGCCGAACTGTTTGGCCGAGGTCTCCAGCCAGTTCTTGAGGTCCGAACCCTTGATCTTCACTGCCTGCACATTGTTGTTGCTGTAGAGGTAGAGGTCGCCAGGGTTGCGTACCTGCAGGGTGAAGGGCGAGGTGGCGCTGGCTCCCGGCGCGACATCGGTGAAGTCGTTGGCACCATTGCGACCGGCCTTGAAGGGGGCGCTGGTGGAGATCACCGGGATGCCGGCGTACTGCGGCAGGCTGGTGGCCACGAAGTTCTTCACGTAGTCGATCTGGGCCTGGTTGACGATCTGGATGGCGCTGACGTCGCCGACCAGGGCAAAGAAGGCCGACATTTCGAAGTCGGTGGTCACGCCCAGCGATTGCTGGGCGTAGGCCACGGTGCCCTTGTGTTCGGTATCGACCAGCGGTGCCACGCCGGCGTCGGCCGCGACGTTGGTCACGCCGTCGGTGTACTTGAAGCCGCGCGACTCGACATTGGTCTTGTCCTTCTGCACTACCCACTGGCCGCCCTGGCGCAGCAGGGTCAGCTGGATGATGCCGAGACGCCGGCCCCAACTCTGGGCCATGACGGTGGGCACGCCGTTGACCAGGCCCTTGTCGCTGTCGACCGTGTCCTTGGGCAGCGAGAGCAGCGAGGCATCCAGCGCCGGGCCGTTCTTTTCACGCGCCTTGGGAAAAATCAGGTGCGAGTGGCCCACCATCAGGGCGTCGATGCCCGGCACGGTAGTGAGGTGATAGCTGCCGTTTTCCATCTTGGGGCTGTAGGCGCTGGCGTCCAGCCCGCCATGCGACAGGGCGACCACAATGTCGGCACCCTTGCTGCGTACTTCCGGCACGTACTTGGTGGCGCTTTCCTTCACGCCATTGACGTAGACCTTGCCGTCCAGGTTCTTCTTGTCCCAGTCCATGATCTGCGGCGGGACAAAGCTCAGCACGCCCACGTTGAAGGTGACGTCCAGGCTGCTGCCGTCCGGCTTGGTGGCCTTGAAGGTCTTGGGCACGATGGCATAGGGGGCAAAGATCGGTACCTGGCTGCTCACGCCGTTCACATTGCTCAGCACTACCGGGAAGTTGGGCCCACCGCAGTTGCCGGGCTTGGTCACGCCGGGAACACCGAAGTCGCGGTTCGTCACCTGGCTCAGGTAGCCCAGGCCGTAGTTGAATTCATGGTTGCCCACGCCGCCGGCATCGTACTGCAGCGCGTTCATGACCTTGTGCACCGCCAGGGGGGTGCTGCAGGTCACCGGGTTGGCCAGGGCCTGGTAGTCGGCCAGCAGGGTGCCCTGTATGGTGTCGCCATCGTCCAGCAGCACGGTATTGGGGTTCTCGGCGCGTGCGCTCTTGATCAGCGTGGCAGTGCGCTCCATACCCAGCGTGGTGTCTTCCTTCACGCCGAAGTAGTCATAGCTCATCACATTGGCGTGGAGGTCGGTGGTCTCCAGCAGCGCCACCTTGAGGGTGCTGCCCTCGGGGATCAGCGGCTGCATGTCTTCGGAGCCACTACAAGCGGCCAGGGTGGCCAGGGCCGCGCTCACTGCGACGGTGAGCAGGATAGGAGTGGTGTTCATCTTGTTCTGCCGTGGGTTAGGTGGCGGCACTATGCCCCCGGCAGATGACAGCAGCGTGTCGTACTTTGGTGTAAGGCCCCGCCAGCTTGACGGGCGGGGCCAGGTTGCTCAGGCGCTACGCCAGATCGTGTCCTCGACCGAGCCGGGAATAAAAAGGTCGCGGCCGGCAGCCAGCAACTCGTGGTAACGAGGGTCGGTGACGAAGGCCAGGCTCTTGCGCTCGAATTCCGCCATATCGGCCACGGTGACCATCCAGCCCAGGCGATGGGGATTGCCCCCGACCGGCGTCAGCACGGTCACATTGAGTTGGTGATGCTCACGCAAAAAGCCGCTGGTCTTTTGGGCCCAGCCCATGGCAGCGGCAAGATTGCTGCCGCCGTTGACGGTGCCGGTCCGGATCACGGTGATCATGGTGCGCCTCCTTGCCTGGTTGAGCATGGGGCCGGCCCTGCTAGGCCGGCCCCACCATGCAGCCCGCCCACCGGACCGGACAGTCGGACAGTGGCGATTTCGGGCTGCGCGTAGGCAAGCAAACGGCGCACCGGGAAGACATTTTCGTTTCTATTCAATCAGATAAAAAGACATTGCCGCCCCTAAAGGGCGGCAATGTCAATGAATCCGACACTCACGAACAGACTACTGCAGCGCGGTCAGGCGGAAGGTATTGCGGCCGGCGGCCTTGGCTTCGTAAAGCGCACCGTCGGCCACGGCCAGCAATTGCTCGGCCGTCATCGTGGTATTCATTGCGTAAGCGATGCCGATGCTGGTGCCAACGGGGTGTGGTGTTTCGCCCAGCATGACCGGCTCCTGTATCGCCAACAGTATCTTGCCGGCCACCTGCGAAGGGGTCTGCACTGAATCGATCCCGGTCAAAAGGATCACGAATTCGTCACCACCCAGCCTGCCCACATGGTCGCTCATGCGCACCGCATCCCGCAGGCGCTCGGCAAATACGCGCAGCAGTTCGTCGCCCGCGGCATGGCCCAGGGTATCGTTCACCGCCTTGAAGTGGTCCAGGTCCAAAAATAGCAACGCCATGCCCTGCTGACGCAGGTAGTGGTGGTGGATCTCCTGCTCCAGGGTCTCCATAAAGGCGGCACGATTGAGCAGGCCGGTCAGCGGGTCGGTGGTGGCACGGCTGCGCAACACCTGCTCACGCTGATGGGCCTGGGTGATATCCCAGACCATGACGTAGAAGCCCGACACCGTGCCGTCGCTGTTCTGCTGCGGGATATAGTGGATCTCTACTCGTCGCGTCTCACCCCGCAGGGTGATGCTGCGCTCGAAGGTCACCCGTTGACCGGCCAGCGCCTGGTCGATAAAGGGCTTGATGACCTCGTACGCCTCCTTCCCCAGGAAGTCGCGTACATGCATGCCGACGATCTGCTCGGTCGGTACACCAAAGAACTCGGTATAGGTACGGTTGCAATAACGGTAGCGCTCATCCCGCCCGACAAAGGAAATCTGCGCCGGAATGGAATCAGCCAGTGTGCGCAGCAGCGATTCGCGCAGCACGAGGTCCTGTTCAGCCCGCTTCTGCTGGGTGACGTCGCGCGCGCTGATGCTGATGCCATCGCCGGTCTTGACCACCTCGTGGTGTATCCACTCGGCGGCCATGTCTTGCCCCTGTACCGCGTACTCTTCCTCCAGCGGCCGGCCGCTCTCCACAACCTGCACATACTTGGCGAAAAAGCCCTGGTTGTGGTGATAGGGCATCACCTTGCTCAGCGGCTGGCCGATCACCTGGTCGCGCGGCCGCTTGATCATGGCTTCAGCCTGGGCATTGATGTAGACAAAGCGGAAGTCGCTGATCCGCCCCTCGGCATCCCGGTCGCAGGTCAGGATGTAGAAAGCGTCCATATTGGCTTCGGCAGCACTGCGGAAATTGGCCGCCGCCACCTCCGCCTCATGCAAGAGGCGCTCTTTCTCCTCGAAGTCCACCCTGTGGGCCAGGGCAGACCCCAGCACGCCGGCCATCAGCTGCAGGGTCTGCACATCGGCTTCGCTAAAGGCGTCGGGCTCGGGCGCCATGATCTTGAGCACCCCAACAGTACGGCCCTGCAATTGCAGGGGCGCCACCACCATGGAACCGGCACCCACCTTCTGGCAGGCAGCCCGGTCGACCCGAGGATCAGTGCGGGTATCGCGGCACAGCAGTACCTCGCGCTGGGCCACGCACAAGCCCGAAAGGCTGCCTGCACGCTTAAGCCGCAGGCCCAGGTACTGCGCCACGCTGCCACTGGCGGCACGGTAGACCATCTCGTCGCCCTCGGCGAGCTCGATCACCGCACCGATGGCGGGCGTCAGGTCCTGCATGCGCTCAACGACCAAGTACATAAAGCGTGGCAGATCTAACTCGGCCTCGGTCAGTTGGCGCTGTATCTCGATGATCTGGTTCAGCCGCTCGGTGGCACGAGCCAAGCGGGTGTTGGTCTCGTGCCGTTGGCCGATCTCGCGCAGCAGATGTTCGTTGACCTTGTCGACCAGTTCGACGCGCTCGCGCAAAAGCTCACTATCCGCCGGTCCATGTGAAGCGGCAGCGCTGGTGGGTACTTCGCCATGCGGCTGAGATTTTTGCTCCGGATAGGCCATGCGCTTGCTTTCCTGCGTCGGTCGAGAGGCCGAGCCTCACTTACCCCAGTATATATTCCCGCGCGCCTGGCTATGCAATATGGGTAGGCGAACGGTCCTACCCTTTGCTGCTGCCTATCTGCGCTGCAGGCGGAAAGCGCAGGCTGAACACGATGCGGCCATCCACCGCATGCGCCGCCAACAGCCCACCGTGCAGGCGCATGATGGAATCGACCATGGCAAGGCCCAAGCCTATGCCATCGGTATCACGACTGCTAGCGCTCTCATGGCGGGCAAAGCGGGCAAACAACCGGGTCAGGGTCTCTGCCGCAATCGGCTCGCCAGGGTTGGCCACCCGCAGTTGCAAGCCTTCCGTCTTCGCCTCGATATCGACCTCGATGGTGGTGTCCGCTGGCGCGTAACGCACCGCGTTGGACAGCAGATTGGTCAATGCCCTGCGCAGCATCAAGCGATCACCCAACTGCCTGCCCTCGCCGCGTACCACGATGCACTGCCCTCGCTCCGTCGCCGCCAGTTCGAAAAAGTCAGCCAGGTTGTCTGCTTCGGCCCTCAGATCGACCTCCTCCTGCTGCAAGGTCAGCATGCCCCTGTCGGCCCGCGCGAGGAAGAGCATGTCCGACACCATGCGCTGCAATCGCTCCAATTCCTGCAGGTTACGCAGCAAGGTCTCCTGGTACTCCTCCACCAGCCGGGGCCGCGAGAGGGTGACCTGGGTCTGCATCATCAGGTTGTTGAGCGGCGTACGCAGCTCATGGGCGATATCGGCGGAAAACTGCTCCAGACTGCGAAAGCTCTCTGCCAGTCGTTCCAGCATGCGGTTGAGACTGCCGACCAGGCCGCGTATCTCGCCTGGCGCGTGCTGGATATCGATGGCCGTACCCAGTCGCTCGCTGGTCATGCGCTCGGCCTCGGCCGCAATGGCATGCAGCGGAGCCAGGCCACGGCGGGCTACGAAGAAGGCCCACAGGCCACTGGCCAGGCTGCCCAGCAGTACCGCCAGCGCGGCGGTCAGGCCATGCTCATGCAGGATGTCACGCGATTCGGAGATATCCACCGCCAGATAGACGTCTACCCCTGGGCTACCCGTTTGTGGCCAGCGGTAGGGTATACGGCTGACCCACCAGTCGGCACCCTCCACCCGGAGCGGGGTAACCGCATCAGCCGGCAGGCTGGCGGCTTGCTCTATGGCCTGCCGCACCGGTCCGCGGGGCCGGAGCAGCCAATCGCCCTCATGGGCCACACCGGTGGTGATATAAGGATGGCCGACCGAGATATCGCGAAAGCGCTGCAGCTGCGGTCCCAGCTCGGCGGCGCTGGGTATGTCGGCCAACAGGTGGCGGATCACCTCGGTCTTGCCGCGCACTTCGGCCAGGTTGCGCTCGTCGAGCTGCATCTTGAGTGCGTGGTAGAGCCAGTAGCCCACCCCGCTCATCAAGAGCGCCGCCCCCAGGGTGAACAACACCACCAGGCGCAGGGCCAGGGTGGTGGGCTCGCCTTGCAAGCCAGGCAGCCTCAAGCGCGCAGCTCCATCACATAGCCAAAACCCCGGACCGTATGGATCAAGGGGGTATCGAAGGGTTCGTCGATCTTGCCACGCAGGCGGCGGATGGCGACTTCCACCACATTGGTGTCGCTATCGAAATTCATGTCCCAGACCTGTTCGGCGATCAAGGTACGCGACAGCACCTCGCCTTGCCGGCGCAGGAACAGCAGCAACAAGGCATATTCCTTGGCTGTCAGGTCAATGCGCTGGCCGGCGCGCTCAACCCGCCGGCGCAACAGATGTACTTCCAGGTCCGCCAGGGTCAGCAGGTCCAGTTCCTGCGGCTTACCGCGGCGCAGCAGTACCCGCACGCGGGCCAGCAGCTCAGAAAAAGCATAGGGTTTGACCAGGTAGTCGTCGGCGCCCAATTCAAGGCCGTGCACCCGGTCTTCGACCCGGTCGCGCGCGGTTAGGAAGAGTACCGGCGTCGGTCGGGTCTGCCGGATGCGCTTGAGCACGGACCAGCCGTCCAACCCGGGCAGGCCGACGTCCAGCACGATCAGGTCGTAGGCCACGGTCTGGGCTTGCAGCACGGCGTCCACGCCGTCCTGCACCCAGTCGACCACAAAGCCGTTCTCGGTCAGACCCTTGACCAGGTATTCGCCGGCGGACTGCTCGTCCTCGGCCAGTAAGAGATGCATAGCTGCCAAACGTTTGAATGTCTTCCAGACTGGATCGTAGCGAATTGCGGGCAGCTCGGGCGCAAGCTGACAAATTTGTAATGTCGCCGTCAGCTTGAGGACAGGCCGGCCCCGCTATCGTGGCGGCCATCGTCCACCTATACCGACGCTATGCCACGCACCGCCCACCCCCTACCCTACGCCCTACCCTTGCTTCTGGCAGCACTCTTGCTGGCCGGTTGTGCCTCGACAGCACCAGACGGTGCCATCGCCGAAGTCCGTGAGCGATTGGGGCGCGAGCGCGGCGAGGCGCTGCAGTTGGCGGCCAACGAAGCCGATGAAACCCGACGACAGGCTGCCGTGGCCGAACTGTTGGCCAAGCCACTCGATGCCGATGGCGCGGTACGGCTCGCCATGCTCAACAACCACTCGGTCCAGGCCGACCTCGCCGAGCTAGGGGTGGTCCAGGCAGATTTTGCCCAATCGACACGGCTCGCCAACCCGCGCTTTGGCTTCTCTCGCAAGCAACGTGGCAGCGAAGTTGAATACGAGCGCAGCTACGGGCTCGACATCCTTGGGGTACTGACCTTGCCCTGGCGCAGCGAGATCGAATCCCGCTCCCTGGAGCAGGCACGGCTGGGAGTTGCCGCCCGTATCACCACGACCGCATTGGCAGCCCGCAAGGCCTGGGTCCAAGCCGTGGCGGCCAAGCAGGCGGCGAGCTATCAGGCCGATGTAACCGATTCGGCCGCTACCGGTGCAGAGCTGGCAAAGCGCATGGTGGCCGCGGGCAATTATCCGCAGCTGAGCCAGCAACTCGCCCAGCTGCAGGCGGCCGAGGCGGCAATGCGACAGGAAAGGGCGCAGCAGGCCGCGCTGGAAGCCCATGAAGCCTTGATCAGGGTCTTGTCACTACGCCGCCAGGATGCGGCTCAACTGCAGCTGCCAGAACGCCTGCCCGACTTGCCCAAGTCGCAACGGGAGCTGCGCGAGATCGGCCCCGAGGCCAGCGAAAAGCGGCTGGACCTTGAAATGGCGCGCCGCGAGGTTGAAGGGCTGGCACGCTCGCTGGGGCTGACCCGCACTACCCGCTTTATCAATGTGCTGGAGGTTTCCTACCTCAACAACGGCAGCAACGAGGCCGCAAAGCAGCACGGTTATGAGCTGAGCCTGGAGCTGCCGCTGTTCGACTGGGGTGGCGCGCGCGTGGCCGGCGCCGAGGCTCGCTACCGGCAGGCGCTCAACCGAGCGGCCGATATCGGCATCCAGGCGGAATCGTCGCTGCGGGCCAGCTATGCCGCCTACCGTAGCCAATACGCCCTGGCGAAACGTTACCAGGACGAGATCGTCCCCTTGCGCAAAGCCATCTCGGACGAACGGCAGCTACGCTACAACGGCATGCTGATCTCGGTCTTCGAGCTGATGGCCGACAGCCGCGAGCAGGCCGCCGTGGTCATGGCCGCGCTCGATGCGCAGCGCGACTTCTGGCTGGCCGACGCCGATCTGGAGCTGGCCACCACCGCCGGCAACCCGCCCTCCTCCAATTTTTCCGTGGGTACGGCCTCGGCCGAAACCACCGCCAGCCACTGAGCCTGAACCACCATGACTGACCGTAGACATTTCCTGCAAGCCGCTGCCGGTTTGATCGGTGCCGGAGCCGTATCCCGCGTGGCGGCCGCCGGCCTGCCCGAGGCCCCGCTGCAGCAGAGCGCCGCGACGCAAGCCCCGCTGCACCCGCGCGATGGCCGCCCCTACAACCCGGTGGTCACGCTCAATGGATGGACCCTGCCCTGGCGTACCCGCAATGGGGTGAAGGAATTCCACCTGGTTGCCGAACCGGTGGTGCGCGAGATCGCCCCGGGCATGAAGGCCAATCTGTGGGGCTACAACGGCCAGAGCCCCGGCCCTACCATCGAATGCGTGGAGGGCGACAAGGTACGCATCTTTGTGACCAACAAGCTGCCCGAGCACACCACGATACATTGGCATGGCGTGCTGCTGCCCAATGGCATGGATGGCGTGGGCGGGCTTAACCAGCCGCAGATCAAGCCGGGCAAGACCTTTGTCTATGAGTTCGAGATGACGCGCTCGGGCACCTTCATGTACCACCCGCACGCCGACGAGATGACCCAGATGGCCATGGGAATGATGGGCTTCATCGTGGTGCACCCGAGGAACCCGGATTTCATGCGGGTGGACCGCGACTATGTCTTCCTGCTCAACGCCTACGATATCGAGCCCGGCAGTGCCACGCCCAAGGTCAATACCATGACCGACTTCAATCTGTGGACCTGGAACAGCCGTGCCTTCCCCGGCATAGACCCGCTGGTGGCACGCACCAATGAGCGGGTACGCATACGCGTGGGCAACCTGACCATGACCAACCACCCCATCCACCTGCACGGTACCAATTTTGAGGTAACCGGCACCGATGGCGGCTGGGTGCCCAGGAGCGCGCGCTGGCCGGAGGTGACCACCGACGTTGCCGTGGGACAGATGCGGGCCATCGAATTCAAGGCCGAACGGCCAGGCGACTGGGCCTTCCACTGCCACAAGTCGCACCACACCATGAACGCCATGGGGCACGACGTGCCCAATTTTATCGGGGTTGACCACAGCGGCCTTGCCGCGCGGATCAACAAACTGGTGCCGGACTATATGGTGATGGGCGACAAGGGCATGGCGGACATGGGCGAGATGGAGATGCCGCTGCCGGACAACACCCTGCCCATGATGACCGGCATGGGCCAGTTCGGCCCGGTCGAGATGGGCGGCATGTTCACTGTCTTCAAGGTGCGCGACGACCTCAAGCCCGGCGACTACCGCGACCCCGGCCCTTACGACTACCCCAAAGGTACCGTCGCCTATGAATGGACGGGCGAGCTACCCGAACCCAAGCGCGCATCCGCCCCGGCGGCGGATGCCACCACCTTGCAGGTGGTCAAACCCGGCCACGACAGCCACAACCATTGAACCGAGAGGAAGCCGCATGATCCAGCCCCGTATTGCCCCCCTACTGCTGTTGGCCTGCCTGGGCGCCGCCTGGGCCCACGGCAGCAGCGAACACGCCATGCCTGGCAAGCAAGCCATCTCTACCGAGCAGGAGGCCTTTGGCCGCCAGGGCGACCCCAAGAAGGTGGTACGCACGGTGGATATCAGCATGAGCGACAGCATGCGCTTCAGCCCAGACCTGATCACCGTGCAACAGGGCGAAGTGCTCAAGCTCAGGATCAGCAACAAGGGCAAGGTGCTGCACGAGTTGGTGATGGGCACCGAGAAAGACCTGCGCAGCCATGCCGCGCTGATGCAGAAGTTCCCGAACATGGAACACAGCGACCCCTACATGGTGCACGTGCCTGCCGGCAAGACCGGCGAGATGGTGTGGGACTTCAACCAGCCGGGCGAATTCCTGTTCGGCTGCCTGGTACCCGGCCACTTCGAGGCCGGCATGATGGGCCGCATCAAGGTCCTGGCAAAACTCTGACTCAAGCAAACCCTAAGGAACACCCACGATGACAAGCACGCTGCGCACACTACTGCCCGCCTTGGGCCTACTCGCCGGCCTCGCGGCCAGCCCCACCCTCCAGGCCGCGGAAGCCGCCCCCAACGCCAGCCAGACGGCCGCCGATGCACTGAGCGAAGGCGAAGTGCGCAAGGTCGATGCCGCGCTCGGCAAGCTGACCTTGCGGCACGGTGAACTGCGTAATCTGGAGATGCCGCCCATGACCATGGTGTTCCGGGTCAAGGATGCCCAGCTGCTACAAGGCCTCAAGGCCGGCGACAAGGTACGCTTTCGTGCCGAGAAGCTGGCCGAGGGCCTGACGGTGACGGAGATCGTCCCGGTCCGCTAAACCGCCTTATTTCCCGCGCTTGATGACAGGCCGGGGAATGGCGTCCCAGTCACGGCGCACCTGCTCGTAATAGTCGGCCAAATCGTAGCGCGCCCAGTCTGCACGGACAGATTGGGCAAACACCCCTTCGACCAGGGCAGCGCGCAGCTTGCTGACGAGGCTGGGCACCATCGTCGGGTGGCAGGCTACCCAGCGCTCCACCTGGGCCAGGGTAAAGATGCGTACCACCCCCTCCCGGGCTTCACCCAGCATGTCTGGCCGGGCATCGCTGATCAGCAGGTCAAAACGACCCGCCTGCAGCATGGCCATGCCGCGGTTGGCCATGGCCAAAGGTTCGTAGCGGATATTGGCGGTATCGAGCAGGTCACGTACCTCGGCAATATCGATGGCCCCCACCCGGAATTTGCGCAGGTCTTCGATATTGTTGATCTTGGCCGTGCTGTCCTTACGGGCGAAGACTGTCAGGGTGATGGGCGCAACCCGGCCTACATAGCGCAAGGTCTCTGCCTCGCCCGGCGAGAAATTCACCGCCAGGCCGCAGCTATTGGGCTGCCGTTCCACCTGCTGCAACAGCCGCTTGATCGGCATGGCGCTGTATTGCACTGCGATGCCCTGTTGACGCGCCAGGCTGGCGAAGGCGTCGGCGTATGGCCCGGCCAGGCGGCCGCCTTGCTCGATCAAAAAGGGCGGGTAGGTATCGGCATAGACCTGTAGTGTCATATCCGGCGCCGCGCAGGCTGTCCCAACAAGGGTCAGACCGGCCACTTGGCGCAGCAGGGTAAGGAATCGCTTCATTTCTGCCCGGTAACGAGTTGGACCGGCGTCTGCACAATGCCGGGCAGTTCGGCCTGAGGTGTATGCGCTGCCAGCGCCTTGATGGCCAGATCCAGCGCATATTCGGCTTGCCGCGCTGGGTATTGATCGGCGGTGGCCGTCACACTGCCCACGGCGATCAAGGGCTTGATGGCAGGGATATGGTCATAACCCGCGATCAGTACTTGCCCACGGCGGCCCTTGGCCTCCACGGCACGGGCAGCACCGATAGCCATATTGTCGTTGCCACACAGAAGCGCCTTAAGCGTCGGCTCGGCTTCCAGCAGCTCGGTTGCAGCCGCCTCACCACGCTCTATCTCCCAATAGCCCGAACGTATGCCGGCGATCTCCATGCCGGCCCGCCGCATGGCATCGCGGTAGCCGTCGCTGCGCGCCTTGGCATTGATGGAACCGGGCGGCCCCTCGATCAGCCCCACCTTGCTGCCGGCTGGCAGCAGGCGGGCCATGTAGTCGCCCACGCCTCGTGCACCGTTGAAGTTGCTCGGGCCGACAAAGGGGATATTGACCTGGGCGCTTGCCAGCGCCCGGTCGTCCAGCTTGTTGTCGAGGTTGATGACCAGCACACCGGCCGAGATCGCCTTGAGCAGGATGGGCAGCATGGTGACCGAATCAGCCGGCACGATCACGATGGCATCCACCCGCTTGGCCAGCAATTGCTCGATCAAGGCCTGCTGGCCCTTGACGTCGGTTTCTTCCTGCACACCTTGCAGGATCAGCTCGTAGTCGTCCTTACGGCGCGCCTGGTGCGCGCGAGCGCCATCGGCCATGACGCGGAAGAACTCGTTGCGCATGGATTTGAGCAGCAGTGCGATCACCGGCTTCTTGCCGGTCGCCCATGCTGGCGACAGGCACACGGCCCCTGCCAGCGCACTTTCCAGGAAGCGGCGTCTGTTCATGGTGCTATCTCGCCCTTTCTCGTTCTGACTGCCTGTTTGTTTTCAGCATAAGCGGCCGGGTGGATATATTCCTAGGGAAGCACTGCAAAAGTCCCCATTCTCGCATCAGTGAGGCACCAACCCCGACAGAAGGACGCCCTGTTTAGTAAGCCCCGGCTTGGGCAACAGCCACGCAGTCGCGGTGGCGAGGCCGCCAGCGTCCCTGGCGCTTAGCGCCTGGAAGCGGTGCGAGCAGAGCTAGTGGAATGGAATAGAACAGCGACAACCTTTGGATTTTCTACTGGCCGCCAGCGTCCGGTGCAGCTGCACCGTGTCCGCAGCAGTTGCGCTGGTCCAGTGCCTCGATCAAGCGGCAGTGCTCGGCGCTCTGGCTGTCACAGCCGACCAGGCGGCCCAGTACTTCGCGCATGGCTTCGAGGTCGGCAATCTTGGCCTCGACCTCGGCCAGGTGTTGGCGCGCCAGTTCATCAGCCGTGCTACAGGCAGCCTCGGGGTGATCGGCCAGTTGCAAGAGGGTACGGATCTCCTCGATGCCAAAGCCCAGCTCCCGGCCCCGACGTACAAAGCGCAGGCGTTGTGCAGTGGCAGCGCTGTAATGCCGATAGCCACTGTCGGAGCGCGGCGGCGCCGGCAACAGGCCGATGCGCTCGTAGTAGCGGATGGTTTCCGGATTGACGCCCGACTCCTTGCTCAAGGCACCAATGGTGTATCTGGCGGACATGGCTTGACCCTGTAGTGACTACAGGGTTCAGCATAGCGCCATTGACCACAGAGGAGAACACCATGGGCACACATTGCTGCCACCACGAACCCCAGCCCTCGCCCGATACCGAACGGCACGGCCGTTACCGCAAGGTGCTGTATATCGCGCTCATCATCAACGCCGCCATGTTCGGTGTGGAGATACTGGCCGGCATGCGCTCGGGCTCGGTCGCGCTCTTGGCCGACTCGCTGGACTTCCTGGGCGACGCGGCCAACTACGGCATCAGCCTCTTTGTGCTCAGCATGGGCCTGGCCAGCCGGGCACGGGCTTCGCTGCTCAAGGCGGCGTCCATGGCAGCATTTGGGGTCTGGGTGCTGGGCAATGCCGCATGGCACGCCTGGCAAGGCGGGCCACCGGAGGCTCCGGTAATGGGCATGATCGGCACACTGGCCCTGATGGCCAACCTGCTGGTGGCCGTGCTGCTCTACGCCTACCGCGAAGGCGACAGCAATATGCGCAGTGTCTGGCTTTGCACCCGTAACGATGCCCTCGGCAATGTGGCGGTGCTACTGGCGGCGCTGGGTGTATTCGGTACTGGCAGTAGCTGGCCCGACCTCCTGGTGGCGGTGGTCATGGCCAGCCTGGCGCTCAGTGCGGCCTGGCAGGTGCTCAGCCAGGCGCGCCGGGAGCTAGCTACGGTTTGAATACACCTCAGTCACGATCACGGCCATGACCGTGGCCGTGATCGTCATGGCGGTCATGCTTCCATTCCTTGCGATCATGCTTCCATTCCTTGCGATCGTGCTTCCAATCGTCGCGGTCATAGCGGTCGTGCCAGTCGCCATGCCGTTCGTGATAGCGCGGTACATAGACATCACGGTACCAGGTGTCCTGCACGAAGTAGACCTGACGGCCGCAGGCGCCGTAACGGCCGCAGTAATAGCGCCAGCGCTTGGCGTGGCCCGGCGGCACGCGCAGATAGAGCGGTTCTTCGATCACGCGTACTGCCGGGCGCTCGATGATGACTGGGCGCTCATAGATCAACCGTGGCCGCGGGTAGTCACCGAGGTCGATGCGGCCGTAGAAGTTGGGGTCACCCACGCTGATCGAGACACCCACGTCCGCCGCCATGGCGGGGACGATCGGTGCAGACAGCAAGGCAAGGATGGCAAAGAGGGGGAAGCGTTTCATGATGGGCATCCTTCGTCGAATCGACCGGGCAAACCGGTTTTATGTTGATGCCATATTTATCCCTACTCACTTAACTGGTGCTGAATCGATCCGCCTCAGCTGTCCCCTCCCCCCGTCTGGCTGTTAGCGGGTTGCGAACAGGGCTTCCGCCTCCGCGTAGCCATAGCTGTGGCTCATCGTCTGCCAGGTACCGCTGCCTAAGGCCTCGGCAGCGATATCGCGCACGGTCGCCATGGCGGCCAGCATGGGGAAGACACCCAGGCTGACCCGTGCCGCACCGGCCGCAAATAGCTCGGCTGCCGACGGCCCGCCGGGCATGGCCATCAGACTGATCGGCCCACCGACGGCCTCTACCAGCCGCCGCACTGTGGCGGGGTCGGTCAGCACGGGCACGAACACCATATCGGCACCCGCAGCCAGGTAGGCCCTGGCCCGCACTACCGTATCGGCAAAGCGTGCTTCGGCATCCTCACCCAGGCCCAGCAGATAGGTGTCGGTCCGGGCGTTGATCCAAACCGGCACGCCGGCGGCATCGGCCGCGGTCCGCGCCGCGTGCAGCCGCAGGCAATGCGCGTCGATATCAAACAAGGGCGTGGAGGTGAGACCGTGGCTGTTGTCCTCGATATTCACGCCTACCGCACCGGCGGCAATGGCAGCGCGGACCGAATTGGCCACGTCCTCCGCCGAGGGGCCGTAGCCCGCCTCGATATCGGCCGACACCGGCAAACGTACCGACCGGGCGATGGCTGCCACTACCCTCAGCATGGCATCCCGCCCGATCAGCTCGGCATCCTGATAGCCCTGCGAGTAGGCGATGCCACCGCTGGTGGTACCGATGGCCAGGGCGCCGGCCTGCTCATAGATGCGGGCGCTGGCTACATCCCAGGCATTGGCCAGCAGTAGCCGGCCCTGTTGGTTGAGTTGGCGAAACTGCTGGGCAAGGTCGATCTGGGTTTGCACGGTGTTCTCCTCCTTTGGCTGGCATGGGCGCAGCCGGACAAGGCTCGCCAGGCCAGCCAGAATGCCCTGGGTGGGCACAAAGCACTGGCGGTTTTCGGACATGATCATCGGGCTGACAGGACGGCGCCTTCGATGTCCGAAATACGCTAGACAGCGTGGATGAGCAGCGCGACCATCGCGGCATGGAACTGGACCACGACACCTGCTACCGCGCCCTGCTAAGCCGTGATCGTCGCTTCGACGGGCGCTTCTTTGTGGGCGTGCGCACCACCGGCATCTACTGCCGGCCTATCTGCCCGGCCCGCACGGCACAATCCAGGAATGTAAGTTTCTACCTCACCGCGGCGGCGGCACAGGAGGCGGGCTTTCGGCCCTGTCTGCGTTGCCGGCCCGAGGCGGCACCAGACAGCGGCGCTTGGCGCGGGGTGGCCAATAGCGGGGTGTCGCATACCGTCAGCCGGGCACTGGGCCTGATCGAGATGGGCGCGCTGGATGATGCCGGCGTGGACGCGCTATGCGAGCGGCTGGGGGTGGGTGAACGACAGCTGCGCCGCCTGTTTGCGCAGCATGTGGGCGCTTCGCCGTTGGCGGTGGCGCAGACCCGACGGGTCTTGCTGGCCAAGCAGCTGATCCATGAATCCCGCCTACCCATGACCGAGATTGCCTATGCCGCGGGCTTTGGCAGCGTGCGGCGCTTCAACGAGGTCTTCCAGGCACTATTTCAGCGCCCGCCCAGCGCCTTGCGGCACGGCAAGCAGCCGGACGAACCCGCCGGCGCGCAGGGCGAGGTCAGCCTGCTCTTGCGCTACCGCCCGCCGTATGACTGGCAGGCCATGCTGGATTTCCTGGCCGCACGCGCCATACCCGGTATGGAGCGGGTAGCCGACGGCGTCTACTACCGCACCATCGCACTGGATGGCGCCCAGGGTACGCTGGCGGTCTGCCAGGCCGATGGCCCTGCGCTGCGGGCGACCATACGCTTCCCACGGCTGACCTCACTGCCAGCCATCATTGCCCGTCTGCGGCGGGTGTTCGACCTGGCGGCCGACCCGGAGGTGATCAATGCCCAGCTTGCCAGCACGCCGCTGATGGCGCCCCTGGTGGCCAACCGGCCCGGGCTGAGGGTGCCCGGTGCCTGGGATGGCTTTGAGCTGGCGGTGCGCGCCATATTGGGTCAACAGGTTACCGTGGGGGCCGCGGTCAAGCTCGCCGGCAAGCTGGTGGCGCAGTTTGGCCAACCACTGGCCGAGCAGGCCGCAGACAGGCCGGGCCTGAGCCATGTTTTCCCCGAGCCCACGGTGCTCAAGGACGTCGACCTCGCCCTTGCGCTGGGCATGCCGCGCGCCCGCGGCCGTTGCCTGTCCTCACTCGCTGCCGCCCTGGTGGCCGACCCATGTTTGTTCGACCGGCAAGCCAGCCTGGAGGAAGCGCTCCACAAGCTCTGCGCGCTGCCAGGCATAGGCGACTGGACTGCGCAGTACATTGCTATCCGCCAGTTGCGAGAAACCGATGCCTTCCCCGCTGGCGACGTGGGGCTGATGCAGGCGGTGGCGCTGCAGGAGGGGGTAAGGCCCGATGCGCAGACGCTGGCCCAACGTTCGGAGGCCTGGCGCCCCTGGCGCGCCTATGCGGCGCAGCACCTGTGGGCTTCACTGGGCGCGCAGCCCTGAGCGACGAGGGAAGTTCCCAACTGCGCAATAGGCAAAGCGCGTGTTGAGATAGCCACCACGTCTTCAGGAGGCCATCCATGTTCGCCTTGCTGCTCAAAGCCGGCCTGGGTGCCGCGGTGGTGGTGTTGATCGCCCTGCTGTCCAAGTCCAAGAGTTTCTACATAGCCGGCCTGGTGCCGCTGTTCCCGACCTTTGCGCTGATCGCCCACTACATCGTGGGCAGTTCGCGTAGCCCGGCCGACCTGCGGACCACGGCACTGTTCGGTCTGTGGTCGCTGGTGCCTTATGCGGTCTACCTGCTGGGGGTGTACTACTTCAGCGTGCGCATGAACCTCTTGGCGACCTTGGGCCTCTCGACGCTGGGCTGGCTGGCGGCAACCGGCTTGCTGCTCACAGTCTGGCTGCGTGTCTATCCAAGCTAGGGACACCGTTTCCCCGCCCCGGAAGCAGCCCGCACCAGATCAACCCACGATGTTGAAGCCACCGTCCACATAGCTCACCCCGCCGGTCTGGCCACTGGCGGCATCGCTGGCCAGGAAGGCCGCCAGCGCGCCGATCTGCTCGATGCCGACCAGCTGATGGGTAGGCGTGGCAGCGGCCACCCGCGCCAGCATCTCGTCAAAGCGGTCTATGCCGCTGGCAGCACGGGTCCGCAAAGCGCCGGCCGAGATGGCGTGCACCCGTATCCCTTTACCGCCGAGCTCCAGCGCCAGGTAGCGCACCGAGGCCTCCAGGGCGGCCTTGACCGGCCCCATGAGGTTGTAGTGCTTCACCGCCTTCTCGGCACCATAGTAGCTGACCGTCTGCAGGCAGCCGCCTTGCGTCATCAGCGGCTCGGCCAGCTTGGCCATGCGGATAAAGGAATGGCAGGAGACATCCATGGCCAGCGCAAAGCCCTCCGCGCTGCAATCGACCACCCGGCCGTGCAGGTCGTCTCGTGGTGCGTAGGCTATCGAATGCAGCACAAAGTCGAGCCCTCCCCAGCGCTCAGCAATGGCAGCGAACACAGCCTCCAACTGGCCGGGAACACGCACATCGCAAGGCAGGATCAAGGGGGCAGCCAGCGCCTCGGCCAGCGGCCGCACATGGGGCTCTGCCTTGTCGTTCAGGTAGGTGATGGCGAGCTCGGCGCCAGCGGCGCGAAAGGCCTGGGCGCAGCCATGGGCGATGGATTGGTCGTTGGCGATGCCAACCACCAGGCCACGCTTACCGGCAAGGTTCAGCAGGTTGCGCATGCTTCCTCCCACGCCTTGCGGCGCATCTTTGATCGGATTGAGAGCGGCGCTTAGTCCAGGGTCTTCGGTGGCTGGGCCTCGGCGTTACGAATCAGGTAGCGCACCGCGCCGCTGTGCTCGGTGTATTTATCGTACAGCCCACGCGCGCGGTAGTTGTTCTCCTGGGTGTGCCAGTAAAGGCGCGACCAGTTCTGCGCCTTCATCTGCGCTTGCAGCCAGTCGATCAAGGCCTGACCCACGCCGCCGCCCCGGTGCACCGGGCTGACGAAGAGGTCTTCCAGGTAGCAGCCCGGCGTGAGGCTCCAGGTATTTTCGTGCAGCACATAGATAGCCATGCCCACCACGCCGGCTGTGGGGTGCTCGGCCAGGATGGCGTTGACGGTGGAAGCGGGGTCCATGATGCGCGCCCAGGTGTGGCGGGTGACCCCCTCGGGCACCTGCTGGCCGTAGAAGGTGCAGTAGCCGGCCCAGAGGCTGCGCCAATCGGCTTCGTCGCGGGCTTCGATCTTGCGGATAGTGACGCTCATGGCGGGCCTGGCTAGCGGAGAAAACCTTACGCTATCAGGCGCGCCGGGCTGGGGCAACCACCCTACTCGCCACCGGTTTGCCCCGCACGGGCGCTCACAGCAGCGCGACCGATTTGATCTGGGCCAGGACCGGCATGCCGGTCCGCAACTTGAGGCTGTCGAGCGACAAGCGGGTAATACGGGCAACCAGCTCGGTACCGGCCAGATCCAGCCGGACCAGGACATGCGCCGGGTGCAGGGCGGGGGCGATGGCGCTGACCACGGCCGGCAAGCGGTTGAGGATGCTGCTGTCGGCATCGGCCGCTGTCTGTGACTGGAGGCTGAGGCTGACGTCACGGGCATGGATACGTACCCGGCAGGCCTGGCCCACCTGCTGCGACCCAACCCCTTGTCCCAAAGGCACCAGCAGCTCCCCACCGGCGAAGGCCAGGCGCGCCAGTTGGTAGTGGCCATCCACGCTGGCGACCCGGGTCTCCAGCACCACGCTGATCTCGCTATCGAAGCTCGCCGGCAGATCGAGCCGGGACAAGGTCTCGGACAACGGTCCCTGGGCGACGACAAGGCCGGATTCGAGCAGTACCAAGTAGTCGGCCAGCCGGCTGACCTCGTCGATGGCATGGGTGACATAGACGATGGGGATGTCGAACTCGCGGTGCAGCCGCTCCAGATAGGGCAGGATCTCCTGCTTGCGCGCCATGTCGAGCGCCGAGAGCGGTTCGTCCATCAGCAGCAGGCGGGGCGAGGTCAGTAGCGCGCGGGCAATGGCTACGCGCTGGCGCTCGCCGCCGGAGAGGCCATCCGGCTGGCGGGCCAGCAGGTGGTCCACGCCCAGCAGAGCGATGGCCTGCTCCCAACTCACCCGGCGCTGCGGCGCGGGCGTGCGATCGAAGCCATAGGCCAGGTTGCGCCGCACATCCAGGTGCGGGAACAGGCTGGCTTCCTGAAACACCATGCCCAGCGCACGTCGATAAGGCGGCACAAAGAGGCCGTTCGGGCTGTCATGCCATAGCTCACCGTTGACGTTGAGCTGGCCGGCGGCATCGTGCTCCAGCCCTGCCATGCAGCGCAGCAAGGTGGTCTTGCCCGAACCGGAAGGGCCGAACAGCACCGAAACCCCGCTGGCGGGCAAGCGCATGCTGGCTTCCAGCACGAAATCCCCGCGGCGCAGATGGAAGCTGGCCAATACGCTCATGGTCTGCCCTCTCGCCCGTTGAGCCGGTGCAAAGCCAATAGCACCAGGAAGCTGAAGGCCAGCATACCGCCCGCCAACCAGTGGGCCTGGGTGTATTCCAGCGCTTCGACATGGTCGTATATCTGTACCGAGATCACGCGGGTCTTGTCGGGGATATTGCCACCTATCATCAGCACCACGCCGAACTCGCCAACGGTATGGGCAAAGCTCATGACCGTGGCGGTGATCAGCCCTGGCTTGGCCAGCGGCAGCACCACGCTGAAGAAGGTATCGAAGGGGGATGCACGCAAGGTGGCGGCGACCTCCAGCGGCCGCGTACCGATGGCGCGAAGGGCCTGCTGCAGGGGCTGCACCGCGAAGGGTAGCGAATACAGCACCGAGGCGATGACCAGGCCGGCGAAGGTAAAGGGCAGGAGGCCCAGGCCCAAATGCTCGGTAAACTGCCCCACCACCCCCCTGCTGCCCATGACCACCAGCATGTAGAAACCCAGCACGGTGGGCGGCAATACCAGGGGCATGGTGACCAAGGCGCCCACCACCTGACTGAACCAGCCGCGGGCACGTGCCAACCACCAGGCCAGCGGCGTGCCCAGCAGCAAGAGAAACACCGTGGTGGTGGTAGCCAGCTTGAGCGTCAGCCAGATGGCTGCCCAGTCATCGTGCGTCAGCAGCATCTTGTTCAGAAGCCGTAACCGTAGCCGGCAATCACGCTGCGGGCTTCACTCGAACGCAGGAATTTGAGCAAAGCCTCGGCCGCCAGATTGGTCCTGCCCTTGTCGAGCAGGGCCACATCCTGGCGGATGGGGGTGTGTAGCTTGGCTGGCACGATCCAGCCCGAACCGGACTTGAGCTTGCCGTCTTCAAACACCTGGGAAAGCGCCACAAAGCCCAGCTCGGCATTGCCAGTGGCCACGAACTGCTGGGTCTGGGCGATGTTCTCGCCCTGCACGAATTTGGCGGTGAGATTGTCGTAGAGATTGAGCGCCTTGAGCGTTTCGACCGCCGCAAGGCCATAGGGGGCGAGCCTGGGGTTGGCGATGGCCAGGTGTTCGAAGCCGCCGCGACGCAGCACCTCGCCCTTATCGTCCACCACGCCGGGCTTGGCGCTCCACAGCACCAGCTGGCCTATGGCATAGGTATAGCGACTGCCGGCGACGGCCAGGCCTTCCTGCTCAAGCTTGGCTGGGGTTTCATCGTCGGCCGAGAGCAGCACTTCAAAGGGGGCGCCGTTGCGGATCTGGGCGTAGAACTTGCCGGTTGCACCCGAGGACACCACTGCCTTGTGACCGGTACGCTGTTCGAACAACGGTGCCAGCTTCTGCATGGCCGGTGCAAAATTGGCGGCGACCGCCACCTGCACCTCGGCCGCACGGGCCGGCAGCAACAAGAGGGGCAGCAAGGCAGCGAACAGGACTTTACGACCCCAGCGGGCCAAGCTCTTGTCGATCAAGATATCCTCTCCTATAACGGAACCCAGCAGATCGCTATGCAATTCATTGCATAACGAATGCAAGATCGCATACGCCACGCCACCGGTCAATGTCCGCCCTACGCTTAGCTACGCTCGCCACCGCATGTCCATCTACCCCCTGATCCCCGCCCTGGGCGCCGAAGGCGGCGTTCCCGTTCCCTCCAACCGCATCCTGCTGCTGGAAGGCATCGCCGAAAGTGGCTCCATCAGCCAGGCGGCCAAGGTCGCCGGCATGAGCTACCGCTCCGCCTGGAGTGCGCTCGAAGAGCTCAATGCCCTGAGCCGTACGCCACTGGTGAGCACCGTGGTGGGTGGTAAAGGCGGAGGCGGCGCCCAACTTACCCAGGCTGGCCGTAACCTGATCATGGTCTACCGCGCGGTGGAGGAAATGCAGCGCAAGCTTTTGCGCGAACTGGCGCCGTTGGACGACACAGCACTCAGCCTGGACACCCTGCGCCGCATGATGCTCAAGACCAGCGCCCGCAACCAATTACACGGCACGGTGCAGGAAATCCACGCCGGCACGGCCAATGACGAGGTCGTGCTGCGCCTGGCCGGGGGTGAGATGCTGAGCGCCATCATCACCCGCGAGAGTACCGAGCTGCTGGCACTGCAGCCCGGCAGTCCGGTGGTGGCGCTGATCAAGGCGCCTTGGGTCAGGCTGCTCGCGGGGCACGATGCGCAGGGCCAACCGGGGCTGAGCTGCCTGGCCGGCCAGGTCGAAAGCCTGAGCGGCGGCCCCGGCCGGGGTGAGGTCATGCTGCGCCTGCCTGGTGGGGCCTTGATCGTGGCGGCGGTAGAGGAAGTAGGCCAATGGTGCATAGGCCAGGCGGCAACCGCCCAGATCGACGCAGGCAGCATCATCCTGGGCGTGGCGCACTGATCTAACCCCTGGGATGCCAAGCTGTTGGTAGGCAGTCCACTCAGTTGGCCAGCAGCGGCCTGAGGGCAAGGAAGGCCTGTTCCTGGACATCGCGCCGGATCAAGCCACGACCAGGTTGGTCAAGGTCCAGCGTGATATAGATCACCAAGGCGGTGAGCACCGCGTAGCCCACATAACCGGCCCAGCTGAACTTGCCCGTGGAGCCTGCGGCATAGGCGCTGGTATAGGCCGTGGCCAAGGCCAGCACGAACAGCAACCACAGGATGGCCACCGGGGTATGGGTCCTGGCCGCAACCTGGCGGCTATGGGTCAGTGCAAAGAGCCTGTCGAGCGCGGCGATATTCTGGGTAGAGGCGAGCCCCAGGGCCGGGTTGCGGGCGGCCTCGCTCACCCGCCCCCAAAGCCGCTGTGCTGCTGCCTCGCCCTGGGCGATGGCCCCCTCGCGCTGGGTTGCGTCACCCTCGCCTTCGTGAAAGGCGATCTGCGCATCAAGGTAATCTCGCAGATCGGTGCGGATCTCCGCACGTAAGGGCTCGGGGTACAGGTCGGCGCGCAGAATGGCCCCCTGCAGGGCGTTGGCGGTGTCCACCATCAGGTTGCTACGGGCCTCGTAGCGACTGGCGGCGCCAGAGAAGGAGAAGGCCAGCAGCAGGGCCAGAAGGCCAAACAGGCTGGTCTCGATCGGGCCAAGCCGGCTCTCCGCCAATTGCGGACGAAGGCGGGCCAGCCAGGCGCCTGCCGCCGCAGCCAGCATCATGGCAAAGCCGGTCAACACACACAGCAAGCCGGCATCCAGCCGGTAGATCCACGATTCGTTCACGCCAGCTCCGTGCAAAGGGAAGGGTTAAATACTCAGCGGAAACGGTAACCTACGGTGGCCTGGGTGGTGGTCTGGCGCCGCTGCGCAACGATGGGGCTGGCGGCAACCTCGCCCGCCAAGCGAGCACGGGCCACGGTCACGGTAGCCGACCATTGCTTGTCGAAGGTGTAGTTGAGGATCAGGTTGAGCCTGTGCTCGCGTACGCCGCTGCCGACGTCATAACGGGCCAGGCCGGACCGCGCGCTCTGCTCGGCATCCACGCCGAACAAGGTGCGCATATAGCGGCCGTTACCCCAGCTCAACCCCGGCCCCACACTGACGATCAGATCGCCCAGGGGAGCACTGAAGAAAACATCGGCGTTGGCGAGCACACCCTGGCGCTGGCCACCTATGTCCTGGGTCACATCGGTCAACACGGTCAGAAAGGACCAGGAATACTGTGCAAAGGCGCGCGCCCGAGCGGTTGCGTGCACATCGCCCAAGCCCGCGAGGCGCAGGTCGTCCTTGGCACGCCGTTCAGTAGGGTCGATCTGCAGGTCCAGGCCGCTCTGCCAGGTTTCGTCGTTCTGCAGGTAATAGCCCAGCACATCGAAGCCCTGCGAGAACCAGCGCTTCTGGTAGCTCACATCCTGATAGACCAGCGGGGTGGCTCGGGTGCTGCTTGCACCGGGAAACTTGGGGCCCACATAGACTGCCGGCCCGGCAACCACCGACCAATCGCCATCTTCAGCGTGAGCCGCTTGGGCAGCGATGCCCAGCAAGGGAATAAGCGCCAGACGGCAGGCGAGCGTGGTGCGGAACGACATGTGGACTCCGGTTGTATGCCCGGCTAGTCCAGGCCTGCCGCATGATAGCCCTCGCCCACCTTCGCCTGCCAGCGGGGCTGCGGATCAAGCCACGTTCTTGAGGCCCAGTACGTCGATGGGCTCGATAGTGGGTGGTGCGGCGAAGAGCTCCGGCGCCTTGGCCATCAGCGCCTGGGCAATGGGCCCGCTGAGGTGAGCTTGGCGTCCAGCCTCGTCATGGAAGGCATCGAAAACACCAAACACGCTGGGCGAGAGGCGCAGAGCAAACCAGATGGGCGTGGTGGCCTCCTGGTTGGCGAGTGCCAGGCCGGCTTCGAGGAAGGCAGCAACTTCGGCTTCCTTGCCGGGCTGGGCTTCAAAACGAGCGAACAGGGCGAGCTTGATCATGGTGTGACTCCTGGTATCGGTTGTTGGGGGTTGGCATCGCCACTCAGGCGATGGCGGCACTTTACGACCGGGAGCCGCTGCGCCATATTGGCGAGATTGACATCTTTGATACTGATCTTGCCATGCATATTCAGGTACTCGCGCTCGATGGCGTATTCGACACCGGCCTTGCCACTGTGCTCGATGCCTTCGGCACCGCCAACGAGCTGGCACAGGCCCAGGGCCTGCATTCGCTGCGCTTTGATGTCTCGGTAGTGGGCGTACGCAAGCGGGTACGCAGCGCACAAGGCTGGACGGTGCCGGTCGCGCCACTGGACCCTTTGGCGGCAGACTGGCTGGTGGTGCCGGCCATCGGCACCAAGATGCCCGGCCCCTTGCAGGAAGCACTGGCCCGGCCCGACATCCAGGAGGCGGCGGCGGGGATCAGGCTGCGCGGTGAGGCTGCTGGCAAGATTGCTGCTGCCTGCATCGGTACCTTTGTGCTGGCCGAATCGGGCTTGCTGGACGAGCAGAGCGCCACCACCACCTGGTGGCTGGCACCGCTGTTCCGGCAGCGCTACCCCAGGGTCAAGCTCAATGAAGCCCGCATGCTGGTACAGTCCGGCGCGCTGGTGACGGCCGGCGCGGCACTCAGCCACATCGACCTGGCACTCATGCTGATCCGACAGGCCAGCCCGGAACTGGCGGCCATTACGGCGCGCTACCTAATCGTAGACAACCGGCCGGCACAGTCTTCCTATGTGATCAACGACCATCTGGCGCACGCCGACCCGCTGGTCCAGCGCTTTGAACAATGGGCCCGCGGCCGGCTGGCCGAAGGCTTCGTGCTGGACGATGCCGCCCGCGCCCTGGCCACCAGCAAGCGCACGCTGGCACGGCGGCTGCACGAGGTACTGGGCAAGACCCCTATGTCCTATTTTCAGGACCTTCAGGTTGAGCGGGCCGTACACCTGCTGAAGACCAGCAGCGATAGCGTGGAAGCGATCGCCAGCCAGGTGGGCTACGCCGATGGCGTCAGCCTGCGGGCGCTGCTGCGCCGTAAGCTGGGCCAGGGGGTACGCAGCATTCGGGCCAGTGGCTGAGCCCTACTCAGGCCGCACAATCAGACATAGAGATCGACCTGATTGCGCTGCCCGCTGGCTGTGCCGATGGATGACGCAGTCTGGGCAACGGTCGCCGCACCATCCTGTAGATCACGCAATTGCCCACGCACGGCGGCAATGCGGCTGTTGAGAGCGGCCTCCTGCTTGAATTTCTCGGTAGTGGGCGTGGTGGTACAGCCACCAACCTCGGCGCATTGCTGCTGCAAGGTACCGAGCTCACGCTCCAGACCTGCCCGGCCGCCACCCGCCGTATAGACCCCACCCAGATAGCTGGAAGTAACGCCGCCTATGCTGGCCATGACACACCCCTTCTGCTTTGGAATGCACCTTGGTCGTGCCAAGCCGGCCGGTCTTACAGCGGGGAAGCTCTTTTTGCGCGAGCGGCCTGCCAGCGCCGCCAGCCGGTTTGCGCAGCCAGGCCACCCAGGCCCAGCGCCAGACCGAACAACACCAGCCCCTGCAGATGCTCACGCACCAGTGGGATATTGCCCAGGTAGTAGCCAGCCAGCAGCAAGCCGCCGACCCACAGCAGCGCCCCTGCGAGGCTGGCCAGCGCAAACCGCGCGCCACCCATGCCGGCGGCGCCGCCGAGCAGCGGGGCAAAGGTGCGGACCACCGCCACATAGAGGGAGAACAGAAAGGTCAACCCACCGTAGCGGGCATAGAAACGCTGTGCCTGCGCCAGCGCATGCCTATCCAGCCAGCGGTAGTCTCGCACGTGCAACTCCCGCCCCAACCAACGCCCCAAGCCATAACTGGTGAGGCTGCCCAGCCAAGCGGCGAGCCACAGCAGGGGCAAGGTCACCCACAGCTCGATGGCATGACTGGCACAGAAGGCACCACAAATG
>NZ_DATCSC010000133.1:0-10524 GCF_036568685.1 Chitinimonas sp.
AAAACTTGCCGCAAGGGCGCTTGACGCTCACTCGGGATTCCTGTTTAATGCGCCCTCCTCACGAGGCCAGTTAGCTCAGTTGGTAGAGCAGCGGATTGAAAATCCGCGTGTCCGTGGTTCGATTCCGCGACTGGCCACCAGTATTTCGAACGGCCTTCAGCAATGAAGGCCGTTTGTTCGATCAGACTAGATCCCTGCCCGTGCGGCAAGGCTCTCAGCCAGATGGAAGCCCATGTAGCTCAGGGGTAGAGCACTCCCTTGGTAAGGGAGAGGTCGGCAGTTCAATTCTGCCCATGGGCACCAGCAATACACAAAGCCCGGTACGCAAGTGCCGGGCTTTGTCGTATCTGCAGCATCCATATCTATTTAACCGCCCGCTCTGCCAAGCCTATCCATGTCATCGCTGCCGCCCTGCCCGCAATGCCAATCCGCCTACACCTACCAGGACGGCGCCCTGTTGGTCTGCCCGGAGTGCGCGCACGAATGGTCACCCGAGGCCGCCATCGAGGCCCCGGAGGCGGCGCGGGTGGTGCGCGACGCCAATGGCAATGTGCTGCAGGATGGCGATGCCGTGGTGGTGATCAAAGACCTCAAGGTCAAGGGCTCGTCCCTGGTGGTCAAGGTGGGCACCAAGGTCAAAGGCATCCGTCTGGTCGAAGGCGACCATGATATCGACTGCAAGATCGACGGCATCGGTGCCATGCAGCTGAAGTCGGAATTCGTCAGGAAAGCCTGACCCCCGCCTTGCTCACGGCGCCTACGGCCTGAAGGCCGGCCAAAAAAACGGCCACCCGAATCGCGGCGGCCAGAGGAGGAGGAAACAGTTGATGGGCGTAGCCTAGTCCTGATTCCTTATCTGAATCTGAAGGCGACTACCGTTAGTCGGCGGCGGCAATGTTGGGCTCAATCGGGGTCCAAGCACTGTCCGCCAGCACGATGCGGTCACGCCCCTGGCGCTTGGCTTCGTAGCAGGCACGGTCTACCCGGCTGAAGGTATCGGCGGGGTTGGCATCCTCGGCCCAGCGTACGCCGCCCACCCCCATGCTGGCGGTCAGCACGATGCTGCGCTCGTCATCCTGGTAAGGCTGCTCGTGCAATTGGCGCTGGAAGTCCTCGGCCAGTTGCAGGGCCATGGCCACCTCGCAGTCGCTCAAGAGCACCACGAACTCCTCGCCGCCATAGCGCACCAGATGATCGCCAGCCCGGCGAAAACCCTGCCGCAGCTGCTTGGCAAAATGCTGCAGGCAAGCGTCACCCACCGCGTGCCCGTAGTCGTCGTTCACCCGCTTGAAGTGATCCAGATCCAACACGATCATGGCGACCCGGCTCTGCTGGCGTGCCGCACGGTGCCATAGCTGGCGGAACTGCAGCTCATATTCACGCCGGTTGGCAAGGCCGGTCAGGCTGTCTTCGCGAGTTAGCTTCTCCACTTCCGCCCGGCTGGTGAGCAAGGCGTACTCGGCTGCGATATGGGCGTCGTATTCCCGCGCCGAACGGCGCAGGCTGGCCAGCAGATAAAGCAGATAGATGCCCAGCGTGACCGCAATGGCGCGCAGCCCCGGCAGCAAGGCCAAGCCCACCACCGCCGGCAGGAACAGCAGCAGTATGGTGATAAGGCACTGGCGATCATCCAGCGAGAAGGCGGAGCTGGCGGCGGTACCGTAAGCCACGGTACAGATCACCGCGATCAACAGGGTGGTGGTCTGCGCCGCCTCCAGCTCGCACACCCGCCAGAAGACCACGCTCCACAACACGCAGCCGGCATGGATCAACAGCCACTGGCGCCGACGCCAGGCGGCAAGGGCGGGCGTCGTGGCTGGCTCGGGCAAGATATTGCGGCGGCGGAGTACCCACAGCGCCAGGAACAGCACACCGGGCAGCCAGACCAAAGCCAGATTGCCATAAGCGCCGGTCAGGCAGATAAGCAACCAACCCAGGAAATAGAACACCGGGCCATCGAGCGCCCTGAGATAAAGGTCGGTCCCCAGGCGTTGCTGGCGGTAGGCCCCGGCCGGTGGCACGGCATCGTAGCCGGCGGAGAGAGAGGGGTGATCGCGGTTCGGCATCGCTCGAAGGATAGTTGCAGGCAGAGCCGCGCAGGCTCCAGACAGCAATGTACGGTACGAGGGAGGGCCTTGTCCTGCTTCGCCGCCCAGGCTGTGGCGAAAAAAACGGCCGCCCGTATTGCGGCGGCCAGAGGAGGAGGAAACCTGTGTTGCGATTGCTGCCGATAATACTTGAACGAACGTACCAGGCGTCAAGTAGTGGTAACTACGTAGTCACACCCCGCTCGCTACCATCTGGTCAATACCCGCTGGCTCAAGGCAGCGCCGCCAGGACCGCTGCCACCCGCGCCTGCGGGCTGCCCGCAACGATCAGGTAGGGCACGCCTGCCGCCAGCAAGGTGGCGCGGTAGCGTTCAAACAGCATCTCGCGCGCTTGCGGGTGTTCGCGCAATGGGTCTGGCTGCCAGGGCATGTCGGGCGTGGGCAAGACATGCAAGGCATAGTCGGCCGCCGGCCAGGCTGCGGCGATGGCAGGCGGGCAATGGCCAAAGCGCACCTCGGCCCAGACTTTGCAGACCAGGGCATTGGTATCGCACACCAGCCAATCGCCGTGGGTCGGTCCTTGCCAGCGTGCGGGCAGCGCCTCGCCCGCGCGCTGCCCTTCGGCAATGGCAATCACGTCGTCCAGGCGGTAGTCGCCTGCACTGCGGCCGGCCAGATAGTCGCGGGCGTATTCCGGCAGCCAGGGCGCAGCTAGCGCCTGGGCCAAGTCACGTGCCAGGGTGGTCTTGCCGGAAGACTCGGCCCCGACGATGGCGAGCTTACGCACCGCCCTGCCCTCGCATCAATCGCCGCCAATCCCACCAGCCGTAGGCGGCCAGCGCGGCCAGCAGCAGGTAGAGCAGGCCGGTCAGGCTAAGTGCCT
Organism: Chitinimonas sp.; assembly: GCF_036568685.1. Classification (GTDB taxonomy): domain Bacteria; phylum Pseudomonadota; class Gammaproteobacteria; order Burkholderiales; family Chitinimonadaceae; genus Chitinimonas. Next base: position 2,932 of record NZ_DATCSC010000133.1, read on the forward strand.
TATAGAAGTAGATACCGGCAGCCAGGAGGTCGAGCACGATCCAGACCGGCCAGTTCCATAGCTTGCGGCGCGCCTGCAGCCACTGCGCCAGCACGCCGAAGACGAATACCGCCGAATCCAGCCAGGGCAAGGCGGTAGGCAGGAAATGCAGCTGCAGCTGCGCCACCAGCAACGTGCCCAGCACGCCCACACCCCAGAACAGCACCAGCTCGCCACGCCCCATGCGGCTGATGGGCAAGACCGGTACCTCGCCACTACGCCGCCAAGCCCGCCAGCCATAAGCAGCCAGCAGTACATAGAGCCCGTTGAGGGCTGCCTCGCCAAACAGCTGGTACTGGCAGAACAGCACCACATAGATCACCCCCGCCAGCATCTGCAGCGGCCAGGTAAGCACGACATTGCGAGCGGCCAGCGCAATGCCGGCCAGGGTAAGCACAAAGCCGGCACTCTCCAGCCAGGAGAAAGCCAGCCATTGCGTGAGCAGGTTTTGCATGGTGCAGGAATGAATAGACCGGCCGGCAGTATACGCCGCGGCAAGTGGGGCCGATTTGCAACACCCCCAGTCGCACCTTGCTTTATGGCAGGCCGCGTACTTTGCTGATTGCACTCTAGCTACCGCGTGCTTGGCTGTTAATTCATTGATTTGTAACTAGCCCGCCACACTCGGTCAGGAGAATCCACGTTCCGGGCCAACCCGGCCCAAAAGAGAACCAGAGGAGAAACACCGCAATGAAACTCGCTCGCCTTATGGCCAGCGCGGCTGTCGTTTGCTGTCTCGCCGCCCCGGTCCACGCTTTCCAGCAAGAAACCCACCGCCGTATCGTGCTCGATGCGGTGGCCTTTATGCAGGCCAACCCCAGCACCACCAACTTTGCCAAGCTGCAGGCCGGAGCCACCCGTGCCGGCTACACCGTCGAGCAGTTCGCCGCCGCGCTGGGCCAGGGTGCCTATGACGTGGACGACTTTGCCGACACCTATCTGTGTGGCGCCACCACCGGCGACTGCCAGCTGGCACCGGTCTGGGGCCTCGGTTCCAGCATCGTCAACTACACCAGCTACCAGCACTTCCAGAACCACACCGGCGGGCCGGACGTGCACGGCAACAAGCTGGGCGGCTACAACTACCACAAGCTCACCGTCTGGGGCGATATCGACAATCTGGCCGCCACCTGGCTGTACGGCGACTACCTCGATGACGGTAAGGGCGGCATGAAGGGCTGGTTTGGCGACAATTCCAAGTACAACAGCTACGGCATTACCGAGGCCAACTACCGCCTGGGTGGCTACTCGACTCCCTCGATGTACGCCGACTTCGAGACCATGCCCTTCCAGCCCATCGACAACCTGGCGCAGTACTGGTGGCAGCAATTCCTCTCCCGCCCGACCGCGCAATCGCTGGGCTTTGCGCTGCATAGCACCGACCTCTTGCAGCCACACCACACCTGGACCACCTCGGCGCTCAACCATTCGAGCTGGGAAAGTTGGGTGAAGGACTACTACGACAGCGAGAAACTCAACGACCCGGCACTGGTGAAGGCCGCCCTGGCGGACTTTACCCCGCTGGCCAAGGACGCCACCGATATCCGCCCGCTACTGACCCGTGGTGGTGATATCTCCTACTCGCAAGGTGGGGCCGTGCTGTCGGCCACCGACCAGACCACCCGCCGCACTGTGGGCAAGGTCGTGGTGCCGCACGCCATTGCCATGGTGGTGCATATCCTCAACCGCGCTGCAGAGCGCTTGTAAGCATGGGCCGGGCCGTTCTCCAACGGCTGGCCCTGTTGCTCCTGCTGGCCGCCAGCCTGATCGCCGGCGCCAGCAGCCGCAGTGGCCTGACCGACACCAAGCTCGCCGCACGCATAGACGGCGACCCCATCCCCCTGGCTGGCCTGCGTGCGTTGCACGCGGCATCGGCCTACCGCGACATGCGCACCCCGCTGAACAAGGTACTTGCCTCAGTGATCGATAACCGCCTGCTGGGCGATTACGCCCGCAAGCACTACGACGAGGCAACGCTCTTCCCCAATACCGGGGTGGCCTATAGCCGCGAGGTAGCGGAGGAAGACCAACTGATCGCCACGCTGCGCCGCAGCTACAAGCAGCCGCTGGATGCCGCCCTGGCCAAGGCTGGCGGCCTGGACAAGCTGGTCACCCGCCGCGACGCCCCCAGCCGCGATGCCCTGGAGTTGGTCTTCCCACCAGCCACCGGCCTGCAGCTCACTGCCGAGCTGGCGCCCAGCCAGCTTGCTGCCGCGCGCGACATCGCCCTGCTGCGATATCGCTTCCCCGGTGGCGATACCGGCCAGATCAGCCTGGCCGACGTCTGGCAGCGGCAGAACATACAGGGCAAGACCATGCTGGCCGGCGGTGACGCGAGCTTTATGGCGCAGCAGGCCATGCAGCTCCTGGCCGGCCGCTATGTATTGAGCTGGGCCCGCCACGACAGCGGCCTGACTGAATCTGACTTGCAGCTGCTGAGGCAGGCCATGGCCGACCGCGACCGGCGCGGTGCGCTCCTGCAGGTGCTGGGGGTGGAAGCCGATATGCACTACGCCAGCGCCAATATCCAAAGGCTGGCGGCGGCGGTCACCGCGGACGAGATACGCGACTACTACCAGCAGAACCCCAGCGAATTCCGCCAGCTCAAGCAGGCCCGCGCCCAGCACATACGCTGCGCCGACGAAGCTGCCTGCCGCAACGCCTACGCGCGCCTGCAGGCCGGTGAGCCATTTGCGGAGGTAGCCCGTAGCACCTCCACTGCCGAAGATGCCGCCCAGGGCGGCGAGCTGGGTTGGCTGCAACCGCAGGATGGCCACGCCCCCTGGCTGTATGAGCTGGCCTTTGCCCTGCCGCTGGGCAAGCCCAGCCGGCCGGTACGCGAGCCCGACACCAGCGGCGCCACCGCCGGCTGGCAGATCGTACTGGTCAACGAGCGGCAGGAAGGCCTACAGCCGCTCGATAGTGAAGCCGTGCGCTACACCGCCAGCCAGACGCTGGCCCGCCGCAAGGCGGTGGCGGAATTCAAGGCCCTGCGCGAGCAGTTGTACCGCGAGGCGGATATCGAGCTGAACGCCAGCGTGCTGGGTGTGCACAGCGTAGACAAGCTGGAGTGAAGCCATGAAACCCCAACTCCCGCTACTCGCTGCTGGCTTGATCGTGCTGGGCGGCATGGCCGCCTGGTACAGCTGGCCCAGCCCTACGCCCACACTCAGCCTGCCTGCTGCCACTACCCCCAGCCAGGCCGGTGCGCCGCAGCGGGACGAAGCCTGGCCGCCCAAGCCCGGCGACGTACCCGCGGCGGTGGCCGCCGCCCCTGGTCAACCGGTGGTGGACCAGCGCCTGCCCGCCGTCCTCAGCATGGCCGAGGCCCGCGAGCACGGCGACGACCGCGCCCCACCCATGGCCCCCAGGCACGGCGAAGACCGCGAGCCGCCTACCCAAGCAGAACTGGACGACCCGGCCCGCTACCAGCAGTACAGCGAGCGGCAGGAAAGGCGCGTCTATAGCGCCTATGTGAAGGCGGCCGATGGCCTGCTGCCGCAACTGGACCGCGACATTGCCCGCGCCCGGGCCGAGGGCGGCATTACGCCGGAGCAGATCGCCAAGGCCGAAGAGAAACGCCGTCGGATTGCGGAGATGCAGGCGGAGCTGACGGAGAAGTTGCAGGCCAATCCCTAAGCCACACCCCCTAGCGAATAGCTTGTCGACCTGTAGACCATGCCGCCGTTAGCGACATAGCGGCGGCAAGCAGGCCAGTTGCTCCACCGGCTTGGGCTCGTCCGGCTTGGTGATGTCCAGAAACCGCACCGAACATTGCACCGAAGAGACGGGGAAGATGCCGCTGAACTCGGTGGCCGCCTCGATCTGGTAGGTGCTGCCCGGTACCGGGCGGAACTTGTAGTGGTAGTCGCAATGCCTGTCGCCCACCGTGATCATGGTCGAGAGCATGGCCGGCCGGTTGTCCGCCGCTGGCACCTTGCGCAGCAACGGGGTGATGCCGTCCTTGCGGCCGGTGTAGATCTCGCTGACATAGCAATCCTTGCCGATCAGAAGATTGCAGTCGGCATAGCCGTAGCGCACGGTGATCGCATCGCGCCGGCTGCCGGCGGTCTTATCCACCACCAGGATGCTGACCATCGGCCCCTCGATGGGATCTACGTGCGGGGTAGAAGCGCAGGCGGCAAGCAAGGCCGGCGTGAGCAAGGCAAGGGGGCGGAGCAGCATGAAGGTCTCAATCCATAGATAAGCGGCATAGGGCCGCTGCAGCCTCCTACCCTAGCAGAACTCCACGCCCGGTTGTCGCGCCGCCACGCCGATAAGGGGTTTCCACAGATTATAGTTAATAATGATTCTCAATATAATTATCAAAATCAACCATCTTCCATTTCGGCACTACGCATCGCCCCCAACCATGCGCACTTCCTTGATCCGCCCTACCGTGGCCTGGCTGCATCGCTATTTTGGCTTGCTACTGGTGGCGTTCCTGATTATTGCCAGCCTGACCGGCACCGCACTGGTATTCCGCCACGAACTGGACGCCGCGCTGAACCCTGAACTATTCGATGCCCCCACGCGCGCCACACCCCGGCTGAGCCTGACGCAACTGGCCGATGCCGTAACCCGGCAGGTACCGGGGGCGCGGGTGGAGCAGATCTACCTCGACGGCGGCGTTGGGCACTCGATCCGGGTACGGATCAAACCTGCCAGCAAAGCGGCCAAGCTGGCGGTGAACGAAGCCTTTGTCGACCCCTACGACGGCCGCCTCTTGGGTACCCGCAAGGAAGGCGCCGTCCGACTGGACCGCGTGCACCTGGTGCCCATGCTGTTCCGCCTGCACCAGCAGCTCTTGATCGAGCCGCCGCTGGGCAAGTGGATTACCGGCGGCGTGGCGCTGGTCTGGCTCTTGCACAGCGTGAGCGGTCTTTACCTCAGCCTGCCGCGCAGCCTGCCCTTCTGGTCGCGCTGGCGGCAGGCCTGGCTGATCAAGCGCGGGGCCAGCCCGGCCCGGCTGGAGATGGACCTGCACCGCGCCGGTGGGCTATGGGCCTGGCTGCTGTGCATCATGCTGGCCTTCAGCGCGGTGTACTTCAATCTGCGCAAGGAGCTGTTCGTACCGGCCATCTCCGTCGTATCCCGCCCGACCACACCGCTCTTGGAGCAGCTGCCCAAGCGCAAGGCCAGCGGGCCGGTGCGGCTGGACCACGATGCCGCCGTGGCCGCCGCCTTTACCGCTCTGGGCCAGGCCGGCCAGGGCCACCAGCTGCGCTATGTGCAGTACCAGCCGGAATACCACGCCTACCGCGTGGCGCTGGAGGCCGAAGGCCAGGGCGAGCGCGCCCTGGCGGTGAGCTATGAGCAGGTGCTGGTGGATGCCGACGACGGTCGCCTGCTGGCCCGCAACAGCTACGCCCAGGGCAGCGCCGCAGACCGGCTGATGGCTTGGCAGTTCCCGCTCCACACCGGCCAGGCGCTGGGACTGCCTGGCCGGGTGCTGATCTTTCTCTCTGGTTTGGCGGTCGCCGTGATCTCGGTCACCGGCCTCTTGATGTGGCTGCGCAAACGCCGCGTCGCCGCCAAGACCCGATCGCGCCAACGCCTGCTCCCCCAAACTTCTTTGACGAGTACACCATGACCCCGCAGCCCCGCTTTCTGCTCAAACCCCTACTGCTCGCACTGTGCGCCAGCGGCGTACTGGCCGATGAGGCCGTCGACCGGCTCAGTGCCATCAGCGTGGTGGGCAGCCGCGACAAAGCCTTCACCACCGACGTGGTACAGCTGGGCGCCTTCCGCGACCAGACCGCGCTCGATACCCCGCTGACGGTGCAGGTGGTAACCCGCGAGCTGCTGGATGCCCAGGGCGCCACCACGCTCTTCGACGCGCTCAAGAACACCGCCGGGGTGAACCGGGTGCAGCTCGGCGGCGCCGCCTACGACAACCTCTCTATCCGCGGCATTGCCGCCGAGAACCGCGCCAACTACCGCCTGAACGGTGCCCTGCCGGTGATCAACCTGATCGAGATGCCGCTGGAGAACAAGGCGCGGGTAGAGGCGCTCAAGGGTGTGTCGGCGCTCTATTACGGCTTTGTCTCGCCATCTGGCATTGTGAACATGGTGACCAACCGCGCCGGCCGCAGCCCGGTAACGGCGCTGGAGCTGCGCACCGACAGCAAGGGCAGCTGGAACGTGCATGGCGATGTGGCCCGCCGGTTTGGCGAGAACGATCAATTTGGCGCCCGCATCAATCTCTCTGACGGCGACGTGGAGCTGGGTGCGCCCGGCCAGCGTGGCGATCGCCGGTTCGCCTCCGCCGCGCTGGACTGGCGGGTGAACGAGGCGCTGAGCTTCAAGCTCGACCTGGAGCACATCCGCAAGGACATCCCCGAGCCCATGTCCATTGCCACCCTGGCGGCGGTGAACGGCAAGATCACCCTGCCGGCCGTGCCGGACCCGGACGTGGCCTACACCAACGCCGCCTGGCAGCGCACCGACGCCCGCGCCACCCACGCCCTGCTGCGCACCGATTTGACCATCAACGAGCACTGGGCCGCCACGCTGGAGCTGGGCCGCGCCGAGACCCGCCGCGACCGCGTGACCAGCCAGTTCCAGAACTACAACCTCGCTACTGGCGAGGGCAGCATGCTGGTGAACCTCTCGCCGGGCCAAAAGTACAGCAACGATAACCTGCGCCTGGAGCTGGCCGGCCTTGTGGACACCGGCCCGCTGAGCCACGAGCTGACCGCCGGCTACACCCGCAACGAGCGCTACCAGGCCGGCCCGGCAGGCACCAGCCTGACCTTTGGCCAGAACCTCTACACCCCGCGCGATATCCCGCTGCGGGCCGTCCCGGCGCCCACCGCCTACAACCCGTCGACCATTACCGACCAGGGCGTCTACCTGCTCGACCGGGTGCGCCTGCCCCGCGACGTGCAGCTGCTGGCCGGCCTGCGCTACAGCGACTACGAGAACCGCGCCACCAATGGCGCCACCGGCCGCGATACCGTCTACGCCACTCGCGATACCTCGCCCTCGCTGGGCGTGATCTGGTCGCTGCAACCCAAGCTCAATGTCTACGCCAGCTATATCGAGGGCCTGGAAGAAGGCGGTACCGCCCCGACCACCGCCAGCAATGCCGGCGACGTGCTCGACCCGGCGGTAAGCCGCCAGCGCGAGCTCGGCATCAAGGGCGACTACGCCAACTGGCAGTTTGCCGCCGCGCTGTTCGACATCGACCGCGCCCAGGCCTACACCAACGCCCAGAACGTCTACGCCCTGGACGGCCGGGTGCGCTACCGCGGTCTGGAGCTATCGCTGGCCGGCGAGATCCTGCCGCGCACCGCGCTCTACACCACCGCCATGCTGCTGGATGCCAAGCAGCGCGCCGCCGCCGACCCCAAGCAGATCGGCCTGCGCCCGGAGAACGCGCCGGAGATGGCCGCCAGCGTGTTCCTGGAGCACCAGTTGGCGGCCGTGGCGGGCCTGGCGATCAACACCGGCGCCTACTACACCGGCGCCCGCGCGGTGAACGTACAGAACCAGGCCTTTATCCCCGGCGTGACCCTGTTCAACGCCGGCGTGAGCTACCGCACCAAGCAG
>NZ_DATCSC010000134.1:0-24029 GCF_036568685.1 Chitinimonas sp.
CGCGCTGCGGCGCCCGCCGACGACCCGTCCACCTTAACGAGCCGGGATACGTCCCCGCAAGGCCCCTTAAAGCCTGACCGTGAAATGCCGACGGGGTGTTGGCTACCGCCCACACCCCATCAGTCAACGGCACTCAGGGGAAAGCCGGTATGGTCGGCTCCACGCCTTCGAGATGGGCCTGTGGGTCCAGTCGTTGGACCAGCGTCTCGATCTCTTCCACGCGCCACCGCTGCACATCCACCATCAGGAGGATCTGCCCCTGCTCCATCGCAGCGCGGAACTGCTCCAGCCGGCTATTGGGCACCGAGCAAGCCACCATGCTGGCCGCCCAGGCGCCGATCAGGGCGCTGGCCAGGGTACTGCCCAACACCACCGCGCCTAGCGGCAGCCCGGTGCCGGACATCACCGCAAAGGTCGCCACCAGGCTGGCGGCCAGGCCCGATACACCGCCGATCACGAGGCCGGACTGGGCACCGTGCACGATATCCGAGGTCTGCAGCAAATTGGCCTCGTGCAGGCCACTCAGGTCCATGCCATCGCGGGCAACAAAGTGAATATGACGCTCGGCCACGTGGGCCATCAGCAGGTCGCTCATGGTCCGCCGGGCGCTGGCCTTGTCGGGTAGCAGGTAGTAAAGCCGTTTACGCATTTTTTGCACCTCCGAGGTTCGCAGACGCCTCCCTACCCCGTTTCTACACCCCGCTCACCGTGCCTGCCGCAGCTTCCGCCGGGCGGCCTCACGCCGGGTCGGCCACTTCGTCATAGCCGCGCCCCAGAAACTGGATCAAGCAAAGGCCATGACCGAATGGATCGGCCAGATGGGCGATATGGCCCCAGGCATAGGTATGGATCTCACCCTCCAGCTGCGCCCCCGCGCCGACCGCACGCTGTACCGCAGCGCCGATCTCGGATACCACCACGTCCAGGTGCACCGGCGTCCAGTGCCGCACATAGCGGCGTAGCTCGGCGAGGCCCGCCACAGCGGGGCTACCCGCCTCTTTGACCAGCAGAAACAAGGGGGCCGTTGCGCCCCGCATCTCTACCCCGGCAGCGCCAAAACGGCGCACAGGCTGCAGACCAAAGGCGGACTGATAGAAGGCAATGGCCCGCGTCAGGTCATCGACATCGATATTGATCAACAACTCCATCGCGTGCTCCAGGCGTGCGGCATTATCCACAGCATGGCATACGCAGGTGGAGGCCGACCATTAAGTCGGGGCAGTAATGGGAATGCGAATTGTGGCCTATAGGCCCAGCGGGATAGGAATTACCAACCGCGGCAATTGGTAGATATCCAATTGGTTTATCGGCAAATCATCAAATAACGGAGAATAAGCGATCGTCAGCCTTAAAAGGCCAAATGAACGCAGGACGGGGCGACCTGATAAAAGGTCGAATCGGCAGGTATCCGGCAAACTCGCCAGACCGGTGCCGGGCAGGCCCTAGATGGACTTCAGGTCATCCGCGGTCAGGCCGCGTGCCGCTGCTTCGCGCAGTACTTCATTCATTGCTTCGCGCTTACGCTTGAGAAAATCAATGCGCGACGCAACCGACTTGGATTCTGCCGCTTTACGGGCCAGTAGTGCTTCGCCCTCCAGCGGGGCTGGTGCTGCCTGGGGGGCATCACCATTGCCAAACAGTGCTTCCAAGGCAGCACGGGCTGCGACAGCTTCATGACTTTGGGTACGACTGGTATTGGATGCTCTCATGCTCACTTTTTTAACCGCGGCATTGCGGTAGTCAGGATGCGTTTGTGCCTAGCTTCTGTCAGATTAGCTGAATACAAACTTAAAGACAGAGAATTAAAAGGCAAGTGTGAATTTTGGCGCACCGTCTTGGGTGTCGTATTCGGCGCCGGTTCACAGCATATATAGCCCTAGATTGGGCTGGGCAGACAAAGTTCAATAGCGATGTGCTTATCTGCACGACGAACCTTACACGCCCTCGCAGCAGATTAAAACACAAAATTTACCGGTCACAGCCGAAATCCACCTGGCAGGCATGCCATCAGCATGACAAACGGGGGCGGCCTACGCCCCCCCTGTCTACCCAAGCCTGACGGCTTAACGATGCGCTTGCCGGCGCTGCTGGCGCAGCAGTGCCAGCGCCACGAGGCCTGTCAGCAGCAAGACCAGGCTGGCAGGTTCGGGCACGGCTGCCGCCTGCTGCACCGTTGCAAAGTTGCCTGCGCCGTCGATGCCAAAAACACTGACGGTGCTGAGGCCCTGCGGCCACAGATCGATGCGGAACAGATCGCCGCTGGCATCGTCGCTCAGCAAGGTGGCATCCAGGGCGTCATTCCACAGTTTGAAGGCCAGGGTAGTGCCGCTACCGCTGACGGCGCTCTCCCAGTCACCCGAGAAGGTGAGCTGAAAGGCCAGCTCCTGGCCGAACTGCCAGGCCGCCAGCACGGCGTTGAAGCCGGTGGTGTTGCCCAACTGCCAGCCACCCGGTACTGCGGTGCCGTCACCATCGAGCAGGTCGCCACCCAAGGCCGTGCCGCCTTGGATGCCGCTGAGGGTAGCCTTTGCCAGCGGCGAATCGGCCAAGCCGATCAGGCCCATGTCCAGATAACCCTCGCTGCCAGAGAGGCTGCTGGTATTGATCTTGACGTTGTAGACCAGGCTGGCGTGAGCATTGAGCGTGAACAGCAGGCCGGCCATCAGGCCGACCAACAGGCGTTGTAGACGTCGCATTTTTGTATTCCTCTAAGAGTTGCCGGCCCGGCCGCAGCCGGGCCGGCAGGTTCAGTCGGCTCAGAGGCCGCCGTAGACATAGACCGAATAGCCGAGCTTGGCCGCGGTCGGGTTCTTGAACTGCACCGGTACCGTCACGCTCTCCCCCACCGCCAGCGATCCCGGCAGCTTGATCGCCGGCAAGCCGGCCACCGTGGCGGTGGCATTGGCCAAGGTCACTCCACTGGGCAGGGTGCCCAGAGCCAACGCGAATGGGCCGGTGGCGGCAATCTTGGCTGTCAGCGTAATGTTGCCCTGGTACAGGCCACTGGCACGGTTGTAGCTCAGGCCGGACGCCTGCCAGCTGAAGCCGCTTGAGAGGTTGACCGGCAGCGGCAGCGACAAGCGAGCAACCTCGGGCTCGTGGTCGCTGTTCTGGTTGGCGAACTCGCTGTTCACGTGCACCACGTCGTACTCGGCCTTGCCGGCAAGGCTCTGGCTGACCAGGATATGGTCCAACACCTGCGAGTTGCCGCCATAGACATAGGTGTAGCGCTCGCTCTTGGGCAGCGTTTCCACGAGGTCACTCAGGCCTACGTTCTTGAAGCGGTCGAGCGTGGCCGAGAACTCGTAGTCGTTCATATCGCCCAGCACCACCACCTTGGTCTGCGGGTCTACCGCCAACAAGGTGGAGACAAAGCCCGCGACCACCTCGGCCTGCTGGATGCGCTTGGGCTCCGTGCTCAAGAGCGGCGGCTGGAAGCGGCCGAACAGGGGCTGATCGGTGCTCTTGGCGTTGAGATGGTTGGCGATCAGGAAGAGACGCTGACCGTTGAAGCTGAACTCTGCCGCCAAAGGCTTGCGGCTATTGGCGAACACCGTATTGGTCGGGTCGATGCGACCAGGATTGAAGGACAGCGCTGGCACACCGGCGTTGTTGAGCACGCTCACCGGGTTGGTAGCGCTGCCACCGGCCTTGCCCACAAAGCTCACGCGGGCCGGGTTGTAGAGAAAGCCCTGGCGGATATTGCCACCAGGCTCCCCCCCGTCCTGGCCGTCCTGCGGATCGATGGACACGAACAGATACTGCGGGCCGCCCTGTTGCTGGATGGTCTGCACCAGCTTGGCAATGGTCTGGCTGGCGTCGACATTGCCACTGCTGGCAGCACCGTCGTTGTCCTGGACTTCCATCACCCCGATCAGGTCCGGGGTATTGAGGCGCTTGACGATCTGCTGGGCCAGGCCGTCGAACTTGCTCTGCGCGTCGGTGGCGGCGAGGTTCTCCAGGTTGAAGGAGGCGACCGCCAGTTCACTCGCAACTTGCGCCCGGGTGGTTTCGGGCTGCAGGCCCTGGTCCACAAAGCCGCTGATCTCGGTTGCCATCAGCTTGTAGCTGCCGCTGGCATAGTCCAGTACGCCCACGATGCGGCCGAAGGTATCGCCCACATTGGCCGGGGGCGGCGTGACCGTGCCACGCGAGATCACCACGCGTTCAGGGTTGTAGTCGCCCGCAGCGATCACCACGCCACCTCGGCCGGTACGGTTGGTCGACCAGCTGCCGCCATCGGGCAGCACCACCAGCTCGTCACCGCTGGTCGGGCCCACCGTCACCGGCGCGTCGATCTCGATCCGCATGCCTTCCAGACTCTCGTAGAAGTCCAACGCATTGGCGGTCACATTGAGCGCTCCCAGGGTCTCCACGTCACCACTGCCGGCGTAGATGGTACCCGTAGGGGGCATACGGCCGGACTGGCCGATCACCACTGCAGGCGGCAGTGCATTGCCGCTGGAGATGACCGCCACGCTTGGCGCGGTGATCTCCGTGGTGCTGAGGTTGGCGGCACCGCCGCTACCGCCGGGGCGATACTCGCTGACCAGGCCGCTCACCTCGACCGCATCGCCAACCTGTACCGCAGGGGCTGCGGCGGTATAGACGAAGATCCCTTCCGAGGTCGCCGGGTCGCTGTCCGGGTGCGGGTCCTGCATAAAGAAGCCATTACCCATCAGCACGGTCACGATGCCTGGCACCTTGCTGACCGCGCTACCCTTGAGCGGCGAGACATGGGCATTGCCCTGGATATCGTGGATGCGGGCCAGCTGCGGGCCGGGGTTGGTGCCGCCACCGCCGCTGGTATCGCAGACCGTAAAGGTGCTGGCGCTATTACGTGGCACCGGGAAGCCGGTGCTGAAGTCGATGCTGTTGTTGTTGCTGTCCTTGCAACCACTGCCTGCGCGCAGCACGGCGAGGGTATTGGACGGCGCCGGCGCACTGGCGCCCTCGGCATTGTTGGCGCTGCCAAAGCCGACGAAGTCGATCACGCTGGCCGTCAGGGCGCAGCTGCTGCCGCAGGCCAGCAGCGTATTGTTGCCCACCAGCGCAACCTTGCCGGCGGTGGCCGACAGGGTCAGCGTACCGATCGCATCCGGCGTGGGCAGATTCTGGCTGCCACCGGCGCCCACCGCCTGCTGCACCAGATAGTACTGGCCCGGCTGCAGGCTGCCGCTGAGCGCCGTCTTTTGCCAGCTGCTGCCGCTGGCACTGGCGTACTGCACGCTCCAGCCATCCAGGCTGACGGCGGTATCCCCACGGTTGAACAGCTCGATAAAGTCATTGCGCAGGGTGGCGCCACTATTGCCACCCCCGCCATAAACCTGGCTGATCACCACCTGGCCTGCAGCCAGCGCGGGCAAAGCCCATCCCGCCATCGCCAGCCCCACGGCGACGGCCATCATGCTTTTCTTCATGTTTTCCCCTTTGTATGGACCGTATTCCCCGGTTCAAGCCGGTACGGATGCGCGGCACGCTACCGCCGGCAGGTGACATGAACATGACTTTTGTATTGCAAGGAAAACGTATTTTTCGGGCCCTAGGCCAAATCAGCCGCAAACCCTCCAAGCCACTGATTAATAAGAATTAAATGAAATACAAACATGCAAAAAACCAACATGGCAAAGTGCACACAAGCCGCAACACCTTAATCGCCCACACACGCCCTTGGTCGGCGCAAGGGATACCCGCCATCGCCCAATCCATCGTTCACATGGTATGAACTCCCGCACCGGAATTAGGTCATTGGCTCAGCGTATCCTGCCAGCAGCTGACGTGCCGGTATCGCAACAAGCCAGCACCGCCTTACGACGAGAATTGCTATGAAGACTCATCACCCGGCCCGGCGGCTGGCCGGTGTCATCCTCCCCGCCGTATTGATGGCCCTGCCAGTCTATGCCGAAGAAGTGGCCCCGCCGGTGGCGCCGGCCATGTCGTCCCGCCATCTCTCGGTACGGGTGGATGTGCAGCCCGCCAGCTCTGGCATCGGCCGCTATATCGCCACCACCGAGGTCAGCGACCTGAACAGCAACAAGGTGCTGGCCCGGCCCAAGCTGGCCTTCTCCCAGCATGCTCCAGCCAGCATCGAGGTCGCGCTGGATGAAGATGATCTTATCCAGGTCGAGATCCGCATCGGTGCCGACCGGCGCTCGGCCGACTACCAGTTCCGCCATCTGCGCGGTGGCAAGCTGTGTGGTCGCCAGCAGCTCAAACTGCGGCTCAGGGCCTGACGCTCAGCAAACTGCGTTGTAACGCTACGACAAGGCACAAGCCCCGCCAGGCTTGGCTTCCCAGGCTTTTCAGCCATGCTGTCGGCATGATCGTGACAAGGAAGCACTTGGAGTACGTTCGTTCACTGTGTAGTATACGAATTAGCCAACTCTAATAGCCGTCCCCAAGGACCACCCCGTCATGTGCTCCGCCATTGAATACCAAGGTCGCCAGATCTGGTTTCGAGAACCCAAGGTCAAGCTGCCCGTCGTGCGGCGTGACGGTACGGTGGGCTGGTGTCGCTGGGGGCTGGGCTTTGAAGAATCCCACGTCTATTTCCATAACGGCCCCTCGGTTGGCGAGCACCAACTGCAAGAGCCGGGCTGGCAGCAGCTCCAACCCAAGCCGGTACGGCTGGCGGTGGACCGCTATATGATCACCGACCGCCAAGGCAAGGCGCAGTGGTTCGATATCGAACCGCGCTCGGCCATGCGCGGCGTGCTCACCACCTGGCAGGGCGAACTCAGGGTGTATATCCTGACCGAGCGCGCCAGCACTTCCCGGCAGCTTATCCGCTCGCAGTGGCCCAAGTTCCGTACCGCCATGCTGGAAGAAGCCTAGGCCGAGAGTCGCCTGGGCTAGGCGCGCACACCTCGACCACAGCTGGAGGCAATATGGAAAAAGTGCAGGGCATAGGCGGTCTGTTCTTTCGCGCGCAGGACCCGGAAGCATTGGCCCGTTGGTACCAACAACACCTGGGCATCAGCACCGTACCCAAGGACGAAAACGGCCAGCCCTGGCGGCAGGAAGCCGGCCCGACTGCCTTCGCACCTTTCGCCGCCGATACCAGCTATTTTGGCCGCAGCAGCCAGATGTGGATGCTCAACTTCCGGGTGGGCAACCTGGACGCCATGGTGGCACAGCTGCAGGCAGCCGATATCAAGGTGGAGGTCGACCCGGAGCACTATTCCATAGGCCGCTTCGCGCGTCTGCATGACCCCGAGGGGAATCCGGTCGAGCTGTGGCAGCCGCCGGTATAGGTCAGTTTGGATTGCTGCAGGCGCCCGGGAGACCCGGGCGCTTCACATTGGTGGAACCTGAATGTGGGGGCTCTCCCCCTTTATCGAATCCCACCCCTCCGCCCCGCCCGCTGGCGGGGAACCTCGCTGACGCTCGTCAGCATATTGGGCAAGCCTCATTGGGTAATCGCCCAGTTCCCCACTATCAGCAACGCACCGTCCGATTAAAAAGTCAGCACGAAGCAGGCGCCGCCGCGGGGGCGTTTGGCGTAGCGGACGGTGCCGCCCATGCCGTGGATCTGGTTGCGTACCAGCGCGAGGCCCACGCCCAGGCCTTTTTGCTTGGTGCTGAAGAAAGGCGTGAATATCTGTGCTTCCAGGCCTGCCGGTACGCCCGGACCGTTATCGCTGATCTCGATACTCAAGCGGCCACCACGTACCAGCTTGGCTTCCACCCATAGTTGCGGCGTGGCCAGCTCGCGGGTGGCATCGGCAGCGTTCTTGATCAGGTTGAGCAGAGCCTGTTCCAGCTGGCCGGGGTCGGCCATCAATTCCAGCGAATCCGGCTCGACCACAAAAGAGGCCCCGCCACCACGCGCCGCCCAGTCTGCCGCTACCAACTGCCTTAGTCGGCCCAGTAGCGCCTGCAGGCTGGTCGGCTCCAGCTTGGGCTCCGGCAACTGGCTAACGCTACGGTAGCTGGCCACGAATTCCACCAGGTGGCTGGCGCGGCGGGCGATGGTATCCATGGCCATGCCCAAGTCCTCATCCACCCCATCCTGCTCTTCCAGCAAGGCCTTGGCAGTGCGCGATAGCGAGGCGATGGGAGTGAGCGAGTTCATGATCTCGTGCGTGAGCACATGCACTAGTTGCCGCCAGGCGCGCAGGGTCTCTGCCTCCAGCTCGGACTCGATTGGCATCAGGGCGACCAACCGCTCCTCTTCGCGCCCCAGGGTCAGCAAGGTAGCGGCCAGCAGTGCCCGTTCGTGACCACGCTCGCTGTCAAAACCCACCAACTGGCGTTGGCCTATCGGCGCCGCACGCAGCAAGGCCTGCAAGGCCTCGGGCTCGCTGGCCCGGCCTGGCGCCAGCAAGCGACGGGCAGCAGCATTGAGCGCCTGCAATTGCTCACCCTGCAGCTGCCAAAGCGCGACTGGTGCATGCTCCAGGCGTGCTTCCAGCCGGCTCAGCGCCGCATGGCTGGCCGCGAGATCACCAGGTAGACCAAAGGCCGGCTCGCCCACCCGTTGCGGCGGCGGTACCACGAGCCGGCTCAGCGCGCGCCCGCCCATTAGCAGGGCAAACAAGGCCAGAAGGCCGCTCAGCACCAGCAAACGGGGCGAGTCGAGATTGGCCATGGCGGCGCCGGTAGCCACCGCCAACAGCAGTGTGGCCAGCAACACCCGGCTGCGGGCAAAGTGGGTGGCACGGCGGCTCAAATGCTCAGAGTCCATGCTTTTCCAGCTTGCGATAGAGCGCGGCCCGGCTGACCCCTAGCAGTTTGGCCGCTTGGCTGATATTGCCTTCGGCGCGCTGCAGGGCCGCGGCGATCGCGTCGCGCTCGCGTTCGCTGAGTTTGAGCTCATCGGCGGTCACCCCGGCCGGAGCGGCTGACGTGACAGGCACCTGGGTTGGCACGCCCAGGGCGAAGTCCGCCGGGCTGTATTCCGGGCCCTGCGCCAGGATCACCGCCCGCTCGCAAGCATGCTTGAGCGAGCGCACATTACCCGGCCAGTCGTAGGCCGCCAGGGCGGCCAGCGTGGTCGCCCCCAGCGGGCGTACTGGCTTGCCATACTGCTGCGCGTAGCGGCACAGATAGTGCTCGACCAGCAGCGGTATATCGTCGCGCCGCGCCCGCAGCGGCGGCACCCGCAGCACGATGGTATTGAGCCGGTACAAGAGGTCAGGCCGGAACTGCGCCGGACTGAACAACGCGGCCTCCTCAAGGTTGGTCGCACTCACGATACGTACATCGATCGCCTCGGGCCTGTCGGCCCCGACCGGCGTCACCTCGCGTCGTTCCAGCGCAGTCAGGAGCTTGGCCTGGTTGGCCAGCGGCATATTGCCGATTTCATCGAGAAACAAGGTACCGCTGCGCGCCGCCTGAAAACGACCCGATCTATCCTGGCGAGCATCGGTAAAGCTGCCCTTGCGGTGACCGAACAGCTCGCTCTCGAAGGTCGATTCCGGCAAGGCGCCCATATCCACCGCCAGGAAGGTACCGTCGGCACGGTGCGATGCTTCGTGGATGGCGCGCGCGACCAATTCCTTGCCCACGCCGTTTTCTCCCAGGATCAACACATTGGCCTCGGTCGGTGCCACGCTGGCGATCAAGCCGCGCAATTCCTGCATGGCGCGCGACTGCCCCAAGAGGCCGCCGACCTTGGGCTCTGGTACCGTCTCCCTGCTCGCCAGCGCCGCCCCCACCGTCGCCAAGAGCTTGGCGTTGTCCCAAGGCTTGGTAATAAAGTCGAAGGCACCGAGCTTGACCGCCTCCACCGCCAGCGCCACCTCGGCGTAGGCGGTCATCACGATCACGGCCGGCGCCTTGGGCAGGCTGGCCAGTTGGCGCAGCACGGCCAGACCCTCGCCACCATCCAGCCGACCCGGGGTGAAGTTCATGTCCAGCAGTAGCACCGAAGGCTGGTGCCGCTCGATCTCGGCCAGCAGCTGGCGCGGCTGCTGCAGTTCGGCCACTTCACCCAGGCGGCGGCGCAGCAACAGGCGCGCCGCAATGGCAACGTCAGGGTCGTCGTCGAGGATCAGGATGGGCGTTGCACTCATGCGTTCCGTAGCCCGCTTGGTTTCTAAAGGGAAGGCACGCAACTTAGCAGTGCCAGGGAAGCCCTGCAAACCCCTGTCCACTTCCGGACAAGTCCAACTGTCCGCTTCCGGACAGTGATCGCTCCTACCATGCGGACAAATACTGCAAGTGATTGATTTAACAACATCAACCCCGCTGGCACGGGCTGTGCAATAGGGAGTCCATCGCTCACAGCCACCACTGCACACTCATGAACGCTCCCGCTCCCCACCTGCCACCGCATATCCCGGTCACCGGCGCCGGCATGGATCGCGCCGTGGTCCGCCGCCGCAAGCCCTGGCTCTGGGTCGCCGCCGCTACCGGCGCCGCTGTACTGGCCGGCCTCGTCTGGTGGATGCTGCCACGCGGTCAGGTAGTCGGCGCCAGCGAGCTGGAGATCGCCACCGTCCAGTCCGGCCAGTTCCGCGACGAAATACTGCTGCGCAGCAACGCCGCCCCCTTGGCTTCGGTCTTTCTCGATGCCACCGAAGGCGGCCGGGTAGAAGCGGTCCATGTACGCGATGGCGCCATGGTCAAGAAGGGCGAGCTGCTGTTCCGCCTCTCCAACCCACAGCGGCAGCAGGAGATGCTGGCACGCGAATCGGACGTGGCCCAGCAGGTGGCCAATCTGGCCGGCCTCAAGGTCGGCCTGGAAGCCAGCCGCGCCGACCACCGCCGTGAGCTGGCTGGCCTCGAATACACCCTGGACCGGGTGCAGAAGGATCACCAGCGCAAC
Organism: Chitinimonas sp.; assembly: GCF_036568685.1. Classification (GTDB taxonomy): domain Bacteria; phylum Pseudomonadota; class Gammaproteobacteria; order Burkholderiales; family Chitinimonadaceae; genus Chitinimonas. The sequence continues at coordinate 10,772 of NZ_DATCSC010000134.1, forward strand.
AGCCAGCTGGCTGCACAGGGCTTTCTCTCTGCCGCCGCGCTGGAAGAATCGCGCGACAAGTTGAGCCAACAGCAGCGCCTGCTGGCCGAGGCCAAGGCCGATATCCAGGCCGAACTGGGTACCCGCCAGCATGCCATAGACCAGATGGCGCGTGCCATCGGCGGCCTGCAGGACGGCCTCAAGATCATGCGCACCACCGCCGACGCACTGGCCGTGCGCGCCCCGACCGACGGACGGCTGACCGACTTCCGCCTGGAAGAGGGCGAGTCGGTCAAACCCAGCGACCGTCTGGGCCGCATCGACAGCCCCGATCGCTACAAGCTGACCGCCAGCGCCGACGAGTTCTACCTGGGTCGCGTCAGCCTGGGCCTCAAGGGATCCGCACAGATCGGTGGCCAGAGCTACGACGTGACCCTGGCCCGGCTCAACCCACAGGTCAAGGACGGCCGCTTTAACCTGGAGCTGCAGTTCACTTCAACTATGCCCAAGCAGATGCAACCAGGCCAGGGTGTGGATGCCCGCCTGAGCCTGGGCCAACCCAGCCAGAGCCTGCTACTGCCCGACGGTGCTTTCTATAGCGACACCGGCGGGGCCTGGATCTTTGTCCTCGCCGAAGGCGATGGCCAGGCCGAGCGCCGTGCCATCCGCCTGGGTCGCCGTGCGGCCAACCAGATCGAAGTGCTGGGTGGGCTCAAGGCCGGTGAGCGGGTGATCGTCTCAAGCTACCGCGACTTCCGTGACGCCCAGCGCCTGCGCGTCAGCCACTGAAGCCACCGCAAGAAAAATCAAACTACCAGGAGCCCCAACATGAGCCTGCTCGTCTCGCCCCAACTGATCGCCCGCCTCGCCTGTGCCGGCCTGGCCGTGAACCTCGCCGCCAGCATGGTCGAGCCCGCCGTCGCCGCTCATGACCCGCTCGCCGAGGCTGAACACGGCCAAGAGGCCTGCCGCTTGGCCACACCGCGCCAGGACGCCACACCGCAAGCGCTGCCCATGTCGGCACCTGCCCTGATCTGATCCGCCTATACACTGCAGCCCATAACACCAGGAAACCGCCATGCTCAAACTGCGCAATATCCGTAAGGTCCACCGCACCAGTGATATCGAAACCCACGCCCTCGATGGCGTAGACCTCGACATCGAGGCCGGCGAATACCTCGCCATCACCGGTCCCTCCGGCTGCGGCAAGTCCACCCTCCTGGGCATACTGGGCCTGCTCGACAGCCCGAGCGAAGGCGAGTACTGGTTCGAAGGCCAGAACGTGGCCGGCTGGAACGAATCGCGGCTCAACCAGCTGCGGCGTGGCCGCATCGGCTTTATCTTCCAGAGCTTCAACCTGATCGACGAACTGACCGTGGCCGAGAACGTGGCGCTGGCATTGGAATATGGCGATGTGCCGGCACGCGAGCGCAAGCAACGGGTCGATGAAGCCATGGCCAAGCTGGGCGTCAGCCACCGCGCCAGCCACCGCCCCTCGCAACTCTCCGGCGGCCAACAGCAGCGCGTCGCCATCGCCCGCGCACTGGTATCGCGGCCCAGCCTGCTGCTGGCCGATGAACCGACCGGCAACCTCGACAGCGCCCATGGCGACGAGGTGATGCGGCTCCTGCGCGACATCAACGCCGAAGGCACCACCCTGATCATGGTCACCCACTCGCCCACCCACGCCGCCCAGGCCTCGCGCACCCTGCGCCTGCTGGATGGCCGCGTGCTGGTCGACGCGGTCGCGGTCTAAGGAGCCCATCATGCTGATCAAAGACTTGCGCATAGGCTGGCGGCAACTGTGGCAGGACCCGGCCTATTCGGCCGTAGTCATCCTGGGTCTGGCCATTGGTGTGGCGGTGGCCTTTATCCTGGCCTGCATCGTCGAATCGGAGCTCACCGCCGAGCACGACATCCCCAATACCGAACGGCTGATGCAGATGGAGATCCGCTACCGCGGAGAATCGTCCACCCCGCGCTGGCAGGCCAGCATCCCCATGCCCTTCAAGGCCGAAGCCGACAAAGCCTCGACCTACTTCAGCGACGTCAGCATTTTCTATGTCCGCAATTACTCGCTACGGGTCGGCAACAAGGTCCAGTCCTACCGCACGGCCTTTGTCGACCCTGCCCTTGCCAATATGCTGTCGATGCGCGCCCTCAAGGGTGACCTGACCGAGGCACTGGCGCGACCCGACAATATCGCCGTCAGCGCTGCCACCGCCGAATCGCTGTTCGGCAAGACCGAGCCCGTGGGTCAGAGCGTGATCATCAAGGGCCAGCCTTATCGGGTGGCCGCGGTGCTGCCCAACCGGGCGGACAACAGCACCTACCGTTTCGAGGTACTGGCCTCCAGCACCTCCTCGGCCTGGGACAACCGCGAGTTTGCCACCCGCCACTGGGGGCACCACTCCGGTCGCATCTTCCTGCGCCTGCGCCCCGGTGCCGACCTCGCGGCCGGCACCGCCCTGCTGCAGAAACTCTTTGACGAGGCACCGCGCGGAGACGCCGTACCCGAGCAGTTCCGCCTCAATGGTCACGTGGCCGAGGTGCGGCTGATCGCTACTCCGGACATCAAGCTAAAGGGTGCCTATAGCAACGGAAACCAGGCCCTTTACCTCGGTTTGAGTGGCTTGGCGGTGTTGATCCTGGTACTGGCGGCCATCAACTACGTCAACCTGAGCACGGTCCGTACCCTCAAGCGCCAGCGCGAGATCGGCATCCGCAAAACCCTCGGTGCCTCGCCTGCCCGCATCGTGGTGCAGTTCCTGACCGAATCCATGCTGGTTGCCCTGCTTGCCACCGGGCTCGGCCTTCTGCTCGCCTGGCTAGTCTGGCCGCTGCTGCAGGAGTGGCTGGGCATACGTGCCGGCAACAGCTTCGACCTCGTCATGGTACCGCCAGCCCTCGCCGTCGGCCTCTTGACCGGCGTGCTGGCAGGTCTCTATCCGGCCTGGGTGGCGTGCAAGATCCCGGTCGCCCAGGCCCTGGCCGGCCGTGACCGGCAAGAGAGCGGTGCCGGCCTATGGCTGCGCCGCGGCCTGACCGTGCTGCAGTTTTCCGCAGCGTTGGGGCTCTCCTCCTTCGCCATCGTCATCCTGCTGCAGGCGCGCTACGCCACCCATATCAACCCGGGTTTCGACTCCAGCAATCTCTTGATCGTCGACCCCCCCTCTCACCTCAAGAACGCAGAGATCGAACAGTTCCGTAGCGCCCTCTCCCACCTGCCTGGAGTCAAGAGCGCCGGTCGCTCGCTCGATATGCCGGGTCGTGGCGATACCAGCAACGGTACCGAGATCACCTTGAGTGACGGTCGCCAGGTCGCGATCCGCAACGAACCGATCGACCCCTACATGCTGCGCACCTATGGCATCCAGCCCATCGCCGGTCGCCTGCTGGACGCCAGCCGCGATACCCTGGCCAACACCGGCTATACGGTGATCAACCGCAGCGCCGTGACCGCCCTGGGCTATACCTCGCCGCAGGCGGCCATCGGCCAGACCTTCAAGGACGGTGACGAAACCAAGCAGATCATCGGTGTGATCGATGACCTGCGCTATCAAAGCCCGCGTGAACGCAGCGACCCCATGCTGTTCGGCATCAGCGAACAGTGGATGATCACCATCACCTTGCGCACCGAGGGTGACCCGGCCAAGGTCAAGGCAGCAGCCGAAGCACTCTGGCGCAGCACCTACCCGGACGAAAAGCCGCGCATCGATTGGTACAGCACCCATCTGGACCATGTCTACCGGCAGGATACGCAACTGGCCCGCATCCTCGCTGGCGCAGCCGGCATTGCTACCCTGATCGCCGGCTTTGGCCTCTATGCCCTGGCCGCCTACAGCGTGCGGCGCCGTGCCCGTGAGATCGTCATCCGCAAGCTCTACGGTGCCGGTCGCGGTGCCATCCTGGCCCTCTTGGGACGGGAGTTCGGCGGTCTGGTGGTGGTCGGTGCACTCCTGGGCCTGCCACTGGCCTGGTTGGCGGGTGAGCGCTACCTGAGCCAGTTCATCGACCATGCCAGCATCGGGGTGATGCCGTTGCTGGCAGCACTGCTGGCGGCCGGCTCGGTCGCCATGCTGGCCACGTTGCGCCATACCTTGACGGCCTTGGCCATGCCGCCCTCCCACGCCCTGCAGTCATAGCCATTTTTACCAGCCAGTGCGCCGCCCCACGGGGCGGCGCACTGCTATTTGGCGCTTGCAAAGCATCCCCACATTCTAGAATGATCGGGAACGCGGCCGCCGCGCCGCCCTTCCAACCAGCCAAACGCCACCATGCTCTGGGTAGACGCTCTCGACAATAAACAGGCGGTGACCGCCTTGTTCCCGCACTACGACGACTTCGTGCATGTGGACCTGCACGAGCTGACGGCCCATCGCGACGGCCCGGTGCTGCGGCTCTGGTTCGACGTGCGGCGCGCCCCTGCGCCCTTGCCTGACAAATGGCCCGAGGGCAGCAATACCACCCAGTTTCTTGTCACCATCTGGCAGATCAAGGACCTGGAAGTCTACGGCTGGGCCAAGGCCCTGGCGGGCGAGCTGCGCATCGCCCCGACCGATGCCGGCTACCAGCTCGGCTTCTTCAGCGCAGAGTGCCGCTTCACCGTGCGCTGCGCCCTGCTGCACGTCGAGCGCATCACCGGCTATATGAACCGGCAGCGCTAGCAGGGCCTGTAGGTGGTAACCTCAGGCCACCCCGTCCCGTTTCCCCGCCGTGCGCCGCCTGATCCCCCTCCTTCTACCCCTGTTCCTGCTCCTGCCGGCCGTTGCCGCTCCGGCGGACAGCTACCAGCAGAACCTGGCTACGCTGCGCAAGTTCACCGCGACCGACCCGGACAAGCTCGCTCGCCGCAATGCGCGTGCAGGCGACTATCGTTTCTTGGCGCTGCGTGGCTATACCCGGGTCGTTCCCGGCCTCAACCGCGGCAACTGCCAGCTGGCCGAGCGCGACTGGCGCTACCTGCCTGGCAGCTCCGAAGATATGTGGGACAGCGCCCATACCCGCCTGGGCGACAAGGCCTACCATTTCGCCGAACGCTACAACACCACCATGATCCGATTGCGCGACGCGGCCCGGCGGCCGGTCTGCAACTGAGGCCCGTCACTGTGGCGGCCGGCCCACGCTGGCTGCCGCCCAAGCTCGCCCAAGCATGGGTGCTGGCCCGTCGTCCGCTATAGTCGGGGCTCCGCTCCGATCAGGCCCCCCCGCCATGCGCCGCCCCCCATTCCTGCTGCCTTCCGCCCTCTTGCTTGCCCTTGGCCTCTCCACCCAGGCCGCCAGTACCCTAGCCGTCTGTACCGATGCGGCACCGGAGAGCTTCGACATCGTCCAGACCGAACTGGCCGCCAGCAACGACGCTGCCGGCATGACCGTGTTCGACCAGTTGCTGCGCTTCAAACCCGGTACTACCGAGCTCATGCCCAGCCTCGCCAGCAACTGGGAGATCAGCAAGGATGGTCTGCAATACACCCTGCACCTGCGTCGCGGCGTGAAGTTCCATACCACGCCCTGGTTCACCCCCAGCCGCGACATGAACGCTGACGACGTGCTGTTCTCCATCAACCGACTATACGACCCCAAGCACCCGGCCCACGCCGTCGCCAAGTCGGGCTACGCCTACTGGTCGGGCATGGAGATGTCCAAGCTGATCAAGGCGGTGAGCAAGGTCGACGACTACACCGTGCGCTTTGTACTCAACCACCCCGAAGCGCCCTTTCTCTCCGACCTTGCCATGTCGCCCATCGGCTCGGTTTATTCGGCCGAGTACGGCACCCAGCTGATCCAGCGCGGCCAGCTGGAACAGCTGAGCAGCCAGCCCGTCGGCACCGGCCCCTTCGTGTTCAAGCGTTACCAGCAGAACGAGCTGATCCGCTACGCCGCCAATACAAGCTACTGGGATGGCGCACCCAAGGTGGACAACCTGGTCTTTGCCATCACGGTCAACGACGACACCCGGGCCCAGAAGGTCAAGGCCGGGGAGTGCCAAGTGGCCCTGCTGCTCAAACCCACCGCGGTCGAAACCTTCAAGGGCGATCCCAAGACCCGCGTACTGCAGAGCACACCGCTGGCGACCGCCTTTTTGGCCATCAATACCCAGCACCGGGTCCTCAAGGACCAGCGCATGCGCGAGGCGCTATCCATCGCCATCGACAAAGACACCTATCTGCAGGTCATCCGCGGTGGCATGGGTAAGGCCGCGGCCAACTTCCTGCCGCCCAGCATCTGGAGCCACGATGCCAGCCTCAAGAACCGGCTGGACCGCGAGCGGGCACGCCAGCTGGCCAAGGCCGCCGGCTATGACGGCAGCACCCTGCATCTGTTCGTGGACAATTCCGGCATCAGTGCCCGCGCCGGTGAGTTGCTGCAGGGCGACTGGGCCAAGGCCGGCATCAAGGTGGAAGTAGAGGTGATGGAGCTCAGCACCATGTTCAAACGCGGCGGCAAGGGCGAGCATGACCTGATGCTGATGAGCTGGTACGGCGACAATGGCGACCCGGACAACTTCTTCACCCCCAACCTGTCCTGCAGCAGCGTGGGCAACAGCAATAAAGCGCAGTGGTGCGACCAGCCTTTTGAGGACCTGATCACCGCCGCCCGCCGCAGCAACGACCTCAAGCAGCGCACAGCGCTCTACCAACAGGCGCAGAGACGGGTCTACGACCAAGTCCCGGTCATTCCGCTGACCTATTCGGTGGTGATCAACGCGGTCAGCAAACGGGTGAACGGCTATGTGCCCAGTCCTCTCAATGTCAGCGACTTCCGCCGCGTGAGCTTAAACTGAGCCGTCAGGCGCGTCGTTGAAGGCGGTGATGTGCGCCACCTGGAAGGTCCCCTGCAAGGAGCGTAGTTCCGCTTCGTGCAGTGCCGCCAGGTGCGCCAGTTGCTCAGCGCCGGCCGCCGTCAACCGCACCTCCACTTGGCGCCGGTCGGCGGTGCTGCGCTGCCGATAGACCAGACCGTTCTCCTCGCTGCGGCTCACCAGCGCCACCACGGCGTGGTGCTGCATCTGCAAGCGCTCTGCCAGCTCCCCGACTGTCGCCCATTCGCGGCCCGCAAAGCCCCTGATGTGCAACATCAGCAGATATTGCAGCGGAGTAAGCCCCTGCGCACGGGCGGCGGATTCGCTGAAGTGCAGAAAGCGGCGCAACTGGTAACGGAATTCAGACAAAGCCTCGTACTGCGCCTTGTCCAGGCTGGCAGGAACGCTCACAACACACCTCGGATAGCAGGGATCAGGGAATATATCACTTTGTGATGTATTTTCCGATCGGTACAATGCGCCCCCATTTGGTGCACTGCTGCTAAGGCCTTGTTTTGCCTATCCCATCCTGGCTACACCCCTACCTCCCCGCCCCCATCAGCGCCGGCCGCCGCGAGCGCTGGCTGGCCTGCCTGGGAGCCGGCCTGGGCCTCTTGCTCACCGAGCTATTGAGCCGCTGGGCGCTGGGCGCGAGCCATCCCTGGTTCGTGGCGCCCATGGGGGCCACGGCCGTGCTCTTGTTCGCCGTGCCGGCCAGCCCGCTGGCCCAGCCCTGGTCGGTGGTGGGTGGCAATACCTTGGCGGCCCTGATCGGTGTGGCCTGCGCGCTGTGGCTGCCCTCGCCGCTGCTGGCGGCGGCGGTGGCCGGCAGCCTGGCCATTGCCATCATGTTCCCGCTGCGCTGCCTACACCCGCCCAGCGGCGCGGTAGCGCTGACCGCGGTCATCGGCGGGCCGGCGGTACGTGAGCTGGGCTTCGGTTTTGCGCTCTGGCCGGTAGCACTCAACTCCTTGCTGCTGGTCATGCTGGCGGTGTTGTTCCACCGCCTGAGCGGCCGCCACTACCCGCATCACCCCCAGGACCATGCGCGCACCGCCAGCCCGTCCGCCCCAGGCCTGGGCGTGACCGCCGCCGACCTCGATGCCGCCCTGGCTGCACACAAGGAGTTACTGGATATCAGCCAGGACGATCTGGAGAGCATCCTGCTCGACGCCGAGCAGCGCGCCTATCGGCGACGCTTTGGCGAGATCCGTTGCAGCGAGGCCATGTCACCAGCAACAGCGCTGCCTTGGCCATTGCCATCGGTAAGCGAGATTCAGCGCCTATTTGCCGCACAGGGGATGGCCAGTCTGCCAGTCGTGGATCAGCGCGGCCGCCTGCGGGGCGAAGTGCAGTGGGCGCGATACCGGGCAGATGACGCCGCGCCAGCGCTGCTGGCTGCAGGGCACGCAGCCAGACCGGACCAGCCGGTGACCGCCTGGGTGACCGAGCTATCAAATGGCCAGCGTAGCTGGGTGCCCGTACTCGGCGAGAGTGATGAATTGCTAGGGCTGCTGACCCAAGCCGATTTGATCGCCGCCTTGTACCGCAATCACCTGGAACAGCGTTAGTCCGCCCTAGACAACTGCGGCAGACCCGCCAGTTGCTCCAGCATGATGTCGCCCAAACGCTGGCAGGCCGGGCTGGGTGTCGCCTCGCTCCAGAGCAGGCGCAGGCCGATGCTGGGCAGCGCCGGTAGCACCGCGTCCTGCAAAGGGGCCAAGGTCGCCGGCAAGCCCACTTCCGTTCTGACCGTCACCCCCAAGCCCGCTGCGACCGCCGCCCATACCCCGCCCAGGCTGGGGCTGCTGAAGGCGAGCCGCCAAGGCATGCCAGCCCGGTCCAGCGCCGCCGTCGCCGCACTACGCATCAAACAGGGCGACTCGAACATGACCAACGGCAGCGGCTCGCCCGGCTGCCAGCCCACCGCCGCCAAGCCACCTGAGAGGCCTATCCAGCGCATGGCCATTTCACCCAGCTCGGTACCGCGCAGCGGCACACCTTCGACCGCCCAGGTCAGCGCCAGGTCCAGGCCACCGCGCTGCAGCTGGGCCAACAGCTCCACATTGCGGGCGATGCGCGCTTCGATATGGACCCGTGGGTGTGCACGGGCAAAGCGCCCCAACACGTCGGGCAGCAGGCGCTCGCCAAAATCCTCCTGCATGCCCAGGCGCACGGCGCCCGCCAGCTCCATGCCGCGCAAGGCATCCACCGCCTCGTCATTCAAAGCCAGCAGCCGCCGCGCGTAGGCCAGCAGCCGCTCGCCCGCCTCGGTCGGCAGCATGCCGCGCCCCGCCTTGCGCAGCAGCGGTGTACCGGCCTGCATCTCCAGCTTCTTGAGCTGCGCACTCACCGCCGAGGTCGAGCGCCCCAGCCGGTCGGCCGCCTGGGCAAAACTGCCAAGCTCGATGCCGACCACATAGGTACGCAGCACATCCAGGTCCAGGTTCAAGCGGCCCACACAACCATCCCGTTTTATCGAACTATTAGTTAAATATTTCCCGATATTCAGGAATATCTTGCGGCGTTAAGGTGAGGCCGTCAAACCTTAGGAGCCCAGCATGCCCTCCCAACTCGGCCAACTCAGCCTCGGTGCCATCACCCCCAAGCTGGCGCAGCTGACCGACCAGCTCCTGTTCGACGACATCTGGCAGCGCCCTGGGCTCAGCCCGCGCGAACGCAGCCTGATCACCGTGGCAACGCTGGTGGCCCTGAACCGTAGCGAGCAACTACCCTTCCATTTGCGGCTGGCACAAGAGAACGGCCTGAACCGCGAGACCTTGGCCGAGCTTGTCACCCACCTGGCCTTTTATGCCGGCTGGCCCTGCGCCGCTACCGCCGCCCGGCTGCTGCAAGAAACGTTCAATCAAGAGGAACAATGACATGCCTTACGCCCGTATCTCCCTGCTCAAGGGTAAATCCCCAGACTATCTGCGTGCCCTCTCCAACAGCTTGCACCTAGCCCTGGTGGAAGACTATGAGGTACCTGCCGATGACCGCTTCCAGACCATCCACCAGCACGAACCGGAGGAATTGATCTTTGACCGCCACTACATGGGCGGCCCGCGCTCGGACGACTTTGTCTTGATCCACCTCACCACTGGGCGGGAGCGCAGCCAGGCCACCAAGCAGGCCTTCTACCGCAAGCTGGTCGAACGGCTGGGCGTCGCGCCGGGCATACCGCCAGAAGACGTGATGGTAGTAATCAGTACCAGCCAGTCGGAAGACTGGTCCTTCGGCGCCGGTCGCATGGGCATAGGCCAGCGCCCCAAGCCGGTGGAGCTAGCGACATGATTGCCATGCAATACGGTTTCACCCTACCCGCCGACTACGACATGACCATCATCGAGCGGCGCATTGCCGAGCGCGGCCATTTGCTCGACAACTTTCCGAGCCTGCGCTTCAAGGCCTATCTGTATAGCCGCAGGCAGGGTGGCCAGGGCGAGAACCGCTATGCGCCTTTCTATCTCTGGGACGATCCGGCCGGTATGGACCGCTTTCTAAGCAGCGAAGGGTTTGCCGATCTATGCCGCGCCTTCGGCCGGCCGAGCATTGAGATCTGGCCACTCTGGCAGGCCGAGCTGTACGAAGGCTGGCGGGACGCCCGCTATCTGAGCATTGCAATCACGCCACTGGGCCGCGACCCCAGCCTGGCCGAGCAACGCAAGCAGCAGCTCACGCAAGCAAATGGCGGCGCGCTGGGGGTGGTGCATGGCTACGACCCGGGGCAATGGCGCGCCTTGCGGGCGAGCCTGTGGGCTACTCAACCAGACATCATCACAAAAGATAGCTCGCAGCTATATAAAGTCGGCTACTTAGCCACGCAACATGGCTAGCCCCAAAGCCACCCGGAAGTTTAGCTGTAAATTTAGCCATTGACTAAATAGTTACCAGTTAGCTAAAGTACATGTCTAGCGGCTGGTTGCAAGGTAGCGCCCGGCCTTATCGCCAGGAGCCCCCCCCCCTATGCATGCACTCGCCGTCATCCAGCAACAGCTTGAAAGCGCCAGCCGGGAATTGCAGATCGACCACAAGCTGGCCGACCTGCGCCAGATCGCTCGTCTGGCACGGCAACAGTGGCAGAGCCAGTGCCAGGAAGTAGAACGGCTCAACCAAGCCATGACCGGCGTACGCTGGCCGGACCCACGTATCCAGACCTTGGAGGCCGGGCTACGCGCAGCCAAGGCGGAGTGCGGGCGGCTGGCCGGTCTCTCCCGGCGAGCCGAGCAGCGGGCACATGACTTCCAACGCGAAGTCTGGCAGCCCCTGATGACGGGGCCCGCTCATGAGCAGCAGACGCAGCAACGGCGCCTGCGCGCCTGCCACGCCAGCCAGGCGCGCGAGCGCAACGAGGCGGCACGACGCGGCCGCCCCTACCGCTCAGGAGACTAAACCCCGCGCTCAGCAGTGCTTAGAGTGCAACCTGCACACCATCGCCGCGCACCGCCAGCGCGCGCACCTCGGCCAACTTGGCCAATTGCGCCACCAGGCTGAAGGCCGGCCGGCTGCTGGCCAGCTCCAGCCTTACCTCCATGCGCTCGCCCGATTCGGGCATCTCTGCTTCGACGCGTCGCACGGCGTAACCGCGGTGGCGCACCACGCGCAACACGCGCTCCAGCGCATCGCTGTTGTTGTCCACACTAAGGGTCAATTGCTTGGGCATTTCGGTTCTTCCTGGTGGGGAGCGGGGTTGGCGCCCGTTTAGAACAGGTGCTTGGCCCCAAAAGCACAAAGCCCCCGATCTCTCGATCCGGGGGCTTTGCTGGGTTCTTTGCGTCTGGGTATTTCTACTGCTACCTCGTCCGCACAACCGGCATCGCGCCCCATGATGGTTTCATCATGGTGCGTTTCATGGTGGTAATGCTCAGGCTGCGCTTGAATGCGGACATATATAAGGTTTGCTGCGGTGCAATAGTTACCTACGCGTTGACTCTACCTTCAGCGGCCCCCGCTGGCAAGCGCCCAGCCATGGCGCAAAAGCGTTTCCTGATGTTCCAGATAAGTGCACGACAAGGCGTGTCCTCGCCTACAGCAACATAGGCTTCGCCACGTCGCCAGCCCTTGCGGCATGGTCCCCGAAGCAGAGAAAACATAAAAAATACATATAAATCAACAATATGAAGATGGAGCCCATTCACCACAAGGCACAACAAACTCATGCTGGCACGGTTGCTGCAATGCACTATCCGTCTCCCGGCTTTAGCGAGCCGGATCACTCCAGATTCGTTGGGGAGTCTGATTGGGAGCCCAAGCCTGCCTTAGCAACAGGTGGATAGCTCCGAGGTCCGCAGCTTGCTGCAACCTCACGCACACAGGCGTTCTTGCCCGGTTTTCCGGCAAGAACGCCTCTTTTTTGCCCTAGGCCCGCGCATCCATCATGCCGCAGCCGAAACGTCGTTTTCCACACAGCCCGGCCACCCACCCCTCGAAAAACTTTCAAAGCCTCTTCTCCTACGGAACAGTGACTTAGCTGCAAGGCAGCCGCCACATGCCAAAATCTTCGCAGCAAGGTGTTGACAGCAATTTTTCGGTGCCTATAATGGCGGCTCTTCGTAACGCACAACGCGAAACGAAGCGGTAACAAAGCGGGAGTAGCTCAGTTGGTAGAGCGCAACCTTGCCAAGGTTGAGGTCGAGAGTTCGAGACTCTTCTCCCGCTCCAAGTATTTCAAACCCAATGCGGGAATAGCTCAGTTGGTAGAGCGCAACCTTGCCAAGGTTGAGGTCGAGAGTTCGAGACTCTTTTCCCGCTCCAGAATTCCTGAAGCAGCAATCAGCTGATTCAAACGCCTTACGGCGGGGTAGCAAAGTGGTTATGCAGCGGCCTGCAAAGCCGTGTACGCCGGTTCGATTCCGGCCCTCGCCTCCAAAAGAAAGAGAAATCCTCGCCTCGGCGGGGATTTTTCATTTCCGGCTTCGGTTTTTATTCAAACAGCACAGTTGGTGAACTTTCATGGAAAAGCCCGTCAAAAACCCACGCGAAGCGCTCAACCTTATTGCCCATACCTGGCGCCGCTCGGCTGGCTTCCTCACCAGTATTGAAGTGTGGCTGATGGTGCTGGTGGCCGCGACTGCGGTCGGTGCCGTCTTCCTGGCGGCCATGGGCGATGTGCGAAGCCTGCTGGCGCTCGGCTTTGTGGTCGGCTATCTGGTACTGCGCCCCGTGCTGCATGCGAAAGGCATCCTCAGCTGGCCATTCCTGTAAGGCCGGCGGCGGCTGCGGAACTTGATTTTCCGACTCGCGGTCCCTAGATAATTTGCCCTGTTGTGTATTCATGAGGAGTGACTATGGAACATGATGAGGCATTACTGGAAAACCTGGCGGCCTTGCGGGCCGCACATGACAAGGCCAGCCGGTTGATGGCGGAAATCGCCGTCCTTGGGGCGCGTGCGCTGAAAGGACGCGGCACTATTCCGTCGCTTGTCCAGCTGCAAAACTATATGCACGCGCTGACCCAGGCGCAGCGGCAAGCCGCCT
>NZ_DATCSC010000135.1:0-4347 GCF_036568685.1 Chitinimonas sp.
CGTTGGCAGCAGCAAGATCGAAGCCGACGCCGGCAACGGTTTTGACATCAGCAAGACCGACACCACCTACTCGGTGTTCGGTGGCTACCAGTTCCACCCCAACTTCGCTGCCGAAGTCGCCTACCGCGACCTGGGCAAGGTTGACAACCTGGACGAGCGCTACAAGGCCCACGCTATCCAGGCCTCGCTGGTTGGCAGCTACGCCGTCAGCAACGAAGTCAGCGTGTTCGGCCGCCTGGGTGTCGCCAGCCTGAAGATTGAAGACTCCGGTCCCGATTTCTCCGACAGCGTGCGCAAGACCAAGGCTGTGTTCGGCGTTGGCGCCCGTTACGCCGTGACCAAGGAATTCGGCATCCGTGGCGAATACAACCAGTACAGCAAGCTGGAAGGCGTGAAGCTGTCGACCTGGACCATCGGTGGCGACTACCGCTTCTGATCACGGATTGAGAGCATTTAATCGGTGAGTGTTGGTGCAGCACCCGGCTCAGCCGGGTGTTAATCGGCAGGGGAAGTTCAAGCGGCCTTCGCTTTATTGGCCCCACTCCCCCTGCCCTCGCCTAAGGCGAGGGAGCCTCGCTGACACTCGTTCGTGGATCGCTCTGCCATGGCAGTACAAAAAGGTGCCTTTGGGCACCTTTTTGCATTTTTCCGACATGACATCTGTCATGTGCAAGTCCTGACGCTTGCGACTGCCTGGTTGCGGCGAGGCTGAGCATAATGCCCTCCATCAATACAAAGGAGGAGCAAACATGCGTCTGAATCTGATTTCCCTCTTGGTGACCGCCTGCCTGAGCGGCATGGCCTGTGCCGATGCAACCCTGATCCGTGATGTGGCGGTGTTCGACGGGCAGGCCATGCAGGGCAAGCACAGTGTGCTGATACGCGACGGCAAGATCGTCGACGCCGACTTCCGCGGTGAGCTGCCCAAGGATGCCAAGGAGCGCCGCTGTGTGGATTGCACCTTGCTGCCGGGGCTGATCGACAGCCATGTGCATGCTTTTGCCAATGCCAAGCTGCCGGTGCTGGTGGGGGTGACTACCCAGCTCGATATGTTCATGCCCATCGCGGCGGTCAAACCGACCAAGGAACGCATGGCCAAGGGTACGCTGGACGATGAGGCTGACCTCTTCAGTGCCGGCATCCTGGTGACCACGCCGGGCGGTCACGGTACGGAATATGGCATACCCATCCCGACCCTGGAGCGGCCTGAGGATGCCGAGGCCTTTGTGGCGGCGCGCGTGGCGGAGGGCTCGGACTATATCAAGCTCGTGTACGACGACGGCAAGAGCTACGGTTTCAACTTCACTACCCTGGACCTGCCTACCTTGACCGCCGCGATCAAGGCGGCCCATGGCCAGGGCAAGCTGGCGGTAGTGCATGTCTCGACCCTCAAGGCGGCGAGTGAGGCGATCGAGGCCGGCGCAGACGGGCTGGTCCACCTCTTCACCGACAAGGAAGCCGACGCCGGCTTCGTGACGCTGGCCAAGCGCAAGGGTGTGTTTATCGTACCGACCTACAGCGTCTACGAGAGCATCTTTGGCCGGGCAGGTGGCGCGACCTTGCTGAAGGTGCCGGCCCTGGCCAGCATGCTGGATGAGGCCCAGCGCGGTGCGCTGGACCGAACCATTCGGCCGGTCAACGCCAGCGCCCGACTCGATGGGCTGATGCGCAGCAGTATCGGCCAGCTCAAGGCGGCTGGGGTGCCTATCTTGGCGGGTACCGATGCCGGCAACCCCGGCACCCTGCATGGTCTGAGCCTGCACCGTGAACTGGAGCTGCTGGTGCAGGCCGGGCTCACCCCCAGTGAGGCCCTGACTGCGGCAACCGCAGCACCCGCCAAGGCCTTCAGGCTGGCGGACCGGGGGCGGATCGCCAAGGGGCTGAAGGCCGACCTCTTGTTGGTTCAGGGCGACCCCAGCCGCGATATCACCGCTACCCGTGCCATTGTCGAAGTCTGGAAGGATGGCAAGCCGGTCAGTGGCTTGCGCGAGGCACGCGTGGCGGCGCTGGAACAGGCGCGTGTGGCGGCTGCCGCACGCAAACCGCAGGCGCTGCCGCAGGACGGCCGGATTGGCCTTTTCAGCAGCGAATCTGGACAGCTCAAGCTGGCGGCGCCCTTTGGTAGCTGGATCGAGACGCTGGACAAGGTGGTACAGGGCAATTCCGTCGTGGCGCTGAGTGCCGGTCAGGGCCCAGAACAGCAGACCAGCTTGCAGCTCAAGGGTGAACTCAAGCCGGGCTTTGCCTTCCCCTGGGCCGGGGTGAGCTTTATGCCGGGCCAGCAGGCCTTTGCACCGGTGGATCTCTCCGCTGCGCGGGGCATCCGTTTCAAGGTACGCGGCGATGGCGGACTGTATGCGGTACAGGCCTTCTGGCAGGCTGGTGGCTTCCAGCCGGCCGCGGCCACCTTCCGGGCTGACCCGGACTGGAAGGAGGTGACCTATGCCTGGGGCCGCTTCACCGGCTTCGACCCCAAGACGACTACCGGCCTCGGCATTGTGGCGGCCATGCGACAAGGCCCCTTCCAGTTCGAGATCGCCGACGTCCGGCTGATCGTGGAATAAGGAGCGCAGGAACATGAGCGACGATAGCAAGCAGACGCACTGGCAGCGTTGGGGCGAGCGGCTGCGGACCAGTGCCAGGGCACATGACGAGCATGAAGGCGATAACCATGGCGGGCCCTGGCTCAACCTGATCTACCTGGCCTTTCTCTTTCTGCCGCTGCACCGTGAGCTGGGTATCTCATGGATCGCGACCGGGATCGCCATCGCGCTGTTCCTGCCGCTGCACTTTGGCACCTTCTACGCCAGCGGGCCCAAGCTCTGGATCGGCAGTGGCTTGATCTTCCTGATCGGGCTGCTGCTATTCCCATACAACGCCTTCGCCCACACCTTCTTTATCTACGCCGGCTTTCCAGGTGCGCGGGCCAAGATGAAGGAATCGGCAGCGTTGATTGTGCTGGCCACCCTGGGTGCCTTTGCCTACTTCAGTTGGCATGACCTCTCCGGCATTTACTTCGGGGTGCTCTCGGCGGTGCTGCTGGGTGGGGGCTTTGCAGTATTGGGGGGCAGGGTCAATGCGGCCTCGCGGCGGGCCATCGCCGGCAAGGATCAGGAGATCGCCAGCCTCGCCAAACTGGCTGAGCGGGAGCGGATTGCCCGCGACCTGCATGACCTCCTGGGACATACCTTGAGCCTGATCGCGATCAAGGCCGAACTGGCGCACAAGCTGGTGGCCGGCGATGCCGAACGAGCGGCGGGCGAGATGCGTGAGGTGGCCTCCGTGGCGCGCTCGGCCTTGGCCGAGGTCAGGCAGGCTATCGTCGGGCTGCGCAGCGTGGGCCTGGTCGATGCGGCGCGCGCCGCCGATACCATGCTGCGGGCCGCGGGCTTACGTACCGAACTCAGCATCGCTGCCTTGCCCGCCCTGTCTGCTGCCAGCGAGCACGCCATGGCCCAGGCGGTGCTGGAGGCCAGCACCAATATTGTCCGCCATGCCGATGCTCAGTCGGTCCGGATTGCACTGGCGGTCGATGCCGAGGAGCTGGTACTGCAGGTAGAGGATGACGGTCGTGCCGACGACATCGTCGCCGGCCATGGCCTGCGCGGCATGCGTGAACGCCTGCAGGCGGTGGCGGGCAAGCTGGAGCTGCAGGCTTTACGACCGGGTTTGCAACTGCGTGCCAGCGTGCCGCTTGCGGCGAGCGCGCGGCCCGCTTAGGCTGCGGCGGCGAATTTCACGATGGATGGGGGCAAGCTTGGCAGATTTGAGGATCGTACTGGCGGAAGATCAGGCGCTGGTACGCGGTGCCCTGGCGGCCCTGCTGCGGCTGGAAAGCGGCATGGATGTGGTGGGCGAGGCAGGTGACGGGCAGGCGGCCTTGCAACTGGTGCAGACCCTGCGGCCCGATATCCTGTTGACCGATATCGAGATGCCGCTGGTGACCGGGTTGGAGCTGGCACAGAAGGTCAAGGCGGCGCAGCTGCCGGTACGGGTGGTGATCGTCACTACCTTTGGCCGGGCAGGTTATCTGCGTCGTGCGCTGGAGGCCGGCGTGGCCGGCTATCTCTTGAAAGATGCGCCCAGCGCGCAGCTGGCCATGGCCATCCGCAAGGTGGCGGCCGGGGGCCGTGCCATCGACCCCGAACTGGCGATGGCCGGCTGGGATGGCGACGACCCGCTCAGCGATCGCGAACGGCAGGTATTAAGGTTGGCGGGGGAGGGCAAGTCCTCCGGCGAGATTGCTGGCATCGTGCACCTATCCGAGGGCACGGTGCGCAACTATCTGTCGGAGGCTATCGGCAAGCTCGGGGCGGCCAACCGGGTGGAGGCGGCACGCTTGGCGCG
>NZ_DATCSC010000136.1:0-71093 GCF_036568685.1 Chitinimonas sp.
GCGGGCAAGCCGGCCGACACCTGTCCGAATGGCGATACCGTGCCCAAGAGTCTGAATGCACTGACGGTGGACAGCCCCGAGATGCAGGCACTGCAGCAGCACCTGCTTGAACGCAAGGTGGCCCTGACCTCGACCCTGACCATATTCGAGACCTTCGCCAGCGGTCGGCCCATTGCCCCGCAGGGCGCGCTGGACCTGTTGATGCCGCAGCTCAAGGAGATGTACCTGAGCCGCTGGTCCGCCATCGCGGCCCAGCCGGGCAATGTCTGGAGCGCCCTGCTGCCCAAGGAGATGGCCTGGGAGAAGCAGTTCTTCGACGCAGGTGGGCTGCTGGTGGCCGGTACCGATCCGACCGGCTACGGCGGCGTGGTACCGGGCTATTCCAATGTGCGGCAGATCGAGCTGCTGGAGGAAGCCGGCCTGAGTCGTGCCCAGGCCCTGCAGGTGGCTACCCTCAACGGTGCTCGCTACCTGGGGCGTGAGCAGGAGATCGGTTCGGTCGCCGTCGGCAAGCGGGCTGACCTGGTGCTGTTCCAGGGCAGCCTCGCGGACGAGCCGGCTAGCCTGCGGCGCATCGTCTGGACCATGAAGGCGGGCGTTGCCTACGACGCGGCCAAGATCCGTGCCGCTTACAAAGGCAAGGTCGGCCTCATGTAGGTCAGCTTGCTAACCCCGCTCCCGGCTATCGGCGGGAGTGGGTGGATACCAGCGCTCGGGCGGGGTCAATACATCGCCGCGCTCCCGGTCATAGTAGTGCGGCGACATGATCTGCACGCCCGCACGGTTGAAGCTGTCTTGCACGCTGGCATTCAGGGCCGATAGTACAAAGGGCAAGCGCTCGGGCTGGTTGGTATAGGCGTTGAGCTCGTAGCGGATATAGAAGTCCTGCAGCTCGGTCTGTAGCACGAAGGGCGACGGGCTGTTCATCACCTCCTCGGTATCGGCCGCCGCCTGCAAGAGCAGGGCATGCACCTGTCGCCAGGGCGTGTCGTAACCTATGGTGACTGCGGTCGTTACCAGGGCGCCGCGCGAAGCTCCGCTGGAGGAGAGATTGGTCACAGCCCCCTGCAGTACCACGGAGTTGGGGATGGTGATCTCCTGATTGCGTATGGTGTGCAGCTTGGTCACCAGCAGCGAGTGACTGGTCACCACGCCCTGTACCTCGCCTATGCGCACCAAGTCGCCAGCCCGATAGGCGCGCATATAGGTCAGGATCACGCCGGCCACCACATTGGAGACGGCGCCGGTGGAGCCCAGCGAGAACAGCACCCCGATAAACAGCGAGACCCCCTTGAAGGCGTCCGAGCTGGAGCCCGGGATATAGGGGTAGGCTACCATCAGGGCAAACACGATCAGGAGGAAACTCACGATCTTCTGTGTCGGCCCGGCCCAGTCCGGGTAAAAGCCCTCCACCCGCAAATTGCCGCGGGCGATCTCGCGGAACAGGTAGCGCACGACCCGTAGCAGGTAACGGGTCACCAGCACGACCACCATCAGGAACAGTAGCTGGGGCAGGGCGGTCAGGAGCGCGAGTCCACCGTCGGCCAGTGGGTCCAGCAGCCAGCCGGCAAGCTGTGCCGCCATGGGCCGGGTGGTGGGGAAGTAGCTCAGCACCTGGCTCAAGGTCAGATAGAACAGCAGCAGTTGCAGCAGCAACTTGCCCAGTTTGAGCAGACCGCTTTCAAGTTGCAGCAGCGGTATGGCCCTGAATACCCGGTGACTGCGCCGTTCCAGCGCACGGGCGGTACGCCGGCTCCGTTTGACGATTAGCGCATGCAGGCGGCGATAGAGGCGGCCGAGGAGCGCCGTTGCCAGCAAGGCTGCGACCACGGTCAGAAGGGCATAGAGCAGGCGGTAACCGGTTGCGGCATCGAGGGTATCGGCAGCCTGGGCGGCAGTGGCGCAGAGGGCAAGGATGCTGGCGGTGAGTGTGCGCATGGACGGTGAGCGAGTGAGGACTGCAGCTATTATGGGAACCCTTTGCGACCGACGCCAAAAATAGGGAGGGCAACAATGAGCGAGCAATTCGAACGGGGTCTCAAGGTACGCCGCGAAGTGATGGGCGATGCCTTTGTCGACAAGGCCTTTGCCGATGCCGACGACTTTACCCGCCCGCTGCAGGAATTCGTGACCGAGCATGCCTGGGGCACGGTATGGAACCGCGAGGGGCTGGACCGCAAGACCCGCAGCTTCATCACCCTGGCCATGCTGGCTGCGCTGGGTCGCACCCAGGAGCTCAAGGGTCATGTGCGTGGTGCGCTGAACAACGGCGCCACGGTGGATGAGATTCGCGAAGTGTTGATGCATTCGGCGATCTACGCCGGTGTACCACTGTGCATCGATGCCGTCCGGGCCGCCCGCGAAGTGATCGCGGAGGTAAGCGGTGGCTGAAGCCGACGAGCTGCGCGCCCTTTTACGCCAGCGGCAAGCGCCCGGTGCCGATCAGCGTGCGATTGAAGTGGAGATCACCCGTCGCTTTGGCTGCCAGCGGGCGGTGATGTTCACCGATCTGGTGGGATTTTCGCGACAGGTCGAGGCGTTTGGCATCGTGCATTTCCTGCAACTGATCGAGGAATCGGAAGCGCTGTTCCTGCCGCTGATCACTCAGCATGGCGGCAACTGTCTCAAGCGCGAGGGTGACTCCATGCTGGTCCTGTTCGATACCGCGGGTGCGGCACTTGCCACCGCCCGTGCCATGGTGGCCGCAACCGTGGCACGCAACCGGGCACGCGCAGCCGACGAATGCATTGAAGTCTGCATAGGGCTGGGCCTGGGTGAAGTGCTGCTGATCGATGGCCGCGAGGTCTGGGGGGCAGAGGTCAACGCCGCCTCCAAGCTGGGCGAGGATAAGGCCAAGGGTGGCGAGATTCTGGCAACCGGGCCGTTCCGGCAAGCGCTGCCGACGGAACACTTTGTCGAACACGGCCTGCTCTTTGGTAGTCGCCCGGTTTACCGTCTGAGCTAGGGAAACGCCGCACAAGCATCGGGCCACGGCCGCCAGGAGTACGGCTTGCTTAGTGATGGGCTATGTTGGCATTGGAAGAGGAGCGCAGCATGCCTTCTAAGGCCCGGCCCGTCACAATGAGCCGCGACCGTGCCCGACCTACAGCTTGAGAATCCCAATCCGCACCTGCTGGATAGGGTGATGGCGCTCGCCGACAGCAAAGAGGTGCTGGCGGCTGAGGATATCTACACGGACAAAGGTATCAAATTGCTGTCGCGCGGCAGCCAGCTCGACCGCGCCATGCAGGAGCGGTTGCTGTCGCACAAGCTCAAGCGCCCCTTGGTGCAGAGTTTGAGCGTTGCGGAGCAGATCACGGGCGAAGCACTGGGGCTCTTGGCGCAGATACTGCTCGAAGAGCAACCCATGCTGGTGCGGCTGTGCGCGCCTTATGGGGTGGAGAGCCTCTTGGCCGATCTTGCGGCCGCGCCGCTGAGCAAAGTCTCCCTGCTGCTCCTGACCTTGTCGCAAAGGACCGAGGGGGCGGCCATGCGGCACGCGGTCATGGTGTCATTGATTGCCCTCTCGCTGGGCCGCAGCCTCAGACTGTCGCCCGATGCCATGCGCCAGCTGGCGGTGGCGGGGCTGCTGCACGATATAGGCGAACTCTATATCGACCCGGCCGTACTGGCCGCGAGTCACCATGTCACACAGGAAGAGTGGCGCAGTCTGGCGGTCCACCCGGTGGTAGGACACCGGCTTATCCTTGAGACCACGGACCTGGGCGACATGGTTGCCCGCATCGTGCTGGAGCACCATGAGCGCATCGACGGCAGTGGCTATCCGCGAGGCTTGCTCGAAGCAGCGATCAGTCCGGCAGGACAGGCCTTGGCGGCGGCCGAGATGGTCGTGGGCCTGTTGGGCAAGGTGTCCGACAGTGGCAACCGCCTGGATCTTGCGCTCAAAGTGGTCTCCTCGGGCCATGCACCGCCCGTCATGCTCAAGCTGCGAGATTCGCTGGTGGCCGAATCAGCCATGTGCGGCCTGCCGCTTTACAGTTCAGAAGGTGTGATCGGTGCACTTGATCGTCTGGTCGGCAACCTCGACATCATCCATAACGCGCTGATCCGCTCTCACGACGAGGCCACGGTGGCTGAGACACGAGAGCTGGTGGCGGGCGCGGTGGAGCGCTTCGGTGTCATACGCCGCGCCTTCCTGCGCACCGGTCTGGGCAGTATCCCGGCCGCCGAGATCCGTACCTTGTTGGCCGATACCCCAGCCGAAGAGCTGGCCGAGGCCATGGGCATCGTCGATGAGCTCAACTGGCGGGTGCGCGAGCTGTCGCGAGCCGTGTCCTTGCGCATCAGCATGCTGCCGGTTGACGAGCGCAACCACCTCGCCCCCTTGCTATCCACCCTTGCCGACCCGCTGGCACACCGGGTACCGGCTTGAGGCCTGAGCAAGAATCGGATGTCCACCCCGGTCGGCCGGCCTTACACTAGACCCTTGTTCAAATGGGCTTAGGGACAGGCATGCGCTCAAGCGATATGGTGGAGCTGGTCGTACTGGCAGCAATCTGGGGCGCATCCTTTCTGTTCATGCGGGTGGCGGCCCCGGCCTTCGGGCCGCTTGCGCTGATCTTTGTGCGGGTGGGGGTTGCCACGCTCTGCCTTTTGCCCGTGCTGTTCTGGCGCGGTGAGGGAGCGGGGCTGTTGACGCACTGGCGCGGTCTGGCCGTGGTCGGCCTGCTCAATTCCGCCTTGCCCTTCTGCCTGTTTGCCTGGGCGGCGCTGTCCCTGTCGGCGGGTTTTACGGCAGTGCTCAATGCCACCACGCCACTCTGGGGCGCAGTGGTTGCCTTTGCGTGGCTGGGTATGGTGCTGCCGCGTTTGCGGGTTGCCGGGCTGGTGATCGGCTTTGTGGGTGTATTGGTGCTGGTGTGGGGAAAGATCAGCTTCAAGCCGGGTGGTGATGGGCTGGCGGTATTGGCGGCCCTGGCGGCACCGGTGTCCTATGGCATTGCTGCCAACTACACCAAGCAGAAGCTAACCGCGGCCTCGCCACTCCTGGTGGCAACGGGCAGCCAACTGACGGCGAGCCTGATGTTGCTGCCACTGGCCAGCTTCGCCTGGCCCCAGACAACAGTACCGGCACAAGCGTGGCAGGCAGCGCTGGCGCTGGCTGTGGTCTGTACCGCGGTTGCGTACCTGATGTTCTTTCGCCTGATCGCTCATATCGGCCCCAGCAAGGCGATCTCGGTGACCTTTTTGATCCCGCTCTTTGCCGTGGTCTGGGGCGGCATCTTCCTGGGTGAACGCCTGACCCCCAGCATGGTGCTGGGTGGGCTGGTGATATTGCTGGGTACGGCACTGTCCACGGGACTGTGGCAGCCTCGCCGGGCACCCAGCCAGCAGTCGGGCGCTGCCGGTTGAGCGGCCCGCGCTCAATCGAGCATGGCGCGCAGCATCCAGGCGGTCTTTTCGTGTACTTGCAAGCGCTGGGTCAGGAGGTCGGCGCTGGCTTCATCGTTGACCTCCTCCAGCAGCGGGAACAAGCCACGCGCGGTGCGGACCACGGTTTCCTGACCCTTGAGCAGGATGGCGATCATGTCGCGTGCTGCGGGCACGCCTTCAACCTCGTCCACGCTTGATAGCTTGGCAAAGGCGGAATAGGTGCCAGGAGCGGGGAAGCCTAGCGCCCTTATCCGTTCGGCAATCAGGTCCACCGCCAGGGCAAGCTCGGTGTATTGGGTCTCGAACATCAGGTGCAGGCTGTTGAACATCGGCCCGCTGACATTCCAGTGGAAGTTGTGGGTTTGCAGATAGAGGCTGTAGGTATCGGCCAGCAGCCAGCTCAGGCCGTCGGCAATGGCTTTGCGCTGGGTTTCGGGTATGCCGAGATGGATGTCCATACTGTGTTCCTGTCCTCAAGTTGACATGCCAGGGTTGGCCGCACTTTGGATGTGGCCTGTCGGGCTGCCATTTGTTCCGGTTGCTTGGCGGCCAAGCCGGCTGTGCCCTTGCAGTATGGTCAGGCGATCGTCATTGTTGAAGTTGATTTAATTCAATAAATAGATAGCAGTTCTCTATGTCGCGCTGCGGCTTGAGTCCGAGCTCGCCTGCGCGCATCATCGCGGCCTTGCTTTCAAGGACGTCGTCCATGCAGCCCAATCAACGTGATCTCGAAGCCGGCATCCAGACCGACTTTACCGACCGGCTCAGCTACGGCGGCTATCTGCGGCTGGACCAGCTGCTGGCCGCGCAGCAACCGCTATCGAGCCCCATGCAGCACGATGAGATGCTGTTCATCATCCAGCATCAGGTCTCCGAACTGTGGCTCAAACAACTGATCCACGAACTGCGCGCCGCAGTGGAGCACGTGCGGCACGATGAGCTTGAGCCCTGTTTCAAGATCCTGGCCCGGGCCAAGCTGATCCAGCAGCAGCTGTTCAATATGTGGGCAGTGCTTGAGACCATGACCCCGTCGGAGTATGCCGAATTCCGGCCGGTACTCGGGCAATCATCTGGCTTTCAATCGCATCAGTACCGCACGCTGGAATTCCTGCTGGGTAACAAGCATGCTGGCCAGGCGGATGTCTTCAAGTACGACCCGGCCCTGCACGCGGAAATCCTGCGCGACCTGAATGCGCCCAGCCTATGGGACGAGTTTTTGCGCCATCTGGCGCGACGTGGTTTTGCGATCCCGCAGGACAGGCTGGAGCGCGATTTTAGCCAGCCCTATACCGCCAGCGAAGACGTGGTAGCGGCGCTCAAGATTATCTACCAGGCACCGCGCCAACACTGGGATGCCTACGAGATGGCGGAAAAGCTGGTGGATGTGGAAGAGGCCTTCCAGCTCTGGCGCTTCCGCCATATGAAGACGGTAGAGCGCATCATCGGCTTCAAGCAGGGCACAGGCGGTTCCAGCGGCGTCGCCTTCCTCAAGCGTGCGCTGGAGCTGACCTTCTTCCCCGAACTGATACAGGTCCGCTCAGCCTTGGGCTGAGCGTTGAGCGTCGCCAACTGAACCTTGCCGGCGGCGCTTGAGTTCAGTCTATTGCGCGTTGCGCATGAAATCCGCGGTGCGCCAGAACGCCTGTTCCAGGTGTTCGCGCAGCGCGGTTTCCAGGTTCATCTGCTCCATCGCCTTGTACATGCAGTACAGCCACTCATCCCGCATACGTTCGTCGATGCGGAAGGGTAGGTGGCGGGCGCGCAGCATAGGGTGGCCGTACTTCTCGACATAGAGCGCCGGGCCACCCATCCAACCGGTCAAAAAGAGCCGCAGCTTCTCGCGCGCACTGCTCAGGTCTTCGGTGTGGGCTTTGCGTACACCGGCCGCGACCGGGTCGCTATCCATGATGTCGTAGAAGCGTTGGACCAGCTCGGCGACGCGGGCTTCGCCACCAATCAATTCAAAAGGGGTTGCTTCGAGTATCTGGCTCATGGTGCTTATAGGGCTGGGAGTTATTCGTGGCTGACCGCCAGGGGTGGCAGGCCGTGGCGGGCGCGGGCCCGGTTGCAGGCCGGCGGGAAGATGCCGTGCTCGGCCAAGGGGGCGAACTCGCGGCAGGGGCCGGGCCGCTCGGCATAGATGCCGCACTGCACGGCCTCGCCAATGCGCCCGACGAGGGCAATACAGCGGGGCTTCAGGTAGTCCGTGCCGCGTAGACGGCACAGGGTGTCGTTCTCATAGTCGACCAGGCCGCTGGGCACCCGGCCACCTTCCTCGTCCAGCTCGCTGCGATCAAAACTGACACGAAAGGCGGCGCAGCAAGCACCGCAGCTCAGGCAGGGGTTGCTCATGGGGCGGCTCAGGCGGGCAGGGCGCCCAGCTGCTGCTGGGTGCGGATCTCTCGGAACAGGGCGGTCGCTTCCGGGTAGCTGCGGCGCAGATAGCCCAGCCACTGCTTGAGCCTGCCCGGGGCATAGGTGGGAGCTCCGGTACCGATCAGACCGTTGTGGAAGCGCCGGATGATGCCCAAGAGCTCCGGCCATTCCACCGTATCAGGTGCCTCGCCCGCAATCGCCGCGCGGATCTGTCGCGCCAGGTCCGGCCGGGCCACCAGGCCGCGACCGAGCATCACGTCGTCGCAGGCCGATTCGCTACGGCAGCGGAAATAGTCCTCCACGGTCCAGATCTCGCCATTGGCCACCACCGGCGCCTTGACCACGTCCTTGATGCGGGCAATCCAGTGCCAGTGGGCCGGCGGCTTGTAGCCGTCCGCTTTGGTACGGGCGTGTACCACCAGTTCGGCACTGCCCCCTTCATCCAGGGCGCGCGCGCAATCTAGTACCAGCGCGGTGTCGGTATAGCCCAGCCGCATCTTGCTGGTGACCGGAATATGGGCGGGCACTGCGCGGCGCACCTCCCGCACAATGGCGTGCAACAACTCGGGCTCCTGCAGCAGCACGGCGCCGCCGCGATGGCGGTTTACCGTCTTGGCCGGGCAGCCGAAGTTGAGGTCTATGCCTGATGCACCCAGCTCGGCCGCGCGGGCGGCATTGTCGGCTAGGCAAACGGGATCCGAACCCAGCAGCTGCATCTTGAGCAGCACGCCGGCCGGGGTTTTCCAGCCATGCTGCGACTCAGGCGCGACGCGCCGGAAGTAGCGCGGTGGCAGCAGGGTGCTGGTGACGCGCACGAACTCGGTCACGCACCAGTCCACGCCGCCGATCTCGGTCAGGGCGGTGCGTAACGGGGCGTCGACGAGCCCTTCCATGGGTGCCAGGGCAATGCGCAAGATACGGTCCAAGCCTTTGAAAAGCCGGCGATTTTAACAAAATCCCGAGGGGCGTGCCGAATATCAAGCCTGCCTATGATTTGGCGCATGATTGCTTATGCTTTAAGCAGCCCCCGTCCAATTGGCGGGAGCTTGGCGTAAACCGCACCGCCCAGGCCCGGGATGAGATAGCGGGTAGCCAACCAGCTTAGGGTCATAGCGGAGAAGTAACCATGAACAACCTCAGTTTTGCGGTACGAATAGGCGCGGGTTTTGCGCTGCTCTTGGCGCTGATGCTGGCGGTGGCGCTGATCGGCTCGTGGGGCGTGGAGAGCCAGTACGAAAGGGTCAAGGCATTGGTGGAAGGCGATATCGCGCTGAACACGGCCGCTGGCGATGCCCGCTACCACATGGGCAATCTAAGACGCTTCGAGAAAGACAGCTTCATCAATATCACCAGCCCTGACAAGGTCAAGGAGTACCGTGAGAAGTGGGCCGATTCGCTGGCAAAAGCCCAGGAAAGCCTGCAGCGGGCCGAGGGGTTGGCAGGTAGTGAGGACAAGCAGCGCATAGGCGAGCTACGGGGTCAGATGCAGCAGTACGCCGAAGGCTTTGGCAAGGTGGCGGGGCAGTTGGGGCAGGGGCTGGCCAGCACGGCTGACGCCAACAAGGCCATGGGCGAGTACAAAGCCTATGTGCATGGGATGGAAGAATCCCTGAATGCTTTGCTCAAGAGTACCAGCGAGAAGGCGGCCGGCGTAACCAAGGAGTTGGCCGGCACCCGCGCCAATACCGAACGGGCGTTGTGGGTACTGGCTGGTATCGCCCTCTTGCTTGGCGTTGGCGTGGCTGCTGCGGTGGCGCAGTCGATACGACGCCCGCTGAACGCTGCAGAGCATGCAGCCCAGCGTATCTCGGCCGGCAATGATCTGACCGTGCCCATGCCCAGCAGCGGCGACAATGAGATCGGCCGTACGGTCACGGCCTTCCATCGCGTCCTGCAGGGGCTGCGCGGCCTGGTGATCGATACCCGCGGCGGGGCGCGGCAGGTGGCGGAATCGGCAACCGAGATGGGCACCATTTCCGAGCAGGTTGCCAGCGCGTCTTCGACCCAGGCGCAGGCCTCGGCTGCAGTGGCCGCGGCCATCGAGGAGCTCACTACCAGCATCGCCGTGGTAGCCGACAATGCCGATTCAGTCCGGACTGCCGCGACCGATGCAGTAGGCCAGGCTGGCGATGGGGAGGCTCTGGCAGGCAGGACGGCGGAGGAGATTGCCCAGATTGCCGAAGCCTTGGCCCGTGCTTCGGTGGCTATCAGCGCGCTGAACGCCCGTTCCGATGAGATTGGCGACATTGTGCGGGTGATCAAGGAGATTGCCGACCAGACCAATCTGCTGGCCCTCAATGCCGCAATCGAGGCTGCCCGCGCGGGTGAACAGGGCCGTGGCTTTGCGGTGGTGGCGGATGAAGTGCGCAAGCTGGCCGAGCGCACTGCCAATGCCACTGCCGATATTTCCGGCAAGATCGAGACGGTCCAGCAGGACACCATCAGTGCCGGCAACCTGATGCAGGTGGCCAGCAGCAAGATACAGGGCGGCGTGACCCAGGCGCAGGAACTGGCAGCCGCCATGGAGCG
The DNA here is from genome assembly GCF_036568685.1 of Chitinimonas sp. Lineage (GTDB taxonomy): Bacteria > Pseudomonadota > Gammaproteobacteria > Burkholderiales > Chitinimonadaceae > Chitinimonas. The sequence continues at coordinate 10,300 of NZ_DATCSC010000136.1, forward strand.
CATCCGCGCCAGCTCATCCTGTACCTTGCAGACCTTGACCGAGATCGCCAGTGCGGTGCGGGAGCAACGCATTGCCGCCACCCAGATCGCGCAAAATGTGGAGCAGATTGCGCAGATGAGCGAGGAAAACCATGCCTCGGTCTCGTCCGCCAATATGCTGGCCAAGCGTTTGGGCGAGCTGTCGCGGGGCCTCAATGCCCAGATTGGTCAGTTCGTGGTCGATTGAGCTTGGGCGGCCGCTGGCTGGAAGGTCAGGCCCAGCCAGTGGCAGCCAGGCTGGCTGAACAGGGGGCTAAATCCCCAGCGTGCATACCAGCTAAGGGCCCGCGTGTTGCGCGGGTCCACTCCCAGGTGCGCCCCCGGTGCACCCGCTGCCTGCAACTGTGCCAGCAGTTGCTGTATCAGTACGGCGCCCGCGCCACGGCCCTGCGCCCGTGGCAACAGGTCGACATGCAGATGAGCCGGCCAGTCTGCGAGGCGCGAGTCGGTCTGCCAGTTCGCGTGTAGTTGCGATACCAGCCAGGCATCCTCCGGTGCCCGCGGCACCGGATGGCGCTGGCGCAAGGGTGGCAGCCAGTCTGTCGTCATGCGGGCATAGAAGCGCGTCGAATCTGGTGTGCCCAGCGCATAGCCGCATACACCCAGCTCATCTTCCACCACCCAGGCGTAGGCCGGTTCCAGCGCAAGATAGGGGCCGGCATACAAATGGCCGTAGAGTTCACCCTCGCGGCCTGGCTGGGCCGCGTTCTCTCCTGCGTTGCCGGTGGCGAGGCAGATGGCGTAAAGCGCGGCTTCGTCGGCCGGTGTCGCCAGCCTGGGTCTGGGCATGGTCATGGGCCTATTTGAGCTTGGCGGAGAACTTGTCGATCGCCTTGCGTACCTTGGGTGCCACCACCGCCATGCAATAGGGCTGGTAGGGGTTGGCATCGAAATAACCCTGGTGATAGCCCTCGGCCGGCCAGAAGGTAGTAGCAGGCACGACTTCGGTCACGATGGGGTTGTGGTAAGCCTGTTCGGCCGTCAGCGTGGCAATGGTCTCGCGCGCCTGCTTTTCCTGCCCGGCATCGTGGAAGAAGATGGCCGAGCGGTATTGCGTGCCCACGTCATTACCCTGGCGGTTCAGGGTGGTCGGGTCGTGGATGACGAAGAACACCTCCAGCAGGTCGGCAAAGCTGATCACTGCCGGGTCGTAATGGATCTGCACGACCTCGGCGTGGCCGGTATCGCCATTGCAGACCTGCTTGTAGGTCGGGTTCTGCAGCGGTCCACCCATATAGCCCGATACCACCTTGTCGATGCCGCGCAGGCGCAGGAAGACGCCGTCGAGACACCAGAAGCAACCGCCAGCCAGCGTGGCAATTTCATGCGCCATGATTGATCAACTCCTTGTTGGGATGCGTGACACTTGGTCGATATAAGCGTGCCGGCATTACATCTGGGCCCCAGCGGCAAAGTACAAGATGGCGGAGGTCCGGGCCATGGGAGGGTTACCGGATCAATGCCTGACAGCGCACGATCGTAAAACTCCTCGCTGCTTGTGTAAAAAAGCGTTACAGGCTGGAACCGTAATCCGCCTTGCAAGCCTTTAGCAGACTGAGTTTGCGGGCCATGCCATGGCTGCGGGCAATTTTAGAATGATCGTTCACTCTAGCGTTGGCGGGCGGTAGAATCCGGCCATCGTTCCGTAGGCGGGTCGGTGGACCTGCCTCTTTTTTCCTGACAGGTGCTCTATGCATATCAAGAACAAGACCATGCTGGCCACGACCTTGGTTGCGGTGGCGGGCGGGCTGGCGCTCAGCGCCTGCGGCAAGGCCAAGTCCGAGGACAAGCCCGGTGGTGGGCCAGCCGAGGTCAGTGTCTATACCGTCAAGGCGGCGGCCTTGCCGATCAGTACCGAGTTGAACGGCCGTACGGCGGCCTTCCGGGTTGCCGAGGTGCGACCGCAGGTCGGTGGCATCATCCAGCGTCGGCAATTCAATGAGGGCGGGGAGATACGGCAGGGCGAATCGCTCTACCAGATCGACCCGGCCAGCTACCAGGCTGCGCTCGATAGCGCCCAGGCTACCCTGGCCAAGGTCGAAGCCAACGTCACAGTGAGCCGGCTCAAGGTGGAGCGCTACCAGGAGCTGGTCAAGATCAAGGCCGTCAGCCAGCAGGACTATGACGAGGCCTCCGCCACGCTCAAGCAGGGCGAGGCAGACGTCGCGGCGGCCAAGGCGGCCGTGGCCAACGCCCGCATCAATCTGGGCTACACCCGCATCCTGGCCCCCATCGCCGGCCGGGTGGGCCGTTCCGCCGTCACGCCGGGCGCCTTGGTGACCGCCAACCAGGCCAATGCGCTGGCCACCATCCAGCAGCTTGATCCCATCTATGTGGACGTGACCCAGACCAGCACCGAGCTGATGCGGCTGCGGCGCGATCTGGCCAGCGGCGCGCTCAAGCGTAGCGGCAAGGACGCTGCCAAGGTGTCCCTGGTGCTGGAGGATGGCACGGTCTACCCGCTGCCGGGCAGCCTGCAGTTCTCCGAAGTGAGCGTAGACCCCGGTACCGGCAGTGTGACCCTGCGCGCCGTCTTCCCCAACCCCAAGCAGGAACTGTTGCCCGGCATGTATGTGCGTGCGCGGCTGGAGGAGGGCATAGACGAGGCCGCCATCCTGGTGCCGCAGCAAGGCGTGACGCGTGATGCCAAGGGCAACGCGGTAGCGCTGGTGCTCAATGGCGAAGACAAGGTTGAGCAGCGCCAACTCAAGACGCGTCGTGCGCTGGGCGACCAATGGCAGGTGACCGATGGCCTCAAGGAAGGTGATCGCCTGATTGTGGAAGGCCTGCAGAAGGTGAAGCCGGGCGCCAGCGCCAAGCCGGTACCGTTCCAGCCTGCCGGCAGCGCCGCTGCGCCTGCGGCCAAGCCCTAAGGAGGCCGGCGCATGTCCCGTTTCTTTATCAACCGGCCCATCTTTGCCTGGGTGATCGCCATCGTGATCATGCTGGCGGGGATACTGTCCATCACGGCGCTGCCGATCTCGCAGTACCCGGCCATCGCACCGCCGGCCATCGCCATCACCGGCACCTACCCGGGTGCGTCTGCCCAGACGGTGCAGGATTCGGTCACCCAGGTGATCGAACAGAAGATGAAGGGCATCGACGGCCTGCACTACATGGCCTCGAGCAGCGACTCTTCCGGTGCGGTCACCATCACGCTGACCTTCGATAGCGGTACCAATCCCGACATCGCCCAGGTGCAGGTGCAGAACAAGCTGCAGCTGGCCATGCCCTTGCTGCCGCAGGAAGTGCAGAAGCAGGGCCTGAGCGTAGCCAAGTCCACCAAGAACTTCCTCATGGTGATGGCTTTCGTGTCTGAAGACGGCAGCATGAAGCAGTCCGACCTTGCCGACTACGTGTCCGCCAACGTGCTCGACACCGTAAGCCGGGTCAAGGGCGTGGGCGACGTGACGCTGTTCGGCGCCCAGTACGCCATGCGTATCTGGCTGGACCCGGCCAAGCTCTTCAACTACCAGCTGACCACGACCGACGTCAGCAACGCCATCCAGGCCCAGAACGCCCAGGTATCTGCCGGCCAACTGGGTGGTACGCCGGCGGTCAAGGGTCAGGCGCTGAACGCCACCATCACCGCGCAGAGCCGCTTGCAGACGCCGGAGCAGTTCGGCGAGATCGTGATAAAGGGCAATAGCGCCGGCGCCAGCGTCAAGCTCAAGGATGTCGCCCGGATCGAGCTGGGGGCTGAAAACTACGGCACGGTGGCACGCTTCAACGGCAAGCCGGCGACCGGTATCGCCATCAAGATGGCGACCGGTGCCAATGCGCTCGACACCGCCGATGCGGTCAAGGCGAAGATCGACGAATTGTCCAAGTTCTTCCCGACCGGCATGAAGGCCGTGGTCGCCTACGACACCACGCCCTTTGTGAAGATCTCGATCGAGGAAGTGGTCAAGACCCTGGCGGAAGCCGTGGTGCTGGTCTTCCTGGTGATGTACCTGTTCCTGCAGAACTTCCGCGCCACCCTGATCCCCACGATCGCGGTACCGGTGGTGCTGCTGGGTACCTTCGGCATCCTCGCGGCCTGCGGCTTCTCCATCAACACCCTGACCATGTTCGGCATGGTGCTGGCCATCGGCCTTCTGGTGGACGATGCCATCGTGGTGGTCGAGAACGTCGAGCGGGTCATGAGCGAGGATGGTCTGCCACCCAAGGCGGCCACCAGCAAGTCCATGGGCCAGATCACCGGCGCCCTGGTCGGCATTGCGCTGGTGTTGTCGGCGGTATTCGTACCCATGGCCTTCTTCGGTGGCTCCGCAGGTGTGATCTATCGCCAGTTCTCCATCACCATTGTCTCGGCCATGGTGCTGTCGGTTATCGTTGCCATGGTGCTGACCCCGGCGCTGTGCGCCACCTTGCTCAAGCCGGTCGAAAAGGGCCACCACCTGAGCGAGCGCGGCTTCTTTGGCTGGTTCAACCGCAACTTCGACCGCTCCAGCCGCGGCTACCAGAGCGCAGTCAGCCGCATCATCCAGCGCGGTGTGCCTTATCTGCTGATCTATGGCGCCATCGTCGCAGGCATGGGCTTCCTGCTGGCCCGCCAGGCCAGCGGCTTCTTGCCGGACGAGGATCAGGGCATTCTGTATTCCCAGATCGTGCTACCTGCCGGCGCCACCCAGGAGCGTACGCTGCGCGTGATCGAGCAGGTCGAGCACCACTTCATGGTGGAGGAGAAGGATTCCGTCGCCACCATGTTCGGCGTGGCCGGCTTCAGCTTTGGCGGTAGCGGCCAGAACGCCGGCCTGGCCTTTGTGCGGCTCAAGCACTGGGATGAGCGTCCGCGTCCTGACCAGAAGGCGCAGGCGGTTGTGGCGCGCGCCATGGCCAAGTTCTCCAAGATCCGCGATGCGATGGTGTTTGCCTTTGCACCGCCGGCGGCGCTGGAGCTAGGTAATGCCTCGGGTTTTGACCTGCAGCTGCAGGACCGGGCCGGCCTCGGCCACGACAAGCTGATCGCTGCCCGTAACCAGCTGCTGGGTCTCGCGGCCAAGCATCCGGCCCTGGTTGCGGTGCGCCCCAATGGGCAGGACGATACGCCCGAGTTCCGGGTAGATATCGACCGCAACAAGGCCAGTGCGCTGGGGATCTCGCAGTCCGATATCAACAGTGTGCTGACCACCGCCTGGGGTAGCAGCTACGTCAACGACTTTATCGACAAGGGCCGGGTCAAGAAGGTCTACCTGCAAGGCGACGCACCGTCGCGCATGCTGCCGTCCGATCTCAACAAGTGGTATGTGCGTAATGCCGCTGGCGACATGGTGCCCTTCAGCGCCTTCTCCAGCACCCGCTGGTCCTACGCTTCACCGCGGCTGGAGCGTTACAACGGCATGCCCTCAGTGGAAATCCTCGGTGCACCGGCGCCGGGCCATAGCTCGGGAGAGGCCCTGCTGGCCATGGAGTCGCTGATCGCCCAACTGCCCGAGGGCATAGGCTTTGAGTGGACCGGTCTGTCGGATCAGGAACGCAGCTCGGGTTCGCAAGCACCGGCGCTGTATACCATCTCCATGTTGGTCGTGTTCCTCTGTCTGGCCGCGCTCTATGAGAGCTGGTCCATCCCCTTTGCGGTCATGCTGGTGGTGCCCTTGGGCATTGTCGGTACCGCCCTGGCGGCTTTCGGCCGTGGGCTTGCCAACGATGTCTACTTCCAGGTGGGCCTTTTGACCACGGTGGGTCTTTCGGCCAAGAACGCCATCCTGATCGTGGAATTTGCCAAGGAGCAGATGGAGCACGGCGTGGGGCTGATAGAAGCAACCTTGGAGGCGGTGCGGATGCGTCTGCGCCCCATTTTGATGACCTCGCTGGCCTTCATCTTTGGCGTGCTGCCATTGGCGATCAGCAAGGGTGCCGGTTCGGGTAGCCAGAACGCCATTGGTACCAGCGTGCTGGGTGGCATGATCAGCGCCACGATGTTGGGCCTCTTCTTCGTGCCCCTGTTCTTCGTGCTGGTGCGCCGTGTGTTCAAGGGCACGCGGCCGGACGAAGCGGAAACCATCGCGGAGGAAAGACGATGAACAAGCCGAACCTGACAATCGCCGCGGCAGTCGCCGCCGCCCTGCTGGGTGGCTGCGGCACCCTGGCACCCGACTACCAACGGCCAGTTGCGCCGGTGCCCGAGCAATGGGTCGGTAGCCAGGGCAGCGGTGCTGCCGCTGCCGACATAGGCTGGCGCAATTTCTTTGCCGATGCGCGCTTGCAGAAACTGATTGAGCTCTCGCTCGCCAATAACCGTGACCTCAGGGTAGCCGCACTCAATATCGAGAAGGCTCGCGCGCAGTACCAGATCCAGCGTGCGGCACAGCTGCCGACGTTGAACCTCGGTGCTGGGGAGAACGCCAGTCGTACGCCAGGCGACCTCAGCAGCAGCGGTGTCAGCACGGTCAGTCGCCAGTACAGCGCCAATGTCGGCTTCAGCAGCTACGAGCTAGATTTCTTCGGCCGCGTGCGCAGCCTGCGGGATGCTGCACTGGAGCAGTATCTTGGGACGGAAGAAGCTCGCCGCAGCAGCCAGATCACCCTGGTGGCCGATGTGGCCGGCGCCTGGTTGGCCTTGGCGGCCGATAGCGAACGGCTGGATTTGGCCAAACGTACACTGGAGAGCCGGCAATCCTCCCTGCAACTCACCCAACGCAGCTTCGAGCTGGGCAGCGCTTCGCAGCTGAGCCTGAGCCAGGCGCAGACCGGGGTGGAGTCGGCCCGGGCTGATTTTGCGCGCTATACCAGCCAGGTTGCGCTCGATCGCAATGCGCTGCTGGTGCTGGTGGGGACAACCCCGCCTGTCGATCTACTGCCTGACCAGCTGACGGGGCAGGTCGCCAGTGTCAGCGAACTGCCAGTTGGTTTGCCGTCACAGACCTTGCAGCGTCGCCCCGACGTGCGTCAGGCCGAACATGTGCTGCAAGCCAGCTACGCCAATATCGGTGCAGTCCGCGCAGCCTTCTTCCCGAGTATCAGTCTGACCGCCAGTGCTGGTACAGCCAGCCGTGAGCTCTCTGGCTTGTTCGATACCGGTTCGCGCGCCTGGAGCTTTGTACCGCAGTTGCGGCTGCCCATCTTCGACGGCGGTAGCAATCGCGCCAACCTTGAGGTGGCGCAGGCTGATCGAGACATCAAGCTGGCACAGTACGAAAAGGCCATCCAGACCGCCTTCCGTGAAGTGGCCGATGCACTGGCCCAGCAGGGTACGCTGGATGAGCAACTGGCAGCTCAGACGGCGCTGGTTGACGCCAGCAGGCGGAGCTACGAACTGTCCGAGGCGCGCTTTCGTAAGGGCGTGGACAGCTACCTGACGCTCTTGGATGCACAGCGCACGCTCTATAGCGCCGAACAGGGCTTGATTACGATAAGGCAATCGCGCCAGGGCAACCTTGTCACTTTGTACAAGGTGCTGGGCGGTGGTTGGCAGGAGACGGGTTCGGCGAATCCGGCTAAGATCGCGGCCGCCGAGCATGGCTAGAATATAAAATCATGCCTAAGCCAAGGCCAGCGAGGCCTCCAGCCTCGCTGGACGGCTGCGGCGATTGAGGATGTACCCGTGGCAGCCCCTGACAACAAACCCACTTCCGTCGATTCCAGCCGAGCTGCGAGCCGCTGCGCGCAGGTGCTCGATGCAGCCGCCGAGTGCTTCCGGCTGAAGGGCTTTCATGGTGCCAGCATGGCCGATATCTCGCGTACCGCGGGCATGAGTGCCGGCCATATCTACAACTATTTCGACAGCAAGGACGCCATTATCGGCGGCATCGTCAAACGTGAGCTGCGCGAGATCATGGCCAATATCGAATCGCTGGAAGCGGCCCCCGACACCTTCCACGCCATGATCGAACACGCCGATGAAGGTATGAACCGTAGCCTGGATACCCGCAGCTCGGCGCTCAAGCTGGAAGTGCTGGTCGAATCCACCCGCAACGCCGAGCTTGCTACCCTGGTGCACGAAGCCGATAGGGCTGCCTTGGCACGGCTGTGCGAGCTGATCCGCAAAGGGCGGGGCGACCGCCCGGCACTGCCCGAGGATGAGCTGTTCGCCCGTGCCGAGCTGCTGATCGCAACCTTCGATGGCCTGCGCATCCGTGCGTTGCGCAACCCGCAGCTCAACCAGGATGCCATTCTGCAGGTGCTGCGCCAGCAACTGGACCGTCTGCTCAACGATTAACGCTAGCGACTCCGGCCCAGCCAGGCTCCGGTCAGAATCAGTAACAGGGCCAGTCCGGCCTGCCAGGCAAAGCGGCCGCCGCCGAACAGCGCCAAGAGGCCGGTAGAAAGCAGCGGGGTCAAATAGGCCAGGGTGCCAATCGCGCGTGGATCGCCACGCTTGAGCGCAGCATCCCAGAGGAAGAAGGCCGCACCCATGGGGCCGATGCCCAGGAGCAACAGCCAGGCCCATTGCGAGCCGGTAGGCTGATAGCTGGGCTCCAGCAGGGCATGCGCCAGTAGCGACAACACGCCCGAAACCAGACAAAAGCCACCGATGGCACCGGTCGAGAAGGGCGGTACCCGGCGTGTGAGCAGCGAATAGCTGGACCACATCAGAGCGGCGACGACGGCGAGTGCATAGCCTACCGCATGCTGGCCACTCAGCGAGAGTTCTCCCTTGCCCAGGATCACCAGTACACAACCGCTCATGCCCAAGAGGCCGGCCAGCCAATGTCGGGGAGCCAGTTTGGTGGGGGGCAAGAGCCATGGCGAGAGCAGCACGATCAGCAGCGGCCATAGATAGTTGATGAGATTGGCCTCCAGTGGCGGGGCATAACGCAGCGCCATGAAAAGGCAGAAGTGGTAGCCAAACAGGCCATAGCAGCCCAGGAGCAGGGTACGTAGCGGTACACGCCATTCACGCCAGCGTGGCAGGCCGCACAGGCTGCCTATGCACAGCGCCAGCCCTACCAGCAGAAAAGGCGGCACCTGCACCAGTTGTACCGAGAGCAAGGCGAGTGAGGCCCACAGCAGAATGGCGGCAAGGGCGTAGAGCGTGGCAGGGGACATAAGCGGATAGTTGAGGGTGTCAGGAGGTAGCCCGGCCGCGTAGAAAGGCGGCAGGGTACTGTTTGCCATACCAGTTCCTGGCGGTATCGTGGTCCAGGCTCAAGAACGCCCGATAGCCAGGCAACAACGGGTAGCAGAGCGCGCAGAGCAACAGCGCAGCGCCATAGATCAGATAGACATGGGCCACGCTGGTCTGAAGCAGCAGGATGCCGCTCAAGGTGGGCCCCAGCGAGTTGGCGACATACATGATCATCAGGTTGCTGGCAGTGAAGCGGGCGCGGAAGTCCTCGGGCACGGCCAACATGCGGTGGGTCTGCCCCACCAGTTGCACGACGGAGAGGCAGGCGCCAGTCACAAAGAAGCAGAGCGGCAGCCCCAGTCTTGCATCGAGCAAGCCAACCAGGCCTAACGCCAGCCCCTCGCCGACCAGGGCGGCGACCGCTGCGCGGAAACGCCCCAGCCGCTCGGTAGCCAAGCGGGCAAAGCAGAACGCACCGACCAGCATACCGGCGGCCAAGGATGCCTCGCACCAGCCTAGCCAGACGGCAGACCATTGCAGGGATTGGATGCGCAGCGGTACCAACATGCCGACCGCGGGGGCGAAGAACACCATGGTGAAGAAGGCAAGGCCGGTCCAGTAACGCTCGACCGGGATGATCCACTTGGCACGCAGGCCTGCGGTCATCTCGGCCCACCAACCGTGCTGCGCGCTCGGTGTGTGCTTCAGCCCGGCGGGGATACGGAAGGTGGCCCATGCCGCTATGGCAAGCAGAATGGTATGCAGCCAGAGTGCCGATTTGACGCCTGCGACGGCCAGCGCCATGCCGCCCAGGGCTGGGCCCAGCATCCGTCCCAGCGCTTGGGCGGTCTTCTGCAGGCTCATGGCATCGGCCAACTGGTCGCTTGCCACCAATTCGGCGGCGACCGTCATGCTGGCCGGCTGGATCACGGCCAAGGCCATCACAGCTACCATTTCCAGTGCAATTACGCTGGGCAGGTGGTAGCCGAAGAACTGCGCCATGGTGGCCAGCAGCAAGGTCTCCACCAAGAAGACCACCAACCCCAGGCCCAACAGATTGCGCTTGGCATGCCGGTCGCCCAGAGGCGACAGCAGCGGCATGGAGATGAACATGGTGACCGACATGGCGGCGCCGTAGATCGCCAGGTGATGGGCCCCACCCGCACCGGCGATCCACCATGCCACGCTGACATGTCCCACCATCAGCGAGAGCAGGGTCAGCACCTCGCTGACCAGCAACAGCTCAAAAGGAGTGCCCAGCTCGGCGACACGCCGTCGAGTGGCTTCCAGCATAAAGAGTCCCGGTGGGCGTGGTCAGGCCAAGAGACGGGCCAGGCTATCGGCGGCAGTGATCATCTGTGCCTCGGTGTTGAGTATGTCCGGGCATAGCCTCAGGCCTGCCGAACGCGCGTCGCCGTTCACGCCAGCCTCCTGCAGCTGCTCGGCCAGGGCCTTGGGCTGGGCGTGCGGGATGGTCAGGAAGGCACCATATTGGGCGTCCGCACCGAAATGGGTGATGCCACGTTCGCTCAGTAACCGGGACAGGAAGCCCTTTTGCTGTAGGGAATAGGCCCGCAGGCGGGCCACCCCCAACTCGCCAGCCAACGCAAGGCCGGCCCGGGCCTGATAGAAGCCCAATGGGTTGAAGGTCGACTCCAGCCAGCCGTCACCCCCGGCGGCAAACTCGGGCGGCATGGGCCGGCGGTAGGTGAAAGGGTCTTTTTTGGCAAACCAGCCGGTGTCGAGTGTGGTCGCGCCACTGGCCAGAATCTCAGGCGCCACATAGAGCCAGCACACACCGGGGCCGCCACGCAGGTATTTGTAGCTGCCGGCAATGGCGAAGTCGACGTCGAGTGTGGCGAGGTCCAGCGGCAGCACGCCATAGCCGTGGTAGACGTCGATCAGTACCTGCGCTCCGGCTTCGTGGGCGGCCTCCACCAGCTTGGGGAGCTCCTGCAGCACCTGGCCGGTGCTGAAGAAGACTTGCGACACCACCACCAGATCGATGCTGTCCAGTTTTGCGATCAGGTCGTCCACTTGGTAGCAGCCATCCGCGCGGCTCGGCACGGTAGTCAGCACCGCCCGGCCTCGGTGTTCGTATTGCTTGAGGATATGGTCGATGGAGTCAAATTCCCCGTCGGTGCTCAGCACGCGCGGTACGGTGGCATAGCTGTTGAGCACCGCCCGCAGGCCTTGTCCGGCACTGGTCTTGGGGACGATGCAGTCGGCGCGGGCCGCGCCGGTCAGTGCTGCGGTGGCGGCCCGCCAGTCCTCCATCTCGCTCCACCAGGGCATCCAGGCGCCATCGAGCTGCTCAAACCATAGCCGGCTGCCTTTCGCCAGGTGCTCTGCGGTCGCATCCAGCGGCCGGCCCAGCGAATGGTTGGCCAAGTAGATCTCACGTGTATCGCGCTGCAGTACCTGGCTGAACAGAGGCCAGACGTGTTCGGCCAGCACGGCTTCGGAAAGCGGTGTGCTGCTGCCGAGAGTAGATAGGAAAGACATGGTGGGCTCCACGCAAGACGGGCGAAGGTCGCCCTTTTGGGGCGGCGCATCCAAACCCCCATGCTAGCGGAGAGCGCAGCCCGGCGACAGGCTCGGCGCCGGGTATCAATCTAACTGTTTGAAAAGATGGTGCTTGCCAGGGGCCTGGGTACGACGCCAGCATGGTGGATGGCGTTAAGCGTAGGCGCTGATCAGATTGTAGATCGCGCCCTGACCTTGCCCGGCCTGGTAAGCCTGCTGGGCCCGGCTGCCAGCCCGGTTCTGACCTGCATCGGTACCCGTGTCGGGAACGGTGCCTGCGGCGTTAGCGGAACCGGCGTCCTTGCCGGTCGCTGCTGCGCCATCGGGACCACTGGCATGCTGTTCGGCAGCCATTTGCGCCTGCGCTTCCTGCAGCATCTGCCGGGCACGCGCCGCCACGGCCCGGTCCGGCCCGCTCGGGTCTTTGGGCGCCAAGGCCGCCCGCTCAATCTGCTGGGCCTTGCGCAGGGTTTCCTGGGGGGTTTTGCCGGGCGAGGTGTCGATATTGACTTCGCCCCCTATGGCGTAGTTCACACCATCGGGACCACGCTGGTAAGAGAAGCTGGGGCCGCTGATGGTCAGGCCGCCGGCAGCGGTAAGGTGGGCCTGTTCATGCTGCCTTACCTCGCGGTCGCGGGCGCGCAGCTTTTCGACCTGGTCTTCCTCTTCGGGCGTCAGCTGTTTGCCGATCTGGGTGAGCTGGGTCTTGCCCTCCTGAGACTGGATATCGGCTGAGGGATTACTGGTATCGACCCGGGCAGGACTGCAGAGCGAGCAAGTACAGCCTGGGCTGTGCAGGCGCATACTGCTGGACGCGTAATAGATGCTGCTGATGCCTGAAGTGCCCGACACATTCATGGCGCACACCTTCGCTCAAACGGGATACGACCTAGGCTCCCAAAAGCTTCCGCTTAGTTATGGTACGCCCTAAGTCTTGGCCTGGAAACGCCGAGTGTCGTTAAAAAGTCACGTGCTGATGCGGATATCCGGCCGTTTCCGGCGCTGGGGATGGTGGGGGTGACCGGCCTATGTGGGGAACGCTACGGCGGCGGATGGCTCACATCAGCCATGACGATCTCATGCCGCATCGCTACACTCCTTGCCGTGCTTCGTTCCCAACGCCTTATCCCCTTGCTGCCGCTGACGCTGTTTCTGACTGCGCCAGCGCAGGCTGCCGGCCTCGACTATCACGTTGAGGTCGACGCGCCTTCGCCGCTTGCTGATCTCTTGCGCCACAACCTGGGGGTGATCCGCTGGCAGGGCAGCGACTATATCGACAAAGAGCAGCTGGACCGGCTTTACGAGGCGACCCCGCGGGAGATCGAAACCCTGCTGGCGCCGCAGGGCTACTTCAAGCCCAAGATCAAATCGGTCATGCAGCCCGAGCGAGGCGGCTACCGTTTGCGCTTTACGGTCGAGCCGGGCGAGGCAGCCAGCATTCACGATGTGGACCTGCAGATCGAAGGAGCTATCCGCCAGGAGCCGGATTTCCAGAGCCGCTGGGCCGAACTCCTGGAGGTCTGGCCTTTGCCTATTGGTGCAGATTTTACCCAGCCGGACTGGGATGCGGCCAAGCGGCGCGGTTTGCAGGCGCTGCTGATCGACCGCTTCCCGGCCGCCAAGATTCGTGACAGCCGTGCCGAGATCGACCCGGACAAGGCCAGTGCGGATCTTTCGGTACTCTACAACTCTGGCCCACGCTTTACCTTTGGTGAGCTGGCCGTGCATGGGCTGAGCAAATTTCCCCGGCAGTTGGTGGACCGCTTGCAGACCTTCCGCCCGGGTGAGCCATACAGCCAGCAAAAGTTGTTGGATTTCCAGACTGCGCTGCAGAGTACCCCATACTTCGCCAGCGCCCTGGTGGACATGCCTTTCGATCCCGGCCAACCGGACAACGTGCCGGTCCGGCTGGAGGTGGTGGAGGCGCCACGCTACAAGACCGATGCGGGCCTCGGTTTCGATACCGACAAGGGGCCGCGCGCGAGCCTGGCCTTTCGCGACAGCAATCTGCGTCAGCTGGGGTGGATAGGCACGCTCAACCTCAACCTGCAGCGCCGCGAGCAGACCTTCAATGCCGGGGTTGAGCTGCCGCAGGATATGGACGGTTATCGTTATGGCAGCAGTTACAAGATCGAGCACTCAGATGTGGCCGGCCTCGAAAAGAGCACCCAGACCTTGGGGGTGCAGCGCACCCGGCTCAAGGGCAAGATCGAGGTCACCCAGGCTATCCAATATACCAATGCTTGGGAACAGCTCGATGGTGAACCGCAAAAGCTCAACAAGGCGTTGATCTTCTCGCAGTCCTGGACCCGTAACGGCCTCGACAAACCCACCGACCCACAGCACGGTCTGCTGCTCAGCTGGCAGCTGGGCGGGGCGGCCAAGGCCCTGCTATCCGATACCAACTTCGTACGTGCCTGGGGCCGTGCCGCCTGGTACCACCCCTTGGGTGACAAGGGCCTGGTGCTGCTGCGTGGCGAGGCGGGGCAGGTACTGGCCAACGATACCGCCAGCGTGCCCAGCGACTGGTTGTTCCGGGCGGGTGGCGCCGGTTCGGTACGGGGCTATAGCTACCAATCCCTGGGTGTGAAGTCCGAAACCGGTGCAGTGCAGGGCGGCAGACTGCTGCTCACCGGCAGTGTGGAATACCAGCATCGCCTGTTCGGCCCCTGGCGGGCTGCGGTGTTCACCGACGCCGGCAATGCCGCCAACGACTGGCTGTCGTTCAAGGCTTACAAGGGCTACGGCATGGGTGCCCGCTATATGAGCCCGGTCGGTCCGTTTGCATTGGATGTGGCCTATGGCGCGGCCGACCACAAGGCCCGTCTGCACTTCTCGCTGGGTGTGGGTTTCTAGACCATGACCGAGAACGCGAATATGCCCGCCACCCCGCCAGCCAAGCCGCGTCGTCGCTGGCGTCTGGGGCCTTTGTGGCTGGAGCTGATCCTGTTTCTGCTGGTCGCCACGGTCGCGGCCTTGGTGCTCCTGTCGGCCAGTGAGCGGGGGACTCGCCTGCTGGTCCGGCTGACGGAACAGCTATCGGGCGGTGCAGTCAGCGTGGCGCATGTTGAGGGTACGCTCTGGCGACAGCTTCTGCTCCTGGATCTCAAGGTCGCTTCCGGCAAGACCCAGGTGCGGCTGGATAGGGCTGAGTTGCGCTGGCAGCCGGCCGCTTTGCTGGTCGGCGAGGTGGATATCGAGCGGCTGACCTTGGGCAGGCTGGAGGTCGACAGCCAGCCCAGCAATGAGCCGGTGACCGTGCCGGAGAGCCTGTCCCTGCCGCTGGGCCTGCGTTTGCGCGAGGCCACCCTGGCCGAACTCAAGGTCGACGGCGTCCATATTCTGGGAACGACCCGTTTGCGGGGTAGCAGTGATGGCGTTCAACACCGGCTTGAGCTTCTGCAGGTACAGACTCCCTGGTTTGGTGGCAGCGGCACGTTGGCGCTGCGGGGCCAGCGACCCTACAAGGTAGAAGGACAATTGGCGCTGCGGGGTGAGGCAGAAGGTGCCCCCTGGTTGGTAGATGCCAAACTTGCCAATACGCTTGAATCGCTCCGCCTTACCGGCAAGGGCGCCGGTGGCCCGCAGGGAGTCAAGCCCTTCAGGGCTGACTTCGACCTGGCACTCAGGCCCTTCTCGCCTTCACCCTACGGCATCTTGCAGGCCGGCTATCTCGATACCGAGGCCATGGACCTGCGTGCGCTTTCTACTGCCTTGCCACGTACCGCCTTGGATCTGGTGCTGCGGGCCCAGCCGCAGGGCGAAGCCGTGGCGGCTACGCTCAAGATCGACAATCCCCTGGTTGGGGACTGGCCGGCTGGCCGCCTGCCGCTCAGCCGCGCCGAGGCGGGTCTGCTGCTGGATGCCAATGCGCTGCAGGTGCGGCAATTCAGTCTGGATACCGCGGGTGGCAAGCTCGGTCTGGCCGGTCAGGTCAGTCTGCAGCGGTTGGCGCTGGATTTGACCCTCGATAAGCTGGATGTCCGCCGCTTTGGCGGCCCTGCCATGGTACTGAACGGCAAGCTGGCCCTCGGCGGTAGCCCGGCGCAGCCCACCCTGCAGGGCGAGTTGAGCGACAAGCGGCTGTCGGCCAAGCTCGACCTGGCCTTGCTCGGCGCTGGCGAGCAACGACTGTTGGATGCGAGACAGATTGAGTTGAGAACGGGCGGTGGTGATCTGCAGCTTGCCGGCAAACTGGGCCTGGCCGGTAAGCGTAGCTGGGCCCTCAAGGGCCAACTGACCCACTTTGATCCGGCGGCACTTTCTGAACTGCTTGGTCACCGTCTGCCCACGGGTGACCTGAATGCCGAGCTGGGACTCAACGGCACCTTGGTTGCGCCCCTCGCCTTAGGCGGTAAGCTGGCTTTCCAACCCAGCCGTCTCAATGGCCAGCCGCTGGGTGGGCAGCTGGAGGGTGACTGGCAGGGCGAACAGCTACGCAATATCAAGGTGGGATTGCAACTGGGTGCCAACCGGCTGGCCGCGCAAGGAAATTTTGGCCGGCAGGGTGATGCGTTGCGCGTGGACGCGTTGATGCCGGATCTCGCGGACATCGGCAAGGACTTCAAAGGCCGCCTGGATGCCCAGCTGACGATCGCCGGCAGCTTGCGACGGCCTTCGCTTGATGGCACGGCGCATGGCGAGGGTGTGCAGCTACCTGGCAAGATCGCGTTGGGACGGGCCAACCTCTATGCGCGCTTTGATGCCGCGCCGGACAAACCGGCCAACAGCCCGGTGGCGCTGAAGCTGGAAGTCATGAATCTGACCGCGCCGCAGACCGAGTTGGCGAGTGCCCGCCTCAATATCGGTGGTGCCCAGTCGGCCCATAGCTTGGACCTGACCGGCAACGGCAATCTGGCCAACCAGCCTTTCGACCTGGTCATGCGTGCCGCAGGTAGCCTGGACAAGCAAGGCTGGCGGGGTAGGGTGGAAAGCTTGGAGAACCGTGGTCACTGGCCCTTGCGATTGAACGCGGCCATGCAACTGGGCATTACCTCGGACGGAGCCAGCCTCTCCGGTCTGGATGCCAACGCGGTGGGCGCCAAGATCAAAGTACAGCAGGCCGAATGGCATGCCGGCCGTTTTGCCGGGCAGGGCGAGATCCGCGATGTGGCGCTGGCTGAATGGCTGGGGCGTTTGCCTGATCTGAGCAAGCATGTGGCGACCGATCTGGTGCTGGGGGCGCGTTTTGACTTGCGCGGTGACGAGCGCCTGGCGGGCAGTCTCTTGATTGAGCGCCAATCGGGTGATCTTGCCCTGTCGGTAGATGACCCGACCATCAAGCCCATGCCACTCAAGCTGGCCAATGCCCGGGCGCAGCTGGATCTGAATGGCGAGCAGGCCAGCATCGCGCTGGATCTCAAGTCTGCTTCCTTCGGCTCTGCCGCCGGCAAGGTAGCAACCCGCTTTGAACGTACCGAGAACGGTTGGCGACCAGCACGTGGCGCACCATTGGAGGGCAAGCTGCAGGCGGAGATGCCCTCGCTGGCCTGGGTAGGACCGCTGCTGGGACCGACCGCCAAGGTCGAGGGCAAACTCTCGGCTGAGCTGAGCGTGGGTGGCGTGATAGGCGCGCCGCGCTGGTTCGGCAATCTCAAGGCGCAGGATGCCGCTTTGCGCCTGCCGGAAACCGGCATCAACTGGCACGAGGGCCAGCTTGAGGCCACGCTGGATGGCGATACTGCCCAGTTGGCGACCTTTTCGCTCAAGGGCGGCAAGGGTGGCGTAACGGCGGCGGGCAAGATGGCACTGCGGGATGCCGGCCCCGAAGGCGGTCTGGATGTCACCTTCGAGCACTTTGGTGCGCTGACGAGACCGGACCGCAATCTGGTGGTATCCGGCACCACCAGCCTGGGGGTGCAAGGAGAGGCCCTGACCCTGACCGGCAAGTTGACCGCCGACGAGGGACTGATCGAGCTGCCCAAGAGCGATGCGCCGGTCCTGGGTGAGGATGTAGTGGTCAAGGGCAAGCCGCAGCAAGAGAAACGTAAATCCAAACCGCTGCTCTTGACCTTGCGGCTGGACCTGGACCTGGGGCAGAAATTCATCTTCAAGGGGCAGGGCGTGGATGCGCGCCTGTCCGGCCTGGTGCGGCTGACTGCCAGTCCCACCCAGGCGCTGGGTGCCAGCGGCGTGCTCAAGGTGGAGGAGGGACGCTACGCAGCGCACGGCCAGAACCTGGCCATCACCCGCGGCATCGTGACCTTCCAGGGGCCGCTCGACAATCCGGCGCTGGATATCCTGGCCGAGCGCAAGAACCTGCCGGTCGAGGTGGGGGTCAAGATCGTCGGCACCGCGCTCGCTCCCACGGTGACGCTGACCTCCGACACTGCCATGCCGGATGCCGAAAAGCTTTCCTGGTTGATACTCGGACGGGGTTCGGCCGCCGGTGGCGGTGACGCCGACCTGCTGTTGACCGCCGCCGACGCACTCTTTACCGCTGGCGATTCGGTCAGCCTGCGCCAGCAGATGGCCGGCCGGCTGGGGCTGGACGACATCAGCATCGGCCGCTCCGATGCCTACAGCAACAACAAGACCGACAACAAGTCCGATAGCACCGGCAATACCAGCACGGTGGCCGGCCGGGTGGTCAGCTTGGGCAAGCGCCTGTCGGACCGCGCCTATGTGAGCTACGAGCAGAGCCTGGACGGCGTGGGCTATGCGGTCAAGCTGACCTACCAGCTTACCCGCCGGGTCTCGGTGGCGCTGACGGCCGGCGAGACCAGTTCGGCCGACGTGCTCTATTCCTGGGTCTTCGACTGAGCCGGTAGGGGCAAGGGTGGGCACGGCCGGCGACATTGTTTAAGCTTGCCGGTCCGCTTCTGCCTTCCCTAGTCATGACTAGCTTGCTTGAACGCCCCTTTGTCTTTGTCGACCTTGAAACCACCGGTGCCAACGCCCAGCGTGACCGCATCACCGAGGTTGGCATCGTGCATTGGGATGGCGAGAACGCCAGCGAGTGGAGCAGCCTGGTCAATCCCGAGACGGCTATCCCGCCCTTTATCAGCCAACTGACAGGCATCACCGATCAGATGGTGGCCGATGCACCGGTCTTTGCCGCCCTGGCGCCGGCCTTGCTGGCCCAGTTGGAGGGCAGGGTGTTCGTGGCCCATAACGCCCGCTTTGACTACGGTTTTCTACGCAACGAATTCCGCCGCGTGGGCCTGGACTTCAAAGCCCGCGTGCTGTGCACGGTCAAGCTCTCTAAACGGCTCTTCCCCGGCGAATACAAACACAACCTCGATGCGGTGGCAGCCCGTAACGGTCTGGTGGCCAATGGCGAGCGGCACCGTGCGTTGACCGATGCGCAACTGATCCACCAGTTCCTGGTCAAGCTCAAGGGCGAGCTTACGCGTGAGGCCCTGGAGGAGGCGCTGGAGGGCATCAGCCGGCAGGCCAATATGCCTGCGGGGCTGGAGCCGGAAATACTGGACGATATGCCCGAGGGGCATGGCGTCTACCTGCTGTATGGCGAGGGTGACCAGCCACTCTTTGTGGGCCGCAGCGACAACCTCAAGCGGCGTGTGACTGCGCTGTTTGCCGGTACCACAAGAGCCGCCAAGGAAGCGCGCATGGCGCAGCTGGTGCGCCGGCTCGATTGGATTTCCACCGCTGGCGAGCTGGGTGCCTCCTTGCTTGAAACCGAGCTGCTGCAGCGCCTGCAACCGAGCCAGAACAGCAAGGCCCAGAGCCAGGCCGAGCTTTGCGCCTGGCGCTACGAGCCCAATGCCGACGGCACGGCCCAGCCGGAACTGGTCTATGCGCGAGACCTGCCGTTTGGTCGGCAGCGCAATCTCTACGGCCTCTACGGCAGTGGCAAAGAGGCCCTCAATACGTTGCGCAAGATCGCCGAGGCCAACAAGCTCTGCATGATGGCGCTGGGCCTGGAGCGGGCCAGCCGGCGTGCGGGTACGCCCTGCTTTGGCATGCAGATCGGCAAGTGCCGCGGTGCCTGCGTGGGCAAGGAACCGCTGCTCACCCACCAGGCGCGCGTCTGTGCCATCTTCGCCAAGCTCAAATTGGCACCCTGGCCCTACGGCGGGCCCATTGTGGTGCGCGAGCAGGGCGAGGCTAGCGTGGCGGCCGACCTGCATCTGATCGACCACTGGTGCCACCTGGGTTCGGTCAGTTCGGAGGCCGATCTGCAGACCTTGCTGGCCGAACCAGCAGAACCGGTGTTTGACGCCGATGTCTACCGCATCCTGCAAAAGCAGCTGCGCAGTGGCGGTGCGCTGAAGATACTGTCCGTCGAGGCAGCGCGCCCCGGTCTATAATTGGCGCCTGTCCCTATCAACCCGGGGTGGATGCCGTCAGGCGGCCGCCATCCTGTCTGGGAGCTTGCCGCAGCAGGTTCCGGAAAGTCCGTCCGCCATGTCCGTCAGTATTTCCTCCGTCCCTGATCTGATTGCCGATCTGGCCGCTGGCCGCATGATCATCCTGATGGATGACGAGGATCGCGAGAACGAAGGCGACATTGTCATGGCCGCCGAGCATGTGACGCCCGAAGCCATCAACTTCATGGCCAAGCACGCCCGAGGCTTGATCTGCCTGACCTTGACCGAACAGCGCTGCCGGCAACTGCAGCTGCCCCTGATGGTGACCCGCAACGGCGCTTCGCACGGCACCAATTTCACCGTCTCCATCGAGGCGGCCGAGGGCGTCAGTACCGGTATCTCGGCGGCCGACCGTGCACGTACCGTGCAAGCCGCCGTGGCACAGGATGCCCAGCCGTCCGACATTGTCCAGCCCGGCCACGTCTTTCCCCTGATGGCCCGTGAGGGTGGGGTGCTGGCGCGTGCTGGCCACACTGAGGCTGGTTGTGATCTGGCCCGCATGGCCGGCTGCCTGCCGGCCTCCGTCATCTGCGAGATCATGAACGACGACGGCAGCATGGCTCGCCTGCCAGAACTGCTGCCCTTTGCCGCCCAACACGGCCTCAAGATCGGCACCATTGCCGACCTGATCCAGTACCGCAGCCGTACCGAATCGCTGGTGGAGCGTGCCGGCGAGCGTATGGTGCAGACCCCGGCCGGCGAATTCCGCCTGGTGGCGTTTCGCGAGCGCGGCAGTGCCGCTACCCACCTGGCCCTGGTCAAGGGTAGCTTCCGCTGCGAAGACGAGGTGCTGGTGCGGGTGCACGAGCCCTTGAGCGTGATGGACTGGATGGATGTGGGCCAGTCGCGCCACTCCTGGGGCATCTACCAGAGCCTGACCGCCATCAACGAGGCGGGCCGCGGTGTGCTGGTGCTGTTGCACCGCGACGAGAGCGGTGACGACCTGCTGGCCCGTGCGCTGCCCGAGCTCAAGCTCAACAACCCGACCAAGTGGGACCTGCGCACCTATGGCGTGGGTGCCCAGATGCTCAAGTCACTGGGCGTAGGCAAGATGAAGCTGCTCTCGCCTGAGCGCAAGATGCCCAGCATGACCGGCTTCGGCCTTGAAGTCACCGGCTTTCTGGCGCCCTGACTTTGACCGGCGGGCGGTAAGTCTTTAGAATTTCGACCCTTTTTGAATAATCTCCTCGTAGAGGCCGTGCATGCCGCGCTTTGAACACATTCCCGAGATCGAGTCCAATTTCGACGGCGCCGGCCTCAAGATCGGCATCGTGACCGCCCGCTTCAACAGCGACGTGTGCGACGGCCTCCTGACCGCCTGCCGCGATGAACTCAAGCGTCTGGGCGTGGCGGATGCCGACCTGCTACTGACCAGCGTGCCCGGTGCGCTGGAGATTCCGCTGGTGCTGCAGACCATGGCCAAGTCGGGTCGTTTCGATGCCCTGATCGCGCTCGGCGCCATTATCCGTGGTGAGACGTACCATTTCGAGCTGGTCTCCAACGAGTCGGGCTCCGGCGTGACCCAGGTTGGCCTGGACTTCGGCATTCCCGTCGCCAATGCCATCCTGACCACCGAGAACGACGACCAGGCCCTGGTGCGCATGAAGGAGAAGGGTAGCGACGCCGCCAAGGTAGCCGTCGAGATGGCCCGCCTGCAGGCTACCCTGCGCGAACGCTTCAAGATGTAAACACCGTCGGTCCTGGGTGGCGCCAGCTCGCGTATCTCGCGCCGGCTGCCGCCCACCGACATGCAGAATCAACCTTAGCGCGGCCTGGCCGCGCTTGCTCTTTGACAGGAAACACCATGAGCCAAGCCCCGCAGTCCCCTGATGCCAAGAAGACCCCGCAGAAATCGTCCCGTCGCCGGGCACGCGAATTTGCCGTACAGGGCCTGTACCAATGGCAGCTGACGGGGGATGGCGTCGCCAGCATCGAGCGTTTCCTGCGTGATAGCAGTACCAGTTTTGTGCGCGCCGATGAGGCGCTGTTCCGCGACCTGTTCTACAACGCCCTGCGCGAGGCTGCCTCGCTCAAGGACGCGCTGGCGCCGCATCTGGACCGCGAGGAGATCGACGTCAGCCCGGTCGAGCGTGCCGTGCTGCTGGTTGCCGCCTACGAGCTGATCCACAAGCCGGAAACCCCCTATGCCGTGGTGATCAACGAGGCGATCGAGATCGCCAAGACCTTTGGCGGCACCGACGGTCACCGTTTCGTCAACGGCGTGCTGGATAAGCTGGCACTTGATGTGCGCGCCGCCGAAGTGGCCGAGAGCCGCAACAAGCGTCGCTGATCGCCGGTCGGCGGCCATGCCGCCGATCTGCCTGCCTACGCGACCGCAGCCATGCCGCTCGACGAATTCGACCTGATCCGGCGCTATTTCACCCGCCCCCTGGCCAACACGGTGCTGGGCGTCGGTGACGACGCCGCCTTGGTGGCGCCTACCCCGGGCCAGCAACTGGCCATCTCGGCCGATACGCTGGTGGAGGGCCGTCACTTCTTTGCCGGTGCCGACCCTGAGTCGCTGGGCTGGAAGAGCCTGGCCGTCAATCTCTCCGACATGGCTGCCATGGGGGCGGTACCGCGCTGGTACACCCTCTGCCTGACCCTGCCCAGTGCCGACCCGGTATGGCTGGCCGGCTTTGCTCGCGGCCTCAACCTGCTGGCGGATCGCGCGGGCGTGGAGTTGATTGGCGGCGATACCACCAGTGGTCCCTTGGCTATCTCCATCCAGATCCTCGGTGAAGTGCCGCCGGACCGGGCCTTGCGACGAGGCGGCGCCCAGGCGGGCGACGAAGTCTGGCTCTCGGGTCCCACCGGTGCGGCGGCCATGGCGGTGCGCCATCGCTATGGCCAGCTAAGGCTGGAAGGTGACGATCTGCGCCTTTGCGAGGCCAGGCTGGATCGACCTGAGCCCCGGCTGGCACTGGGGCGTGCCCTGCAGGGCTTGGCCACTGCCGCCATCGACGTCTCGGATGGCCTGCTCGCCGATCTGGGCCATATTGCCCGCCGCTCAGGTCTTGCGGCTACCCTGGAACTGGGCGACCTGCCACAGCCCCCGCTGAGCGACGAGGCTTGTGCGCTGCCGGACTTTGACGCCTGCCTGCTGGCGGGTGGCGACGACTACGAATTGTGTTTCACCGTGCCGGCTGAGCGCCACGCGGAGGTGCTTGCGCTGGGCCGCCAACTGGGCCTGCCGCTCGCTTGCATAGGCCGCATGTCGGTCGGCGAAGGGGTGTCGGTGCTGGATTGCACTGGCCGCCCAGTCACGCTGGCGGCACACGGCTTCAACCACTTCGCCTAAGCCACCTAAATCATGGCCGCCATCCGTCAGCCCGATCTGCGCTTCCTGCTCCAGCATCCCTACCACTTCCTGGCCTTGGGCTTTGGTAGTGGTCTTTCGCCCAAGGCGCCAGGTACCTTCGGTTCGCTGGCGGCCATTCCTTTCTATCTGCTGCTGAGTCTCATCTGCCCGGCGTGGCTGATCGCCTGTCTTGCCGTGCCTCTGTTCCTCTGGGGTATCCCAATCTGTGGCAAGGCGGGTGACGAGCTGGGAGTCAGCGATCATGGTGCCATCGTCTGGGATGAGATCGTGGCCATGCTGCCGCTCTTGGCCATGGTGCCGCAGACAGTACTGGGCTGGGCAGCGGCCTTTGTGCTGTTCCGCATCTTCGACATCCTCAAGCCCTGGCCAATACGCTGGGTGGACGCCAAGGTAAAAGGCGGCCTGGGCGTGATGCTGGATGATGTGCTGGCAGCCCTGCCCGCGGCGGCTATCCTCTATTTCCTGAATCCCTACCTGCACTGATTGCCTGGCGCGCGAGCGTCGATATTGTCGGGATTGAAAACCGCAGGCGCTTCTGGGAAAGTAGCTGCGCCAAGGCCTGGCTTGCGTTGCAAGCCGCCTGAGTCGCCAGGAATCCCCATGCTGCATGTCCCAACTGCCCATTCGACCTCGACCCTGCACGAAGTAGCCAGGGCGGCAGGTGTCTCGCCCAGTACGGTATCCCGCATCCTCAATGGCACGGCCAAGGTCTCCGACGACAAGCGCAAGGCGGTCGAGGCGGCCATTGCCAAGCTCAACTACAAGCCCAATCTCTTGGCGCAGGGCTTGAAGAAGGGCCGAGGCATGACCATAGGCATCCTGACCCAGGACCTCGCCAGCCCCTTCTTTGCCAACGCCTTGCGCGGTGTGGAGGCGGCCTTGGCCGGTACCGGCTATGCGCCGCTGGTCGTTAGCGGTCACTGGCAGGCGGATGAGGAGGCGGAACGGGTTGAGTTGCTGATCGCCCGTCGCATGGATGGCATCATCATCCTCTCCGGTTGTCTGAGTGACGCGCAGATCGACGAGTTTGCGCAGCGTTTGCCTATCGTGGTCACGGGCCGTCCCGTTGTAGCTGCCCACGCCTGCAATATTGCGCTGGACCAGGAGGCGGGAGCGCGTCTTGCGGTCGAATACCTGTTGGCCCGCGGACACCGGCGCATCGCTTTTATCGCCGGACCGCCCGATCATGACGATGCCCAGGCTCGGCTCAAGGGCTATCGCGCGGTGCTCGAAGCGGCTGGTATAGCCTATGAGCCGGCCATGGTGGCCCAGGGTAACTTTCTTGAATCGGGCGGGCTCGACGGGGTCGAGACCCTGCTGGCCCGCCAGCAGCAGTTCAGTGCCTTGCTTTGCGCCAACGATCAGACCGCCTACGGGGCCCGCTTGGCGCTGTATCGGCGCGGCATCGCGGTGCCGGACGAGGTCTCCATCATCGGTTTTGATGATCTACACTACTCCAGCTATACCACGCCACCATTGACCACTGTCCGCCAGCCGGTCTACGAGGTAGGCAGGCAGGCTGCCGAGTCCGTGCTGCAGATGTTGGCCGGACTGCCAGCCGAACCGCGCCAGCTCTTGTTGGAGCTGGTGGAGAGGGAATCGGTAAAGCCGCGCTGACCGCCGCATGGGAAGCGGCGAAGGGGTCGCTACGGCGCGGTTTTTGGTTTATTCAAAAAATTCGTCTGATCTGCTCAGATCATTCCGCTATCAGCCAGGGATCACGAGCTATAGCATGCAAAGCGTCTATTCAAATTACTTGAAAAGGAGTTTTCCATGCTTACCCTGCGCCCCGGACATGAACGCGGTTATGCCGACCACGGTTGGCTCAAGTCCTTCCATAGCTTCTCCTTTGCCGACTACTACGATCCGGCCCATATGGGTTTTGGTCCGCTGCGCGTGATCAACGAAGACCGCGTTGCCGCCGGTGCTGGCTTTGGTACCCACGGCCATCGCGATATGGAGATCATCAGCTATGTGCTGTCGGGGGGCTTGGCACACAAGGACAGCATCGGCAACGGCTCCACCATCCGCCCGGGTGATGTGCAGCGCATGAGTGCCGGGCGTGGGGTGATGCACTCGGAGTTCAACGGCTCGCAAGAGGAGAATGTCCATTTCCTGCAGATCTGGGTCATCCCCAATGTGACCGGCATCGCCCCAAGCTACGAGGAAAAGCACTTCGCACCGGCCGAAAAGCGTGGCCGTCTGCGCCTGATCGGCAGCCCCGATGCGGCCGAGGGTTCGGTACTGCTGCACCAGGATGCGCGCCTCTATGCCGGCCTCTTTGACGGCGACGAGACCGCCACCTTGACCTTGGCCCAGGGCCGCCGTGCCTATGTTCACCTGGCTCGTGGCAGCCTTACGGTCAATGGCGAGCAACTGAAGGCTGGCGATGCTGCCATGCTGGAGGGTGAGACCGCCGTGACACTAACGGGGGGTGATGGCGCGGAAGTTTTGGTGTTTGATCTCGCCTGACCGTTTTAATCGATTTATTGAGGAGCAGAGCATGACCGTAGAAGCCCGCAAGTCGCCGCAAGGGCGTTTTCTGACCGAATTGACTGCCGGAGATGCGCGCTGGTTGGCGGATGCTGATCAACCCGCCGGCGGCGCCGGTACCGCGCCCGATCCGCACCAGCTATTGGATGCGGCGCTTGCGGCCTGCACCTCGATTACGGTTCGCATGTATGCTGAACGCAAGGGCATGGCGCTCGACGACGTGCAGGTTGCGATCAACCATGTGGAAGAAGGCGGGGTCTATCGCATCGACCGCAAGGTGACGCTGGTCGGCCGGCTGGATGAGGCCGAGCGCAAGCGGCTGCTCGAGATCGCCAACAAGTGTCCTATCCACAAGGCCCTGTCCGGGCGGTTTGAGATCGCTACGCGGACTGAGTGAGTTTGCGGATATCAAGGGTGGATAACGATCGATCAGGAGGTGGCATGGCAGCGCGCATATTGGTCTTTGCCGGCAGTACGCGGCGGGCTTCTCTGAACCGGCAACTGGCTGCAGTCGTTGCGGCATCCATACAGGCTGCCGGTGGCAGTGCCACCCTGATCGAACTGGCGGATTACGACATGCCGCTTTACCAGGGTGATTGGGAGAGCGACCATGGCGTGCCGGAGGCGGCACGCCGGCTTTCCAGTCTATTGATCGAGCATGATGGCTTGGCCATCGCCTCGCCCGAGAACAATGCCTCCATCTCCGCGCTCACCAAGAACACCCTGGATTGGCTCTCCCGGGTCAACGGCGGGCAGGCGTTGCAGGGCAAGGTTGCGCTGTTGACGGCGGCCTCGCCGGGTGCGCTGGGCGGGATGCGTGGCTTGAACCATTTGCGCGACATCCTGCACACACTGGGTGTGCTCACGCTGCCGCGTACCCTGGCATTGGGTCGGGCCAATGAAGCATTTGCAGCCGACGGCCGCTTGAGCAATGATCATACTCAGGTCCAGCTTGATGCCCTCGCGGCCCAGCTTGTCACAGTTGCTGGCTCGCTAGCGCAGCGCTAGCGGGCACTTCTTGTGCTGGAATGGGTCTGAGTGACTAGTTCCCTGGAGTTCGTCATGCGCCGTCTTTACCTACTTGTGCTGCCTTTGTTCCTCTTGTTGGGGGCGTGTGCCACCTTGCCGCCACCGGTTTCGGTCGATGAGGCCGTCAAGCTCAGCAAGGAGGGTGTCAAGCCCGACGCCTTGATTGCGATGATGCGCGAGAGTCGGTCGACCTACCGGCTGACCGCCAGCGATATCGTGCGCCTGAATAAGGAGGGTTTGCCTGAGCCGGTGTTGGACTATATGCAGCAGACGCAGCTTGATGACGTCCGGCGCGAAGAGCGCCTGAACGACTGGGATCGTCGGCCGCGTTTCTGGTACGGCTGGTATCGCTGGTAGTGCCCTTGGCTTTCTGTGCCATCAAAGGCCATCCCTCGGGATGGCTTTTTTGTTGCCGGTCTCCCGGCTCACGCCCGCTTTGCTGAGGGCGGGCAGGGGTTCAATTGTCAATATACTTGTTAATATAATATTATTTGATATAGTGATTATCGGAGGCAGATGCATGCCTCGCCCTCTGCCATGAACGAACAACAACTGAACTCTCTCCGTGCGGCCAGTGCCGCTGCCGCGGGCCTGCTCAAAGCCCTGTCCAATGAAGACAGGTTGCTGCTGCTTTGCCAGTTGGTCGAGGGCGAGAAGGCCGTATCCGAGCTGGAGGCGGCCACCGGCATCCATCAACCCACCCTCAGTCAGCAACTCGGCGTACTGCGCCAAGAGCGGCTCGTGTCCACGCGGCGCGAGGGCAAATTCATCTACTATCAGTTGGCCAGCGGCCATGCAGAGCGCGTATTGGCCCTGCTGTACGAGCTGTACTGCCTGCCAGAAAGACCCCATGCAGATTGACCTGATCCACTTCACCCCCTGGCTGTCCTTGGCTGGGGGCGCCCTGATCGGCCTTGCGGCCGCAGCCCTGTTCCTCTTGCCTGGCCGTATCCTCGGCGTTTCCGGCATCGTCGGTGGTTTGTTGCAGCCCCTGCCGGCCAAGGAGCGCAACTGGCGCTTTGCCTTTGTCGCCGGGCTGATCGCCGCGCCCATGCTGTGGCGGCTGATTGCACCACTGCCTGCCATCGAGGTGAAGGCCAGCATGCCTGTCCTGCTGCTGGCGGGTCTCTTGGTCGGTGTCGGTACCCGCTACGCTGGCGGCTGTACCAGCGGTCACGGCGTCTGCGGTTTGGCTAGGCTTTCTCCGCGCTCCTTGTTGGCTACGCTCTGCTTTATGGCAGCAGGCTTTGCGACGGTCTATCTGGTTCGTCATGTTCTGGAGCGCGCCGCATGACCATCGCCGCCTTGTTGGGCCTGCTGTTCGGTATCGGCCTGTTGCTGGCCGGCATGGCCAACCCTGCCAAGGTGCAGGGCTTTCTTGACCTGGCCGGTAGCTGGGACCCGAGCCTTGCCTTGGTCATGGCCGGTGCCATCGCCGTGGCCTTGCCGGCTTTCATGCTGGCTCGTCGACGCCGGCTCAGCCTCTCGGGCCAGGTTTTCCAGTGGCCGCAAGCGCGCCAGCTGGACCGTCGCCTGGTGTTGGGCAGCCTGCTGTTCGGCGTGGGCTGGGGGCTGGCCGGCATCTGCCCGGGGCCGGCCTTGCTGGGCCTGGGTGCCGGCGTGTTTGGCTTCGTTCCCTTTGTGGCGGCCATGTTGCTGGGTATGGCGCTGTTTGAACTGCTGGCAAGGCGCAAACCATGATGGCCCGCTTGCTGCCAGACTGGTTGCGGCACTACCGGGGTGCAGATCTGCCCCATGATCTGGTGGCCAGCCTGACCCTGCTGGTACTACTCATTCCGCAGGGCTTGGCCTACGCATTGCTGGCCGGCTTGCCACCGCAGGCTGGCCTTTACGCCAGCATCGTGCCGGTGCTGGTCTATGCCCTGTTCGGCTCCAGCGCCACCTTGTCGGTCGGGCCGGCGGCGCTACCTTCCTTGATGACTGCAACTGCGTTGGCTGGTTTGAGCGTGGTCAAGCCGGCTGACTACGCGGCCATCGCCGCCATGGTCGCGCTGCTTTCCGGCGTACTGCGCCTGGTGTTGGCTGGGCTGCGCTTTGGTTTTGTTGCCAACTTCCTGTCGCAGTCGGTGGTTGGTGGCTTTGTCAGCGGCTCGGCGGTATTGATCGTGCTGAGCCAGGTGCCGCAGCTCTTTGGGGTTTCAGCCCATGGCAGTACGGCCTGGCAGATCGCTGAGGCCCTGCTTGCTGCCTTGCCCAAGCTCAATGTGGAGGCCTTGGCGCTGTCGGCTGCGGCCTTGCTGCTGCTCTATGCCGGCAAGCGCTGGAGCAAGCCATTGCTGCGCCGGCTGGGCTTGGCCGAGCAGCGGGCCGATCTGCTGGCCAAGGCCTTTCCCATTGTGGTCGTGGCGCTGGGTGGCGTAGCGGTGACGGCGCTGCAGCTACAGGTCAAGGTGGTGGGGGTGCTGCCTGCCGGCCTGCCGCCCTTGCGCTGGCCTGTGGCGGATGTTGAGGTGATGCGCGGCCTGCTACCCGCGGTATTGGCCATTGGCCTCGTCGGCTTTGTCGACAGCTTCTTCATTGCCCAGTCACTCGCACTCAAGCGACGAGAGAGCGTGAACCCGGACCGCGAGCTGTTTGCCCTGGGGGCGGCCAATGCCGCAGCCGGTTTGACTGGCGGCTTCCCGGTCTCGGCCAGCTTTGGCCGCTCGGCCGCCAATGAGCTGGCCGGCGCCCGCAGCCAGCTGGCCGGCGTGATCGCCGCAGGCTGGATGCTGCTGATCCTGGTGGGGATGACCGGCATCTTCGCCAGTCTGCCATTGGCGGTACTGGCGGCCACCATCGTCATGGCGGTGTCGCAAATGATAGATCTGTCCATCCTGCGCCTGGCGTGGCGTTACGACCGGCGCGACGCAGCGGTCTATCTGGCCACCCTGGCTGGCGTGTTGCTCCTGGGGGTGGTGGATGCCATCCTGATCGGTGTTGCGCTCTCCCTGGCCCTCTTTATCTGGCGCACCAGCCAACCCCACCTGGCGGTGCTGGGGCGGGTTCCGGGCACCGAGCATTACCGCAACATCCTGCGCTATGAGGTGGAGACTAACCCGCAGGTACTGGCGGTACGGGTGGACGAGAGCCTCTACTTTGCCAACATTCGCTTTGTCCGCACCCGGCTGGTGGCCTTGCTGCGCGAGCGGCCGGCCACTCGTGACCTGCTGCTGGTGCTGTCTGCTGTCAATGTGATCGATGTTTCGGCCTTGCAAGGGCTGCGTGAGATGAACCGCGGCCTCGCCGAGCAGGGGGTGCGCTTGCACCTTGCCGTGGTGAAGGGGCCGGTCATGGACCAGCTCAAACGCAGCGGCTTCCTGGATGAACTGTCGGGCGAAATCCATCTTTCCACCCATGCCGCCATGCAGGCACTGGTGGCCGCGCAGTACGCCGACTACGTCATCTAAGCTGGATTGATTTCAAGCCGGGTAGATTGCGCCCAATATCCGTGGACCGCGTGCGCCGGTCACCGCCGGCAGGTTGCCGGGCAGGCCCTGCAGGCATTGTCTGGCGAGCCAGGCGAAGGCAACCGCCTCCACCCAGTCAGGATGTAGGCCCAATTCTTCGGTACTGGCCAGCTTGCGCGGCCCCAGGCGCTTTGCCAGGCCGGTCATCAAGGCGCCATTGCGCGCGCCGCCACCGCAGACGTAGATCTCCTGGGCAGATGTTGCCTCACGCTCGATCTCACGAGCTATGGTCTCGGCGGTATGGGCCAGCAAGGTGGCCTGTACATCGGCTGCATGGAGCGGCCCCAGCTTGGCAAGGTGGCCGTCCAGCCAAGCCAGGTGGAACAGGTCGCGCCCGGTGCTCTTGGGTGGCGGCAAGGCCCCATAAGGCTCGGCCAGCAGCAGGGCCAGCAACCCGGGCACGACCTGCCCGCTGGCCGCCCAGCTACCGTCGGCATCAAAAGCCCGGCCCTGGTGGCGGGCTATCCAGCCATCCAGCAATACATTGCCAGGGCCGGTGTCCCAGCCGCGTACCGGCCCCTGCGGAGGAAGGTCGGTCACATTGCCTATGCCGCCGATATTGACGATCACCCGGTGCACGGCCCCACCGAACAAGCCTTGATGGAACGCCGGCACCAGCGGCGCGCCCTGGCCGCCGGCGGCGATATCACGGCTGCGGAAGTCACTGACCACCGTAACGCCACACTGCTCCGCCAGCCGCGCCGCATTGCCGATCTGCGAGGTATAACCGCGCTCGGGCCGGTGGCGTATGGTCTGGCCATGCATGCCTACCGCCGCGACCTCGCTTGGCGCAACACGCGCGTCAGCCAGCACCTTGGCGACCGAAGCGGTATACAGGTCCGCCAAGGCGTTGCCGGCCAGCGCCATGCGATCGAGCTCGTTCTCGCCGGGCGCCTGCAGGCTTAGCAGGTCTGCGCGCAAATCGGTGGGAAAGGGAAGCAGTACCTGCGCCAGCAGGCGCGGTCGGTCGGCCGAGAAATCGACCAGTGCGGCGTCGATGCCGTCTAGGCTGGTACCGGACATCAGTCCGACATAGAGGCAGGAGGAGGGCATGCGGATGCAGATAGATGGGGTGGGAGCGCTAGCGTAGCAAAAACCGGCGCTCCCGTTTATCGCGAGGTCTGGGTAACGTCTTATTCCACGCCGCTACCTGTGCCGCTTACGAGTACCGAGCTGCGGTAACCTTCGGGCTTGTCGCCCACCGTGGCCCCGCCGTACATCATGCCCTGCATGGCATTGGTAAAGAAATAGTAGGGGAAGGGCGTTTCCGGTGCGCTTACCGCATCGAGTCGGCTGATCAGCTCAGGTGGCAGCACGAAGTCCAGCGCGCCAAGGTTGACCGCCAACTGCTCCGGCTTGCTGGCACCTACGATGACGCTGGCTACGCCGGGTCGGTTGGCTACCCAGTTCAGGGCTACCTGCGCCATGGGGCGGTCTATCTCATTGGCCACCTTTTCCAGCTCGGCCACAATGCGCCAGTTGCGCTCGTTCAGATGCTGGAAGGCCGGGTTGCCGTTGTCCCGCATGGCCGCCAGCCGACCTTCCGGCTGTTCGTTGGGCCGGTATTTGCCCGACAGCATGCCGCTCGCCAATGGGCTCCAGACCGTGATGCCCATGCCAAGCTCGGTGGCCATCCGTACATGCTCGTGCTCGATATTGCGCTCCACCAGCGAGTACTGCATCTGCAGGGCCGATACCGGCTCGAAGCCACGCCAATCTGCCAGCGTCTGGGCGCGTGCCGCATACCAGGCTGGCACATCCGAAAGGCCGATATGACGGATCTTGCCGGCGCGTACCAGGTCGTCCAGGGTGCGCATCACTTCCTCGGCCGGAGTGATCTGGTCCCAGGCGTGCAGGTAGTAGACGTCCAGGTAGTCGGTGCCCAGCCGCTTGAGCGAGCTTTCCACCGCCCGCAGAATGTTTTTGCGGCCATTGCCACCGGCGTTGGGGTTCTTGTCACCGAGGTTGAAGGTGAACTTGCTGGCGAGCACCACCTTGTCGCGTGCTTCGCGGGCGCGGACGAATTCACCCAGCCAGCTCTCGCTGGTGCCGTTGGTGTAGACGTCGGCGGTATCGAAGAAATTGCCGCCAGCGTCTAGATAGCTGTTGAACAGCCTTTGCGCGGCGTTCTTGTCGGCACCCCAGCCCCATTCGGTACCGAAGGTCATGACCCCCAGTGAGAGGCGGCTTACGCGTAGACCGGTCTTGCCCAGGGTGTAGTAGCCATGCTGTTCCATCGTGCTTCCTTTCTTGGTTGAGGAGGTGTTGCGATGGATGCAGTCTAGACAAGGAAATTAAGCAGAAATATCCGGATAATGTGTTTGTTCTATTAACCAGGGCTTCATAATGAAACTCGACCAGCTCGATGGCCTGGTTGCCTTCATCACGGTGGCGCAAAAGCGTAGCTTTACCGCCGCCGCAGCCCAGCTGGAGGTTACGCCGCCGGCTGTGAGTCAGGCGGTACGCACCTTGGAGCAACGGCTGGGCGTGCGCTTGCTCAACCGTACTACCCGCAGTGTTGGGCTGACCGAGGCTGGGGCACGCTTCCTGGCCCGGGTCGGACCGGCCGTCAGCGAACTGGCCGATGCCACGGGCGAACTGGACGACTACCGCGGCCGGCCTGCCGGCCGCTTGCGCCTGACCTTGCCGCGCATAGCCCACCGCATGCTGATCCGCCCCTGGCTGGCTGAATTCCTGGCCGCCTTTCCTGAACTGCAGCTGGAACTGAGCGTGGATGACAGCATGGTCGACATTGTCGAGCAGGGCTTCGACGCGGGCATACGCCTGGGGGAGTCGATTGCGCAGGACATGGTGGCACTGCCTCTGGGGGGCGAGATGCAGATGGTCGTCGTTGCCTCGCCGGCCTATCTCGCGCGCCATGGCGTGCCGGCCAGCCTGGAAGCGTTACGGGAACATGACTGCGTGCGCTACCGCTTTCGCAGCAGCGGGGCAATTTATCGTTGGGAGCTGCTGCGCGAGGGGCGCCTCGTGGAGGTGGAAGTGGATGGTTCGCTTATCGTCAGCGACAGTGAAGGCTTGGTGGAGGGGGCCCTCGACGGTATTGGGCTGTCCTATCTGTTCGAAGGGCTGGTCGCGCAGGAGCTGGTCGATGGGCGCCTGGTGCGCGTACTGCCGGAGGCCAGTCCGCGCTTTGCCGGTTTCCATCTCTACTATCCCAGCCGTCACCAGCTGGCGCCCAAGCTACGCTGCTTTATCGACTTCTGGCGCGCTCGCCTTGGCAATTGCTGAGGTGAGCAGGGCGGGTAGATTGCGCTAAAATGCGCGGTTTCGATTGATGTCGCGGTGCCGCTGCGCCGCCCTCTGGAGAGTCCGAGTATGTCCCAGTCCCCCCTGATCCAGGATCTGCAGGATCGTGGCCTTGTCGCCCAGGCAACCGATGCCGCGGCCCTCGACGAGTTGTTGGCCAAGGAGTCGGTGACCCTCTATTGTGGCTTCGACCCGACGGCGGACAGCCTGCATATCGGTAGCCTGGTGCCCATTCTGGTGCTCAAGCGCTTCCAGCTGGCCGGCCACAAGCCTATCGCCCTGGTTGGTGGCGCCACCGGCATGATCGGCGACCCGAGCTTCAAGGCTACCGAGCGCAAGCTCAACACCCCCGATGTGATCGAAGGCTGGGTGGCCAAGATCCGCAAGCAGGTCGAGCCCTTCCTGAGCTTCGAAGGCAGCAACGCCGCCATCATGGCCAACAACCACGACTGGTTCGGCCCCATGAGCGTGCTCGACTTCCTGCGCGATATCGGCAAGCACTTCTCGGTCAATGCCATGATCAAGAAGGAGTCGGTACAGCAGCGTATCAATCGTGACGACCAGGGTATCTCCTACACCGAGTTCTCCTACAGCCTGTTGCAGGGCTACGACTTCACCGAGCTGAACCGTCGCCACGGCTGCAAGCTGCAGATCGGTGGCTCGGACCAGTGGGGCAATATCACCGCCGGTACCGATCTGACCCGTCGCCTCAACCAGCAGCAGGTATTCGGCCTGACCCTGCCGTTGGTGACCAAGTCCGACGGTACCAAGTTCGGCAAGACCGAGACCGGTACCATCTGGCTGGATGCGAAGAAGACCTCGCCCTACGCCTTCTACCAATTCTGGTTGAGCACGGCAGATGCGGACGTCTACAAATTTCTGCGCTACTTCACCTTCCTGACCCCGGCCGAGATCGATGCCATCGAGGCTGCCGACAAGGCGCGCGAAGGCAAGCCCGAGGCACAGCGCATCCTGGCTGAGCAGGTCACCGCCATTGTCCACGGCCAATCTGCGGTCGAGGCGGCCCAGCGCATCAGCCAGAGCCTGTTTAGCGACAGTCTCTCGGTGCTGACCGAGTCGGACCTTGAGCAACTGGCGCAGGACGGTATGCCGGGCATCGTGCTGGAGCGTAGCGTGGGTAGCCTGATCGACGCGCTGGCCGCTGCCGGTCTTGCCAAGTCCAAGAGCGAAGCCCGCACTTTTATCCAGAGCGGCGCAGTCAGTATCAACGGCCAGAAGGCCGACAGTCTTGAGCACCAGTTTGCCGACAGCGAACGGCTGTTCGGTCGTTTTACGGTGATCAAGCGAGGGAAGAAGAACTACGGCCTGATCAGCTGGCAATAACGCGCACTCATTCCCACCAGGCCGCCGGCGCCGAGCCGAGCGGCATGGAGGGAAGAGGCCAGTGGGCCGGGGTTGCCGACAGCTTGGCGGCATGGTGGATAGCGCTCAGCTCACCAAAGCCGGAGGCGGAAATTTGCCGCCAGGCGGTGATCTCTTCGGCACTGAAGTCGGTCGCTGCCAGGCCATCCACTGGTCGACCCAGCCCGCGCAGCCATTGCGCGGTCTGCGCCAGCGATACCCGCACATGCCAGCTGCCACCCTCGCGGGCACGCCGTG
Source organism: Chitinimonas sp. (assembly GCF_036568685.1). Lineage (GTDB taxonomy): Bacteria > Pseudomonadota > Gammaproteobacteria > Burkholderiales > Chitinimonadaceae > Chitinimonas. Next base: position 45,409 of record NZ_DATCSC010000136.1, read on the forward strand.
CCAGCGCGGCCATGGCGCCCAGCGCCATCAAATAGCCCGAAGCGTGATCCAGCACCTGCATGGGCAGCGGCCTGGGGGCATTCTCTCCAAAGGCGCTCATCTCGGCGTGGTTGAAGCCGCAGGCTGTCTGTACCAGTGAATCGAAGCCGCGCTTGTCTGCCCAGGGGCCGAGGTGCCCATAGGCAGATAGCGAGACATAGACGATGCCCGGCCGCACGCTGGCGGCCTCCTCAGGTCCGAAACCCTTCGCAGCCAGGCCCCCAGGGCGATACCCCTGTACGAATACATCCGTAGCACCGAGCAAGGCCCTCAGTTGTACCCGGTCGCTCGCTTCGGTGAGGTCCAGGTAGGCATTGTGTTTGCCCCGGCTGGTGTCGATCACCAAGGCTGGAATGCTGGGCAGCTTGGACGAGCTGATCGCCAGCACGTCGGCACCGTGGGCAGCGAGAGTACGACCGCAGACCGGCCCGGCGATCACCCGGGTCAGATCCAGTACTTTTACACCGGACAGCGGCCGCTCGGCCGGTGGCAAGGGGGCGGCCGGTGCCTCGCCTATGCGCTCCAGGCTGAAGATGGGCAGGCCGGCGAGCGCCGCCGCCTGCGGATGGGCGTCCCATTCCGCAAAGCTGCGCATGGCGGCGACCACCATGCCCCGTGCCGAGGCGGCGGTTTCAAATGCTTCTGCCTCCCAACCCAGCAGCGCCTGTGCCACGCTGGCCTTGTCGTGCTCGCAGCCGAGGATGGCCAGCACGCCGTCACGGTGGTGCGGGAAGTTGGTGTGCAGCCTTATCCAGCGGCCATCGCCACAACGGTAGGCACCGGCAATCCTGTCCCAGGGGTCCGCCGGCGGTGCGCCATCTACCAGCAGGTAGCGCTCACTGCGAAACTCCGCCACCGCATGCCGTCGGTCCACTGCCACCGTCTGCGGCCGACCACCGCGCTCGCGCCACAGCATGGCAGCCGCCAGCCCGGCGGCGGCAATGCTGGCTTGCGCCGCTGTCGCCGCCGCAAAGGAGGAGGGCAGTACCGCATCGCTACCGGCCAGTTTGAGCCAATCCAGTGGGGCATCATCTAGGCCGGTACATTGCCACAGGGCCGCGACGGCATCCCGGTTGCTGACTGAGGGACTGGGGGGCTGCTGGGCGGTAACCATGGCGGTACTCGTTGTTGGTGTATGGTCAGCTTGGCAGGTCTAGCGATCCCGGGCGGTGCGCGAGATGACCACGGGCTGTACCACCGGCGTGGCAGCGGCAGTCGGTGCTTCGGGCGCAGCCTCTGCGCCGGGGTCGGTATCGTCGGCCGGCATCTCGCTGTCTTCGCTGCCCGGCATGGGCACGCCTTCCATACCTATGCGGGCAACAAAACCGTTACCGGGTGTGAAGGCCGAGAGATAAAGCTCGCCGCCCAGATTGCGGACACCCTCCGGCGGAATGGCCTCGTAACGCGGCACGCCCTTGAGTGCCTGACCCATGAAGCGCATCCACATGGGCAGGGCCAGCTGCGCACCCCCGCCGCCGAGTGGCCGTGGTTGGTCGAAGCCGAACCAGCTCACCGCTACCAACTGGTGCTGATAGCCGGCAAACCAGCCATCGCGGCCGTCATTGGTAGTGCCGGTCTTGCCGGCAAGATCGGTGCGCCCCAGGTTGTTGCTCTGGTAGGCGGTGCCGTGCTGGGCCACCCCGGTCAGCAGGCTGTCCATCACATAGGCGTTGGCGGCAGAGATCGCCTGCGGCGCGTTCTGCGCCGCCACCTGCGGCTTGGCCACCATCAAGAGACGGCCCTGGCCATCGCGCACTTCCCGGATCAGGTAGGGGCGGACCAGATAGCCGCCGTTGGCAAAGACAGCGTAGCCGCGCGCCAACTGCAAGGGCGTAACCTGGCCGGCGCCAAGCGCCATGGGCAGATAGGGTGGCACCTGCCTGGGGTCGAAGCCGAAGCGGCCAACGTACTCGCGGGCATAGGGTACCCCGATCTGCTGCGCTACCCGGAGGGCCACCAGGTTCTTGGACTTTTGCAGGCCGCGCCGCAGGGTGATCGGGCCGGCTACGGTACCGTCATCGTTCTTGGGCTCCCAGACCTCGTCCCGCGCCGGGTCGAGCTTGATGGACAGCGGTGCGTCATTGACGATGGTGGCGGGGCCTATACCTTTTTCCAATGCAGCTGAATAGACGAAGGGTTTGAAGCTTGAGCCCGGTTGCCGCATGGCCTGCGTGACCCGGTTGAAGGGGTTGAGGCGGAAGTCATAGCCGCCAACCAGGGCCCGGATGGCACCGTCCTGCGGCTGCATGGCCACGAGTGCACCCTGTACCTCAGGCAACTGGCTGATCTCGGGCTTACCCTGCGCGTTGTTGCTTAAACGGACGATGACGCCAGGCCGCAGGCGCAAGCGCTCGGGCGCGTCGCTACGCAGGCCGCTGGCAGCAAAGCGTTGGCTGCCAGGCGGCAGGGTGAGGGTGTCGCCGTCGCGCCGCATCAGGGTCAGCGCCTTGGATGTGACGGCGGTCAGGACCACCGCCTCCATGTCCTCGGTATCGGGGTGGCGCTCCAGTCCATCGGCGACCGCGTCTTCCAGTTCATCTTCTTCCTTGGGCAGCTTGATCTGGCCCTCCGCGCCGCGCCAGCCGCGTCGGCGGTCATATTCCAGCAAGCTGTCATGGACCGCCTGCCAGGCTTGGCTCTGGGCGGTGTAGTCCACCGTGGTGGTCACCGATATGCCACGGGCGTAGGCGGCCTCGCCGTACTGCGCCACCATCTGTTGGCGTACCATTTCGGCCAGGTAGGCCGCGTGCGGTCGCGCAACCTTGCTGCGGCCATTGGCCAGACGCAATGGCTCGGCCAGCGCCCGCTGGTACTCGGCCTCCTTGATATGCCCCAGCTCCAGCATGCGTTTGAGGATATACACCTGCCGCACGCGCGCGCGCTCGGGATTGATCACCGGGTTGTAGGCTGCAGGGGCCTTGGGCAGGCCGGCCAGCATGGCAGACTCGGCCAGTGTCAGTTGCTGCAGGTCCTTGTCGAAGTAGGCCCGGGCGGCACCGGCAAAACCGTAGGCGCGCTGGCCCAGGTAGATCTGGTTCATATAGAGCTCGAGCACACCATCCTTGCTGTGCACGAACTCGATCTTGTAGGCCAGCAGGATCTCGCGCAGCTTGCGGCTGATTTCCTTGTCCTTGGTCAGGAAAAGATCGCGCGCCAGTTGCATGGTGATGGTGCTGGCACCTTGGCTGCGACCGCCACTGGCGAGGTTGGCAAAGCCGGCACGGATGGCGCCGGTCAGGTCGATGGCGCCATGGTCATAGAAGCGGGCGTCCTCGATATCCAGCAGTGCTTGCTTGAGGTGTAGCGGCATCTCGGAGAGTTTGACCAGTTGCCGGCGTTCGCGGCCGAACTCGCCAATCAGAATGCCGTCGGCGCTGTAGATGCGCAGCGGGACCTTGGGCTGCAGGTTGTCGAGCTCATCGAGCGATGGCAGATCCTTCCACAGCCAAGCGATGCCGCCGGCCAGCAGCAGGAACGACACGAGGACCACGCCGCCCAAGAGCATGCGCCAGCGCCGCCATAGGCGCAGCCAGCGTGGGGTCGGAGGCGTGTCGGATTCTGGTAGCGGTGTGGTCACGGTCGGGTGGCGCGCGGCCTGGAGTCGGGCAGGGCGCTATTGTGCCCCGCCCAGCGCCTATTTGCTCCAGGACTTGCTGTCACTGCTGTCCCTCAGACCTGCCAGTTTTGCACTCGGACTACTGCAGAGCGCCATTTGGTGCGGCGTGCTGCCGCTTCATCACGGCTGATGGCCGGCTCGAAGGTGCGGTCCATCTGCCACTGGCTGGTCAGGGTGGCCATGTCCGGATAGACGCCGGTGGCGAGCCCGGCCAGCAGCGCAGCCCCCAGGGCGGTAGTTTCCAGGACCTTGGGCCGCACTACCGGCACACCCAGAAGGTCGGCCTGGCATTGCAGCAGCAGGTTGTTGGCGGCTGCGCCGCCGTCGGCACGCAACTCGTGCAGCGGTTCGCTGGCGTCGGCCTGCATGGCCTCAAGTAGATCGGCCGACTGGAAGGCAATGCCTTCGAGCGCAGCGCGGGCGATATGTGCCTGGGTGGTGCCGCGCGAAAGGCCCAAGAGGCCACCGCAGGCATGGGGGTCCCAGTGCGGGGCGCCCAGGCCGGTGAAGGCGGGCACGAAATAGACGCCGCCGCTATCGGGGACCGAGGCAGCCAGCGGCTCCACCGCCGAGGAGTTGGGCACCATGCCCAGCCCATCGCGCAGCCACTGCACCACCGCGCCACCGACAAATACGCTGCCCTCCAGGGCAAAGCGCGGTTTGCCATCGCCGCTGGCGGCCACGGTGGTCAATAGGCCATTGGCCGAGCGCATGGCCTGCTCTCCGGTCTGCAGCAACATAAAGCAGCCGGTGCCATAGGTATTCTTGGCCATGCCGGGCTTGTGGCAGGCCTGGCCGAACAAGGCGGCCTGCTGGTCACCGGCAATGCCGGCGATCTCGATGGGGCTGCCCAGGGGCTCGGCCATGGTCAAGCCATGGCGGCCGCTGGAGGGCACCACCTCGGGCAGGAGCTGGACCGGGATATTGAACAGTGCCAGCAGGTCCTCGTCCCAGCACTGACGATGGATATTGAACAGCAGGGTGCGGCAGGCATTGCTCGGGTCGGTGATATGACGCTGGCCGCCGGTCAGGTTCCAGATCAGCCAGCTGTCCACCGTACCAAAGGCCAGCTCACCGGCCTCGGCCCGGCGGCGGGCATCGGGCAGGTGGTCGAGCAGCCAGGCGAGCTTGGGGCCGGAGAAGTATGAGTCCAGCAAGAGGCCGGTCCGCTCGCGCACCATGGGGTCGTGCCCCTGCTCGGTCAGTTGCTTGCAAAGGTCGGCTGTACGCCGATCCTGCCAGACGATGGCATGATGCAGCGGCTTGCCGGTCTTGCGTTCCCACAGCACGGTGGTCTCGCGCTGGTTGGTGATGCCAAGGCCTGCGATCTGGTCGGCGCGCAAGCCGGCTTGTTGCAGCGCCTGCCGGGCCGTGGCCAGTTGGCTGTGCCATAGGTCCATGGGGTCGTGCTCGACCCAGCCCGGTTGCGGGAAGTGCTGCGGGAATTCCTGCTGCGCGCTGGCCACGGGCAAGCCCAGCTCGTTGAAGACGATGGCTCGGGAACTGGTAGTGCCCTGGTCCAGGGCGAGTACGTAGGGCATGCGCTTACCTTTGCTGCGACAGCCGCGCTAGGGCTGCCAACTTGCGGAGATATTGGGATTATCGCCTTCCGGCCTCGGCTTCGATAGCCGAAATGACTGGGGCGGCTTGTCGCCGCCCCACCTTGCTTACTTCACGCGGCCTTCCTTCCAGGCTTTGAGAAGCTGCTCATAGGGTACGGTTTCACCCTTGGGCTTTTCGTTGGCGAGCTTAGGCCAGGGCGCGGTGCCCTTGGCCTGCCATTGCTTGGGGTCGGTCTCCGGGTTGAGCTTGGGCGCGCAAACCTTCATGCCGGCGCGCTGCAAACGGGCCATGACGGCATCCATTTCCTTGGCCAGATTGTCCATGGCGTCCTGCGGGGTCTTCTCGCCGGTCACCGCGGTAGCCACGTTCTTCCACCACAGCTGGGCCAGCTTGGGGTAGTCAGGTACGTTGGTGCCGGTCGGCGTCCAGGCCACCCGGGCCGGGCTGCGGTAGAACTCCACCAGACCGCCGAGCTTGGGTGCCATATCCGTCATGGCCTGGCTCTGGATATCCGACTCGCGGATAAAGGTCAGACCGGTGACGCTCTTCTTCAGCGAGACTGTCTTGGAGGTCACGAACTGAGCATACAGCCAGGCGGCCTGACGGCGTTCCAGCGGGGTGGACTTGAAGAAGGTCCAGGAGCCCACGTCCTGGTAGCCGTTCTGCATGCCATCCTTCCAATACGGGCCGTGCGGGCCGGGAGCCATGCGCCACTTGGGCGTGCCGTCCTTGTTCACCACCGGTAGGCCGGGTTTGTTCATGGAGGCGGTAAAGGCGGTGTACCAGAAGACCTGTTGGGCGATAGCACCCTGCGCCGGTACCGGTCCGGCTTCGGAGAAGGTCATGCCCAGTGCTTGCGGCGGAGCGTACTTCTTCATCCAGTCGATGTACTTGGTCAGCGCGTAGACCGCAGCCGGGCTGTTGGTGGCGCCGCCGCGGCTCATGGAAGCACCGACCGGGGTGCACTTGTCGTCGGCAACGCGGATGCCCCACTCGTCCACCGGCAGGCCGTTCGGTGTGCCCTTGTCGGCTTCACCAGCCATGGACAGCCAGGCATCGGTAAAGCGCCAGCCCAGCGAAGGGTCCTTCTTGCCGTAGTCCATATGGCCGTAGACCTTGACGCCGTCGATGGTCTTCACGTCATTGGTGAAGAAGTTGGCAATGTCTTCATACGCCGACCAGTTGACCGGTACACCCAGGTCGTAGCCATACTTGGCCTTGAACTGCTTTTGCAGATCGGGCCGGGCAAACCAGTCGGCACGGAACCAGTACAGGTTGGCGAACTGCTGGTCGGGCAGTTGGTAGAGCTTGCCGTCGGGAGCTGTGGTGAACTTGGTGCCGATAAAGTCCTTGATGTCCAGGGTGGGGCTGGTGAAGTCCTTGCCTTCGCCGGCCATGAAGTCGGTCAGTGGCACGACCTGACCGTAGCGGTAGTGGGTGCCGATCAGGTCGGAATCGGAGATCCAGCCGTCGTAGATGTTCTTGCCCGACTGCATCTGGGTCTGCAATTTCTCGACCACGTCACCTTCCTGGATGATGTCGTGGTTGACCTTGATCCCGGTGATCTCGGCAAAGGCCTTGGCCAGGGTCTTGGATTCGTACACATGGGTGTCGATGGTCTCGGACACCACATTGATCTCGGTGATGCCGGCCTTCTTGAGCTTTTCGGCCGCGGCGATGAACCACTTCATCTCGTCGGCCTGCTGCTGCTTGGAAAGCGTGCTGGGCTGGAACTCGCTATCGATCCACTTTTGAGCTTCGGCGGTGCCGGCCATTACGACGGGGGCCGCAAAAGCGCAGGCTATTGCCACTACCAATTTCTTGACCACGGCTGTCTCCTGTTATGTGTGTATCTCGCCTTCGATCCAATTCGGTGCCGGCCGGAAGGCACGGCCGACACCGTCGTAACGGTTAATGGCCTGGCTCAGCCCCAGCGCATGATGACGAGCAACAGCAGCAAGGAGGCCGCTGCGCCGTACCACTGGTTGAGGTCGCTCACGCCAGCCCAAGCCAGGTTGACGTAGGCCGCGCTCAGGAGGCCCAGGAACAAGCGATCGCCACGCGTGGTGCGCAGGCGCAAAAAGCCGCGCCGGGCTACCGAGGGCCGGGCGATCTCCCAGACCGTCATGCCGGCCAGCATCACGCCGACCGAGATAAAGAACACTGCCACCGGCAGAGTCCATGCCATCCATTCCATTGCCTGCTCTCCTCTTGTATCTGGCTCAGACCCGGCCCATGGCAAAGCCCTTGGCGATGTAGTTGCGCACGAAGTAGATCACCAGTGCGCCCGGCACAATGGTCAATATCCCGGCCGCAGCCAGCACACCCCAGTCCATGCCGGCGGCGCTGACCGTGCGGGTCATGATGGCCACGATGGGCTTGGCATTGACCGAGGTCAGGGTGCGGGCCAGCAGCAGCTCAACCCAGCTGAACATGAAACAGAAAAAGGCGGTCACGCCGATGCCGGCGCTGATCAGCGGGATAAAGATGCGCACAAAGAAGTGTGGGAAGCGGTAACCGTCGATATAGGCCGTCTCGTCGATTTCCCGCGGCACACCGGACATAAAGCCTTCCAGGATCCAGACCGCCAGCGGCACGTTGAACAACATATGGGCCAGTGCCACGGCGATATGCGTATCAAACAGGTTGACGCTGGAATAGAGCTGGAAGAAGGGAAGCAGAAAGACCGCCGGTGGGCTCATACGGTTGGTCAGCAGCCAAAAGAACAGGTGCTTGTCGCCCAGAAACTCATAGCGCGAGAAGGCGTAGGCGGCGGGCAGGGCCACCAGCACCGAGCAGATGGTGTTGATGCCGACGTAGATCAGCGAATTGATATAGCCGCTGTACCAGGCCGGGTCGGTCAGGATGGTACGGAAGTTGGCCAGCGTAAGTTGCTGCGGCCACAGGCTGAAGACGCCGGTGATCTCCTCATTGGTCTTGAGCGACATATTCAGCATCCAATAGATCGGCAGGATGGCGAAGACGAGGTAGAGCAGGAGGCCGAGGTAGCGTTTTTTCATGGTCAGGCCTCCGGCTTGTTGTCGCTCTCGGCCTGGTTCTGCAGTAGCGTGTAGAACACGAAGCAGGCCAAAAGGATGATGAGGAAGTAAACCAGCGAGAAGGCGGCAGCCGGCCCCAGATCGAACTGGCCAACGGCTTTCTGGGTAAGGTACTGGCTCAAAAAGGTGGTGGCATTACCCGGCCCGCCACCCGTCAGCACAAAGGGCTCGGTGTAGATCATGAAGCTGTCCATAAAGCGCAGCAGCAGGCCGATCAAGAGCACGCCACGCAGCTTCGGCAGTTGGATATAGCGGAACACTGCCCAGCGCGAGGCGCCGTCGATACGCGCCGCCTGGTAGTAGGCTTCGGGGATGGCGCGCAGGCCTGCAAAAGCCAGCAGCGCGATCAAGGGCGTCCAGTGCCAGATATCCATGACCACCACCGTCAGCCAGGCGTCGGTCGGGTTGGAGGCGTAGTTGTAGTCGAACCCCAGCTTGGAGATCACGAGGCCGCCAAAGCCGATATCGGTGCGGCCATAGATCTGCCAGATGGTGCCGACCACGTTCTGGGGGATCAGCAAGGGCATGGCTAGCAACACCAGTGCCAAGGAGGAGCGCCAACCCTGTGCCGGCAGCGCCAGCGCGAGCAGGATACCGAGCGGGATCTCGATGGCGAGCACGGTGGCCGAGAAAACGATCTGCCGCCACAGTGCACCGTGCAGCTCGGGGTCGCGCAGCACATTCTTGAACCATTCCGTGCCGACGAATACCCGCTGGTCCGGCCCCAGGATGTCCTGTACCGAGTAGTTGACCACCGTCATGAGCGGGATGACTGCCGAGAAGGCCACGCAGAGCACCACCGGGAGCACCAGCAGCCAAGCCTTGTTGTTATAGGGTTTCATGCTGGCTCTCCTAGGCGATCCGGTGCCCATCGGCGTAGAACATGGTGCGCTCGGGCTGGAAGTCCAGTCGCACCCGCGTGCCTTCGACCGTCTGTTGTTCGGGCAGACGTATCCGTATCGGCTTACCGGCCAGGGTGACGGTCAGGATCTTGCTGGTACCCAGGTCCTCCAGCCGCACCACGTCGGCATCGAGCGCTGCGCTACCGCTGCTCGCCAGGCGGATGAATTCCGGCCGTATGCCCAGCATCAGCGGCTTGCCTACCTGGGCCAGGCGGACCGCAAGCGCTGGGGCCAGCGGCATCGATTGCTCGCCCAGCCGGATCGATTCGCCGTTGAGCTCGCAAGGCAGCAGATTCATGCCCGGGCTACCGATAAAGTGGCCAACAAAGGTATGGGCCGGCTCCTCGAACAAGGCCTGTGGCGTACCCATCTGCACCACCTCGCCTTCGTACATGACTACCACCTGGTTGGCGAAGGTCAGCGCCTCGATCTGGTCATGGGTGACGTAGATCAGCGAGAGCTTGAGCTGCTGGTGGATGCGCTTGAGCTGACGCCGCAGCAGCCACTTCACATGCGGGTCGATCACGGTCAGCGGCTCGTCGAACAGCACCGCCGCCACATCCTTGCGCACCAGGCCTCGGCCCAATGAGATGATCTGCTTTTCCTCGGCCGAAAGGCCGCTGGCTCGGCGCCTGAGTTCGCCACTCAGGTCCAGGATCTCGGCGATCTCCTGTACCCGGCTGCGTACTTCAGGTTCCGGCAGCTTGCGGTTGCGCAGCGGGAAGGCCAGGTTGTCGAACACGGTCATGGTGTCGTAGATGACCGGGAACTGGAAAACCTGGGCGATATTGCGTTTCTCCGGTGGCAGCTGGGTGACGTCACGGCCGTCGAACAGCACGCTGCCTTCGCTTGGGGTCAGAAGGCCGGAGATGATGTTGAGCAGGGTGGTCTTGCCGCAGCCGCTGGGGCCCAGCAGGGCATAGGCGCCGCCATCCTCCCAGACCATGGTTTGCGGTTGCAGCGCATATTGCTCGCTGCCAGGGTAGCGGTGGCCAAGGCCATTGAGTTCGATACGTGCCATGGCTAAGCCCCTACGCTGGCGGCGTTGGCCGCGAGAATCAGCCCACGATCAGGTGAGCCGGCCAGTCGACCTTGTTGGTCGAAGGCGAACACGTCGCCGGGGTGGAGGTAGATCTCTACATGGCTGCCCGGGTCGAGGTCACAGACGCCAGGTAGCTGCGCCACCCAATCCGCACCAGCCTGCTTGAGGTGCAGATAGGTATCCGAGCCGCTGATCTCGGCCAGTTCCACCTCGCACTGCAAGGCCACCTCGCCGCTGCGCTCGGGACGCAGGCGCAGATGGCTGGGGCGCACACCCAGCGTATATTGGCCGGCGGGAAGGGCAGTGAGATGCGGCCCCAGCGGGAGCACCAGCCCACCCGCCAGTCGCGCTTCGCCAGTGCCGGCGGGAATATGGGCCGGCAGCAGATTCATGGGTGGATCACTGAAGACTTGGGCGACCCGCTGGGTGGCGGGATGGTGGAAGACTTCCAGCGTGGGGGCGAACTGCAGCAAGCGACCTTCGTCCAGCACGGCGGTATGGCCACCCAAAAGCAGTGCCTCGTGGGGTTCTGTGGTGGCGTAGACCACCGTGGTGTGGCCGTCGGCGAACAAGTCCTTCAGTTCGGCGCGCAGCTCTTCACGCAGCTTGTAATCGAGGTTGACCAGCGGCTCGTCGAGCAGCAGCAAAGGTGCCTGCTTGACCATGGCGCGGGCCATGGCGGTACGTTGCTGCTGGCCGCCGGAAAGGGCGCTGGGCAGCCGGTCCAGCAGATGGGCGATGTGCAGCTTTTCGGCTACCGCTTCCACCCGCGTCTTGATTTCCTGCGGGCTCAGCTTGCCCGCCAACCGCAGGGGGGAGGCGATATTCTCGAAGACGGTAAAGGAGGGGTAGTTGACGAATTGCTGGTAGACCATGGCGAGGTCGCGGCGGCGTACAGAAACGCCGGTCACGTCGACGCCATCGACCAGCACCCGGCCGCCGCTAGGTCTGTCCAGGCCCGCCATCAGCCGCATCAGCGTGGTCTTGCCGGCACGCGTCTGGCCCAACAGCACATTGATCTTGCCGGCTTGCAGGTTCAGGTCGAGCGGATGGATGTGCACGTCCGCACCGGCCAGCTTGCTGATGCCGTCCAGTTTAAGCTGCATTGCGAGTTGTCTCCGTTGGGAGCCACTAACAAAACCTTCTGTCCTTGTTGTGCAAGCTTGCCGTACCACTCGTACTGTCAGCGCTTGCACGCCTGAATGTGCTTGTCGGTGCTTCAGCACCTTACAACCACGGCCCCCTCTTTACGGGGAAGCCGGAAGGCTTTGTTAGTGGCTCCTCTTCTTTTTGGTTGCCACGCCCTTATCGATGGGCTTTGTGGTCTGTTTACAGCGTGAAATCCGCAGCCATACGGCCACGCCCCTATAACTTAGCCGTTTGTGAGGGAGGTTTGATCGTATATTTTCGATTCTGTCGTGTTTACAACATGGCGTTGCAACCAGGCATCCAGCGTTGCTTCGCCACCCTTGGGTACGTGCAGGCCCAGCTTGCTACGGCGCCACAGAATATCGGCCGCGCTGCGGGCCCATTCATGTTGCTGCAGGTAATGGATCTCTGCGGCGTAGAGTCCTGGCAGCACGGCCTCGCCCAGCTCGGCCAGCGAGCCGCGGCCGGCCAGCAGCTTTGGTAGGCGGCTGCCGTAGCCGCGTGCATAGCGTACCCGCAGTTCTTCCGGCAGCCAGGGGTAGTCCTTACGCAGTTGGATAAGAAAGGCTTCGAAGTCGCCACCAGGCAGATCACCGCCGGGTAGGGTGGCTTTGGCGGTCCAGGGGCCGCTGCCGCGGTTGAGTACCTCCTGCACCATGTCAGCCGCCTCTTCTGCCAGCTTGCGGAAGGTGGTGATCTTGCCGCCGAACACCGATAACAAGGGGGCGGGAGCGTGTTCCAGCGCCAGCTCGTAGTCGCGTGTCACACCGGCTGCGTCGGCCGACTCGTCATCCAGCAGCGGGCGCACGCCCGAGTAGTGCCAGACTACCTGCTCGGGGGCGATGGTGGCCTGGAAGTAACGGCTGGCCATCTCACACAGGTAGTGGATCTCATCCTCGGCAATTGCCACCTGGCCGGCTTCGCCACGGTACTCCACGTCGGTGGTGCCTATCAGGGTGTAATCCTGTTCGTAGGGTATGGCGAAGATGATGCGCTTGTCCGGGTTCTGGAAGATGTAGGCATAGGGGTGGTCGAACAGGCGGGGCACCACGATATGGCTACCCTTGACCAGCCTGACCCGCTTGGCGGCGGGAACCTGCGCCACCTCGGACAGGAATTCACCCACCCAAGGGCCGGCGGCGTTGACCAGCAGGCGTGCAGAGACTTTGCGTTCGGCACCATCTTGTTCGCGCAAGGTGATCGACCAGTTGCCATCGGTCTGTGTTGCACCTGCGCAGGTCGTATGGGTGTGGATCTGGGCGCCGCGCTCGTGTGCGTCCAGCGCGCAAAGCGCAACCAAACGCGCGTCGTCCACCCAGGCGTCGGAGTAGACGAAGCCGCGCTCAAAGCGGCTGTGCAGCGGTAAGCCTGCTTCGTGCCGCCGCAGGTCCACGGATCGGGATGCCGGTAGCAGCTCGCGGTGGGCCAGGTGATCATAGAGAAAGAGGCCGGCCCGTATCATCCATGCCGGGCGCAGATGATGGTCGTGCGGCATCACAAAGCGCAGCGGGCGGATGATGTGCGGCGCAGCGCGCAACAGTACCTCGCGCTCCTGCAGTGCTTTACGCACCAAGCCGAACTCGTAGTACTCAAGGTAACGCAGTCCGCCGTGTATCAGCTTGGTACTGGCCGATGAAGTATGCCTCGCCAGGTCATCCTTTTCGCACAGAAGGACAGTCAGGCCTCTGCCGGCCAGATCGCGTGCGATCCCCGTCCCATTGATCCCGCCGCCGACTACCACGACATCGAACACGCCGGTCTGCACCTCTGCCTCCTTTGTTCATTTGCTTGTGTTTTCTTGTGTCAAATGTATAGGAACGTTTTCGATATTGCCAAGAAAATGTTGTTTATTTTTTCTTTTGTGTTTGTTCCTGTTGCTTTGGCGGCTTCTGATTGGACCAGTCCCCCTGCTTTTGATCATTGCGGGTGCTTGTTATTGCCGTTGGTTCGACTTGGATTTGCGAATTTGTTGTAAACGGGTCGAAAAAGGAAAATGTGCTATGTTGGCTGCATCCAGGTGCTAGGCGCCTTCAATACAGGGAGTGGGAGTGAATCCAAGGCAGATGTCGCTGCTGACGTTGGTGCGAGATCGGGGTTTTGTCTCGGTGGAAGAGCTGGCGAACCATTTCGGCGTCACCATGCAGACCATACGCCGCGATGTGAGCCAGCTGGAGGAGGAAGAACTGCTGCGGCGCTACCATGGTGGGGTAGGGTTGCCATCTAGCGTACAGAACATTGCCTACCCCCAGCGCCAGGTACTCAATAGCGAGGCCAAGCAGCGCATCGCGGCGCGGGTGGCGCAGGAGCTGCCCAATGACAAATCACTGTTCATCAATATCGGTACCACTACCGAGGCCGTGGCGCTGGCCTTGCAGCAGCACCGTGGCCTGCATGTCGTGACCAACAACCTGAACGTGGCCATGACCCTGTCGACCAATGCCGCTTGCGAGGTCATCGTGGCTGGTGGAGTGGTACGCCCGCGTGATCGCGGCGTGGTGGGGGAGGCGACCATAGACTTCATCCGCCAGTTCAAGGTCGATATCGGCATCATCGGCGTCTCCAGCATCGAGGCGGATGGGACCTTGCGCGATTTCGACTACCAGGAGGTCAAGGTCGCCCAGACTATCATCGAGCAATCGCGGCAGATCTGGCTGGTGGCCGACCATACCAAGTTTGGTCGCGAGGCCTTGGTGCGCCTGGGGCATCTGTCGCAGGTGGATTGCCTGTTTACTGACGAGCCCTTGAGTGCGCATCTGGCGCATGCGCTACGGGAGGCGGGTACCCAGGTCTTCGTGGCGGGCGAGGCGTCACAGCCGGCCGAGGATTGAATCCGGCGAGCCGGGGTGAAAACAATAAAAAAGGGCGAACCGCGGTTCGCCCTTTTTCTTGCCTGCGCGGGGATTAGCCCAGCAGGTGTGCCACGCCGGCGCGCTCTTCTTCGAGCTCGGCCAGGGTGAAGTCCATGCGCTCACGCGAGAAGGCGTCGATTTCCAGGCCTTCGACACGCTTGTACTCGCCATTCGCGCAGGTGACCGGCACGCCGTACATCACACCTTCGGGGATGCCGTAGGAGCCATCGGACGGGATGCCCATGGTGACCCACTTGCCATTGGTGCCCAGTACCCAGTCACGGATGTGGTCGATGGCAGCATTGGCAGCCGAAGCGGCCGAGGACAGGCCGCGGGCTTCGATGATGGCGGCGCCACGCTTGCCGACCTTGGGAATGAAGGTGTCCTTGTTCCAGGCTTCGTCGTTGACCTTGGCCTTGAGCGACGCGCCGCCTGCGGTGGCGAAGCGGTAGTCGGGGTACATGGTCGGGCTGTGGTTGCCCCAGACGACCAGGTTCTCGATGTCGGCCACGGCCACGCCAGCCTTGGCAGCCAGCTGGCTCAGGGCACGGTTGTGATCCAGGCGCAGCATGGCGGTGAAGTTCTTGGCCGGCAGATCCGGGGCCGACTTCATGGCGATATAGGCATTGGTGTTGGCGGGGTTGCCGACGACCAGCACCTTCACGTCACGGCTGGCGACCTTGTTCAGGGCGGCGCCTTGCGCAGTGAAGATCTTGGCGTTTTCGAGCAGCAGATCCTTGCGCTCCATGCCGGGGCCACGTGGGCGGGCGCCAACCAGCAGGGCAACGTCCACATCCTTGAATGCGACTTCTGCATCATCGGTACCAACAACGCCGGCCAGCAGCGGGAAGGCGCAGTCTTCCAGCTCCATGATCACGCCCTTGAGCGCGGCCTGGGCCTTCTCCATGGGTAGTTCCAGGAGTTGCAGGATGACAGGTTGGTCCTTGCCCAGCATTTCGCCAGAGGCAATGCGGAACAGCAGGCTGTAGCCGATCTGGCCGGCTGCGCCGGTAACGGCAACGCGAACGGGTTTCTTCATCGTGGGGCTCCTGGAGCTTCGTAGGTAGGGAGGGTCTTCTGACTGGCTGGTTGGTGCACAAGTTCATGATGCAGTACAGCAATCGACTTGAGTCTAGCATCACAAGCCACTGAAATCACCCGGATTGCCGCAAATTGCCCGCTTTGTGCGTTTGCTGTCTTATGTCTTATATAAGACCGTAATAGACATGCCGCGCGGGTAGGCGTATAAAGCGCAAAATCCCAAGGGTTTATACAGTTCATGTCCGTTGTCTCTGGCCGCTCTTCAGCCGAATTGCCCGGTCGCCAGCCGCTCTATGCCCAGGTGCGTACCCGCATCGTCGCGGGTATCGAGCAAGGCGAGTGGGAAGCTGGCGAGCTGCTACCCAGCGAGCTTGAGCTGGCCGAGCGCCTGGGCGTGAGCCAGGGTACGGTGCGCAAGGGGCTCGATAGCCTGGTGGCCGAGGGTGTACTGCTACGCCGGCAGGGGCTGGGTACCTTTGTGGCGCTGGCCGAGGACGATTGGGGTAAGGCCGGATTGCCGGCCGGTTCGCGCCCGCTCGATACTTCGCTCGAACTGCTCGCCTGCGCGCGCGCCAATGCGGGTGAAGATGCGGCGGCGGCACTGGGGCTGCGGCGCGGCGGCAATGTACTGACCGTGAAGCGCTTGGTGCGGGTGGCCGGCGAGCCCTTTGCGGTAATCGATAGTTTTGTGGCGGCTGAGCGTTTCGATGGTCTGGATGCTCGCCGTATCAAGCAGGCCAATTGCAATCTGCGCACGGTATGGTGGCGCGAGTTCGGCTTGCGGGTGGTTTCCAACCCGCCCCAGTTCCGTGCCGGTGTGGCCGGTCGGGAAGAGGCGAGGTTGCTGGGTGTTTTGGAAGATATGCCGGTCCTGGAGGTGGCGCGTGTCGCCAGCGGCCTGGATGGCGAACCGGTGGAATGGTCGGTGCTGCGTTGCAGGACGGACCAGTATGTCTACCGCGTGTAGGAGTGCGACGGCCAAGCCGGGAGGCTGCCGGGCAACAGGGTGGAGTCGGTCGGTAATGGCAAATCACTTTGCTACAATCGAAAGACTTTGCCTCACCCGAGGTTAAGCCTCCGGGATGGTGGTGCGAAATGGAGCGCACCACTGGAATTAAACAAAAAGGATTGCGTCATGGAGAAAGCACGGCCTAAGCACTTGGATCTTCCCAAGATAAGGTTACCGATACCGGGCATCGTCTCGATCTTGCACCGCGTCAGCGGCATACTCATGTTCCTCGCCATCCCAGTCATGCTGTGGCTGTTGGCCGGTTCGCTCTCCAACGAGGCGCGTTACGACGCCTTCCGCGGCTTCATTTCCTACCCCATCGTCAAGCTGGGCCTGATCGCAGTGCTGTGGGCCTATCTCCATCACGCCTGTGCCGGCATCCGCTTCCTGCTGCTGGATGTGCACAAGGGCCTCGAGCTGCAAACTGCCCGCGCCACCGCCAAGGCCGTCATGATCGTCAGCCTGGTACTCACTGCCGTTATCGGAGGTCTGCTGTGGTAAATCGTCACGTCATCGGTGCCCACTACGGCCTGCGCGACTGGCTGCTGCAGCGTATTACCGCTGTGATCATGCTGGTCTACACCATTGGCCTCGTGTTCTTCCTGTTCGCCGCCGCGCACGCCAGTTTCGAAGGCTGGCGCGCCTTGTTCGCCAATACCGGCGTCCGCGTCCTCTCCACTGTTACCGTCATGGCGCTGCTGCTGCACGCCTGGGTCGGTGTCCGCGATATCTGGATGGACTACATCCAGCCGCTGGCCATCCGCCTGACCATGCATGTGCTGACCATCCTCTGGTTGCTGGTCAGCTTCGTCTACGCAGTTAAAGTGTTGTGGGGTGTGTAATGGCGAACGTCGCTAAACGTCAATTCGATGCGGTGATCGTCGGTGCCGGTGGCGCTGGCATGCGCGCCGCGCTGCAGCTGTCCGAGGCCGGTCTCAAGACCGCCGTGCTGTCCAAGGTATTCCCGACCCGTTCGCACACCGTGGCGGCACAGGGTGGCATTTCCGCTTCGCTGGGCAACGTCCAGGAAGATAAGTGGGAATGGCATATGTACGACACCGTCAAGGGTTCCGACTGGCTCGGCGACCAGGACGCGATCGAGTTCATGTGCAAGACCGCGCCCGAGGCCGTGATCGAGCTGGAACACTTCGGCATGCCGTTCGACCGCGTCGAATCGGGCCGTATCTATCAGCGCCCCTTCGGTGGCCATACCGCCAACTTCGGCGAAAAGCCGGTGCAGCGTGCCTGTGCCGCCGCCGACCGTACCGGTCACGCACTGCTGCATACCCTGTACCAGCGTAACGTCCGCGCCAACACCCAGTTCTTCGTCGAATGGATGGCGCTGGACCTGATCCGCGACGCCGACGGTGACGTGGTGGGTGTGACCGCCCTGGAAATGGAGACCGGTGAGGTCTACATCTTGCATGCCAAGGCCGTGCTGTTCGCGACCGGTGGTGCCGGCCGTATCTACGCCGCCTCGACCAATGCCTTTATCAACACCGGTGACGGCCTGGGCATGTGTGCCCGTGCCGGCATTCCGCTGGAAGACATGGAGTTCTGGCAGTTCCACCCGACCGGCGTGGCCGGCGCTGGCGTGCTGATCACCGAAGGTGTGCGCGGCGAGGGCGGTATTCTACTGAACGCCAACGGCGAGCGCTTCATGGAGCGCTATGCCCCGACCCTGAAGGATCTGGCCCCGCGTGACTTCGTGTCCCGCTGCATGGCGCTGGAAGTGCTGGAAGGCCGTGGTGCCGGTAAGAACAAGGACCACGTGCTGCTCAAGCTGGACCACCTGGGCCCCGAGGTTATCAATCACCGCCTGCCCTCGATCCGCGAAATCGCGATCAAGTTCGCCGGTGTCGATCCGATCAAGGAACCGATCCCGGTGATCCCGACCACCCACTATCAAATGGGCGGCATCCCCACCAACTACCTCGGCGAAGTCATGGTGCCGCAGGGCGACAACCCGGAAGTGCGCGTCAATGGCTTCTACGCCGCCGGCGAGTGCGCCTGTGCCTCGGTGCACGGTGCCAACCGCCTGGGTACCAACTCGCTGCTCGACCTCGTGGTCTTCGGCAAGTCGGCCGGCGACAGCATGATCGACTTCATCCGCCGTGAGCGTCCCACTCACAAGCCGCTGCCTGACAACGCTGCAGACTTCAGCCTGTCGCGCATTGCCCGCCTGGAGAACCAGACCGGTGGCGAAGAGGTGAACGTGGTTCGCGAAGCCATGCAAAAGACTATCCAGCTGCGCGCCGGCGTGTTCCGCAACAGCGAGAACATGGCCCTGGGCGTCAAGGAAATCGCCGAAGTGGCCGAGCGCGCCAAGCGCACCCAGATCAAGGACAAGTCCAAGGTCTGGAACACTGCCCGCATCGAAGCGCTGGAGCTCGACAACCTGATCGAAGTGGCCGTTGCCACCATGATCGCGGCCGAAGCCCGTAAGGAATCGCGCGGCGCGCACTCGCACGACGACTACGAGAAGCGTGATGACGAAAACTGGATGAAGCACTCGCTGTTCTATAACAGCGACCGCCACCTGTCCTACAAGCCGGTGCACACCAAGCCGCTGACCGTCGATTACATCCCGCCGAAGGAGCGTACGTTCTAAGCGGACGTACTGGAGCCCAGACTATGAAGATGCAATTCAAGATCTACCGCTACAACCCGGATGTCGATGCCAAGCCGTATATGCAGGACATCGAGGTGGAGCTGGAACCCAGCGACAAGAAGTTGTTGGATGCCCTGGTGCGCCTGAAGACGGTGGATGACAGCCTGTCCTTCCGCCGCTCCTGCCGCGAAGGCGTGTGTGGTTCGGACGCCATGAACATCAACGGCAAGAATGGCCTCGCCTGCGTGACCGACATCGCCGGTCTCAAGCAGCCGGTCGAGATCCGCCCGCTGCCCGGCCTGCCGGTCATCCGCGACCTGATCGTGGACATGACCCAGTTCTTCAAGCAGTACAACTCGATCAAGCCGTACGTGATCAACGACACGCCACCACCTTCGCACGAGCGCCTGCAAAGCCCGGCTGACCGCGAAGAGCTCGATGGCCTGTACGAGTGCATCCTGTGCGCCTGCTGTTCGACCTCCTGCCCGTCGTTCTGGTGGAACCCTGACAAGTTCGTCGGCCCGGCCGGTCTCTTGGCTGCCTACCGCTTTATCGCCGATACCCGCGATACCGCGACCAACGAGCGCCTGGACAACCTGGAAGACCCGTACCGGCTGTTCCGTTGCCACACCATCATGAACTGCGTGGATGTGTGCCCGAAGCATCTGAACCCGACCAAGGCGATCGGCAAGATCAAGGAACTGATGGTCAAGCGTATTGCCTGACCGGAGACTCACCGAGATGCATACCCAAGCGGATAAGAACCGACTCCGCTGGCGTTCCCGGCGGGGACTGCTGGAACTGGATCTCGTGTTCGAGCTTTTCCTCGAACACGACTTCGACCAGTTGTCCCCGGCCGAGCTGGACGTCTACCAGGACCTGTTGATGCTGCCGGACGTAGATTTGCTGGAATTGGTCGATGGCAAAACCGTCACCGACGATCCACGCTTCGTGCCCATCCTGACGAAGCTCCAGCACTGGCAGGTTCTGAAGAATCAACAATAATGCTGCTTAGTTCGAGGCCATGGCGCACCAGAAGTCGTTGCGCTGGCGGTTTACCCGAAATCCAATCAGGAGCACTTTTTCATGGCTGATACACCCAATACCGTTACGCTGTCCTACAACAACGGTCAGAGCAGCATCGAACTGCCAGTTCTGAAGGGCACGCTGGGTCCGGACGTCGTCGACATCCGCGCCTTCGGCAAGACCGGCATGTTCACGCATGACCCCGGCTTCCTGTCGACCTCGAGCTGCGAATCCAAGATCACCTTCATCGACGGCGACCTGGGCCAGCTGTACTACCGCGGCTACCCCATCGAGCAACTGGCCGAGAAGAGCGACTACCTGGAAGTCTGCTACCTGCTCTTGAACGGCGAACTGCCGACCGCGGAGCAGAAGAAGAACTTCGACTACACCGTCATGCGCCACAACATGCTGCATGATCAGATCCACAACTTCTTCCGTGGCTTCCGTCGCGATGCTCACCCGATGGCCGTCATGGTCGGCGTGGTGGGTGCCCTGTCGGCCTTCTACCACGACTCGTTGGACATCAACGACCCGCGTCACCGCGAGGTAGCTGCCTTCCGCCTGGTTGCCAAGCTGCCGACCATCGCCGCCCAGGCCTACCGCTACAACCGCGGCCTGCCGCTGAGCTACCCCAAGGCTGGCCTGACCTACGCCGAGAACTTCCTGTACATGATGTTCTCGACCCCGGTCGAAGAGTACAAGGTCAACCCGATCACCGCCCGCGCGCTGGATCGCATCTTCACCCTGCACGCCGATCACGAGCAGAATGCCTCGACCTCGACCGTCCGCCTGTCGGGCTCGTCGGGTGCCAACCCCTTCGCCTGTATCGCTGCCGGTATCGCCTGTCTGTGGGGCCCGTCGCATGGCGGCGCCAACGAAGCCGTGCTGAAGATGCTGGACGAGATCGGCGACGTGGCCAATGTGGCTGACTTCATGCAAGGCGTGAAGGACAAGCGTTACAAGCTGATGGGCTTCGGCCACCGCGTGTACAAGAACATGGACCCGCGCGCCGCCATCATGAAGCAGACCTGCGACGAAGTACTGAACGAACTGGGCCTGCACAACGACCCGAAGTTCAAGCTTGCCATGGCGCTGGAAAAGATCGCCCTGGAAGACCCGTACTTCATCGAGCGCAAGCTGTACCCGAACGTCGACTTCTATTCCGGCATCGTGCTGTCGGCCATCGGCATTCCGGTCTCCATGTTCACTCCGATCTTTGCCCTGGCACGTACCGTGGGCTGGATCTCGCACTGGAGCGAGATGATCGCCGACCCGGCCATGAAGATCGGCCGTCCGCGTCAGCTCTACACCGGTGCGCCGCGTCGCGACTACGTCGAGATCGCGAACCGTAAGTAAGGCTGTCGGCGCACATCGGGCAAACCCCGGTGTGCGCCTTTCTCCAGCCGCTGTTTGTCGCAATCGTCTCGCCCAAGCGAAAAGCAAAAACGCCATAGGCCACATCACCATGATGCAAGCATTCCAAGCCCAGTCCCATCTGTTCGGCGGCAACGCGCCGTTCATTGAGGACCTGTACGAGCAATACCTCGCCGACCCGCTCACGGTGCCCGAAGAATGGCGGGACTATTTCGACAAACTGCAGCAACTGCCCGGCGCCACCGACCGCGACATTCCGCGCGCGGCCATCGAGGAATCCTTCATCCAGCAGGCCAAGCAGCCGCGTACCGGTGGCGTCAGCGCCGCTGCGCAGAGCGAGGCCATGAAGAAGCAGGTTGCCGTGCTGCGCCTGATCCAGGCATACCGCATCATCGGCGCCCGCTACGCCAACCTGGATCCGCTCAAGCGCTTTGACCAGCCCCTGCTCGAAGAGCTGGACCCGGCCTACTACGGCCTGGTCGACGCCGACATGGCCATGACCTTCGACTGCGGCAATCTGGTCGGGCCTGAGCGCGATACGCTCGCCAATATCCTGGCCCGCCTGAAGCAGACCTACTGCGGCAGCATCGGCCTCGAATATATGCACATCACTACCTCGGAGCAGCGCCACTGGATCCAGGAGCGCTTCGAGTCGGCCCGTTCCACCCCGGGCTTCAGCCGCGACAAGAAGTTGCGCGTACTCAAGCAGATCACCGCTGCCGAGACCCTCGAGCGCTATCTGCATACCAAGTACGTCGGCCAGAAGCGCTTCTCGCTGGAAGGCGGCGAGAGCATGATCGCCGCGCTGGACCACCTGGTGCAGACTTCGGGCGAACACGGCGTACAGGAAATGGTGATCGGCATGGCCCACCGTGGCCGCCTGAACGTGCTGGTCAACACCCTGGGCAAGCTGCCGCGCGACCTGTTCTCCGAATTCGAAGGCAAGTACAGCTACGACCTGCCTTCGGGCGACGTGAAGTACCACATGGGCTTCAGTTCCGACATCCCGACCCCGGGCGGTCCTGTGCACGTCTCGCTGGCCTTCAACCCGTCACACCTGGAAATCGTCAACCCGGTGGTGGTTGGCTCGGCCCGCGCCCGCCAGCAGCGCCGCGGCGACCGTACCGGCGCCCAGGTACTGCCGGTGCTGCTGCACGGTGACTCGGCCTTTATCGGCCTGGGTACCAACCAGGGTACCTTCAACCTGTCGCAGACCCGTGGCTACGGCGTGGGCGGCACGGTGCACATCGTCATCAACAACCAGATCGGCTTCACCACCAGCGACACGCGCGATACCCGCTCCTCGCTGTACTGTACCGACATCGCCAAGATGATCGAAGCGCCGATCTTCCACGTGAACGGCGATGATCCGGAAGCCGTTTGCTTCGTGGTCCAGGCTGCCCTGGATTTCCGCCGCCAGTTCAACCGCGACGTTGTCATCGACCTGGTCTGCTTCCGCAAGCTTGGCCACAACGAGGGCGATGACCCGATGTTGACCCAGCCGATGATGTACAAGCGCATTGCCAAGCACCCTGGCGTGCGCAAGATGTACGCCGACCGCCTGGTAGCCGAGGGCCTGCTGAGCGCGGACGAAGCCGATGGCCTGATCAAGGCCTACCGCGCCGCGCTGGACAAGGGCGAGCATGTCGAGCAGACCACGCTGACCGATTTCAAGCGTAGCTTCGCCATCGACTTTGGCGCCTTCAAGGGTACCCACTGGGCTCACCCGACCGATACCACCCTGAGTGCTGCCGAGATCGGCCGCCTGGCCGAGAAGGCCACCAAGGTGCCGGAAGACTTCAAGCTGCACCCCACCGTCGAGAAGGTCTTGGCTGCCCGTCGCGAAATGGCGGCCGGCAAGCAGAACATCGACTGGGGTATGGCCGAAATCCTGGCCTACAGCTCGCTGCTCGAGAAGGGTTACGGCGTTCGTATCTCGGGTGAAGACTCGGGCCGCGGTACCTTCAGCCACCGCCACGCCGTGGTACACGACCAGAACCGCGAGAAGTGGGATGCCGGCGTACACGTGCCGCTGCGCAACCTGAGCGAGAACCAGGGCAACTTCCTGGTGATCGACTCCATCCTCAACGAGGAAGCCGTGCTGGCCTTCGAATACGGCTACAGCTCCTCGGCCCCGGACGAACTGACCATCTGGGAAGCCCAATTCGGCGACTTCGCCAACGGCGCTCAGGTGGTGATCGACCAGTTCATCACCTCTGGCGAGACCAAGTGGGGCCGGTTCTGTGGCCTGACCATGATGCTGCCGCACGGTTATGACGGCCAGGGTCCTGAGCACAGCTCGGCCCGCCTGGAGCGTTACCTGCAGATGTGTGCCGAGCACAATGTGCAGATCGTCATGGCGTCCGAAGCCAGCCAGATCTTCCACGTACTGCGCCGCCAACAACTGCGCCCGTACCGCAAGCCGCTGATCATCTTTATGTCCAAGCGCCTGTTGCGTTACAAGGACTCGATGAGCCCGCTGGAAGACTTCACCCAGGGCGGCTTCCGTCCGGTGATCGGCGATACCGTCGTGACCGATGCCAAGAAGGTCAAGCGCGTGCTGGTCTGTGCCGGTCAGGTCTACTACGACCTGCACAACGCCCGCGTCGAGCGTGACCAGAAGGACATCGCCATCGTGCGCGTCGAGCAGCTCTATCCCTTCCCGACCGATGAACTCAAGGCTGAGCTGGGTAAGTACAGCGGCGCCAAGGAGATCATGTGGGTGCAGGAAGAACCGAAGAACCAGGGCGCCTGGCACCAGATCCGCCATCGTCTGGAAGCTTGCATGTCGGCCAAGCAGACTCTGCTGTACGCAGGCCGTCCGTCGTCCGCCTCGCCGGCCGTTGGCTACATGAGCAAGCACACCGCCCAGCTCAAGGCCTTCGTCGATGAAGCGACCACGCTGAAGTAAGCAGTCCATCCAAAAGAGTGAACACCCGGCCGCCTTGTGCGGCCGGTTGGTACGTTAAAAACCCGAGTCAGGCCGATACTACGGAGCCGAAAACATGCTGATCGAAGTCAAAGTCCCCCAACTGCCCGAATCTGTTTCCGAAGCCACCCTGGTGAGCTGGAAGAAGAAGGTCGGCGAGTACGTCGAGCGTGATGAGAACCTGATCGACCTGGAAACCGACAAGGTGGTGCTTGAGCTGCCCGCCCCACAGGCCGGCGTGATCGTCAGCCTGGTCAAGGGTGACGGCGCTACCGTGGGTAGCGGCGAGCTGATCGCCACCATCGATACCGAAGCCAAGGCTGGCGCTGGTGCCGCTGCCGCTCCGGCTGCCGCCCCCATCGCCCAGGAACCGACCCGTGTTGCCGCCGCTGCTGCCGCTGCCGGCGTGCCCGAGAACGCCATTGGCTTCGGCACCGCTGTCATGCCGGCCGCCAAGAAGGCTGCCGCCGACGCTGGTGTCGACACCAGCAAGATCCAGGGCAGCGGCCGTGATGGCCGTGTGCTGAAGGAAGACGTGGTGGCTGCTGCGAATAAGCCGGCTGCTGCTCCCGCCGCCAAGGCCACCCCGGCACCGGCCGTGGCCGTGCCGCTGGGCGACCGCTCCGAGCAGCGCGTCCCCATGTCGCGCCTGCGTCAGCGCGTTGCCGAGCGCCTGGTGGAGTCGCAATCCACCGCCGCCATCCTCACCACCTTCAACGAAGTGAACATGAAGCCGGTGATGGAGCTGCGTAACAAGTACAAGGACAAGTTCGAGAAGGAACACGGCATCAAGCTGGGTTTCATGGGCTTCTTCGTGAAGGCCGCCGTGCACGCCCTCAAGAAGTACCCGATCGTGAACGCCTCGGTCGATGGTAACGACATCGTCTACCACGGCTACTACGACATCGGCGTGGCCGTTGGCAGCCCGCGCGGTCTGGTGGTGCCGGTCATCCGTAACGCCGACCAACTGAGCCTCGCGCAGATCGAGAAGCAGATCGCCGACTTCGGCAAGCGTGCCCAGGAAGGCAAGCTGACCATCGAAGAACTGAGTGGTGGTACCTATACCATCTCCAACGGCGGTACCTTCGGTTCGATGATGTCCACCCCTATCATCAACCCGCCGCAATCGGCCATTCTGGGCATGCACGCCACCAAGGAGCGCGCCATGGTCGAGAACGGTCAGGTCGTGGTCCTGCCGATGATGTACTTGGCCCAGTCCTACGATCACCGCATCATCGACGGCCGTGAAGCCGTGCTGTCGCTGGTGGCGATCAAGGAAGCCATCGAAGACCCGGCCCGCCTGCTGCTGGATATCTAAAACGCCCTGCGTCGCCGAGCGACCGCCTGTCATACGATGACCTGCGGTCGCCTCGGTGCCACCAGTTTCCTACCCAGAGGTTCCCATGTCTCAACAATTCGATGTGGTCGTGATCGGCGGTGGCCCCGGCGGTTACGTGGCTGCTATCCGCGCAGCCC
>NZ_DATCSC010000137.1:0-14726 GCF_036568685.1 Chitinimonas sp.
CCCTCAAACCTCCACCGGGTCCATACTCGCCTTAAGCCGCCAGCCATCCAGGCTGAAGCGCAAATTCCGGTACTTCCGCAAATACTGCAGCCCCACCAAGGCGGCCGATGCCCCAGCGGCGGCGCCCACCATAAGTGACCAGCGCGGGCCCATCGTATCTGCCACCCAGCCGACCAGCGGTGCGCCCAGCGGGGTGCCGCCCATGGCCACCGCCAGCAAGATGGCCACCACCCGGCCGCGCATGGCGGGCTCGGTGCTGGTCTGTACCATGCTGTTGGTCGATACCATGAAGGTCTGCGCGCAAAGGCCGATGGGGATGAGCAAAAGGCCGAAGAAGAAGGTATTGGGCATCACCGCGGCCAGGGTACAGCAGAGGCCAAACAGGCCGGCGCCTGCCAGCAGGATGGCCATCTGTGGCTTGCCGCGCCGGGCGGCGAGCAGCGCGCCCGATACCGAGCCGATGGCCATGACCGAGGACAGTACACCGTACTCCCCCGCTCCGGCATGGAAGGCGGTGACCGACATGGTGGAGATGTAGATGGGGAAGTTGAGGCCGAAGGTGCTGACCAGGAACAGCATGATTAAAGCGGCCTTGAGGTCCGGTCGGTTCCAGACATAGGCAAAGCCTTCCATGATGCCCGCCTTGCCCTTGCCGCCCCCGCCGTGGCGCGGGTGCAGCTCCGCCACCTTGAGGAGGCTGAGCGACCACAGCACGGCCGCAAAGGTCAGGGCGTTGCCCAGGAACACCCAGCCCGTACCGACAGAGGCGATCAATAGCCCCGCCACCGCCGGGCCTATCATGCGCGCGGCGTGGAAGGAGGTGGAATTGAGCGCCACCGCATTGGGCAGCGCCTCCTCCCCCACCAGCTCGGAGACAAAGGTCTGCCTGGCCGGTGCGTCGAAGGCGGTGACGCAGCCCAGGAGCAGTGCGAACACATACACGTGCCAGAGTTGCACCAGGCCGGTGACGGTCAAGAGGCCCAGGCCCAGCGCCAGCACGCCCAGGGTGGCCTGGGTGATGTAGAGCAATTTGCGTCGGTCGAACCGGTCCGCCACATAGCCGGTCAGTGGCAGCAGAAAGAGCTGCGGGCCGAACTGCAGCGACATGACGATGCCCACGGCGGTGGCATTGCGGTGGGTCAGTTCGGCCAGTACCAGCCAGTCCTGCGCGGTACGTTGCATCCAGGTGCCCACGTTCGATACCAGCGCCCCCATGGCCCAGGTGCGGTAGTTGTAGCCCTGCAGCGAGCGGAACATCTCGTTCATGGCCGCCCCTCGTCCAGGTCCACCAGGCGCTTAAGCAGGCCCACGGCGTGGGCCAGCTCGCGCTGCTCCTCTACGCTCAGCTTGGCCTGTATGGCCTGGTAGAGCAGATCCTGCCGGGCGGCGCGCGTGGCGGCCAGCTTGTCGCGGCACAGCGGGGTGAGCGAGAGCACGGTCTGGCGGCCGTCGTTGGGGTCGGGCTCGCCGCTGACCAAGCCACCGTTCTTTAGCCCGGCCACCACCTCACCCATGGACTGCGAACGCATGCCCTCGGCCTTGGCCAGTTGGGTCACGGTGGCTGGGCCATCTGCCTCCAGCCGCGATAGCACGCGCGACTGCGCCCAGGTCAGGTCGTCGGCCAAGTGGGCCTTGTCGCGCAGGCGGCGCACCAGCGCCGTCATGGCAAGCCGCAGCTCGGCCGCCAGGGCAAAGCTCGGGTCGTGCTCGTGGGGGTGGGGGCTCATGGCGCTGCCAATATATGAAGGCTACCTTCACAGGTTACCTTCCTACTTTTGCGCAAACAAGCGCCGCTCGTCCGGCTCCGCCATGGGCGTGAAAAAACCGGCCGAAGCCGGTCTTTCTCTTTTGCGGGATGCGGCGAGGAAACGTACTACTTATTCCAGCGCAGGGCGGCGTTCGCTACCCGCTCGCCCAGTGCCTCGGCAGTACGCTGGCTACCCGCAGCCGGGGCCACGTCGGCGCCCTGGTCGGCGTTGGACTGCGCCATCGCACCCAGGAAGGAGCCCAGGTGGTTCAGGTCGTCGGCCGAACCCTTGCTGTTGTTATTGCCCGGCATCAGGCCCAGGCCCACCCAGACCATATGGTGCTGCATGGCAAAGATGTTCAGCTGGATCAAGGTGGCGAGCTTGTCGCCGCTTTGCGATGCCGAGTTGGTAAAACCGGCAGCCAGTTTGTCGCGCCACTTGCCCCAGTGCTTGGACGAGGCATCCATAAAGGTCTTGAACTGGCCCGAGGCGCTGCCCATATAGGTTGGCGTGCCAAAGATGATGGCCTGCGCCTTGTCGTTCAAAAAGTCCCAGTGCTGGTCGATCTGCTCGACTGGGATCAAGGTGACCTTGGCACCCTCGACCTTGCCCACGCCGCGGGCAACGGCTTCGGCAACAACGGCGGTGTGGCCGTAGCCACTGTGGTAGACGATGGCGATATCGCTCATGACAGCTCCCATGAAAGTGAATTGGTGAGCGCACTATACATATCGCACTTTCTTTTCGTAAGTAGTTACAATAAAGTAAGTAACTCACATACGCAGAATGGGATGTCTCCCCATGCACGACGAAAGCCCCTGCCCGGTACAGCGCATCATGCGGGTGCTGATGGGCAACTGGACCACCTATATCCTCTACATCCTGCACCGCAATGGCAGCCAGCGCTTTGGCGTACTCAACCGCGCCATACCCGGCATATCGGCCAAGGTGCTGACCGAGCGCCTGCGCATGCTGGAAGAAGAAGGCCTGGTACGGCGCGACTACAAGCCCACCATCCCGCCCGAGGTGAGCTACACACTCACCGAGCGCGGCCTGGAGCTGCAGGGCGTGCTGAACGGCCTGAATGATTTGGGCATGAAGTGGTACGGGCAGGATCAGCCTGAGCAGGAACAAACCAAGGCAACCGAGCCGGCCTGACGTCGCCCCTACTCACTAGCCCGCCAGCGCCGCGCGGGCTGCCCGGATAGGCGCGAGCAGGTCGATCTCGGCCTCGTAGATGGGACCACCGTCGTCGATGCGTACGTGCTGGCCGTAGGCGAAGCCCGCCTCGACCAGGGCCGCCTGCCACAAGTGCAGCTGCGGCGCGGCCTGGCCTATGCTGCGCTGTACGGCATGCGGCAAGAAGGAAGCATAGATGGCGTGCTTGGGCAGCAAAGCCGCCACATGGCGCTGCCAATCCGCACCAAAGCGTGCCTGCGCGGCACGCGTCTCGTACCGGCAGAAGGGCTTGCCCATGCCCTGCCAAAACACCGCCTGCCCGGCCGGGTCGCGTAAACCGGCCAGCTCCACAAACAGCCGCTCTCCGCTATTGGCACACTGCAGGGCCAGTTCCTGCAAGGCCACACCCAGCATATGGCGCAGCAGCTGAGCCTGCTCGGCCGGCGTGAGCGTCTTGTTGTCCCAGGCCACTTCGCCCAGCTCGGCACAGCCGGTCAGATCATTGCCCAGCAGCAAGGTGTGCTGGCGCTGAAAGAGTCCCAGTTCGCTGGCGGCATGCACCACGGTGCCCACATGGTAGGCATAGCGCGGGGCGTCCAGCCCGGCCCTGACCGTCAGCCGCAAACAGCCCAGCAGCCGGCCCTCGGCATTCTCGGTGAGCAAGAAGCCACCGGCGTGGGTCGGTGCCGTATCAGGCTCGCCAGCCAGCTGGCAGAAGTCCATTCGCAGCGCCTGCAGGGCCGCGAGGTCTGCCGCCTGGGCGGGGCGGGAAGTCAGCTGCAGATAGTTCGCGCTGGTCATGGTTCAACCCAACTTTAATGGTGCCGCACGCACCGTGGCGCCGGCTTGGGTTTGCAGGAGCGAGGCAACCGTCTCAGGCACGCTGAGCCCCTCGCTACCCAGGGTAGCCGGGGCGATGGTGGCGCGAAAGTCCTCCAGCCCGGGCTTGACGATCAGATAGGGGCTACCGGCCGGCGTATCTGCCGCGGTCTGCAGCGGGCCGTGCCAGCCGTTGCGTATGGTCTTGATCAAGGGCAGACGCGATTCCACGATGGGGCCGCCGTCAAAGATGTCGAGATAGGTCTCGGCCTCGAAACCTTCGTCGAGCAGGATGGAAAACGGCAGCTCGGCGTCCGGGTGCAGCTGGCCCAGCGACCACTGCGCCGCTTCGGGCAGGAGCGGCACATAGACGGGCGAGTGCGGCATCAGATCGGCGATGAAGGACTTGCTGCGCCCCTCGCAGAGCTGCTCGATCTGCGGGTAGTCCATATTGAAAAAGCGCCGCCCCACCGCATCCCAGAATGGGCAATGGCCCAGCTCGTCGCAAAGACCGGGGCTTTCGGCCGCGATACGGTCGGAGAAGCGATCGGCGTATTCGGCAATGAACAGTAGGCGCGCCCTCGACAGCAGCTGTGGCGCCAGGGTGTGCTCGTACTCCGGCTCGATATAGAACGAGGTCAGCAGGGTATAGGCGGTCAGGTCGTGGCACAGGTGCAGGGTATGCAGGCGGTGCACCTCGCCCAGCGCTTCGCTGGCGTGTACCAGGTATTCGTTGCGGTAGCTGTAGAAGCGGTCATGAAAGCCGGCCGTAGCGGCAATGCCGCTGGTGCCGATCACCCGGCCGGTGGCACGGTCTTCCAGCACAAAGAGGTAGCGCTCCTCGCCACTTGGGTCGTCCTTGGCCTGAAAGCTCTGTTGCGATAGCAAAAGCTTCTGCCGCAAGCGCTCGCGGTCGCTGGGCAGCGAGTTCACGCCAAAGGCGCTGGCTGCGCCAAAGCGCTCCAGGTCGGGCAGATCGTCCGGCGATGAGGGACGCAAGAGGTAGCCGCTGGTGCTCAAAGGTTCATGCTCCGTTGGAGGTCGGATCCGTGCGCCACGATGCCACCCGCTCGGCGCGTTCATCGCGCGGGCTGCGGCCAAAGTGGGCGCGGTAGACGGTAGAAAAATGCGGTCCGGAGGCAAAGCCGCAAGCGAGGCCGATCTGCATGACCGACTGGCTGCCCTGCTGCAGCATGCGGCGGGCGCGCTTGAGTCGCAGGCCCAGGTAGTAGCGCGAGGGCAGCTCGTCCAGGTGCTGCTTGAAGAGCCGCTCCAGCTGCCGGCGCGATACGCCGATCAGGCGGGCGATCTCCTCAGTGGCCAAGGGCTCCTCAAGGTTGGCCTCCATCAGCGCCAGCGCCTCGGTAAGGTGGGCGCTGCCACCCGCCGCACGGGCATCGTTGCCCAGCCGCTGGCGCTCGTCCGCCGGGCGTATACGCTCCATGCCCAGCTGGGCCGCCACTTCCTTGATCAGCTTGCCACCGTGGCGCTGGCCTAACCAGCTGAGCAGCATGTCGGCCGCGCCGATATTGCCGCAACTCAGGCGGTTGCGGTCTATCTCGTAGAGCTTGGCCGAGGCGATGCAGTGCGGATAGGCCTCGGCGAAGTCTTCCAGCTGCTCCCAGTGCAGGGTGGCGCGATAGCCACGCAAGAGCCCGGCCCGCGCCAGAAGGCTGGCGCCGCAGCCCATGCCACCCATTACCACCCCCAGCGCCGCCAGGGTACGCAGGGTATCGATCAGGCCCTGGTTGCAGGATCTGTCGCCCAGGGGTGGGCCACACAGTACAAACAGCGCGTCGAGGCTGCTGCCAGCGTGCAGGCTGTCACTCACCTGCAGCTGCGCGCCCTGGGCCGAATCCACCGCCTCGCCATATTCAGACAGCAGCACGGCACGGTAGCGGGCCTGGCCCAGCTGCTCGTTCAGTGCCGTGATCACCTCCAGTGCAGCGCTCAAACCGCCCAGGGCGAAGCCCGGAGTGAGCAGAAAGCCGAAGCGCTGCGGGCTGTCGGATGGGGGCGTATCCCAGCTCATGGCAGCTCGTCTTACTCCGACCAGGCCTGGAAGAGCGGTCGCTGCATGCGTACCGGCAGCACGTCGAGGTAGAGGTTGGCCACGGTGTAGTCCTCGCCGCCCTGCCGGCTGGTATACCAGCCCAGGCTGCCTTGGCCCTTGTAGAGCCGGAAGCTGAAGCCCAGCTGGCCCTTGGCATCCGTCGCTTGCGGCTCGCCGGCAAAGGCCAGGCCATGTACCTCGGGCAGCTTGTTGTCGATCAAATTGGTCATGGCATGCACGATGGTGTTGTCACCCAGCATGTCGGGGTAGAAGGGCTGGTTGTCAAAATAGGGTCGGTAGTCAGTGGCGCTGGGGTCGATGCGGGTATCGGCCAGCTTCTCGGCCGAGGGTAGCACCGTCCGCTGCTTTAGATCATAGCGGTCGCCATGGTCCAGATAGCTCAGCTTGACGCCTTTTAGATTAAAGGCCCCCAGCGTTTTGTCCTGGCGGGCATCGGCGAGGTCCACCAGCAGTGCGCCACGGGCGCCGATCACCTCGACCTCGTCGCCGTGCACGATCACGGCCGAGTTCTCCTCCACCCCCAGGCCCAGCTTGTAGCCCTTGGCTACCATCATGGGCAGGATGCGGCCTATGCGCCCACGTTTGAGAAAGTGCTGATCCACAAACAGGGCGGGGCCGACAAAGCCCAGGCCCTGCGCCACTTCGCGGCCCTCGCGCAATTCGCCTTGCAGTACCCGCAGGGTATCGGGCGCGTCGCGGAACATGGTGCTGCTCATGATGGCCGCGCCAGCACTGCTGCCCGCCACCACACCGCCACGGCGGTAGACCTGCCAGATGGCATCAAGCAGCGGCGTCGCCTTGCCGCCCGGGGCCAGGGTATCGACGATGCGCTCCTGCGCACCGCCGGCAAAATAGACGCCCTGCGCCGCCAGTATCTTCTCCACCAGCGCCGGGTCGTTCACCGCCTCGTTCGCCGGCCGGCCTGGCCAATTGGGCGCCACCGGCAGTACTTCAGATTGCGCACCGGCCCGGCTCAGCGCCTCGGCGATCTGCGCGCCGGCCTTCTCCGGCTTGCCAGCCGCCGCCGGCACTACCACAAAGCGCGCGCCCTGCCCGCCCGCCAGCTGCACCAGCCGGCCCCAGACCTCGGCATTCCTGAATGACAGCGCACCGCCTATGGGTACGGCGTAGCCCGTTGGCGCCGCATTGCCAACCGGCAGCGGTGCTTGCGCCAGCGCACCGGCAGACAGGGTAGCAGCCAGAAATAGGCGAACAGCGGTAGCGAGGACAGTCATGGGTGATCTCTGGGTGTTGGATCGTTCTGGGCCGATCTTGGCAGCGACGGGTAGGGCTTGTCATGCACCACGGCGCCGCGCGCCATGCTCGCAAAAACACATGTCGCTTTTAGGAAAACGGCGTGGGCTGCACGCCACAATATTTTCTTTGAAAGCGACCGGATCTTTTCTGACTGCGACCGGAGCCCCGCCACCGGCTACCCCCGTCAAACAACTGTGCCCAGAGTTCGCCACCGATGCATCGCCTGTCGGGCCAACACCCGACGACAGCAAAAAACCGGCAGCCGGCATCGCAGGGAACGAACACACGGACCAGGAGAGATTTGATGAGCAAGCGCAATCAGCAGCACCATCGCCCCGCCCCGGGGTGCTTCACCCTCAGCCCCACTGCCCGGGCCATCGCCCTGCTGCTGGGTCTGGCCGCCGGCAACGCCCAGGCGGACGAACCCGCCGCCAAGGACAAGATCGAGATCACCGGCTCCAGCATCAAGCGCCTGGCAGGCGAAGCCGCCCTGCCGGTGCAGACCCTCAAGCGCGAGGACATTGCCAAGACCGGCGCCACCACGGCGGCCGAGATCATGAAGAACATCAGCGGCAACGCCGCCCAGCTGACCGATGGCGCCAGCATTACCGACAACACCGGCGGCCAGCGCGGCTTCAACGGCGCCAATCTGCGCGGCATCGGCGTCTCGTCCACCCTGATCCTGCTCAATGGCCGGCGCATGGCCAACTTCGCCTCGCCCGGCGATAACTCGGGCGTGGACCTCAACAATATCCCGGCTGGCGCCATCGACCGGGTGGAAGTGCTCAAGGACGGCGCCTCGGCCATTTATGGTACCGATGCCATCGGCGGGGTGATCAACTTCATCACCCGCAAGGACTACCAGGGCGCGGACGTGAACGTCTACGCCGCCCGCACCCAGGAAGGCGGCGCCGACAAGACCACCGCCTCGCTGGGCGGTGGCTATGGCGATATCGGCCGCGACCGCTTCAATGTGTTCGGCGTGTTCGACGCGCAAAAGCTGGGCGGGCTGCGCTCCACCGAGCGGGACTTCCTCAAGGACCGCCCGCTGGCCACCACCCTGCCCTTCTATATGTCCAGCCGCACCTTCCCGGCCAATATCCGGCTCAGCAGCGGCCAGCGCAATGCGCTCACCGCCGCGGGTTACCAGATCGGCGGCAAGACGGTGACCGAGCGCACCATCAACCCCTACGCCCCCGGCTGCAACCCGCCGGCCACCGTGTACGCCGCCGACAATCTGGCGCAGGCCTGCAGTTTTGACTACATGCAGGACACCGAGCTCTATCCCGAATCGAAAAAGCTCTCCTTCCTGGGTCGTGGCGTGTTCCAGCTCAACGACACCACCCAGCTCTTTGCCGAGGCGCTGCGCAGCCAGAGCAAGACCCGCTATGTGGCGAGCCCCAACCCCATCGCTATCACCGGCGTACCGGTGGCCAGCGTCAACAGCTTCCTGGCCAAGCCCCTGCCCATCAGCGGCACGGTGGAAATCCGCCTGCGCGCCACCGAGGCCGGTAACCGCACCAATGAAGTGACCAGCGACGCCGACCGCTTTGTGGCCGGCCTCACCGGCACGCTGCGCGACTGGGACTACAACGTCGCCGTCAACCGCGCCAGCAACAAGGTGACCGATGCCATGGAAGACGGCTACTTCCTCTACAAGGAGTTTGTGGCCGGCGTGGTCGGCGGGCAGATCAACCCCTTCGGCGCCTCGTCCCAGGCCGGCCGGGACCTGATCAACCGCATCCGCGTGCAGGACGAAGGCCGCCGCTCCAAGGGCACCACCACCACGCTGGACGGCAAACTCTCCGGCAGCCTGATGGAGCTCGATGGCGGCAGCCTGGGCATGGCCGTGGGCGCCGAAGCCCGCCGCGAGAGCACTGACTTCACGCCCTCGGCGCTACTCACCAGCAACAATATCCAGGGCGACCGCAGTTCCAGCGGCGACGCGCTGGTGGCGAGCAGCAACAGCCGCAACGTCAAGGCCCTGTATGGCGAGCTGAACGCCCCCTTCAGCCGCGCACTGGAGCTGCAATTCGCCCTGCGCTACGACAACTACAGCGGCGTGGGCAGCACCACCAACCCCAAGCTGGGCCTGCGCTGGCAGCCGAGTAAGACATGGCTGATGCGTGCCTCGGCCGGTACCGGCTTCCGCGCCCCCACCATCAATGAGCTGACCCGCCCGACCTCCTTCGGCAGCACCTCGTCCATCCTGACCGATACTGCCTGCGTGCAGGCCGGCAACGCCCTGGCAGACTGTACCGACCAGTGGCGGGTGGAGCGCCGCAGCAACCCCAATCTCAAGCCCGAGAAGTCGCGCCAGTTCTCCTTGGGCCTCGTGGTCGAGCCCACCGGCACCACCAGCGTGAGCCTCGACTACTGGGCCATCCGCAAGAAGGACGTGATCAGCGACCTGACCGAGCAGATCATCCTAGAGAACCCGGCCAAGTACGGCAATCTGGTCACCCGCGACAGCGACGGCTTTATCACCAACATCCTGCTGCAAAAGCAGAACCAGGGCGAGCTCAAGACCTCGGGCCTGGACCTGGAAGCCAACTACCGCGGCACCCGCACCGACTACGGCCGCTTCTCCGCCAGCCTGAGCGGCACCTATGTGCTGGAATACAAGCGCCAGTTCGGCCCGGAGGAGCCCTTCCGCAGCAACCTCGGGCTCTTCCTCAACGACCAGGTGATCCAGCGCTGGCGCCACCGTCTCTCGGCCGACTGGGAATACGGCGCGGTAGGGCTGACGCTGGGCAACACCTTCTATTCGGGCTACCACGACCACAACACGGCCTTCAACCCGAATACCGACGAGCTACTACCGGCGCGGGACGTCTCGTCCTATTCGCTGTGGGATCTGTCGGGCTCCTGGAAGGTGAACAAGCAGTTCAAGCTCAGGGTCGGCATCCAGAACCTGTTCGACAAACAGCCGCCCTATTCCAACCAGGGCTACTACTTCCTGGCCACCTACGACCCGAGCTACACCGACCCGCGCGGCCGCACGGTCTACCTGTCGGCCAGCTATGCCTTCCAGTAAGGCTTGATACCACCACCCCGACCCGACCCAGGCGCTGCCTGGGTCTTTTCATTCCAGCAGGCCGCATCGCCGCCCCTACCCGCCACGCGGCGACAGTCGGGGATTGCACCATCAATACTTATTGGTAAAAATAGTTACCAATAAGTAAAGGAGCGCATGATGGCAGCAATCTGGATCACCGGCGCCACCGGTGCGGTTGGCTCGGCCTTGGCACACCGGCTGGCAAAGAGCGGCCGGCCCCTGGTACTCAGCGCAAGGGATGAGTCAGCGCTTAACGCCCTGGCAGAGACACTCAGCGTTCCGATCTCCATCCAGGCTGGCGACTTGAGCTACCCGGAAGTGGCCGCACGCCTGCTGGCTGCGGCCGAGGCCGAAGTCGGGCCGGTGGTCGGCTTCGCCCATTGCATCGGTTCCACCCTGATCCGCCCATTGCACCTGACCTCAGACGATGATCTGGAGCAGGTGATGCGGCTCAACTACTTCAGCGCCGCCTGGGCGCTGAAGGCCTTTATCGCCCTGCAGCTTGCACAGCGCCGCCCTGCCAGTGCCGTGCTGGTCGGCAGCGTGGTCGCCCACGCCGGCTTTCCCAACCACGAGGCCATCGCCTCGGCCAAGGCGGCGGTCGATGCCTTGGCGCTCAGTGCCGCGGCCAGCTACGCCGAGCGCGGCATACGGGTGAACTGCGTACACCCAGGCCTCACCGCCTCTCGCCTCTCGGCCCGGCTCACCGGTACGCCCGAGCTCGCCGCCAAGCATGGCAAATCCAACCCCCTGGGGCGGATCGGCCAGGGCGACGACATCGCGGCCATGCTCGCCTTCCTGCTCTCGGATGACGCCAGTTGGGTCACCGGGCAGTCGGTCGGCGTGGACGGTGGGCAGGGCCTGATCCACCCATTGCCCAAGGCCTGATTGCCGCCAGCCTCCGAGCCCCCTCCGCCCATGGCCCACGCCAAACCCCACCTGCCCTCCAAGCTCTGCGCGAGCTGTGGCCGCCCCTTTGCCTGGCGCAGCAAATGGCGCCGGGACTGGGATTCGGTCCGCTATTGTTCGGAGCGCTGCCGCCGCACCCGGGGGCGGGAGCAAGCCACAGCATGACGGTGCTGCGGCTGATCCTGGGCGACCAACTGAACGCCGCCCACCCTTGGTACCGCGAGCGCGACGAGCAGGTCGTCTACGTGATGATGGAAGTGCGCAGCGAGACCGACTATGTGCGCCACCATGCGCAAAAGGTGCTTGCCCTGTTTGCCGCCATGCGCGGCTTCGCCGAGGCCTTGCAGGCAGCCGGCCACCGTGTGCACTACCTGCCCATCTCCGCGACCGAGAATCGCCACAGTTTTGCCGCCAATCTGGCCTGGCTGGCAGCCCACTATGGTGCGAGCCGCTGGGAGCGGCAGGAGGCGGACGAATGGCGCGTGGAAACCGACCTGGAAGACGCCGCCAACCACTTGGGGCTACCGTGCAAGGTAGTCGACAGTGCCCACTTCCTGGCCAAGCGCAGCGAATTGGCGGCCGAGTTTGCCGAGCGGGTGCCACGCATGGAGCACTTCTATCGTGAGATGCGCAGACGTGAAGGCATCTTGCTGGGCGCAGATGGCAAGCCGTACGGTGGGCGCTGGAACTTCGACAGCGAAAACCGCGCCCGTTGGCCCGGCACGCCACCGGCACCCGCCTGGCCCTGGCAGGCGCATGACCGCTTCGCACTGTGGGTCGAGATCCAGTCCGCCGGGGTCCAGACCATGGGCGAGCCCAGCGCGCAAGCACTGCCTTGGCCACTGAGCCGGCGCGAGGCACGCGACGGCCTGGCGCACTTCATAGACCACGCCCTGCCCTACTTCGGCCAGTTCCAGGATGCCATGAGCCTAGCATCCGGCACCCTGTTCCACTCCGGCCTGAGCTTTGCGCTCAATACCAAGATGTTGCATCCACGCGAGGTGATCCAGGCCGCGGTGGCCGCCTACCAGGTCGGCAAGGCCCCGCTGGAAAGCGTGGAGGGCTTTGTACGGCAGATCCTGGGCTGGCGGGAATTCGTGCGTGGCGTGTATTGGGCCAGGATGCCGGGCTACGCCCAGCTCAACGCCCTGGCGGCCGAAAGGCCGCTACCCGCCTGGTACTGGAGCGGCGAGACGCAGATGGCCTGCCTGCGCAAGGCCATCACGCAATCGCTGCAGACTGCCTATGCCCATCATATCCAGCGGCTGATGGTTACCGGCAACTTCGCCCTCCTGGCCGGTTGCCAGCCGGATGAGGTGGATGCCTGGTACCTGGGCATCTATATCGATGCCTTCGAGTGGGTGGAGATGCCCAATACCCGTGGCATGAGCCAATACGCCGATGGCGGCATCGTCGGCAGCAAGCCCTATGTGGCGGGCGCCAACTATATCCGCAAGCAGTCGGACTACTGCCAGGGCTGCCGCTACGACGCCAAGCAGCGTGTGGGGCAGGATGCCTGCCCATTCAACACGCTCTACTGGCATTTTCTGGATCGCCACGGCGACCGCCTGCGGCACAACCCGCGCATGGCGCTGCCACTCAAGCACTGGCAGCACACCGACGCCGACACGCAACAGGCGGTACGGGCGCAAGCCGAGTCCTACCTCGCCCGGCTCGATACGCTCTGATCACTCAGGCAGGCTGCATGGCCGGCAAGGCCTTGCGGTAGCGCTTGAGCTCGGCCACCGTGGTGAACTTCTCGCCGAACAGGCTGGAGAGATTGCGCAATATGCCGCCCACCACCCGCGCCTCACAATCGGCATCGAACAGGATCTGCTGGTCCAGCCAATGCTCGAGCCAGGCGGGGTCGGGCAGGCGGGACTGGATGGTGTCGCGCGGGAACTCGGCCTGGGAGACATGCAGGTTGGTCGGGTGCAGGGGCTTGCCTGCCCGGCCCGGACTGGCCATCAGGATACCGAGCTTGGCAAAGGCCGAACGCGCTACATCGCCCTGCCGCGCCAGTGCGCGCTTCATGTACTTGAGGTAGACCCCGGCATGGCGGGCCTCGTCGCGTGACAGCAGGTCATAGATATGACGTATCACCGGTTCGCTGTGCCAGTCCGCCGCCCGCCGGTACCACTGCGTCAGGCGGATCTCGCCGCAGAAGTGCAGCATCAGGGTCTCCAGCGTCGGCGCGGGGTCGAACTCGAAGCGGATGGCATGCAGCTCGGCCTCGCTCGGTACCAGCTCGGGCCTGAAGCGCCGCAGGTACTCCATCAACACCAGGGCGTGCTTCTGTTCCTCGTAGAACCAGATCGACATAAAGGCCGAAAAGTCGCTGTCATCGCGGTTATCACGCAAGAACATCTCGGTCGCCGGCAGCGCTGCCCATTCGGTGATGGCGTTCATCTTGATGGTCACGGCCTGTTCCTCAGAGAGCAGACCCGCATCGAACGCATCCCAAGGCACATCGTCCGCCAGGGACCAACGGGCCGATTCAAGTGACTGGAAGATTTCCGGGTAGAGCATGATTCCCTCAAGCAAACATCAACTGACGACAATGCAGAACTGCAATCAACGCGCCTGGAACCGCCGCCGCAACCAGGCGATCACCCCGCCCAAGAGCGGTAGCTTCTGCCACAGCTCCTCGGCGGGGTCCCAGTAGTCGCGGTGCAGGGTGATCTTGCCCTCGGCGTCGAACAGCATGCGGCTACAGCCGTGTATGGTGTAGTCCTTACCCCGCAGGCCAAAGTGGAAGTCCCAGGTCACAAAGAGCTGCGCGCCTTGCGTCACCTGCTCCAGCACCACAAAGCGCGGCTGCTGCGTGGTTTCGAACATATGGGCAAAGATGCGCGTGATGGCCGCATGGCCCTGCACCTCGTTGAAGGGGTCCTTGAAGCAGGCCTCCGGGTGGTAGAACAAGGGCAGTAGCTGCAGTCGGTCCGGGTTGAGACTCTGGTACCAGTCGAGTACAGCACGGTGGCTGGCGCTGAAGTGGGTGTGCATGTCGTTCATATCGGTCCCGCAATTTTGCTCAGGGCGGCAAAGCGCCAGCGGTAGGGCAGAAAGCGCGCCCACTTGAGCGGTAGTGTGAACTGCCAGGGAAAGCTGATCTCGAAGCGTCCGGCCGCAAAGCCGGCCAGGATGGACTGGGCCGCCTGTTCCGGTGTTTGCAGCGAGGGCATGGCGAAGTTGTTCTTGGCGGTCAACGGCGTGCGCACAAAACCGGGGTTGACCAGGTAGACACCCAGCCCGCGCGGGTGCAGGTCCACGTAGAGCAGCTCGGCGAGGTTGATGAGCGCGGCCTTGGTAGGACCGTACACGGTCGCATTGGGTAAACCCATATACCCGGCCACGCTGGCCACCAGCACCACCCCGCCTTTGCCCTGGTCCAGCATGCCGGGCAGGACGGTATGCAGGCCATGGTAGACACTGGTGAGGTTGGTCGCCACCGTCCGCTCCGTTTGGTCGGGTACCAATTGCCAGGCACGTTGCGGGTGGTAGTCGGCCGCACAGAAGATCACCAGATCGGGCGCTGACCACTGCAGGGAGAGCTGTTGCCAGGCCTGCTGCCAGCCGGCAGCGTCGCTCACATCCAGCGGCAGCACCATCGCCCCACCGCAAGCATGCGCCACCTCGCGCAAGGCGTCGGCACGGCGGGCCGAGAGCGCCAGCACGGCAC
>NZ_DATCSC010000138.1:0-15275 GCF_036568685.1 Chitinimonas sp.
CGCTGCCATAGCCGCATTCATCGGCAATCTGTACCAGGCCCAGCCGGCTGGTGCGCAGCAGAAAGGCCGCCAGCTCCAGCCGCAAGCCGGCCACGTACTGCCGCAGATTCATGCCGGTAGCGGCCGCAAAGCGGCGTGACAGGCTGCGCTCGCTCAGGCTGGCCTGGCGGGCCAGCTCGCCCAGTGACGGTAGCTGGGCCAGATCGCGCTGGATGATCTCCTGCACCGCCAGTATGGGCGCGTCGCCGTGCTGCTTGTACTGTGCCGCCCAGACCACCATGTGCTCGTAGGACGGTAGCGACTGGGTCAGTGCCAGCCGCAGCAGCCGCTGCGACACGCCGGCACCAAAGCAGCGGTCTATCACATAGGCGCAGGCATCCACCGCCGGGTTGACCCCGCTGACCGTGATCAGCCTGCCGTCCACCACCATGGCCTGCTGCGGGGTATAGCGTACCTCGGGGAAGTGGCGGGCAAACAGTGCCCGCTCGCTGGGCAGGCCGGTGGCGGCATGACCGTCCAAGAGGCCGGCCTTGGCCATGAGCGGCGCGGCGTTGAGCCCCAGCAGTACTGCGCCTGCCTCGTAACGGCGGCGCAGCCAGGCGCCGAAGCGCGCATCCTCTTCGCTGGCCTCGGGTTCAGGCATGAACTGGCCGGGGATGATCACCACCTCATGCTCATCGGTGGCCGATAGCGCTGCGGTGGCCTGAATGGGCGTGCCGCCGACATTGCTGACTGGATGGCCGTTGTAGGACAGGAGATCGATATCGAACAGCCGGCTTGCGGATACATCGCGGCTGCGGGCCTTCATGGTGCCGGCGAGCAGCAGCAGTTCCTGGGTGAGGAAGACATAGCCGGCAAATACCCGATGCGGCAGTAGGATGGCGACTCGCACGCGGGGCATTGGTGCGTGGCGGTTCATGTCATGAATTTGGCGTTTGGCATCAACACGGATTGTTTACGTCTTGCTCAAATAGCGCAATCCGACCATACCAAGATACCGATCGAGACAACGGAGCCCCGCCATGATTGCCCGCAGCCTGTTCGATGAGGAACACGAAACCTTCCGTGACAGCGTACGCCGCTTTTTGCAGCAGGAAGCCTTGCCCCAGCACGAGCGTTGGGAGGAGCAAGGCTATGTGGACCGGGATATCTGGCTGAAGGCGGCCGAGGCCGGCTACCACTGCGCCAGCATGCCCGAGGCCTATGGTGGCGCCGGAGCGGATATCCGCTACAGCACGGTCTTGATCGAAGAGCTGTACCGCAATGGCGCAACCGGTCTCGGCTTCGGTCTGCATTCAGAGATCGTGGCGCCCTACATCCTGCACTACGGCAGCGAGGCGCTGAAGCAGTACTACCTGCCCAAGCTTGCCAGTGCCGAGATGATAGGCGCCATCGCCATGACCGAGCCGGGCGCCGGCTCCGACCTGCAGGGCATCAAGACCACGGCGGTGCGCGATGGCGAGCACTATGTCCTCAATGGCTCCAAGACCTTTATCACCAATGGCTGGCATGCCGACCTGGTGATCGTGGTGGCGCGCACCACCCCCGAGGGCGGCGCCAAGGGTACCAGCCTGTTCCTGGTCGATAGCACCATGGCCGGCTTCAGCAAGGGCAAGCGGCTCAAGAAGGCCGGCATGAAGGCGCAGGACACGGCCGAGCTGTTCTTCGACAACGTCCGTGTACCGGTGGGCAACCTCTTGGGCGAGGAGAATCGTGGTTTTGCCTACCTGATGCAGGAGCTGCCCTGGGAGCGGTTGCAGATCGCCGTGGGCGCGGTGGCGGCGGCCGAGGCGGCGCTG
The DNA here is from genome assembly GCF_036568685.1 of Chitinimonas sp. Taxonomy (GTDB): domain Bacteria; phylum Pseudomonadota; class Gammaproteobacteria; order Burkholderiales; family Chitinimonadaceae; genus Chitinimonas. Next base: position 1,800 of record NZ_DATCSC010000138.1, read on the forward strand.
GAGTGGACCCTGGCCTATACCCGCGAGCGCAAGGCTTTCGGCAAGGCGGTGATCGACTTCCAGGTCAGCCGCCATAACCTGGCCGAACTGAAGACCGAGGTGCAGATCGCCCGTGTCTTCGTCGACAAGTGCCTGGAGCTCAAACTCGCCGACCAGCTCGACGCCGAGACTGCCTCCATGGCCAAGTACTGGACCACCGACCTGCAGTTCAAGGTCATGGACCGCTGTGTGCAGCTGCACGGCGGCTACGGCTATATGTGGGAGTACCCCATCACCCGCGCCTGGGCCGACGCCCGGGTGCAGCAGATCTATGGCGGCACCAACGAGATCATGAAGGAACTGATCTCGCGCGGCCTGTAAGGACAAAACCAGGAGGAGCCATGGAGGCTTACATATACGATGCGGTGCGCACACCGCGCGGCAAAGGTAAAAAAGATGGTGGCTTGCACGGCGTGACGCCGGTACGGCTGGCCGAGACGGTGCTGCGAGCACTGCGCGAGCGCAACGGGCTCGATACCTCTCTGGTGGACGACGTGGTGCTGGGCTGCGTGGAGCCGGTGGGAGAACAGGGGGCCTGTATAGGTCGCATCGCGGTGCTGGCGGCGGACTACGCGCAGAGCGTGGCCGGGGTGCAGATCAACCGCTTCTGCGCCTCTGGCCTCGAGGCCTGCAATATGGCGGCCGCTCAGGTCATGGCCGGCCAGGCGACCTTTGCCATCGGTGGCGGGGTGGAGAGCATGTCGCGGGTACCCATGGGCGCCAGTGGTGGCGCCTGGGCGGTCGACCCGCAAGTGGCGATCAAGCACTACTTTGTGCCGCAGGGCGTCTCGGCTGACACCATCGCCACCAAGTGGGGCTATAGCCGCAGCGCAGTCGACGCCTACGCGGTGGAAAGCCACCGCCGCGCCCATGCGGCGACGCAAGCCGGCTGGTTCCAGGGCAGCCTGGTGCCGGTACGCGATGGGAGTGGCCTCACCATCCTCGATCGCGACGAGCTGATCCGGCCGCAGACCACCTTGTCATCCCTGGCCCAGCTCAAGCCGGTCTTTGCCGAGCTGGGCGAGAACTATGGTTTCGATGCCGTGATCCGCCAGCGCTACCCGGAGTTGGAGCGTATCGAGCATGTGCATCACGCCGGCAATAGCTCAGGCATCGTCGACGGCGCCGCCGCGGTGTTGATAGGCAGCCTCGAGGCGGGCGAGCGGGCTGGGCTGAAGCCCCGCGCGCGCATCCGCGCCTTTGCCAGCATCGGTTCGGAACCCTCCATCATGTTGACCGGCCCGAGCTATGCCGCGGAGAAGGCACTCAAGCGCGCGGGCATGCATGCCGCTGATATCGACCTTTATGAATTGAACGAAGCCTTTGCCTCGGTAGTGCTGCGCTTTATGGCGGTCATGGACATCCCGCACGACAAGATCAACGTCAACGGTGGCGCCATTGCCATGGGCCACCCCTTGGGTGCGACCGGCGCCATGATCCTGGGCACCCTGCTGGACGAGATGGAGCGGCGCGGTGTGGCTACCGGCCTGGCCACGCTGTGTGTCGGTGCCGGCATGGGCACGGCAACAATAATTGAGCGGCTCTGAGGGAGGGCGTCATGATCGATTACACACTGGACCAGGACGGCATCGCCACCCTTAGTTGGAACATGGCCGAGCGCGGCCAAAACGTGCTCAATGCCGAGAGTTGCACCGCCTTTATCTCCGCTATCGCGCAGGCCACCGAAGATGCGGCAGTGCAGGGCATCTTGATCACCTCGGCCAAGGCCGACTTTATTGCTGGCGGTGACCTTGCCTGGCTCCAAGCCAGCGATGACGCCGCCGTGCTGTTTGAACAGACCCGCGCGCTGCAGCGCGCTCTGCGTCGGCTGGAGAGCTGCGGCAAGCCGGTCGCCATGGCCCTGCCGGGCTCGGCCCTGGGCGGCGGCCTGGAGGTGGCACTGGCCGGCCACTACCGGGTGGCAGCCGATAATCCCAAAGCCCGCCTGGCGCTGCCGGAAGTCACTTTGGGCCTCTTGCCCGGCGGTGGCGGTACCCAGCGCCTGCCGCGCTTGATCGGCATCCAGGCCGCCTTGCCGCTCCTGTTGGAAGGCAAGCGGCTCAAGCCGGCCGAGGCGCTCAAGGCTGGCATCCTGCATGCCGTGGTGCCGGCCGGTGAGGAGGTCGCCGCTGCCCGCGCCTGGTTGCTGGGCGACGGCCGCCAGGCGGCGCAACAACCTTGGGACGTGAAGGGCTACAAGACTCCCGGTGGGGCGGTCAGCAGCCCGGCCGTGCAGCAGCTCTTCATGGCGGCCAACGCCATGCTGCGGCAGAAGACCTATGGCAACTACCCGGCACCGGCCTGGATACTCTCCTGTGTCTACGAGGGCCTGATCACCGATATCGATACCGGCCTCGCCACCGAGGCGCGCTACTTTGTGCAGGCGGTGCTCTCGGCAGAGGCGAAGGCCATGGTGCGTACCTTGTTCTTCAGCATGAGCGAGGCCAACAAGCTGGCCGGCCGGCCAGCCGGCGTGCCCAAGCGCCGCTACGGCAAGATTGCGGTGCTCGGTGCCGGCATGATGGGGGCGGGCATTGCCTATGTCAGCGCCAAGGCGGGACTGCAGGTGGTGCTGCTCGATACCAGCCTGGAGGCCGCCGAGCGTGGCAAGGACTACAGCCGCAAGCTGGTCGAGAAGCAGCTGCAACGCGGTAGTCTGCCGGCGGAAAAGGGCGAGGCCCTGTTGGCGCGCATCACCACCACGAGCGACTACGCAGCCCTGGCCGGCGCCGAGTTGGTGATCGAGGCGGTGTTCGAGGATCGGGCCATCAAGGCCGAGGTGACCCGTTTGAGCGAGGCGGTGTTGGGGCCGGATGCGCTGTTCGCCTCCAATACCTCGACTCTACCGATCTCCGGCCTGGCCGAAGCCAGCAGCCGGCCCGAGCGTTTTATCGGCCTGCATTTCTTCTCTCCGGTCGACAAGATGCCGCTGGTGGAGGTGATCGTGGGCCGGCAGACCAGCGAGGCCACCCTGGCCGAGGCGCTGGACTATGTGCAGGCGCTGGGCATGACCCCCATCGTGGTCAACGACAGCCGTGGCTTCTATACCAGCCGGGTATTTTCCAGCTACGTGCTGGAGGGCTTGGCCATGCTGGCCGAGGGCGTGGCGCCGGCGCTGATCGAGCAGGCCGGCTTGCTGGCCGGCATGCCGGTCGGCCCCCTGGCGCTGACCGACGAGGTGTCGAGCGAGCTCGTCTACAAGATTGCCAAGCAGGCCCGCCAGGACCTGGGGGCGGCCTATCAGGCAAGGCCGGGCGAGGAAGTGGCCGAGCGCATGGTGGGGCTGGGGCGCTTGGGGCGTAAGGTGGGGCTGGGCTACTACGACTACCCGGCGGACGCCAAAAAACGGCTCTGGCCGGGCCTGGCCGAGGTCTTTCCGGTCGCTGCGTTGCAGCCCGAGGTTGGCGCGCTGATCGAGCGGCTGATCGCGGTACAGGCGGTGGAGACCGCCCATTGCCTGGCAGAGAACGTCCTGACCGCGCCGCGCGATGCCGACGTGGGCGCCATCTTGGGGTGGGGCTTCCCGGCTTTCCGCGGTGGGCCGCTGTCGCATATCCAGGGACAGGGTATTCCGGCCTTCCTGGCCCAGTGCGAGCGGCTGGCAGCGCAGCATGGACCGCGCTTTGCGCCACCGGCGCTGCTTAGCCAGATGGCGGCCGAAGGTCGCCGCTTCTACCCGCGCTGAGGCTGCCATGGGACCGCTCGCGGGGGTACGCGTCATCGAGCTCGCCGGCCTGGGGCCGGCGCCCTTTTGCGGCATGTTGCTGGCCGATATGGGGGCCGAGGTCATCCTGATCGAACGCGCCGGCAGCAAGGCGGGCGAGCCGCTCTCGCTGGGCCGGCACGCCATCTACAACCGCGGCAAGCGCTCGCTGGTGCTGGACCTCAAGCAGCCCGAGGCGGTGGCGGCGGTATTGGCACTCCTGGCCAGCGCCGATGTGCTGATCGAAGGCATGCGGCCCGGCGTGATGGAGCGGCTGGGCCTGGGGCCCGAGGTTTGTCTCGCCCATAAGCCAAGCCTGGTCTACGGCCGCATGACCGGTTGGGGACAGGATGGCCCCATGGCCCAGACGGCAGGGCATGACCTCAACTATATCGCCCTCTCCGGCGCGCTTTGGTACGCCGGCCAGCCCGGCAGCCCACCCTTGGCACCGCCCACCCTGGTGGGCGACTTGGGCGGTGGTGCGCTCTATCTGGCTATGGGCATCCTGGCAGCGCTGCTGCAGGCGCGTGCCAGCGGGCAGGGCCAGGTGGTGGACGCCGCCGTGCTCGATGGCAGCGCCAACCTCATGAATCTGCTGCTCTCGCTGCAGTCGGCCGGGCAACTGCCCGAGGCGCGCGGCCAGGGCCTCCTCGATGGTCCGCACTGGTATGGCAGCTACCGCTGCGCCTGCGGCGGCCATATCAGCGTCGGCGCACTGGAGCCGCAGTTCTACGGCCTGCTCTTGCAAAAGCTGGGGCTGGCGGATGAGCCGGACTTTGCCCAACCCTATGATCCTGGCACCTGGCCGGCATTGCGGCTGCGTCTGGAAACCTTGTTCGCCAGCCAGCCGCGGCAATACTGGCAGGGCTTGCTGGAGGGTAGTGACGCCTGCTTTGCACCGGTACTCAGCCCGCGCGAGGCGCAGCAGCACCCGCAGCTACAGGCGCGCGGTGTGTATGTGGAGCGGGACGGCGTGCTGCAGGCCGCCCCTGCTCCACGCTTCTCGGCCTACCCCAAGCCGCAGCCTGGGCCGGTGCCCGGTCGCGGTGTGGATGGTGTCGCCATCCTGCGCGAGGCGGGCCTGGCCGAGGCCGAGATCAGCGCGCTGCTCGACCCCGGCCTCGGCTAGCTGCCACGCTACTTGGGCGCGGTATAGACGGCGGTATAGCTACCCGAGCCGGAATAGGCCTTCACCTCGATGTAGTAGTAACCCGCGCTGGCGGCATAGTTGAGCGTTTCTCCGGAACTGGGCCCCGCCGCCGTTGCCACCGAGACCCAGGCACTGCCGTTCCAGCGGTAGAGCGCCAGGTCGAAGTCGGCATTGGCCGGCCCGCTCAGCTGGATCTGGAAGTTGCCGCCCTGGTTGCTGGTCAGGTAGCTGCCCGAGGGTAGGTTGGCGACAGCACCGGCTGCCAGGGTGCCTGTCGCGGTCACGGGGGGATTGGTATCGCCACCCGAGCCCGAATAGCTGCTGAACACCACGTTGGCGCGTTGCTCGTTGACCGCATACCAGGGCTTGCCCAGGGTGCGCATGCGCGAATCCTGGGTAGGCCGGTACAGCCCGCTGGTACAGTATTTGGCGCCGGTGAAGAGGCCCACCGTGCCGACCGGAAAGGTATTGAGCGGCGTCGGTACCGTGGTACTGGCGGCGATCAGGCTGCCCCACTTGATGCTGGCGCGACTGGTTTGCCGGGTGGCGTTGGCCTGGCTGGGCTCCACACTGTTATTGCAGGTGCCATAGTCATACTCATCGGCCAGGGCAAAGGCGGTGTGGCCTATCTCGTGCAGGGCCAGCTCGATGGCCGAGGCGTGCATGGTCATGGTGGCGATCTCGCCACCAGCGCCGCCATAGGTGGTGGTATTGGCGATGGCCACGATCACGTCGCGCGCATCGGCCGCTGTGACCTGGCCGACCGCAGCGTAGACCAGGTTCTCGTCGGCGCAGACCAGCCGGTCTATGTTGTAGCAGCCCACCACCATGCCCAGCGCCGTGTCGCGGGTCTGGCCCTTGAGCGGCTCATCCACCCCGGACTGGTTGCTGGCGATGTCCACCCGGCGGATATTGAGCCCGCTCTTATGGGCGGCAAACAGCGGGTCGGCCAAGAGGCCATTGGCTACCTTTTGGGCATCGCTGGCCCACTTGGCCATCTCGGCACTGGTATAGCCGTCGCCGATCAGCACGATGTCCATGCGGTTGGCTGAGGGGCCGCTCTCATAGAGCACGGTACTGGTCACCGCCGTGGTGGCCAGGGCACGCATACGCCCCTCCTTGAGCGCGCGGTCCAGCGTCTGCCTCTCAAAGCGCTGCGGCGTGCGCAAGGCCTGCATGCGCTCGTTGCCCAGCTGCGGGCTCTGCAGCTCGATATGGTCGAGCGCCGGGTGGTCGGGCAGGCTGGCCTCGAAATAGGCCTGCGGCAGCAGCACGTCCTGAGCGTGCGCTATCTGGCCGCTGGCCGGGTCAAAGGCCTCGGCATGCAGCACGGCTGGGTTGCGCACCCGGCTGCGGAACAGCTCATGGCCGCTGGCATCCCGGCCTATCAGCACAATATCGCTCTGGCTGGTGGTACTGGCTTGCGGCTTGCCTGCAAACGAGCCGGCTTCGGCATGGATCAGGCTGTAGCTGCTCTGGCTGCCGCTGTTTTGCTGCTTGATGCGCAGCAAGAGCTGCTCCGCGGCCAGCGCCGACGGGCCGGCCAGGGCGAACGAGAGTAACGCGGGGATAACGCGGACGAGATGCTTCATGACAGGCCTCCTCACTGGACAAGATCGGGCATCGGTTCGATGCCGCTTGGCAGCGCCGCCCTTGTTCTAGTGGATACCTTGGACGGCACCAGGATGGACATCCGCACGCTGGCTGCAGCCATGCCCTCCGTCTTCCCTGGTGCGGCGAAGGTGCTTGCGCGTACTGCTGGATGCCCGCTACCAGCCTAGGTGCTGTCAGCCAGCACAAGGGGCCGGCGGACGGACGGCCTGCACCACACGATTGCCCGGCTTCCCTTCTTGGCTGGGATGCACAACAATGACAACAACATTCTTTCTGGTTACAGCATGAGCACCACCACCCACCTCGTATGCGCCCCTGACGACCTCGACTACCCGGCCGTGGTCAGCGAGTGGCTGATTGCAGCAGGCAGCGTCGTTGTCGCCGATACGCCGCTGCTCAAACTGGCGGTGGCGGGGGCGACCAAGGTGGTGCTGACGCCCATGGACGGCGTGCTGAGCGAGCATTGCGTGGCAGTGGGCGAGCCGTTGGCGGCGTGTGACCTGCTGGCCATGATAGAGGCCGAGGAGCCCGAGTTCGGCTTGCTGATCGCGCCCGAGGATGCGGATGACAATCTCTCGGTAGCGGCCTGCAAGCAGGCCTTCCCGGCTGCCACCGGTCTGCCCCCGACCGCCTCGCCGCGCTTGCCGCAGCAGGCTCTGCCGGTAAGTTTCGATGCCGAAGCCTTGGCCCTGTGTGCGGCGTTGGGCCTGGCGCCGGACGAGTTGCCGCTGTCCGGGTTGGTGGGCCGACGCGAGGTCGAGCGCTTTGTACGGCAGGAGCTGCGTACCCTGGATGCGTTGCGGGCCTTGCTGCAGCGGTAATGCCTCATCGGCATGACGAGATAACTCAAAATAACTTTTCAGAATTTAGAACTGGTCTTACCATCGTCTAGGTATACAGAGCCTGCCATGCGCGGGCGCTGGCGCGGGTCGACACAATCGGCCCGCGTTCCCTATCCCCGACGAGGTACCCATGTCGTTCGATCCCCTGCTCGGCCTTATCGGCCAGACTCCGCTCATCAAGCTGACCCGGCTTGATACCGGCCCCTGTGAACTGTTCGTCAAACTCGAGAGCCACAACCCCGGCGGCTCGATCAAGGACCGCATTGCGCTGACCATGATCGAAGCGGCCGAGCGCGAGGGCAAGCTGCAGCCCGGCGGTACCATTGTTGAAGCCACCGCCGGCAACACTGGCCTGGGCCTGGCGCTGGTGGCTGCGCGCAAGGGCTACAAGCTCAAGCTGGTGGTGCCGGACAAGATGAGCCTGGAGAAGATCTTCCACCTCAAGGCGCTGGGCGCCGAGGTGATCATCACCCGCTCCGACGTGGTCAAGGGCCATCCGCTGTACTACCAGGATTACGCCCGCCGCGTGGCGCTGGAAACCCCGGGTGCCTACTACATCGACCAGTTCAACAACCCGGCCAACCCGGCGGCGCATGAGCACGGTACCGGGCCGGAACTGTGGCAACAGCTGGGTCACGCTATCGATGCGGTGGTGGTAGGCGTCGGCTCCAGCGGTACGCTGACCGGCCTGAGCCGCTTCTTCAAGCGTGCCTCGCCGGAGGTTGAGTTCGTGCTGGCCGACCCGGTCGGCTCGGTGCTGGCCGACTATGTGGAGACCGGCAGCTACGGCGAGGCCGGCAGCTGGCGGGTGGAGGGCATAGGCGAGGACTTTATCCCGCCCATGGCCGACTTCAGCGGAGTGCGCCGCGCCCTGCGCATCTCGGACGAAGAGAGCATAGATACCGCCCGCCAACTGCTGGAAGTGGAGGGCGTGCTGGCCGGTTCCTCCAGCGGCACCCTGGTGGCCGCGGCCCTGCGCTACTGCCGCGCACAGACCGAGCCCAAGCGGGTGGTGACCTTTATCTGCGACAGTGGCAACAAATACCTCTCCAAGCAGTTCAACGAGGGTTGGCTGATCGATCAGGGGCTGGTGAGCCTGCCGCGGCAGGGCAATCTGACCGACCTGATCACCCGCCGCCACGACCTGGGCGCCACGGTGACCTGCCGGCCGGATGAGTCGCTGGCCGATGCCTACGCCCGCATGCGCCGCCACGATGTCTCGCAACTGCCGGTGGTGGAAGGCGAGGCTGAGGTGGTCGGCATCATCGACGAGTGGGACCTGCTGCTCGCCGTGCACGATGAGCCGGAAAACTTCCGCCTGCCGGTCAAGCAGGCCATGAGTACCGAGCTGGAGACGCTGGCGCCAAGCGACAGCACCGAGAAGCTGCTGCGGGTGTTCAACGATGGGCATGTGGCTATTGTTGTTGAACGGGGGCGCTTCCTGGGCCTGATTACGCAGGCCGACTTGATCAACCACTGGCGTCAACGCTGGCGGTGAAGAGGCGCTGCCTTAGTGCTGAATCTGACATTGGATTTATGAGCTGGCGAGCGTAACGAGGTTCCCCGCCGGCGGAGCGGCTGCCAGAGTTCTTGGTGAGCTTGCGAACCTAGAACCTGTGCGTGCAAGGCTGCGGGAGGGGTGGGGCTCAAAAAAGGGGCGCCGCTGTCTGGCACAACGCAAGTGTTATGCGAGCGGGTTTCCCGCGCGCCGGCACTGAAATCTTCCATTAGGCATTGTTTGTTAACTCCAACAGGCGCCGAGAAAGAACGAGATGACTAAACATATCGACACCCTGAGCGTGCACGCCGGCTACAGCCCGGACCCGACCGGCGCGGTGATGCCGCCCATCTACACCAGCTCCACCTATGCCCAGCGCGCCCCCGGCGAGCACAGCGGCTATGAGTACGCTCGCAGCGGCAACCCGACCCGCGGCGCGTTTGAAAAGGCGCTGGCCGAGCTCGAAGGGGGTGCCGCCGGCTTTGCCTTCGCCTCCGGCCTTGCTGCCATGTCCACGGTGCTGGAACTCTTGGACGCCGGCAGCGAGATCGTGGCGCTGGATGATCTCTATGGCGGCGCCTGGCGCTTGTTCGAGAAGGTGCGTAACCGTAGCGCCGGCCTGAAGACCCGCTATGTGGCGCCGGACGATATCGCCGCCTTGCGCGAGGCCATCACCCCGGCTACCAAGCTGGTCTGGCTGGAGCTGCCGACTAACCCGCTGCTCAAGGTGGCCGACCTTGCCGCCGTGGTAGAAGCCGCCCACAAGGTGGGGGCGCTGGTCGTGGCCGATGCCACCTTCTCCACCCCCTACCTGCTGCGTCCGCTGGAGTACGGCGTGGACATCGTGCTGCACTCGGTGACCAAGTACCTCAATGGCCACTCGGATGTGATCGGCGGTGCAGCCGTGGTTCGTACGCCAGAACTGGCAGAGCGGTTGGGCTATCTGCAGAACGCGGTTGGCGGTGTGCTCGATCCTTTCTCCAGCTTTTTGGCCCTGCGTGGCCTGCGCACCCTGCCGTTGCGTATGCAGCGCCACAGCAGCAATGCTCTGGCGGTGGCGCAATGGCTGGAAGGTCGCGCTGGGGTCGAGAACGTGATCTACCCGGGCCTGGAGAGCCACCCGCAGCATGCGCTGGCCCGGCGCCAGTACCCGCGCGGCTTTGGCGGCGTGGTGACCTTGCGGCTCCAGGCCGACGACGCCGGCGTGCGCCGTTTTCTGGCTGCACTCAAGGTCTTCACCCTGGCCGAGAGCCTCGGTGGGGTGGAGAGCCTGGTGAACCTGCCCTGGGCCATGACCCATGGCTCCATCCCCGAGGATAACCGCCTGCGCCGCGGCATCACCCCCAACCTGCTGCGCCTGTCGGTCGGGGTCGAGCATATCGACGACCTGATCGCCGATCTGCAGGCTGGTCTGGCCGCCATCTAGTATCGAACGGGGGTTTCCGGCATTGAAATCCCTGCATCCGGTCCCACGTCTCCCCGTAACCCTGTCGAGGAAGAGAGCACCTGTTATGCAGAAACGTACTTTTTTGATGTCTGTGCTGGCGCTGGCCCTGTTGGGTGGCGCGCAAGCCGCCGACCTGCTGGACGCGGTCAAGCAGCGTGGTTCGCTGAAGATTGCGGTCGAGGGCACCTATCCGCCCTTCAACTACCGGCAGGATGGCAAGCTGACTGGCTTTGACGTGGAGATCGCCGAGCTGTTGGCCAAGAAGCTGGGGGTCAAGGCGGAGTTCGTGACCGTGGAGTGGAGCGGCATCCTGGCCGGCCTGCAGGCGGGCAAGTACGATGTGATCGTCAACCAGGTGGCCGCTACCGACAAGCGCCGCGAGGTGCTCGATTTCACCCAGCCCTACGTCTACTCGGGCGCACAGCTGATCGTGCGCAAGGACGACAAGCGCAATTTCAAGGGCCTGGAAGACCTCAAGGGCAAGAAGCTGGGCGTGGGGCAGGGCAGCAATTTTGCCGAGCTCGCCAAGTCGGTCGAAGGCGTGGAAGTGAAGACCTACCCCGGCGCGCCGGAATACCTGCAGGACCTGGCCCTGGGCCGGGTGGATGCGGCACTGAACGACAGCCTCCTGATCCCTTACCTGGTGAAGCAGACCAAGCTGCCGCTCAAGGGTGGCGCACCGGTGGGCAAGGAAGAAAGCAACGCCATTCCCTACCCCAAGGGCAACCCGCAATTCGGCGCCGCGCTCGACAAGGCGCTGGCCGATATCAAGGCCGACGGCTCCTTCCGCAAGGTCTCGATCAAGTACTTCGAGCGTGATGTGAGCAAGCCCCTGGCCGCCAAGTAGGCTACCCTGCCGCTAGGCACCCATGCCGCTGCCGACTGGTCCGGGTCTTCCGGGCAAGCGGCGGCGGTTTTCATTCCCGTGAGCCGTTCTGATGAGTGATCTGCTGAACCTGTTTGCCGATGCCCTGCCCGTGATGCTGCGCGCCACCGGCCAGACGCTCTTGTTCGCCTTGATGGCGATGCTGGGCGGCTTGCTGATCGCGGCCCTGGTCGCGGTATTGCGCCTTCTGGGGCCGGCCTGGCTGGGGCGGCTGCTGGGGCTCTACGTCAGCGCTTTTCGTGGTACGCCGCTGCTGGTGCAGGTCTTTGTGGTCTACTACGGCCTGCCCAGCGTGGGCATACAGTTCGAGCCGCTGACCGCCGGCGCCCTGGCGCTCAGCCTCAATGCCGGCGCCTTTTTGGCGGAGAGCCTGCGCGGTGCGGTGACCGGCGTGCCGGCTGGGCAATGGCTGGCGGCCGCCAGCCTGGGCATGACCCGTATCCAGACCCTGCGCCATATCATTGCGCCGCAGGCACTGCGGCTGGCCGTGCCCAGCCTCTCCAACACCCTGATCAGCCTGATCAAGGATACCTCGCTGGTGTCGGTGATCGCGGTGACCGAGCTGATGCTGGCGACCAAGGAGCTGATCTCCACCACTTTCCGGCCTCTGCCGCTCTATCTCGCGGCGGCGGCCATCTACTGGCTGTTGAGCGTGCTCTTGGAGGCTGGTCAGAAGCGGCTGGAGCGCAAGCTGGCCTTGCCGCACTGAGTGCGGGGCAAAAAAAACGCCGCGGGATGCGGCGTTTTATATGGGGTGGAACATACTCAGACGTTTTAGAGCGCGCTGACGAGCGTAGCGAGGTTCCCCGTCGGCGGGCGGAGGGGAGGGGCTAGATTTAGGGGCACCGCCGCTTCAGATTGCGTAAATACGAAGCGCCCGGGTTTCCCGGGCGCCTTCGCTGCCTAATCGTCAACGCTCCGCTTGGAGATGCTCAGCGGTGCTTGCGGCGTTCCGCAACGGCAGCGGCGAGCTTACGTAGCAGGGCCGCGCTGTCGTCCCAGCCCAGGCAGGCATCGGTGATGCTGCAGGCGTACTTGAGCGGCTGGCCTTCCACCAGATCCTGGCGGCCTTCGTTGATATGGCTCTCGATCATCACACCGAAGATGCCCTGGTTGCCGGCAGCGATCTGACCCGCCACATCCTCCCCGACGATCATCTGGCGGCGGAAGTCCTTGCTGCTGTTGGCATGGCTGAAGTCCACCATGATCTTTTCCGGCAGGCCGGCGGCGGCCACGTCCTTGATGGCAGCGGCCACATGCTCGGCGTCATAGTTCGGGGTCTTGCCGCCGCGCAGGATCACGTGGCAGTCCGGATTGCCGCCGGTGGCGACAATGGCCGAGTGGCCGAACTTGGTCACCGACAGGAAGTGGTGTGGCACGCTGGCCGAACGGATGGCATCGATGGCGATCTTGAGGTTGCCGTCGGTGCCATTCTTGAAACCTACCGGGCAGCTCAGGCCCGATGCCAGCTCGCGGTGTACCTGCGACTCGGTGGTACGGGCACCGATGGCGCCCCAGCTGATCAGGTCGGCAAAGTATTGCGGCGTGATCATGTCGAGGAACTCGGTCGACGCGGGCACGCCCATGTCGTTCAGGTCCAGCAGCAGTTTGCGCGCCAGGCGCAGGCCGTTGTTGATGTCGAAGCTGCCGTCGAGGTGCGGGTCGTTGATCAGGCCCTTCCAGCCCACGGTGGTACGCGGCTTCTCGAAATAGACCCGCATCACGATCACCAGATCATGCGCCAGCTCCTGGTGCAGCGCCAACAGGCGGCGGCCATAGTCCAGCGCGGCGGCCGGGTCATGGATGGAGCAGGGACCGACGATCACCAGCAGGCGGTCGTCCTCGCCAGCCAGGATGCGGTGGATGGCCTGACGGGTGTTGAAGGTGGTGGTGGTCGCCACCTCGGTGGCCGGGTACTTCTCCAGCGCGGCGATGGGCGGCAGTAATTCCTTGATTTCCTTGATGCGGACGTCGTCGGTCTGGAACAGCATGGCGGGCTACTTGCGATCGGTTGGCGGGACTGTGTAGGTTAGCCGTAAGCTTGGCGGCGGCGCAAATAACTTTGTTTGATGCCGACGATAGGCGTGACGCATATACGGCGGAGGCCGGGGAGGGCGCGATGTGGTACCGGATAGTGGCGGGCGTGCTGGGCGTGGGTGCCGGCCTGTGGACCCTGCTGGCGGCGTATAGCCTGGTGACGACGCTCTGGCGGCAGCTGGCCTATGGCGGAGACGCCATGGGTCCGGCCTGGTGGCGCATGCTGATCCAGCTCAGCTGTCTGCTGGCGGGTCTGCTGC
>NZ_DATCSC010000139.1:0-33234 GCF_036568685.1 Chitinimonas sp.
GCAAACAGCACATCGAAGGCGACCACCGCCGCACCAGCCGACTTGAGCTGCGTCAGCAGCTGGGCGTGCAGGCTGCGCGGCCAGGGCCACTGACGCCCGAGATGGGCCATGGATTCTTCGTCGATCAGGACCACGGTGATAGGCAGGCCGCTGGGACCGGGTGCAGTCCAGCGTGTGAGCAGATCGAAACCGCCCTGCTCCACCGCCTGCCAAGCCGGGCTCAAGCCCAGCAGCCCAGCCGCGAGCACCGCCAGCCAGACCGTCGCCGTCTGCCTGGCCCAGCGCCCCAGGTGGTGCCCTCCGCGTCGCACGTCCACCAGACCCTCACAGCCGCCAGGCAAGCTGAAGGCCCAGGAGGGCCTTGCGGTCAAAGGCGGTCGTCGAGCGTGACAGCAGGTTCTCGGCCCGTAAGGTGATGCCGAATTGCTTGTCGGCCGACTCCCAACTGGCCCGCAGCGAGCCATTCCAGCCACTGGCCAGCTGGCTGCTATTGGCCTCGTCCACATAGCGGGCGGTGCGGTAGATGGCGATGGCGTCGAGCTTGAGCCGCGGCACGGCGATCCAGGTCACCCCCAGCTGCACCATCTGCCGCGGCAACAACGGCAGGGCATTGCCCTCGGCAGCGCCCAAAGTATTGCGGCTGGCCTGGTAGACATAGGCGCCCGAGAGCGCCAATCGCGGGCCGACGATATGGTTGGCGGCAAGACCGGCGCTATCGACCTTGCCGGCGGCGAAGTCGGGCGTGGCCTCGTAGTAGTCGACCGCCCCCTGGCCGTACTGGAACAGCTTGCGCAACCGCTCCAGGGTGTCGAGCGCGGTGCCGGTCACCAGGGTGCCGCCGGGATTGAGCAGATTGTCGATCTTGCGCCGGTCGGCATAGACATTGAGGAAGCTCTTACCGTCGGGCAACGCCCACTCGTACTGCACCCTGGCGCGCTGCAGGCTGCCGCCTATGGCGACCAGCCGGTCATCCAGCGGAATGCCGGCCGTATCGATCGGCCCCAGGCTGTTCTGCATGGCCGGTCGCCGCCACTTCTGCCAAGCCAGCCGCAGGGTATGCCCCTCCACCGGCTGCCAGGCTAGGCCCAGGCGCGGGTTGGTGGCCTTGATATCGTCGTCGCTGCTGCGGTCCTGCGGGATCTCGAACAGGTCCACCACCCCAAAGAACTGCTCGCGCTGGAAGGACTTGCGCAGCTGCTGGTGCACGATATCGAGCTGCAGCAACAACTGCTCACCCGGTTGCCAGCGGCTGCTGAGGTAGAGGTCACTGGAGCGGTGCACGGTCCGCTCACGCAGGCCGTAGTAGAACATGCCGGCGTCAGTCGGCAGGTTCTGCTGAATGTCGAGCGGCAGCCGCTGCCGGCCGTATTCTGCCCCCACGCCCAGCTGCCAGCGCGGCGAGATATCGAGCACATGCCGCCACTGCGCGTCCTCGGCGCGCAGATTGCTGCGGCTGAGGTAATCACCGGTGTCGGAAAAGGTATTGAGCGGAAAGACTGCCGAAAAGAGCGTATAGCCGGGCCTGTCGACCACCACGCCACTGACCATGCGCTTGTCCTGGCCGCTACCGAGCTTGAACCAGGACTGCGAATCGGGCGCGAACTTGATGTTAACGCCCAGATCGACACGTTTATTGCGCCCTTCCTGCGGCGTACGGTCAAAACCATTGGCCAGGTCGGTCAAAAGGCTGTCCAGCCGTTCCTGGTTGGCGAACAGGAACAGCCCCACATCATGCCGCGGCCGCAGCCCCAGGCCCAGGGTGGTCAGGCCCACGTCACCATCCAGGGTGCCGCTGGCCGGTCGGGCGCTGACCCCTGCCTGCTCGACGAAGTAGGCAAAGGGCCGGTACTGGTTGTGGTAGCCATTGAAGGTAACGTCGTAAGACGTGACCTTGACCGACTGGTGCAAGGCACCGGCGATCAGGGTGGCGTAGTCGCCCGGTTTGGGCAGCAAGGTGGACTGGCGGTTGGAGGCACCGAACACGGTCGGGTCGCTCAGAAAGCCCTGGAACAACTCGGAATTCTTGTCGAAGGTGCCATTGAAGCGATCGGCCAGGAACAGATGGCTGCCGGCCCAGTAGGGATTGTAGGAGGCATAGGCATAGTGCTGGGCCCAGTCCTCCAGGCCAAACGCCGCCAACGCCGCGCCAACGTTGGCACTGCCCTTCTGGTTGTTGAGCAGTTGGTTAAGCGACTTGAGGTAGGGCAAGCGCTGCACCGCCTGCTGCGCAGCCTCTACCGCCTCGCCAGGCTCAATGGCGTCATTGGCCACCACACTCAGCATGATGTAGGGCAAGGGGTCGTGCGGGTCCAGCTCTGCGGCGCGGCGGAAGCGCTCCTGGGCTGCGTAGGCCTTGCCCTGCTGGTAGTAGGCCACTCCGGTGTAGAGCACCGCCCGCGCATAGCGCGGCTCGATCACCGTGGCCTTGAGAAAGGACGACAGCGCGGCATCCGTCTCGCCACGCTTGAGCTGCAGCAGCCCCAGCCCGGTCAGCGCCACATAGTCGTCCGGCTTGCTGACAAGCGCCGCTTCGAAGGCCAGGCTGGCAGCCGGATAGTTGTCGGCAAAGGTCTCCAGCGTGCCGACCTCACCCTGGTAGCCAGGGCCTTGCGGTGCGCGCTGCAGCGCCTGGCCCAGATAGTCGCGCGCACGGCGCACATACTCGCGCTCACTGGCCACCACCCCCAGCCCGAACCAGGCCGGCGCGTTGGCGTCGTTGAGCGCCAGCACCTGACGGTAGCCGGCGTTGGCGGCCTCGGCCCGGCCCTCGTAGCGTGCCAGGTCGGCACCGGCCAAACCGACCTCCTGCGACTGTGGGTAGCGCTGCTGCGCATCAAGCAGCAGCTTGCTGGCCGCATCGGACCGGCCGGCAATCACATAGGCGCGCGACAGCAAGGCCGGCAGTTCGGCCGCTGCCGGGTAGCGTGGCCGCGCTCGCTCCAGAAGGGTAATGGCTTCGTCCAACCGGCCCTGCGCGAGGTAAAGATCAGCCAGCACCGCCGCCTGCGCCGCGCTTTGCAGCGGCTCGCGCTCCAGCATGGGCAGCACTTCGGCATAGCGGCCCGCCTCAATGGCAGCCGCAATGCCGGCCCCGCCGGGTAGCTGGCTGGCACCCCAACGCATGGCCTGCGGCTGGTAGGCGGTCACCCACTGGATGCGGTCACGCGCCTGGGTCAGCAAGATCTTGACCGGCGCCTTGCCCGGCTCGACCGTGGCCTGCTCATTGGCCGCCACGCTGACCCGTCCCAGGGGGTTGTAGAACTCGGCCTCGCCGGAGAACACGGTCAGGGTGGCGATGCCCGATTCCTGCACCACCAGCTCCCAATCGGTACCACGTATGGCGGCAACGGCATTGGGGGTCTCAATCTCCAGCACCGGCGGGCCGGCCTGGGCGCGAGCATCGGTGCCCTTGCGCTGCATCCAGCTGCGGCCGCTCTTGAGCAGCAGCCGCGTGGGCTGGCCGGCGGCGGCCAGGGACTTTACCTGCAGAAGGCTATTCTGGTTCAGCCGCAACTGGGTCTGGTCGCGCAAGAGCAGCGCCATTTGGCTGTAGTCCAGGGTGCGAACATAATCGCCGGCGGTCAGTTGCTGCTGCAGCACCGCCCGCCGCCAGTCCTGGCTGTCCGGACCATGGCTCTCGCCCTGGCCGACCAGGCTGACGATCTGGGCGTCGCTTGCCCAGGCGGGAAAGAGGCCGGCCAACAGCAGGACACACAGCCGGGGCGCATACCGCCAAGACAAGGGCGTGAAACGAGCACCATCGTCGCGCATGGATTCGACCTCCCTGTCGAACTACAGCGGGCCGAGGTATAGCCAAGCTCGGCGACCAGGATTTCAGCCTAGTCAGCACAGCTGGCGAACACAAACAGGGATCGACGAAAGATAGGCCGCTTCAATCAGCCAGTAAAAGCGGACATGGCTCTCTCAGGAGCGTCACAAAAAGCGGGGGTATCCGGCGCAATGGCCATTCCGCGCGCCCACGAGCGCAGCGAGGCTCCCTCGCGGCGGCGAGGCTGCCAGAGTTCTTGGCGAGCTTGCGAGCCTAGAACCTGTGCGTGCAAAGCTCGGGGGGAGAGGATTCAATAAAGCGAGGGGCGGTTGATCAACCGCTGCCGCATAACGCCCGGCTTAGCCGGGCGGAGCACTGCCGCAGCAGATCTCCACAAACGTCCTACCTCCCAGGCCCAAAGAACTCCATGATCATGAATTCCTCAAGCTGGGCCGTATCCTGCGGCCGCGCCGACAGCACCACCGTTCGGTGCAGACGCTGCGACTCCCAGTTGAAGTCACCGGTGTAGTAGCGGCGGATCAGCTCGATCATCTTGCGCACAATGGCGCGATCCAGATCGTCGTTCATACCCACGCTGACCTCGATCACCTCACGCTTGGCATTGGCGCTATTGGTGGTCCAGCCACGGAAGGAGAAGGTGGCCGTATGCAGACTCTTGCTCAGGATCTGGAAGATGCCATTGGTCCCCGGCGGCTGCAGATTACGCCGGATATTGGCGTCGCGGATCTCGTCGGCGGTGGGTTGGGGCGGGCCGTTGGCGGCTTGCTCGGCGGCGCGACGGCGCTCACGCTGGGCGTTGAGGTAGGCCTGCAAATCGGTCGCCGGCGGTGCCGCCATGGGCTGCGGCGGGGGCGGCGCCGGCTCGGGCGGCGGGGCTGTCATGGGGCTGGGTGCCGGTGGCCTGGGCTCCTCGCGCGGCTTGTGCACCCGCGGCACAGTGATCGCATGCGGGCGCGGGATCTCGGGCCGTGGCTCGACTTCGGGCTTGATCTTCTCCGGCTTGGGTTTGGGCTCGTGGACCTGCACCAGCTTCATGCTGTCGGCCGGATTCAGGTTGAGGTAGACCACCTTGCTGCGCGGCTTGTCCGATTCCTCGCCTATCTTCTGGGTCTGGCGCAGGATGGCGAACAGCAACATGAGGTGCACCAACACCGCGATGACGATGGCCACCAAGGAGCGGCGCCGGATGGTGATGGTGATGTAGCCACCGCGGTCCTGCCAAATGGGCATGCGCGTACCATAGCCGCCGCTCGTCGGCGCCAATGCGGCCAATTCACTTACGCTGTTTACACCCACCGCTACGATCACCCTGACGCCTAACCGCGCCGCTACTCAAGCAATATCCGTTTTGAAGCAGGCCCGCCGGAAATGGCCGGCCTAAGTCCTTGCGGCGGCAGTATATATTGAGCCGGTGTAAAAGCTGATTTCCAGCTTGTAACAAATTGCACGGCCGCCGCATCGCGGTGGGATGGCCGACAAACGGATTAGTTCGCGGCGCGGCTTTCCGGCACGGCCACCACGGGGGCGGCATCCGGGAAATGCTGCAGGACCTGCGCCAGCACCCGCTCCAGCTGGACACGGTAGCTCGCCAGCAATGCCTGCCGGGCGGCCTCCTCCGAGCCCTCAGCCCGTTGCAAGTTGGCCGCAAGCTGTCGGGCGGTGGCTTCCAGGTCGACCGCACCGACGTTGGCCGCCACCCCGACCGCGGTATGCGCCACCCGGTGCGCGGTCTCCAGATCACCCTCGGCCAAGGCCTGCTCGATCTTGGCCGGCGTATCCCCCAAGGTGCGTGGCAGCTTGGCCAGCATGCGGTGATAGAAGGCCACCCGCCCGCCCATGCGCTTGACCGCGAGCTCGGTGTCAAAGCCCGCCAGTACCAACGGCGCCTGCGGCTCCTCGGCGGCGGGCTCGGTCCGGCCATTGGCCTGCAGCTTGTCAATCAGCATGGGCGGCAGCCACTGGGCGATGATGCGGAACATACCCTCGGGATCGACCGGCTTGATGATCACGTCCTGCATGCCCTCACGTATGCAGCGCTCGCGTTCCTCGACCATGGCATGGGCGGTCATGGCAAGAATAGGGATATGGCTGTAGCGCTCGGTCTCGCGGATGCGCCGGGTGGCCTCGTGGCCGTCCATGTCCGGCATCTGTACATCCATCAGGATCAGGTGGTAGTAGTCGTCCGCCCGGGTTTCCAGCATGCGCAGAGCCTCCCGGCCGGTGCCGGCGACCTCGACCTTGAAGCCCTCCGCCTCCATGAGTTCGACTGCGATCTGCTGGTTGATGTCGTTATCCTCGGCCAGGAGGGCGCGGCAACC
Source organism: Chitinimonas sp. (assembly GCF_036568685.1). Classification (GTDB taxonomy): domain Bacteria; phylum Pseudomonadota; class Gammaproteobacteria; order Burkholderiales; family Chitinimonadaceae; genus Chitinimonas. The sequence continues at coordinate 6,109 of NZ_DATCSC010000139.1, forward strand.
ACGCCAACGCAATGCGGCCTCAGTCGTCTGGGCGGCACCCGGCTCGGGTGGCGGCGCATAGAGCTGGCGCAGCACGATGGACAAGGCCTGCTGGGTCGTAGGCTTGAGCAGGAAGGCGTCGACCGCCTCCGCTTCGCGTTGCTGCAATATCTCCTCACGACCAAAGGCGGTGACCAGCACGAAGCGCGGCGTGCTGCTGAGGCCGGCGCGGCGCATCGCCAGCGCCACCTCCATGCCGTTGAGGTCGGGCATCTTCCAGTCGCAGCATACGATGTCGTAGGGACGCTCAGCGTCCATCTCCATCAGCCGCTGCAAGGCATCAGCACCACTGTCGACCTGGTCGGCCGCGAGTCCCAGCTCCGCCAGCAAGGCGCAGAGGATCTCCGCCGCCAGGGCATTGTCGTCCACCACCAATACCCGTTTACCGCGTACCGCTGCCAGCGGGTCGCCGCCGGTTGTGGCCGGTGGCTGGCCCAGCTCGAAGCAGACCGTAAAGCGAAAGCGTGAGCCCCGCCCAGGTACGCTCTCGACACCCACCTCGCCACCCATCATCTCCACCAGCCGCTTGCTGATATTGAGCCCCAGTCCGGTACCGCCGTACTGCCGGGTGGTGGAGCCATCCGCCTGGGTAAAGGGCTTGAACAGCTGGGTCAAGAGCTCGGGCTGCATGCCTATGCCGGTATCGCTGACCATAAAACCCAGCGTGATCCGGCTGCCCTCGCGCGACCTCACCTCGCAGTCGAGCCGGATATGGCCATGCTCGGTGAACTTGGTGGCGTTGCCGGCCAGATTGACCAGGATCTGACCCAACCGCATCGGGTCGCCCACCAGGTAGCGCGGTACATCGGGGGCGACCTGAAACAGGTATTCCAGCTGCTTTTCCTGGGCCTTCTGGCTGGTCATGGTGGCCACGCTGCCCAGCACCTCGTCGAGCGAGAAGTTGATGCGCTCAAGCTCCAACCGGTCGGCTTCAATCTTGGTGAAGTCGAGAATGTCGTTGATCACCGCCAGCAACATATTGGCCGCACTGTGTATCTTGCTGACGTAGTCGCGCTGCTTGGGGTCGAGATTGGTTTTGAGCGCGAGATAAGCCATGCCGATCACGGCGTTCATCGGGGTGCGGATCTCGTGGCTCATATTGGCTAGGAACTGGCTCTTGAGCCGGGAGGCATTCTCCGCCACCTGGGTGGCCCGGCTCAGCGCCTGCTCCTGGGCCAGGAGGCGGGTATTGGCCTCGCTCAGCTCCTGGGTACGCAGCTGCACCCGATGCTCCAGGAGCCGCTCGGAGGCGCGCAGATCCAGCAGCAGGCGCTGGCTGGCTGCGAGCAGGCTGAGAAAGAACATCAGCGGCAGCCACATGCTCTGCAGCTGCGAAAACAGACTGCCTGGCGCCGCGAACTGCGGCACCAGGGCGCCCATGCCGCCCTGCAGCAGATTGGCCAGCATGACCACGAGGTGGAACAGCGTCTCTGGTACCAGCGCCACCAGCAAGAACCGACAGCCTGCGGTGTTTTGCCGCCAGCCGGTCCAGGCAGCGCTGATGGCTACCACGCCCATGGGGAAGAGCAGGGATTCGCCCCAGGTCAGACACTCGATCCGCCAGCTGGGTGGCGCAAGATTGGTGAGCAGGCCCAAGAGCAGGAACAGTGCGGCAATGCCCTGCAAGGCCCAGGCCCGCCGAGGACTATGACGCCGAAAGCTACCGAAGCGTACCGACAGCAGGGCTGCCAACAAGCCGCTGGCAAAATTGGAATTGGAGTGCAGCCACATCAGTGTCGATGAATAGCCAAACGCGCTGTATGCACCACGGTAGACCAGCTCATAGGCGGCGTAGAACAGGGCCAGCAGGCTGACCAGCAGGTGTAGCGGTTGCCGCAGCGCGAGGCCAAGGCAGGCGGTGAAGCCGGCAATGGCAACAAAGAACAGCGCCACCGACATATCCTGCGATTCCTTGCGCTGGGCAGTACGGATGGCACTGATCGGCTCTTCGAACTGGAAACGGGCGTAGGTGGGGTAGAGGGTATCAGGCACCAGTTCGATGCGCAGATAGAGCGGTGGCCTGAGCCCGTGGCCTGGATTGAAGTTGACGAGGTCACCCACGATGATGGCCTGCCTGTTTTCACCACTACGCTGCGCCTCTCCCAGCAGCCGGCCATCTCGGTCGTAGAGCTGCACATTGGATTTGGCGTTGTAGTAGGACAGGGTGTGGCCGTCCCGGTCATCATCGCGCAAGGGCACGTTGACGCGGATCCAGCAGGGAAAGCCCGGCTCAACCAGTACCCTGCCCTCGGGCGCCGCCTGCCAGGGCAAGGGCCCAGCCAACTGGGCCGGGGTCGGCAGCTTGGCACCGCACAGCGACTCGATCGCGATGGGGTGGGCCTGCCCGGGCGTAGCCACGCACAGCCAAATCGCCAGCCAGGCCAGCCTTACGGCAGTCCGCACCCAAGCGCTGAACCCTCCCTCGCGCATGCCTGGCCTGTTCCTATCAAGTCATTGATATCAATATAAAAACCACCAACCAGGCAGATCGTCGAACTACCGGTCGGCGGCCAGATCAGGCTTTCTGCCACGCGGCATTGCAATGAAAAAACAGGCCTTGAATACTCAAACCGGCTCATGCGTCGGCATTGCCGCCAAGGGCTAATCGTTCATGTGTTCAACGCGCATCTGGAGGTAATCATGGCGACGACGTTTCATGACATTAAGCAGCAGGACTTGGAAGCAAGCTTGGTTCAACAAACCGCACAGCCGGTCCAACTGAAGCAGCTGGACCTGGGCCTCAAGCCGGTGCAATCCCAATTCGACGCGATCGCCACCCATTCCCACGATATAGACGCTGATTGAGCGGCTACGCCAGCCGCATTTACCGTACGAGGCCCGGCAGACCATGGTCTGCCGGGCCTTGTGCGTTTTCAGGGGATAAAAGCGCAGGTTTGCTACAACACAGCAAGGCCCAGCCCCGAGGAGGAAGTACGATGCGGTTCAGGCGAGCAGGCACCTTGCTGAGCTATTGGCAGGACGGTGAGCAGGTATTCCACAACTACGCCCAGCGGCGCTGTGTCGCGGCCAACGACAGCGCCCGCTGGTTGCTGGACCAGCTTGGCGACTGGTGCAGCCGCGAGCAGCTACTAGCCCTATTGCCCGGCTATGCGCCAGACAGCGTGGATCAGGCGGTGCGGGACCTGCTGGCGCAAGGACTGCTGGTCGCCGAGGGCAGTCCGGAGGCGGCGCTGGATACCGCCATCACTGAGCAGTGGGCGCCCTGGCTGCCCGATGCCGGCCTGCATTTCTCGACCAAGGATACGGCCTATGTGAACCGCGACTCCAGCGCCGAGCTCAAGGCCGCCAGCCTGCCGGACAGCCCGCCGCCGCCGAGCTACAAATCGCAGCCGGGCCTGCCGTCGATAGCCTTGCCTGAACGCCAAGCGGCGCAGAGTGCCTTCCAGGAAGTCCTGCTGGCGCGCCGTACCCACCGTCGCTTCAGCGAACGGCCGCTCCCCCTGGCGACGGTGTCGCAGCTCCTGGCCTTGTGCTGGGGTGTGACGGGCCATGCAGAGACGCCGACCTTTGGCCAGTTGCCGCTCAAGACCAGCCCCTCGGGTGGCGCCCGGCATCCGGTCGAGGTCTATCTGATGGCGCTACAGGTGGAGGGACTGGCGGCCGGCATCTACCACTACCACCCGCTCGAGCACCGCCTGGCGGCGCTGAATGTGGCCGCCAGCCCGGAGCTGGCAGCCCGCTACTGTGCCGACCAGCGCTATACCGGCCAGGCGGCGGCGCTGTTTCTGATGACCGCGGTCTTTCCGCGCACCATGTGGAAGTATCACAAGGCACGTGCCTACCGGGTGGTACTGCTGGATGCCGGCCATCTGGGCCAGACCTTCTGCCTGACCGCCACCGACCTTGGGCTGGCGCCCTTCTGCACCGCCGCGCTCAAGGACACCCTGATCGAACACGACCTGGGCATAGACGGCGTGAGCGAATCGGTACTCTATGTCACCGGCGTGGGCTACCCCGTCTAGCCGGCAAGGAGTTTACTGCAGTGTAGGGAATAGACTTGCTATGGCGCCCGGGGATACCCGCAAGGAGTAGGCCGAAGTAGTAAGCCACCTTACGGTGCCAACGACTTCGCTCACCCGGGCGCTAACCAGCTGCGCAGTCTGGTACGGTGGCTAGACCCTTTATCCAGCCCCTACCCCTTCGCCCCGCCCGCCAGCGGGGAACCTCGCTGCGCTCGCCAGCGCCCCGCAAAGAATGGCTCCCAGCCTAGGCGGGGACCGCGTCCTCCAGCTTGGCACGCGGCACCGCCGCCAAGAGCGTCTGGGTGTAGGCATGATTCGGCGCCGTCAGCAGGCTGCCGCTGGCGCCCACCTCGACGATACGGCCGGACTGCATGACTGCAATATGGTCAGCCAGGTACTCCACCACGCCGATATTGTGGGTGATGAAAAGGTAGGCCACCCCCAACTCGCGCTGCAGGTCCTTGAGCAGGTTGAGGATCTGCGCCTGCACCGACACGTCCAGCGCTGAGGTCGGCTCGTCGCAGACGATCAACTTGGGTTCCACTGCCAAGGCGCGGGCGATGGCAATGCGTTGGCGCTGACCACCAGAGAATTCGTGCGGGTATTTGTCGCGCGCGGCCAGGGGCAGGCCGACCTGGTCGAGCAACGCGGCAATGCGCTGGCGCCTGCCGGCACCGTCGATCTCCGGCCGTAGCGCCTGTATGCCCTCCTCCAGGATCTCGCCTACCCGCATCCGTGGGTTGAGCGAGCCGAAGGGGTCCTGGAAGATGATCTGGATATCGCGCCGGGCGCGCTTGAGCTCGGCCGCGCTGGCATGCATCAGGTCTACGTCACCCAGCCTGGCCACCCCATCCACCACTGCCGTGCCGCGCAGGAGTTGCAGTATCGCCTTGCCGGTGGTGGTCTTGCCCGAGCCGGACTCACCCACCAAGGCCAGGGTCTCGCCGGGGTAAAGATCGAAAGACACCTCGTGGACGGCATCCACATAGCCTGTCACCCGCTGCAAGAGGCCGGAGCGGATGGGAAAGCGTACCCGCAGCTTGTCCACACTGAGCAAGGGGGCCTTGGCGCGGGCCTTGCGGGCTAGCTCAGCAGACGGCTCGGCAGGCGGTCGCTCCTGCAGCGCTACCGGCTGCTCGGCCGCATAGGCAAAGCAGCGCACCGTGTGCGCAGGCTGTGGCTCATACATGGCCGGCAGCTCGCTGCGGCAACGCTCGGTGGCCGAGTGGCAGCGCGGCGCAAAGCGGCAACCGGCAAAGGTCTGGTTGAGCGGCGGCACGCTGCCGGCGATGGCCTCCAGCAGATGGCCGCGCTTGTCCACATCGGGCAACGCACCCAGAAGCCGGTTGGCGTAGGGGTGCAAGGGGCGGGAGAAGAAGGCCTCCTTGCTGGCCAACTCCACCAGCTCTCCGGCATACATGATGCCCACCCGGTCGGCCACCTGGGCTACCACGCCCAGATCATGGGTAATCAGCAGGATGGCCATGCCGCGCTCGCGCTGCAGGTCCAGGAGCAAGTCGAGAATCTGCTTTTGCACCGTCACGTCGAGTGCGGTAGTGGGCTCGTCGGCGATCAGGAGCTCAGGCTCGGCCGCCAGCGCCAGCGCGATCATCACCCGCTGCTTTTGCCCGCCGGAGAGCTGGAAGGCGTAGCTGTCTATACGCCGTTCGGGCTCGGGGATACCGACCCGGCGCAGCCAGTCCACCGCCTTGGCCCGGGCCGCCTCGCCGCGCAGGGCGGTATGGGTCTCGATGGCTTCGACGATCTGCTTGCCCACGGTCAGCACCGCGTTGAGGCTGGTGCCGGGCTCCTGGAAGATCATGCCGATGCGGCGACCACGGTAGTGGCGCATCTCACGCTCGGACAGATCGGCGAGGCCGGTCTCACCCAGCTTGACGTCGCCACCGGCGATGCGGCCGTTGTCCGGCAACAGCCGGGCGATGGACATGGCGGTCACCGACTTACCCGAGCCCGACTCGCCCACCAGGGCAAAGGTCTCGCCCGGCTGGATATGGAGGCTCACCCCGTCTACCGGGGTGACGATGCCCTGACTGGAATAGATCTCGGTACGCAGTGCTTCAAGTGTCAGCATGGCGATGGCCTATTTATGGATGGCGCGCGGGTCGAAGGCATCGCGGATCGCATCGGAGAAGAGATTGGCAGACAGCACCAGGCTGAACATGAAGACAAAGGCGGTCGCCAGCGTCCACCAGACGGCCGGCTCGCGCGACAGCTCCAGGCGGGCCGTGTTGATCAGGGTGCCAAAGCTCTGCATGGACGGGTCCACGCCGATGCCCACATAGGACAGCACGGCCTCGGCCAGCACGAGGCCGGAGAAATTGATCACCAAGCTAATCAGGATCAGGTGCATGACGTTGGGCAGGAGGTGCACGCTGAGAATGCGCCAGGTGCTGACGCCAAAGGCCTGTGCCGCCTGGATGTACTCGGCCTCGCGCAGCTTGATCACCTCACCGCGGATCAGGCGGCACAGATCGGTCCAGCTGGTCATGCCGAGGATGACGCAAAGGAAAAACAAGCGCGCATCGGTGCGCTGCGCCGAGGTCGGGAAGAGGTCGCCGTTGTTCTCGATGAACACCATCAGGATCAGCACCGTGGCTGCGATCAGCAGCACGTAGGGGATGGAGTTGATCACGGTGTAGAGGTACTGGATCACCTCATCCACCCAGCCGCGCAGATAGCCTGCCATGATGCCCAGGCCCACGGCGATGGGCATGGTGACCAGGGTGGACATGGTGCCGATCACCAGCGCGGTGCGCAGGCTCTTGAGCACCACGTAGAGGAGGTCGTTACCCACGCGATCGGTACCAAACACGTGGTAGCCACCAGCAAGCTGGGCCACCACACCCCAAAGCAGGCACAGCACGGCCACGGTGGCGAGCACGGTACGGACTGGGTAGCGACCTTCGCCACGGCGCAAACGCTGCCAGGCCAGACCCAGCTCGATCTGCTGGCGGCGGGAGACAAGCAGCAGGTAGGCCGCAACCACCAAGGCAGCCAGCAACAGGCCCAGCACGGCACCGACCAGGCAGCGGCGGCTTATGTCACCGGCCCAATCCTGCTCCGGCACTTGCAGATGGTTGCCGGCATGGGCCAGCCGCTGGTATTCGCGGCGCGGCTCGCCATTCACGATCACCGCCTCCTTCTCGAAGGCCACGTAGGCCAGAGGCGCCGAATAGCTGCGTTCCTTGCCCTCGCGCTGGGCGGCCAGCAGATGGTCGAGCAGGGAGAGGGTTTCGGGTGCGTACACCGCCTCCTTGCCAGGGGCTGCCTCCAGCAGCGGCCGGTAGTGCAGGCTGTCGATCACGCCTATGGCCACGAACATGGCCAGCACGGTAGCCGCAGCCGAACCTGGCGCGCTCAGGAAGGCCTTGCGCCAGGTCACCGCCAGATGGGGGGTACGGGCCACCCGCCAGATATAGGTGCACAGCGCGGCGAGAACAAAAAAGACGACCCAGTCGGTCCAGAGTGTGACGATCTTCACGGGCGGGGCCTTATTGCAGCCTGACGCGCGGATCGGCCCAGGCATAGGCGAAATCCGTCAGCAGGTAGGTCAGTACGTAGACGAAGGAACCAAAGAACACCATGGCGCGGACCACGGAGAAATCCTGGTTGTTGATGCCATCGATGGTGAAGCTACCGAGGCCCGGTATGCCGAAGAAGGACTCCAGCACGATGGCACCGACCAGCAGCACCGGCAGCAAAAGGCCGGCCGAGGTGATGATGGGGATCCAGGAATTGCGCAGCACGTGCCGCAAGAGGATGGCGATCTCCGACAGGCCCTTGGCCCGGGCGGTACGCACATAGTCCTTGCCCAGCTCTTCGAGGAAGATGGTGCGGTAAAGCCGGGTATCCGGTCCCAGTTGGGAGAGCACGTAGACCACCACCGGCAACACCAGGAACTTGAACATGCCGGGCGGCGGCGAGAAGCCCGACAGCGGCATGACGGCCATCAGCCGACCGAACACAAACTGGCCGGTAATGATGAAGAACAGCGAGGAGATGGACATCAGTACCACCAGCACCACCACTCCCAGCGTATCGAGATAACTGTAGCGAAACAGCATGAGCCCGAGCGCGAACACGATGGAGAGTCCCACGGTGACGATAAACACCGGCGTGGCCATGGCCAGGGTCGGGCCTACCCGCTGCCCCAGCTCCCAGGCGATGTCGCGCCCCTCCACCGTCTTGCCGAAGTCCAGCCGCAGGATGCCGACCGAATTCTCGACAAAGACCGTGTTGGTCAGCTTGCCTACGCCCTCTGCCTGCGGGTTGAAATAGAGCGGCTTGTCGTAGCCGTGCTCGGCCTTCCAACGCTGGATGGCCTCGGCCGCCACCCGCTTGCCTCCGAGCTGCAGGCGGGCCATGTCGTCCGGTGTGTTGACCGAGAAGAACAGGAAGAAGGTCACCAGGTTGATGCCGGCCAGTACCAGCACCGAATAGATCACCCGGCGTATCAGGTAGTTGATCATGGCTTGTCCTTGCTGGCGGCCACCGCCATCTTGGCTATACGTCCGCTGGCGCGCTCACGGCGCTGGTAGAGGCGCCAACCCGGCCAGAGCAGCAGGGCCAACGCCAAGAGGCCCACCGCCAAGGGCCAGGCCCTGGGTTGGTTCCAGCCGGCGAGCTTGCTGGCCCGTAATGCACCGTCCACGCGCAGGTATTTGGCCTTGTCCTGGATCACCGCGGTGGGCTTGGCGTTGTGCACCCAGGCCTGGTAGATGCCGACCGAGCCGGGGAAGACGCCAAAGCTCCAGGGCGCATCGACGCGAACGATGTCCACCATGCGGTCGATCACCTTCTGCCGCTCGGGTCCGTCCGGTAGCGCCTTCATCTCGTCGTAGAGCCGGTCGTACTCGGGGTTGGAGTAGTTGGAGGCGTTCTCACCCTCATTCTTGACCTTGCCCTGCGAGGTGGTCAGCAGGAAGAGGTAGTTCTCCGGATCGGGGTAGTCCGAGAACCAGCCCCAGAAATAGACCTGGGCGTTGCCCTTGAGCATCCGTTCCTGAAAGCGGTTGTAGTCGTTGCCACGCGCCTCGATCTGGATGCCCAGCTTGGCGAACTGCTTGCTGCGCCAGTCGATCTCGCCCTGGTAGTTGGGACCGTTGCCGTTGGAATCGAGAAAGAGGATCAGCGGCTTGCCGGTCACCGCATCGCGCCCACCCGGGTAGCCGGCCTCGGCCAGCAGGCGCTGCGCTTCTTCCAGCGGCCGGCGCTGGGCGCGACCATCCTGCCAGGTATGGGTGATGGGGTTGATACCGGCCTGGCCGGTGCGGTAGCCGAACAGGCCGGGCGGAATGGGGCCCATGGCGGCTTCGGAGGGGCCCATCTTGTCAAAGAAGATAGGGCCAAACTCTTCCCAGTTGACCGCGATGGAGATGGCCTGCCGCAGCTTGCGGTTGCGCACTTCCTGCTCCGGGGTGGTGCCCTTGCCCACCACCGGGTCCAGCATATTGAAGCCGATATACCAGTTGGTCGGTTCCAGCGTCGGGATCAGCTGCAGGCCGTGTTCCTTCATCAGCTCGGCACGGCCGGTATTGTCCTGTTGCTCGTTGAGCAGAGCGAAGGCAATGTCGATACGGCTGAGGTCGGGCAGGTCGTAGTAGCCCTGCATCAGCTTGGATATCTCCGGCTCGCGCTCCTTCTCCAGGTAGAAGTGCAGCTCGTCGGTCAGCGGCAGGCGCTGCCCGGCATCGGCCAGCCAGCCGCGCTCCTTGTCGCCCGGCATGCCCTCGCTGGGATAGCGCTCGTCCCGGTAGTTGGGGTTGCGCCTCATCACGTAGCGGTTGGCATTCTGCTCGGTGAGCATATAGGGGCCGGTACCCACCGGCCAGCTGTTGAAGGACAGCGAATTGTCCGCCATGCCGCGCTGGGCGTAGAAGCGGTCGGCCTCCCAGGGGATGGGGACAAAGAAGGTCATCGCCATCCAATACTTGATCTGCGGGTACTTGCCGATCACGCGCACTTCCAGGGTACGGTCGTCCAGCGCCTTCACGCCGGACAGCGGCTCCTGCCGCAGGTCGTGCCAGGGCAGGTAGCGGTCATGCGGACCGCGCTGGGCCACCGCCGCGTCGTGCTCGATCTTGAGCCGGTCGCCCAGGTCCTTGAGGCCGACGATGTACTGGTTGAGCAGGTTGTAGATGGGCGACGGCGTGGCAATCCAGGGGCTGGCCAGGCGCTTGATCTGGTAGACGTAGTCCTCGGCGGTCGCCTCGCGGGTGCTGCTGGCCGCACCTTCCAGCGGGAAGTCGAGGATGGAGTGCTTGCCCTCGATCTGGGCGGGCGAGAGGTCCTGGTACAGATACTTGCCAGCGGCATCACGGGCAAAGGCCGGGTGCGGCTGGTAGCGTGTGCCGGGCTTGAGCTTGATGGTGTAGACGCTGGTGGCGACCTGGTCGAAGGGCGCGTTGTCCGGCAGTGGGTTACCGTCCTTGTCGAGATAGCGCGCGGTCGGCACCTCGGTGGCAGTCAGGCCTTCCAGGGTATAGGGCCGCTTGAGGTAATGGTAGTGCAGCAGCGGCTCGTAGGCGGCGTAGGTCCAGGGGGTCTCGTTCAGGTTGTAGGAGCTGACCGGATCGAGATATTTGGGCCGCTCCTGAAAGGAGCTGAACAGCACATTGCCACTGACCTGTGCCTCCTGGTAGGGCTGGTTGGCGACATCGCAAGCCGCAGGCAGCAGCAATGCGGGTAGGCAGCAGAGCGTCAACAGACGCCGGGACAGGGCAGGCAGCATGGTGGGGTCCAGGGGACGACTACGGCCGGACGGCGCAGCCTGCGGATGATGCCATGCCGGCCTGAGACCAGCCTTAACTTGTCTATACCGTGTTGGCTTTTTGCATACCGGTATCCAGACAGCAAAACGGCCCGCCGAAGGCGGGCCGTTTCGAGCGGCGCGGGAAACTTAACCCAACACCATCACGGCATCGGCTTCTACCAGGCCACCCTTGGGCAGCGCGGCCGCCTGGATGGCGGCGCGGGCCGGGTAAGGAGCGCTGAAGTACTGGCCCATGATCTCGTTGAGCTTGGCAAAGTTGCCAAGGTCGATCACGAATACGCCCAGCTTGACGATGTCCTGCAGGTCGCCGCCGGCGGCCTGGGCTACGGCGCGCAGATTCTGGAACATCTGGTGCGCCTGGGCTTCGAAGCCCTCGGCCAGCTCGCCGGTGGCCGGGATCATGCCCAACTGGCCCGAGAGGTAGACGGTATTGCCGACCTTGACCGCCTGGGAGTAGGTGCCGACCGCCTTGGGAGCCTGGTCGCTATGGATGATCTGCTTGCTCATGGGTATCTCCTCGGTTGGTTTACTCGTCCTGCAGGAATAGCTGCAGCAATTGGTTCTGGTAGCGCCGACCACGCTCGCTGGGGCGGATCTGGCGGAAGTCACGCTCGATCAGGCCCAGCCGCTCGGCCTCCTGCAGGGGCTGCTCGATCACGCTGAGCGGCAGGCCGGTACGTTCGCCAAACAGCGGCACCGGGAAGCCCTCGGCCAAGCGCAAGGCATTGAGCATGAACTCAAAGGGCCGCGCCGCAAGGCTCAGCACCTCTTCGTTCTGCACCGCATTGCCCTCGGCGATGGCCTTGAGGTAGGCCGCCGGTTGCTTGTAGCGCACCTGCCGCAGGATGCGGTCGGGGAAACTCAACTTGCCATGCGCGCCGGCACCGATGCCCAGATAGTCACCAAACTGCCAGTAGTTGACGTTGTGGCGGGCACGGTGGCCAGCCTTGGCGTAGGCGCTGGTCTCGTAGTGTTCGAAGCCGGCGGCCGCCAGGCGCGCCTCGATGGCGTCATGCATCTCCGCCGCCGCATCGTCATCCGGCAAGGCCGGCGGGTAGCGGTAGAAATAGGTGTTCGGCTCCAGCGTCAGGTGGTAGCAGCTGAGGTGGGTGGGATGGAAGCCCAGCGCCGTCTCCACATCTTCCAAGGCCTGCGCCTGGCTCTGCCCGGGCAAGGCGAACATCAGGTCGAGGTTGAAGGTGTCGAAGATCTCGCCCGCAAGGCGGGCGGCACGGCGGGCCTCGGCATCGTCATGGATGCGGCCTATGGCCTTGAGGTGCTCGGGGTTGAAGCTCTGGATGCCGATGGACAAGCGGTTGATGCCGGCGGCGCGGTAGCCTTCGAACTTGTCGGCCTCCACCGTGCCGGGGTTGGCCTCCAGGGTGATCTCGGCATCCGGCAGCAGCTTGACCCGCGCCCGTATGCCGGCCAGCAGGGTATCCATCGCCAGCGGCGAAAACAGGCTGGGCGTGCCGCCGCCCATGAAGATGGTATGCACCGGCCGGCCCCAGAACAGCGGCAGACTGTGCTCCAGGTCGCGCAGCAAGGCCTCGACGTAGCCCATCTCGTCGAAACCGCTACGGGCCTCGTGCGAGTTGAAGTCGCAATAGGGGCACTTGCGCACGCACCAGGGGAAGTGGATGTAGAGCGACAGCGGTGGCAGCGCGGTCAGCTCGCCATGGCGGGTCGGGCTGGCCAAAGAAATCGGAATCATGATCAGGGCGGCGCGGGGCGCCGGCTCCAGGTATGCGACAGGGCCTCAGCCCTTGTTATAGGGGTTGACCAGTTGGTCCACCATGCGGTGCAGGGCCTCGCGCATCTGCGCCTCGGACACCTCCATCAAGAGGCCATCTTCGAAGGCGTCCTGGGTCATCTGGCGGATCTCGTTGAGGTTCTCCTCCATGACCTTGACCTTCTCGAAGCAGCTTACCACTGCCCCATCGTCTTTGAGCCACTTGGGCCAGGCCTTGCTCACAGCGCATCCTCCCGCAGTTTGTCCAGCAGCACCGCCAGCGCCTTGCCGCGATGGCTGATGGGGTTCTTCTCCTCGGCGGTCAGTTCGGCCGCAGTCTTGCCCAGCGCCGGGATCAAGAAGTACGGGTCGTAACCAAAGCCACCCAGGCCACGCGGCTCGGCCAACACTTCGCCGTCGAGCCGGCCCTCGACGATCACCGGTTGCGGGTCATCGGCATGGCGCACCAGCACCAGCACCACGTAGTAGTAGGCGCGGCGGTCACTGCTGTCGCGCAGGGCCTCCACCAGCTTGGCGTTGTTGCGAGCGTCGGACTTGGGCTCGCCAGCGTAGCGGGCGGAATACACGCCCGGCGCACCACCCAGTGCCCGCACGCAGATGCCGGAATCGTCGGCCAGCGCCGGCAGGCCGGTGGCCGCTGCGGCGTGGCGAGCCTTGGCCAGGGCATTCTCGACAAAGGTCACATGCGGTTCTTCCGCCTCGCTCACGCCAAGCTGCCCCTGCGGGATCAACTCGATATCGAGCGGTGCGAACAAACGGCTGAATTCCTTGAGTTTGCCGGCATTATTGCTGGCGAGGACGAGCTTTTTCATGGTGCGGAGATGGTGGCGGCGCAGGCCTTTTGCAAGGCGGCGGCAAATTTATCGGGCTGCGGCAGGCCAAACCAGAGGGTACGTCCATCGCGCAGGCTGAGCTTGACGCCACGATTGAGCGCCGGGGTGAAATTACCGCCATGCAGCTCCATCTCGCCCACTTTGCGTGAAGGGCGGGACGGCTTGTCGGGCAGCTCGCCGACTTCGACCGTGGCGATATCAACCAGCGCCACCTGCTGCAGCGGCCCCTGGTGCAATTGACCCCACTGCCAGTACAGACTGTCACCCTCGCGCCAGAGCTTGAAGGCAAGGCGGGGCAACAACCACCAGACCACGCCCAGCATCACGATGCCATAGCCCCATACCGACCAGCGCGGCAAAGCGGCGGTACCCAGCAGGTAGAGGCCCAGCACCAGGGCCAGCATCAGCGCCATGGCCGGCGGCCAGATCACCCATTGCTTCAGTTCACGGTCGAGTTGCGTCTGTTCGTTCATCAGTACTTTTTCTTCAACACCATGGTGTCGCCGTCGCGCTGCATCTGCAGCTGGTTGAGCACGGTCATGCCGATCAGTGGCACTTCCGGATAACCACCATCGGAAACCACGGCCTCGACACCATACAGCGTGATGCCCTCAAGCTTGAGGGTATCGATCCGGGTCAGCCAGGCGATCTTGACCCCTTGGGCGGTATGCACCCGCACCGGCCGGTCACGTTCAAAGCGGATATTGAGCTGGCGGGCGTGGCTCTCGGACAGCGCCAAGGCTGTCGCACCGGTATCGATCATGCCGCGCACACTGCCACCGTTGACACCAACCGAGGCCATGAAGTGCCCGCCGCCGGCGTCGAACAAGGTAACGCTGTTGGCGCTGCCGCCCTTGTCTGCGCCGCCACCAGCCGCGAAGAAGCCTTGCCCCAGCTGCACAGTGCTGCGCTTGCCACCGCTCTCGAACACGGCCGAATCGGCTCCGACCGATACGAGCTTGACGCCATCGCGGCTCTCGCCCACGGCCAGGGTCACCGGCTTGCCACCGAACGACACGGAGGCCTTGCTACCCATGGTCGCCAGCAGCACAGGCTCCGCGGCCAAGGTGGCGGTACAGCACAGCATCAGAAGCAGATGACGCATTGTTCAAGTCCTCCACAAAGTCCGCCGTGCTCGGCGGCATATTCTGTTCGAGTGGACGATTGCCGCACCACCACGATGATAACGGAGCCTAAGGGCAAGAGAAGGCTCAGGCCAGCCCCGCCGACTGCCCTTCCACCTCGGCCAGCGCCAGTTCGATCAGCTCCGGCCCGGCACCATTGAGTACCTTGCTGTCGGACAGCATGCGGCGCCAGTTGCGGGCGCCTGGGCGGCCCTGGTAGAGGCCCAGCACATGGCGGACGATATGCTTGGGCTGGCTGCGGCCGGCCGCCATGCGCTCGGCGATATAGGGCATGAGTGCTCGGGCCACCTCGGCGCGGCTGCGCGGGGCGGTCTCATCGCCGTAGTAGCGGCGATCCACCTCGGCGAACTGGTAGGGGTCGTGGTAGGCCATGCGGCCTATCATCACGCCATCCACATGCGCCAGCTGCTCGTCCACGCTCTGCCAGTTGTCGATGCCACCGTTGATGATGATCTCGAGCCCTGGGAAGTCGCGCTTGAGCCTATGCACATAGTCATACTTGAGCGGCGGGATCTCGCGGTTCTCCTTGGGGCTCAGGCCCTTGAGGATGGCATTGCGGGCATGGGCGATAAAGATCTCGCAGCCGGCCTCGGCCACCGCGCCGACGAAGTCGCGCAGGTACTCGTAGTGCTCGACCTCGTTGATGCCGATGCGGTGCTTGACCGTAACCGGGATGCCCACCACGTCGCGCATGGCCTTGACGCAGTCGGCCACCAGCTGCGGCTCTTCCATCAGGCAGGCGCCGAAGGCACCGGACTGCACGCGCTCGCTGGGGCAACCGACGTTGAGGTTGACCTCGTCGTAACCCCATTGCTCGGCCAGCCTGGCGCATTCGGCCAGGTCCGCGGGTTCCGAACCACCCAGTTGCAGCGCAACCGGATGTTCGGTGTCGGAGAAATCCAGAAAGCGTGCCTGGTCGCCATGCAGGATGGCGCCGGTGGTCACCATTTCGGTATAGAGAAAGGTGTGGCGGCTGATCTGCCGCAGAAAGTAGCGGTAGTGCCTATCGGTCCAATCGAGCATGGGCGCGAGGCAGATACGGCGTTCGGGTATGGCTTTGCTCATTGCTTTACTTCCCACCGTCCTGCCGGCGTGGCGGGCACGGGTCGAGGCGCCCTGCGGCACCCCACGAAAAAAACGAAAGCCGCCGACCAGGGCCGGCGGCGGTGCTGGCTGACCGAGGATCAGCCGGCCAAAGCCCGGCGCTGGGCGGCGATCAGGCTGGCAACGCCCTCGCTGGCCAGACCGACCAGGGCATCCATCTCGGCGCGGCTGAAGGGGGCGCCCTCAGCGGTACCCTGCAGCTCGACAAAGCCGCCGGCACCAGTCATCACCACGTTCATGTCGGTATCGCAGTCGCTGTCTTCGATATAGTCCAGGTCCAGCACCGGGCGGCCCTGGTGGATGCCGACCGAGACGGCGGCCACATGGTCGCGGATCGGGCTGGCGGCAAGCTTGCCCTCGGCCAGGAGCTTGGCGATGGCGTCGGACAGGGCGACAAAGGCGCCGGTGATGCTGGCGCAGCGGGTGCCGCCGTCGGCCTGGATCACGTCGCAATCGATGCTGATCTGGCGCTCGCCCAGGGCCTTGAGGTCTACCACGGCACGCAGGCTGCGGCCGATCAGGCGCTGGATCTCCTGGGTGCGGCCGCTCTGCTTGCCCGCCGCCGCTTCGCGCTTCATGCGGGTATTGGTGGAACGCGGCAGCATGCCGTACTCGGCCGTCACCCAGCCCTCGCCCTTGCCCTTGAGGAAGGGCGGCACGCTCTCTTCCACGCTGGCGGTACAGATAACCTTGGTGTCGCCCATCTCGATCAGCACCGAACCTTCGGCATGACGGGTGTAGTGGCGGGTAATACGGACGGAGCGGAGCTCCTGGGGCTGGCGGCCGGAGGGGCGCATGAAAAACCTCATTAAAAATCAAGGCCCAATCATACCCCAGCCAGCCACCGGGCACAAAAACGCCCGCACGGGGCGGGCGTCTTGCTGAGCTTACTTCGAGTACTTGCTGATGGCGTTCTGGATCTCCTGGATCGCCGCTTCGATGTCGGCCTCGGTGATCTCCTTGCTCTCCTTGAGCGCCTTGTCGGAGGCCAGGGTATTGAGCCGGGTGGTGACCTCACCGTCGGACAGCTTCTTGGTCGAGAGGCCGCTGATCGAAGGATCATCCTCGTCATGCCAGTTGATCGCCACCCCGGTCAGGTTGTCACCGTGGATGCCACCACGGGTCTCGGCCCGATCCAGCAGTTGCGGCAAGGCATAGAGCACCGGGTAGCCGGTCAGCATCTGCTCCAGCTCACCCTGGGTCACCCCACCCCACAGCCCGTCGGTACAGAGCAGCACCGTATCGCCGTCGCTGAGCGGCACCTTGCCGCCGATCTCCACCTCGGGTGGGAACATGGAGCCCAGGCAGTTGTAGATCTTGTTCTTCTCCGGGTGGCGCTCGGCCTCCTCGGGGGTCAGCCGGCCCAGCTCCACCATCTGCTGCACCTTGGAGTGGTCGCGGGTACGGGCCATGACCTTGCCCTCGCGCACCAGGTAAAGCCGCGAATCCCCCACGTGCGCCCAATACAACACGCCATCCTGCACGATGGCAGCGACCACGGTAGTGCGCGGCGTCTCGAGCAAGCTATGGTTGGCGGCGTAATTGAAGATGGCGTCATGGCACTTCATGAAGCCATCGGCAATGAACTGGTGCGGGTTCTGTATGGTCGGACGGGCCTTTTTCTGGAACAGGTCGGCCATCAGTTCGACCGTGATCTGGGCCGCCACTTCGCCATGCAGATGGCCGCCCATGCCGTCGGCCACCACCAGCAGCAGCGAATCGCGGCTGTAGGAGTAGCACATGCGGTCCTGGTTGTACTGGCGGGCGCCCTGGCGGGTTTCCTGGAAGATGGTGAATTTCATTTTTGTTCTCCTTTGCCACCACCCAGGCGGATTTCCATACGGCCAATACGGGCCAGGTTGTCCTTGAGCCCGGCAAGCAGGCCAGGCTTGGGTTGCGGCTCACTGGCTATGCCCACCAGCGCTTTTTGCACTTCGCGCACGCTCTGCGGCCGCGCCAGATGATCGAGCTGCAGGCACCAGTCCACCAGCTCCAAGAGACTGGCGGAATAGCGGCCGGCCCAGAGCTTCCTGACCGACTGGTACTTGTCTTCTTTCACCCGCTGGTCGGCCGCCTGCGGAGCAAGACCGCTCATGCAGGCGAAGATGCTGGCGCCCACGCTATAGATATCGCTCCAGGGGCCGAGCTTGTCACGTTCGGCATATTGCTCGGGCGAGGCAAAGCCCGGCGTGTACATGGGCGTGAACTTGTTGATCGAGGGGCTCAGTGCATCCCGCGCCGAGCCAAAGTCCAGCAGCACAGGGCTACCGTCGCGACGGATGTAGATGTTGGCTGGCTTGATGTCGAGGTGCAGCATCTTGTTCAGGTGCACTTCGCGCAGGCCGTTGAGCAGGTGGGCAAAGACGTAGAGAATCATGTTCTCCTTCACCCCGCCTTCGGTCAGCTGGATTTCCTTTTGCAGGGTGCGCCCCCGCTCGTACTCCATGACCATGTAGACCGTTTCATTGGCGCGGAAGAAGTTCACCACCTTGACGATATTGGGGTGACGGATCTGCGCCAGCGTCTTGCCTTCTTCAAAGAAGCACTTCATGCCATGACGGAACAGCGCGAGATTGTCGGCCGAGGTGGCCATGACCTTCTCGCCCTCGCTACGTAGTGCCAAGGCATTGGGCAGGTATTCCTTGATCGCCACCGGCTGGTCGAGTTCGTCGTGCGCCAGATAGACAATGGAAAAGCCACCGGCCGACAATTGCTTGACGATGGTGTAGTTGAGCAGTTGATAACCGCGTGCAAGCGGGAAATTGCTGGGTACTGGCATCTGGGCTGCGCGCCTGTCTTTTCCGTAAAGTATCCGCTACTCAAACACCGGGGCCGAGGCCGGCAGTCTGCCGGTCGGCGCCCTCGGTCTGGGCTGGCGTCGGGTCTCGGCCAGCCCCGGGGCGGCGGGACGGCGACGACCGTGCTCAGGGCAGTATGATAATATTTAAGCAACATCTGTCAGCCGGATGAAGCATGACATCCGGGTTTAACGGCCAGATTGTGGTTTTGGGCTGTCACAAAGTCAAAGTCGCCATGATTATTGGGCCGTTTCAAAAAGCCATCCGACCCACGCCTACCCCGCCATCCTGGAGCTCCCCCGCATGATATTGAGCATGACCGGCTATGCCGTTGCGACCCGAGAACTGGCCGGCGGCCTGCTCAGCGTCGAGCTGCGCGCGGTGAACCACCGCTTCCTGGACCTGAACCTGCGGCTGCCCGAAGAGTTGCGGCTGATCGAGAACCAGGTCCGCGAAAAACTGGCCGGCAAGGTATCGCGCGGCAAGCTCGATTGCCGTATCGGCTATTCAGCCCGCGCCGAGGCCCAGCCCAAGCTGCAGCTCAACCAGGAGTTGCTGGCCCAGCTGGTGGCGCTGTCGCAACAGGCGCGCGCGATCGCTCCGCAGGCTGGCGACCTCAAGATGGGCGAACTCCTGCGCTGGCCCGGCGTGCTGGCGACCGACGCCGTCACCCCCGAAGCCATGCAGCAGACCGCACTGGAGCTGCTGGAGCTGGCCCTGGCCGACTTCACCGCCACCCGTGGCCGCGAAGGCGTCAAGCTGGCCGCCGCCATGCACGAGCGGATCGAGAAGATCGAAGCCATCGTGACCGAGGTGCAGCCGCGCCTGCCGGCCATCGTTGCCGCCTACGACGACAAGCTCAAGCAGCGCCTGGTGGAAGCGCTGGGCAGCCTGGACGACGACCGGGTGCGGCAGGAGGTGGTGCTGTTCGCGCAGAAGATCGACGTGGCCGAGGAACTGACCCGGCTCAGCACCCATCTGGTTGAGCTGCGCCGCATCCTCAAGACCGGTGGCGCGGTCGGCAAGCGGCTGGACTTCCTGATGCAGGAGCTGCATCGTGAGGCCAATACCCTGGGCTCCAAGTCGGTGGCGGTCGATACCTCGCAAGCCTCGCTGGAACTGAAGGTACTGATCGAGCAGATGCGCGAACAAGTGCAAAATATCGAATAATCAAAGGCTGATGCTGTTTGACGATTGTGTTACGCTGCCAATTAGCCGTTTGAATCAACGAGATAATCCCCTATGAGCAAAGGCAAGCTTTTTGTTGTCGCTGGCCCCTCGGGCGCTGGCAAGGCCACGCTGGTGCGCGGCCTGCTTGCAGCCGATTCCAAGGTGCAGCTGTCGGTGTCCTTTACCAGCCGCGCGCCGCGCGACGGTGAGCAGGATGGCCGCGACTACCACTTCGTGAGCCGCGAGCAGTTCCTCGCCATGGTCGGCAAGGGCGAATTCCTCGAACACGCCGAGGTGCACGGCAATCTGTACGGCACCTCGCAGAAGTGGATCACCGACATGATGGCCGCCGGCAACGATATCCTCCTGGAGATCGATGTTCAGGGCGCTCAACAGGTGCGCAAGCTCTTCCCCGCCGCGGTCGGCGTATTCATCCTGCCGCCCAGCGCCGAGGTGCTGGAGCAACGCCTGCGCAACCGCGGTACCGATAGCGAGGAGGCCATCGTGCGCCGCCTGGCCAACGCCCGCGAAGAGATCGGCCATGTCGGCGAGTTCAACTATGTGATCGTCAACGAACACATCGACCAGTCGGTGCGCGACATCATCGGCATCGTCCGTGCCGAGCGTTGCCAGGTCGCGACCCAGTGCGAGCGTCACGCCGCCCTGATCGCCAGCCTCAAGGGCTGAAGCCCTCCCTATTCAGCATAGTGCCGGCCCCTTTGTGGCCGGCCGTTTTACCGGAGTAAACCCATCATGGCCCGCATTACCGTAGAAGACTGTCTCGACCGCATCCCCAACCGCTTTGACCTGACCCTGGCCGCCGCCTACCGCGCCCGCCAGCTGGCCAACGGTTCCACCCCGCTGGTCGACGCTGCCGGCCGCGACAAGCCCACCGTGCTGGCCCTGCGCGAGCTGGCCGCTGGCAAGATCGGCATCGAGATCCTGCACCGTTCGCGGGCCTGATCGTCCGAGCTGTGCAATAAAAAGCGGGCCCATGCCCGCTTTTTTGCCTTCGTGCCATGATGCTGACCGCTGACGACATACCCGTCCCCGATGACTACGCCGCCCAGGTGGCGCGGGATGCGAACACGCTGTTCGCCAAGGTCTCGGGCTACCTGAAGGCCGAGGACCTGCCGCTCCTGAAGGCAGCCTTTCTGTTCAGCGCCGAATGCCACAAGGACCAGTCGCGCAAGAGCGGCGAGCCCTATATCACCCATCCACTGGCGGTCGCCGACATCCTGGCGGACCACCACCTGGATGCGCAGGCGCTGATGGCAGCCTTCCTGCACGACACCATGGAAGACACCGGGGTCAGCAAGCTGGAGCTGACCGAGCGTTTTGGCAAGCCCATCGCCGAGCTGGTGGATGGCCTCTCCAAGCTGGAAAAGCTGGAATTCCAGAGCAAGGAAGAGGCGCAGGCCGAAAACTTCCGCAAGATGCTGATGGCCATGGCCCGCGATGTGCGAGTGATTCTGGTGAAGCTGGCGGACCGGCTGCACAATATGCGCACCCTCGGCCATATGCGCGAGGACAAGCAAAAGCGTATCGCTGCCGAGACGCTGGAGATCTACGCCCCCATCGCCAACCGCATCGGCCTGCATGCCATCTACCAGGAGCTGGAAGACTGGAGCTTCCGCTACCTACACCCCATGCGCTACGAGGTGCTGGGCAAGGCACTCAAGGCAGCCCGCGGCAACCGCCGCGAGGTGGTCAGCAAGATACTCGACGCGATCAAGCACAAGCTCACCGAGGCCAAGGTCGAGGCCACCGTCTACGGCCGCGAAAAACACTTGGCCAGCATCTACCGCAAGATGCAGGAAAAGCACCTGAGCTTTTCCGAGGTGCTGGATATCTACGGCTTTCGCGTGATCGTGAAGGATGTGCCCACCTGCTACCTGGCGCTGGGCGCGCTGCACGGGCTGTACAAGCCACGGCCCGGCACCTTCAAGGATTACATCGCCATCCCCAAGCCCAACGGCTACCAGAGCCTGCACACCGCGCTCTCCGGTCCTTATGGCACGCCCATCGAGGTGCAGATCCGCACCCAGGACATGCACAAGGTGGCCCAGGCCGGGGTGGCCTCGCACTGGATGTACAAGTCAGGCGACGAGAACGTCAGCGACGTACAGCAAAAAACCCACCAGTGGCTGCAGTCGCTGCTCGAGATCCAGTCCATGTCGGGCGATTCGGTCGAATTCCTCGAACATATCAAGGTCGACCTGTTCCCCGGTGAAGTCTATGTCTTCACCCCCAAGGGCAAGATCCTGACCCTGCCGCAAGGCGCCACGGCGGTGGACTTTGCCTATGCAGTGCATTCGGACATCGGCAACCGCTGCATCGCCGCACGCATCAACTACGATCTGATGCCGCTGCGCACCACGCTCAAGACTGGGGACCAGGTCGAGATCGTCACCGCCACCACGGCCCGCCCCAACCCGAACTGGCTCAACTTCGTGGTCACCGGCAAGGCACGCTCGCATATCCGCCACTTCCTCAAGACCATGCGCTATGAGGAAGCGGTACAGCTGGGTGAGCGCATGCTGGGCCAGGCGGTACGGGCGTTGATGAACCAAAGCACCGAGCTGCCACCCGAATCGTGGGAGCGCTACCTCAAAGAGAATGCGCCGTCCAAGCGCGAAGAGATCCTGGCCGACATTGGCCTCGGCAAGCGGCTAGGCGTGGTCGTAGCACAGCGCCTCTTGACCCTGGCCGGCCTCCTGAGTGAGGGCGAGGCCAAGAGCGGGCCTATCCTGATCCGCGGTACCGAGGGCGTGGCGGTGCAGTTCTCGCGCTGCTGTAACCCTATCCCGGGCGACCCCATCATCGGCCTGATCAAGCAGGGCCAGGGTCTGGTGATCCATACCCACGACTGCCCGCAAGTGGTCGGCCGGCATGGCAAGGTGGACCCGGACAAGCTGCTGGAAGTGGAATGGGACGTGCCGCCGGGCAAGCTCTTCGACGTGCAGATCAAGGTGCTGGCCATGCATGAGCGTGGCGTGCTGGCACAGATAGCCGCCGCCATCTCGGAGGCGGCCGCCAATATCGAGAACGTGCGCATGGACAGCGAGCATGAAGGTGACCGCTATACCGAGATCAGCTTCACGGTGCAGGTGGAGAACCGCCAGCACCTGGCCAAGGTCATGCAGACGCTCAGGCAGTTGGAGCGGGTGGTACGCATACACAGACTGAAGTCGTGAGGGTCTGGTTGAAGTTACTTACGTCGTATCAGAGATAAGTGCAGCGATGGCGCCCGGGAGCTCCCGTAAGGAGTAGGCCGAAGTAGTAAGCCACCTGAAGGTGGCAACGACTTCGCTCACCCGGGCGCTATGCATTTGTGAAGAAGGAGGCGACGACCCTCATTTGCTTTGTCGCATCCCTACCCCCTCCGCCCCCGCCCGCCGGCGGGGGAACCTCGCTGCGCTCGTGGGCGCTCTGAATACAGTTCGCTGCCTGTCCAAAAAACGCTCACGGCAGTTGGCTCAACGCGCTCGTTCCGGCGTGGAATAACTGTTGTTTGTTCAATTACCTAAGTTCATATCGGGGCGGCGGCGAGGCGGTGCTAAAATCGGGCTGGATTGCAGCAGACCAAGAACCCAGCGTGATTACCATTTCCCTTAACGGCGAAGCCCGTGAATTCGCCGCCAGCCTGAGCCTGACCGAACTGATCGACCATCTGGGGCATGCCGGTCGACGCATCGCGATCGAACGCAATGGTGAGATCGTGCCGCGCAGCCAGCACAGCGAGACCCGGCTGCAGGATGGCGACAAGCTGGAAATCGTGGTTGCGGTGGGTGGCGGCTGATGACGGCCCTGGTCACCCTGCAAAGCCGCCCCGCCACCTTGGCAGACGTGGATCTCTTGGCTGAACTCAACCAGCAGCTGCGCCGCGATGAAGGCCAAAGTACCAGTCAGACCGCTGCCCGGCTGCGCGAACGCATGCACGCGTGGCTGGCCGAAGAAGGCTATTCGGCCGTACTGTTCGAATACGACGATCAGGTAGTAGCCTACGCGCTCTACCTGGAGCAGACCGGTTCCATCTATCTGCGCCAGTTCTTCGTGGCTGGCGACCGGCGCCGGCTAGGCCTAGGGCGGCGTGCGCTGGCGCTGTTGTTCGAACAATACTGGCCTGCCGACAAGCGGCTGAGCGTGGACGTACTGAACACCAATGAGCGGGCGCTGGCCTTCTGGCGCTCGGTCGGCTTTCTCGACTACTCGACCACCTTGATCATGGCGCCCAAGCAGCGCCCCAACCGGATATCCCCATGAGCAAGCCCTTCACCATCGCTGGCCGCGAATACGGCTCCCGCCTGCTGGTCGGCACCGGCAAGTACAAGGATTTCACCGAGACCCGCGCCGCCATCGACGCCTCGGGTGCCGAGATCGTCACCGTGGCCATCCGCCGCGTGAACCTGGGCCAGGATGCCAGCCAGCCCAGCCTGCTGGACTACCTGCCACCCTCGCAATTCACCTATCTGCCCAATACCGCCGGCTGCTACAGCGCCGACGATGCGGTTCGTACCCTGCGCCTGGCACGTGAACTGCTCGACGGCCACAAGCTGGTGAAGCTGGAAGTGCTGGGTGACTCGCACAGCCTCTATCCCAACGTGATCGAGACCCTCAAGGCGGCCGAGACCCTGATCAAGGACGGCTTTGACGTCATGGTCTATACCTCGGACGATCCCATCGTCGCCCGCCAGCTGGAAGAGATCGGCTGCTGCGCCATCATGCCGCTCGCCAGCCTGATCGGCTCGGGCATGGGCATCCTCAACCCCTGGAACCTCAAGCTCATCATCGAGCAGAGCCGCGTGCCGGTGATCGTCGATGCCGGCGTAGGCACCGCCTCGGACGCCGCCATTGCCATGGAACTGGGCTGTGACGGCGTGCTGATGAACACCGCCATTGCCGCCGCCCAAGACCCGGTGCGCATGGCTCGTGCCATGAAGCTGGGTATCGAGGCCGGCCGCGAGGCCTTCCTGGCCGGACGCATGCCCAGGAAGCTGTACTCGGGTAGCCCCAGCTCGCCAACCGGCGGCCTGATAGGCTAAACCAGAAGAACAAACAGGAGCGAGGTCGTCACCGGGCAGCCGCTGCGCTCCCCCGGTGAACCCGCCAGCCCCCACCTACCGCACTCGTAAGACATCATGGACAACCCGCAACACCGTCATATCCGCAGCTTTGTGCTACGCCAGGGTCACTTCTCCGACGCGCAGACCCGTGCCATGGAGGCCGGCATGCCGCGCTGGGGCATCGAATACAAAGCCGAGCGGCTGGACCTGGATGCCGCCTTCGGCCGTAGCGCGCCCAAGGTGCTGGAGATCGGCTTTGGTATGGGTGGCGCCACCTCCGAGATCGCCGCGGCACGGCCCGATACCGACTTCCTCGGCATCGAGGTACACGGCCCTGGCGTGGGCAACCTTTTCAAGCTGATCGAGGAAAAGCGGCTCGAGAATATCCGGGTGATCCGCCATGATGCGGTCGAGGTGGTCGAGCATATGCTGGCGCCCAACTCGCTGGACGGCTTCCACCTGTACTTCCCCGACCCCTGGCCCAAGAAGCGCCACCACAAGCGTCGCCTGGTGCAGCCGGCCTTCCTGGCGCATATCGTCAGCCGCCTCAAGCCCGGCGCCTATGTGCATATGGCCACCGACTGGGAAGACTACGCGGTGCAGATGCTGGAGGTGCTGAGCGCCAACCCTGACCTGCGCAATACCGCCGAGACCTATGCCGAGCGCCCAAGCTGGCGCCCGCTGACCAAGTTCGAGCAGCGCGGCCTCAACCTCGGCCACGGCGTGTGGGATCTGCTGTTCATCAAGAAGTAAGCGCTGTCACGATAAGAAATGGCGACCTCAGGGTCGCCATTTTCATTTCCGCCCCCAAGAGTGTTCACTGCCCCACCGTCAAGGCAGCCAGCGGCGCCGGTGCATAGAGCGCGCTCTGGAATTCCGGCACGTACTCGTACTTGAGCAGCTTGCCGAGCTTGAGCGAACGGATATAGGCCGACAGGCCGCCCTCGCCCAACGTGAGCTTGGCCACGTCGGCCTGGTCGCTGCTGGCGTGGCTCAAAAGGCGTGAATCCGCATAACCGTAGGTCAGCCTCCCCTCCCGGTCGAGATTGGTGAAGCTGTTGCGCGCCATCGCCACCTTGCGGGAGAGGCCCATCAGCTTGCGGCCCTCGAAGACCACGTCGGGCTTGCCCGTCTCGCTATCGGCCAGGCTAAAGGTCATGGCCTGCTCGCTCTCCGCCAGCTCGATACGGGTCAGCCACTTGGGCAGGTTGTAGCCGACCACGCCGCGTACCCGGGCCAGCTCGGTATCGACCGGCAGCTTGAGTACATAGCCCCAATAATCGCCAGACCAGGACTGCGCCCAGAGGCTGAAGGGGCCGAGATTGGCGCCACCCGGCTTGCTGGTGACGACGGACAGGGCGACTTCCTTGTAACTGTCGTTGTCGCAGTAGCGATAGCTGTAGGCGGTGAGCGCCACCACACCGCGCCCCGGCCAGATATGCAAAGGCTGTACCGCCTTCAGCACGGCCGCCGGCATCAGTTCCCGCAAGCGTGTGATATCGGCCGTGTAGACCGCGGTGATGCGGCTGCTCTGGTAATAGAAGTTAGGCGACCAGGATTCGAACCCTATCTCGACCCTTTCCTTCTTGAGCGTCCGGAACCAGCTGAGGTCCAGCGCCGGCGCCTCCGCCGCGATGACCGCGAGTGGTGGATTGGAGCGGTAGCGGGCATAGAGCCCGCCCGCCTGCACCGGCACATCCTGCCCGGCCAGGGTGATGTTGGCGGTAGCGGGCTGGACCGCAGCCTCGGCCTCTTGCGCCCAGGCAGAGCCTGCCAGCGGGCTCCACAGCAAGACGGTGGCGGTAGTGTATTTCATGGTGGACATCTTCAATTTCCGCTTGGGCAAGGGTTCAGGCAGCGATGGGCTGGACATGCACCCAGCGGCGGTACTGACGGTTCCTGCGCTGGGTCTCCCACTGCTGCTGCAGCAGGGCCAGGGCCGGCGCCACCTTAGGCTGGCTGGGCCTGCCCTGGCTCAAGCGGCGCAGCTGGTACTTCACCATGGCCATATAGCCGACCGAGGCCAGTACCTTGTTCTTCCAGGGAACGGCGCGCAGCACCGGGCTCTGGCCCGCATCGGTACGCCAGGCACGTGGCAGCTGCGGGTCGATGGCCAAGGCGGTGGCCATGCCGGCCACGGCCACGCCGCTGGCCAGCACCTGCTCCACCACCGGGTAGCGGCGTATGCCACCGGTCACCATGATGGGCATCCGGGCCACGGCGGTGATGTCCTGGGCGAACTCCAGAAAATACGCCTCACGGGCCAGGGTACGACCATCACGGGTCTGGCCGTGCATGGCCGGGGCCTCATAGCTGCCGCCTGAAAGCTCGATCAGATCCAGACCCAGGGGGTTGAGCATGGCCACCACGAAGCGGGCGTCTTCGGCACTGAAGCCCCCGCGCTGAAAGTCGGCCGAATTGAGCTTCACCGCCACGGCAAAG
>NZ_DATCSC010000140.1:0-21419 GCF_036568685.1 Chitinimonas sp.
TCCAGCAGCTCCCGCACCGATTGCAGGCTGCTGCCACGATTGGCGGCACAAGACCAATCGGTACGGCCCACCTCCAGCAGCACATGGCTGAGGTAGGCGCGCAGACCTTTGTGGATCAGGGCGTAGATATCGTAGCGACGGTCGTTGGCTGGCATGGTGTTCTCCGGCTCCGTCGGCAACACGCGCCGGGGGAGTGAGCACAGTGTGCAGCCAGGCTGGCTAGGGGATCGCTAATTGCTTGCTAACCAACACTTAATAATTGGGTAAGCCTTTTTAGTTGAATAACGACGTGCGATAGCCACGTGCAGCGAGGGCGCCCGGGGGACCCGTGCGCTTATCGGCTGCGCGATCTGATACAGCGGCTTACGCTATTCGCTTCCCTGCCCCCTCCGCCCCCGCCCGCCGGCGGGGGACCTCGCTACGCTCGTGGGCGGCAGCTCACCGAAAGCGGTTCTCGTTGTTCCTTCTCAAGTCAGCGCTACAGGTACAATTTCGTCATGCCTAAGTCCGACCCGCTCAACCAGATCAGCCAGACCACGCTTGCCCATTACGAGGCGCGGGCGGAGGAGTTTTGGTTGGGGACGCGTGACCATGACGTCAGCCAGAATATTGCTGCCTTGCTGCGGCATATCGAGGGAGTGGCGCCGTTTCAGATTCTCGATTTTGGCTGTGGACCAGGGCGGGATCTCAAGACCTTCTGTGAGCTGGGCTATATCGCGGTGGGGCTGGAAGGCGCCACGCGTTTCGCCGAGATGGCGCGCGACCATAGTGGCTGCGAAGTCTGGCAGCAGGACTTCCTGGCGTTGGATCTGCCCGCAGGGCGTTTCGACGGTGTCTACGCCAATGCGTCCTTGTTCCATGTGCCGCGGGCGGCGCTGCCGCAGGTGCTGGCACAGCTGCACGCCACGCTCAAACCCGGTGGCGTGCTGTTCGCATCCAACCCGCGTGGGCAGAATGAGGAAGGCTGGAATGGCGAACGCTACGGCAGCTACCACGATCTCGCGGCGTGGCGGCGCTATATGGAGGCCGCGGGGTTTGCTGAGCTGGAACACTACTACCGGCCGCAGGGCCTGCCCCGTGAGCAGCAGCCCTGGCTGGCCAGCGTATGGCGGCGGGCAACACCGCCGCAAGGCGATCAATCCAGGTAGCCGGGGTAGCCCAACATCCAGAACACCCGCCCGGGTGTGAGTACCAGGCCGGTGTAGTCCAGGCAGGTCGCAAAGGTCGGCCGGGTGATTTCGGTCTCGGGTGCCAGAAAGTACCAGAACGGCGGGCAATCACTCGGCAGTTGGGTGAGTGGCAGCATTTCGGCCCAGCGCGGCGGCGGCGGGGCCACATAGGTGCCCGCGCCCGGATAGGGTGCATCGATACTGATGCTGCCCACCATGGGGCGGCGCAAGGCGCCGGAGTCGGTGGCATTCTGGTACTGCAGGTGCCGGCCATACTGGTCGACTGCACACTGCATGTAGTACTCCAAGGTCTTGCCCGGCACAAAACCGGCCCTGTAGCTGACCGTGTAGGCGGTCGAATCACCCGCCCGTACATCGTCCGGATTGCCACAATACGAGACCGTGATATCGACCTGCGATGTCTGTGTCGCGTCCAGCAGCGCCATTCCTCACTCCAATATATTTTGATTTTGCCGCGCCAGCTTAGCCTTTCCCTGGCCGGCTTTCATCACCCATCTGGAGGATAAAACCCTGCCCTTTGTCGGTCATTCAGGCGGGCATCAGGAGTACCAGTTTGAGGTCCGGCCGTAGCGCCGCCTGGAAGGTGGTCTGCTGCAGCACGATGCGACCATGTGGCCCGTGGAAGCAACGCTCGCCTCCCTCGCGCGGCAGCACCTCCTGATCCTGCCAGTAGCGGGCGAAGGCCGGGCTCTGGGCCGCCAGCGACCGGACCTGCGACTGAACCGTCGCCTCATCCAGGTGGCGGCCGCAATCGGCACGGAATTCGGCCACCAGGCGGCGCGCCCGGCCCGGCCAGTCATCAATCAACCGCAAGGCGGCAGGGTCGAGAAAAGTGTAGTGCAGGAGATTGGGGGCCGGTTGCGCCAGCCAGTCGCCAAGCAGCAAGCGGGCGGCCTCGTTGCTGGCCAGCACATTCCATAGCCTGTCGAGCACATAGGCCGCACAGCTTATCTGGGCTACCGAGCGTAGCACCGCCTCGGCACCGTTCTCCGCCGCCACGCCATCGGGCGCCAGGCGGCCGGCAAGGCTAAACAGGTAGTGCCGCTCGGCCTCGCTCAAGCGCAGTACTTCCGCCAGCCGCAGCAAGGTGGCCTCGGAGGCCCGTACCGGCCTGCCCTGTTCCAGCCAGGTGATCCAGGTCGGGCTGACCCCGCAAAGCAGGGCCAATTCCTCACGCCGCAAGCCCGGTGTACGTCGTCGACCCACGCTGCGTAGCCCCAGCGCTGCCGGGCTCAGCCGCTCTCTTTGCTTACGGATAAACAGCCCCAGGTCCTGCTCGCTCACGGCCTCTCCTTGGCTGGTAGTACCATATACCAGGATAAATAATGGTCTTGTTCCAGGATAAAGCGCTTTCTAGCATGGCAACTCCCCCACCACAACGGAGCCTCGCCATGGACCAGCAGCACCTCGCCGCACAGCAATTCGGCCATTCTGCCGCGCAATACCTGCATAGCCAGGTCCATGCCCAGGGCGAGGACCTGGCCAGGCTCAGCCGCCTGAGCGCCGAGCAGCGCCCAGGCAGGGTGCTGGACCTGGGTTGCGGTGCCGGCCACGCCAGCTTCGCCTTGGCGCAGGGCGATGCTCGCGAGATACACAGCTATGACCTCGCTCCCGAAATGCTGGCGGTGGTGGCTGCAGAGGCCCAGCGGCGCGGACTCAGCCAGATCCAGACCCGGCAGGGTCCGGCCGAGGCCCTGCCCTATGCCGACGCCAGCTTCGACCTGATCGTCACCCGCTATTCCGCCCACCATTGGGCGGACGTGGAGCAGGCCCTGCGCGAATGCGCACGCGTACTGCGCCCGGACGGCCGCCTGGTGGTGATCGATGTCACCGCACCAGCCCAGCCCCTGCTCGATACGGCGCTGCAGACGCTGGAGCTGCTGCGCGACGCCTCGCATGTGCGCAACTACCGGCAAGCCGAATGGCAGGCCATGCTGGTGCGGGCGGGTTTTGTCACGGCCGAGCAGGACTGCTGGAAGATCTCGCTACAGTTCGACAGCTGGGTCGCCCGCATCGCCACACCGGCCCCCCGCATCGCGGCGCTACGCGAGGTCATGGCTGCCCTGTCGCGCGAGGCGAGCGACTATTACGCGATCGAGCCCGATGGCAGCTTCCGTATCGACACCAGCTGGATCACGGCAGTGCGGCACCCGACTTAAGGTCAGCTGAAGACAGGCTGGTGCAGCCACAGATCCGCTTCTAGAGTGCAGGACTTGTCCATGCAAGCGAGCCCGTATGCAAGTCCCTGCTTCCGCCCGTATCCTCGGTTTCGACCTGGCCCGAGCGCTCGCCATCGTCGGGATGGTGATCGTCAACTTCAAGACCGTCATGCACAGCAGCCATGAGGGTACAGAAGGCGGCTGGCGCCTCTTCAACCTGGTCGACGGTCGCGCCTCCGCCCTCTTCGTGATGCTGGCGGGCATAGGCCTCTCCTTACTGGTGCGCAGTACACAACTGGGAGCAGATCCTGCCGTCTTTGCACAAAGGCGCCAGCAATTGCTGCGGCGGGCGCTCTGCCTTTTTGTCCTGGGCCTTTGCTATCTGCCTATCTGGCCGGCCGACATCCTGCACTACTACGGCGTCTATATCGCCCTGGGCACCCTCCTCCTGGGCTGGTCCAGCGCCGCCCTGCTAACCATGGCCGCCTTGCTGGTCGCCGGCTTTGCCGGCCTCTTCCTGACCTTGCGCTACGACACCGCCTGGAACTGGCAGACACTGGGCTACGCCGATCTGTGGACCGCCGAGGGCTTTGTTCGCAACCTGTTCTACAACGGCTTTCACCCAGTCCTGCCATGGGCTGCCTTTTTGTTGGCAGGCATTGTGGTCGGCCGGCTGGAACTACAGACCACGGCCGCCCGGCGCCGCCTGCTATTGCTAGGTCTGGCCGGCAGTCTGCTGGCGGAAGGCTTGGCCGTTTTGCTGCGCCCGCTGTCGGGCGGGCTCTGGGCCGCAACCCAGCCCATGCCGCCGCTGCCGCTCTATATGCTGGCGGCCGGCAGCAGTGCCTGCGTCATCATCGCCGCCTGCCTGGCCATCACCGAACGTTACCGTAACGCCGCCTGGCTGCAGCCGCTGGTACACACCGGCCAGCTGGCGCTGACCTTGTATGTGGCGCACGTGGTGGTCGGTATGGGCGTGCTCGATGCAATCGGTCTCCTGGAACGGCAGCCCCTCT
Organism: Chitinimonas sp.; assembly: GCF_036568685.1. Lineage (GTDB taxonomy): Bacteria > Pseudomonadota > Gammaproteobacteria > Burkholderiales > Chitinimonadaceae > Chitinimonas. The sequence goes on from NZ_DATCSC010000140.1 coordinate 4,366, forward strand.
CTTTTGCCGTCGGCAGCGCCTTGCTGTTCTGCGTGACGGCCGTATTCTTCGCCCACCTATGGCGGCTGCGTTTCAAGCTGGGGCCGCTGGAGTGGCTGCTACGCTGGCTGAGCGAGCCGGCTGCAGTACCGCGCCTCAAGCCTCGCGGCTGACCGTCCGCAGGGTAACGAACTCCTCAGCCGCAGTCGGGTGTATGCCAATGGTACGGTCGAACTGCGCCTTGGTAGCGCCCATGCGCAGGGCGATGGCCATGCCCTGGATGATCTCGCCAGCATCAGGCCCCACCAGGTGGCAACCCAGCACACGGTCACTGTCCGCATCCACCACCAGTTTGAACAACATGCGCTCGTCCCGGCCGGCCAGGGTCATCTTCATGGGCCGGAGCCTGGCCTCATACAGGTGCAGGCGGTGGCCACGTGCCTTGGCCTCCTGTTCGCTCAGGCCCACGGTGGCGATATTGGGCAGGCAGAACACCGCCGTCGGAATATGCTCGTAGTCCAGCCGTTGGTATTGCTCGGGGCGGTAAAGCTGCCGCGCCACCGCCATGCCTTCGGCCAAGGCCATGGGCGTGAGCTGGACCCGGCCTATCACATCGCCGATGGCAAAGATGGAAGGCTCCGCGGTCCGAAAGTCTGCATCGACCTCGATATAGCCCTGATCGTCCAGCCTGACCTCGGTGTGCTCCAGACCCAAGCCCTCGATCATGGGCTTGCGGCCAGTGGCAAAGAACACGCAGTCGGTCTCAAGCTGGCGACCGTCCGACAAGGTCGCCAGCAGGCTGCCATCCGCCTGCTTGGCGATCTGGCGGATCTCCACCTTGAACTCCAGCGCCAGGCCACGTTTACCCAGCTCGTCGCGCACATGCTCGCGTACGCCAAGGTCAAAGCCCTTGAGGAACAGGTCGCGGCGGTAGAGCAACCGGGTTTCGGCGCCCAGGCCATGAAAGATGGAAGCGAACTCGACCGCGATATAGCCACCGCCCACCACCAGTACACGCCGCGGCAGCTCGGGCAGAAAAAAGGCCTCGTTGGAGCTGATCGCATACTCCTTGCCGGGTATATCCGGCAGGACCGGCCAGCCACCGGTAGCGATCAATATATGCTCGGCCGTGTAGCGGTGGCCTGCCACTTCGACCGTGTGGGCATCAAGCAGACGGGCATGGCCGTCGACCACCGTCACGCCGCTGTCGTTCAACAACTGGCGATAGATGCCATTCAGGCGATGGATTTCCTTGTCCTTATTGGCAATCAGGCTCTCCCAGTCGAACTCGGCCTCGCCCAGTCGCCAGCCAAACCCCGCGGCATCGGCAAAGTCGTCACGAAAACGCGCCGCGTAGACCAGCAGTTTCTTGGGTACGCAGCCGACGTTGACGCAGGTCCCGCCCAGGTAGCGGCTCTCTGCCACCGCCACCTTGGCCCCGAATCCCGCCGCGAAACGGGCAGCCCGCACGCCGCCTGAGCCGGCGCCGATAACGAACAGGTCCAGATCGTAGCCCATCATTCCTCCTTGCAATGTATCCCTTACCATAGCCTTTGCCCGGCCGGCACGCGGGTGCCGGTGGGCAAATGGCACCGCTTGTCCGTTGCCACGGCATATAGTTTGCCAGTCATTTGCATCGCGCGCTAACTATTGATATGCTAAATACACGAATGATCGGAGGAACAACATCATGAACTCGCCGTGCCCCCCAAAGCTGGATCAGCACCTTTGCTTCGCGCTGTACTCCACCTCGTTGAAGCTGACCCAGCTCTACAAGCCCATGCTCGAACAGCTGAACCTGACCTACCCACAATATCTGGTCATGGTGGTGCTATGGGAGAAGGAAGGCCTGGGCATCAAGGACCTCGCAGAAAAGCTGCAGCAGGACTCCGGCTCCATCACCCCGGTGGTGCAACGGCTTGAGTCCGAAGGCTACCTTAACCGTACCCGAGACCCCAACGACCAACGCAGCCTGATCCTGACCCTGACCGAAGCCGGCAAGGCCCTCAAGGCCGAGGCCTACCAGGTCAACCAGTCGATCAAGGACGCGTGCGCCAGCTGCGATACCGAAATCGCCAGCCTGCTGCATAGCCTGGTGGACCTGCGTACCAAGCTATCGCGCTGAACATCATACGGTCCCGCCCACCACGGCGGGACTGCCTCCCCTTCCGAGTCACAAGGAGTGCGTCATGCCCAAGTCTTTCCTCGCCCCAGGCCGTCCCGCCTATGCCGAGCTGATGCCGCAGCCCCATCGCCCGGCCCTGGGCCAGGAAGCCGGCGAACGCACACTCTCCCTGCCCTCTCCTGCCGCCAATGCAAGCAAGACCCAACCGAACTCGGCCAAGACTCGCCGGGTGGTGGTCTTCGATATGGCCTGAACGGTAGCGGTCATCCGCCGACAAGCGGCATTTAATTAGCTTGCTAATTATTATCGCATTAATTATATTAACGACATGATGATCGCGCAGGAACAAAGACTTGGTGCGACATCGGTCTCGCAGAGCGTTGCCAAACAGACTGGTTGGCCGGGAAAGTTACCACACTAACTTTTCGCCCTGCGTGGCCAGCAAACCGTATGAAGGCCGCCCCGGCGGCAAGGAGCCAAGCCATGTATGCCAATACCGTACTCGATAGCCAGCAACGCAGCCATGAAGGCACGCTGACCGATGTGCTCGCCCTGCAGCAGCCCGGCTCCGATGCCGTCAGCCTGGAACAGCTGTTCGCCGCCGGCTACACCAATTGCTTTATGAAGGCGCTCAAGTCGGTCGCCGCCGAAGTACCGGCGTTGATCCCGGCCGAATCCTCGATCACGGCCGATGTGGTGCTGGACCAGAACAGCGCCAGCCCAGCGCTGGATGTTGAACTCAGCATCAGCCTGCCTGGGCTTGATCGCGAAGTCGCAGCGGCTTTGATCGGCGAGGCCCACCTGGCCTGCCCCTATCACGAAGTTGCCCCCGGCAAGGTCGCCGTCCGCACCGTGCTGCTCTAGCGCCTGCAAGGCAGGCCGTTCCCTCTCCTGTTGTCTATTTCCGGCTGCCGGCAACGGTGGCCGGTTTTTTTTGGCGGGACCGCCAGGCCGGGTTACTCGCGACCATTAAAGTGTGGTCGCGGCCCGCTCTGCATCAGTTGTTGGCGCAGAAAGGCCAGTACCCGCTTACGGGCGTCGTGATAGAACTCGCCTTCGCTGTCAAAGCCAAAGCCATGACCTACGCGTGGGTAGATGACCAACTTGCCGCCAGCTCCCAGCTCATTGGCCTTGTCGACGATGTTGCGCCCCTCACTCAGCGGAACCACGGCATCGGACTCACCGTGCAGCACCAGCACCGGTGGCAGACGGGTGATCTCGCCCCGCAACATGGCCGGCGCCGGCATACGGGAGCCGATGATCACCACCGGGCCCAGCTTGGGGAACTGTGCCGCACTTGCGAGGGCCAGCTTGCCACCCTGCGAAAAGCCCAGGAGACCTACCCGGCCGGTGGACTGCTTCTGGCCGGCGATATAGGCCCCCACCTCGCCGACCAGATTGGTCCAGGCCCGAAAGCGGGTGTTGTAGTCAAAGCGCCCGGCCAGCGCTACCGCCGCCTCGTCGGTGTCGCTGTAGTAGTTGACCAGATAGGCGTCGATACCATGCTCGGCCATATTGCTGGCGTATTGCTGGTAAGCCTCGGGGAAAGCCTGTAGTCCCTGTCGCCCAGGCAAGATCAGCATGGCTGGGCGAGGCACTTCACCCGCAGCGGCGTACAGCGCTACCGTTACCGGCCGCTCGCTGGTCGGGATGGTCAACTGCTGTGGCGCAACCGCGGCCCAGGCGCCGCCCGACGCCAGCAACAATGGCATGGCCAGGTAGCGAACAGCGGCGAAAAAGGAAAACGGCAAGCTCATGAGACTGGGCATATAACGACGGACTTATCCACTTGATTGTGGCATGCCTCTGCGCCGGTATATAGCGTCATGCACGCATGAGCGCTTGTCTATGCATCTGGACTGCTCTGCCCAGCCAGCTGTTCCAGTGTATTGCAATTGGCCCAATGCCCGGCGAAGCGTACTTCGCGCGCCCCCATCTCGTCCTGCCAGCGCCCCACTGCCAGGTGTCCCGCAGCCAGCGCGGCCTGCAAGCCGGGCAACACGCTACGCCGTATCAGGCAGAGCAAGGGGTGGCGGCCCTCGTCGTCGTGTACGCGAACCACCGGAACACCATCGCGGGCCTGCCATAGCCCAGCCAACAAGCCCTCCGGCAAGCGCGGCATATCGCAGGGCACGACCAGCAACCAATCCGCCTGGCTATGCAATAGCGCGGCTTCAATGCCCGCCATCGGGCCCAGATAGCCTGGCCGCACATCCTCCAGCACCCGCAGGCCACTGGCGGCATAGGTCGAGAGATTGCGATTGGCGGAGAGGAAGATCCGGCCGAGCTGCTCGCGTGGCAAGGCTGCCAGCACATGCTGGTACAAGGGCACCCCAGCCAGTGGCACCAAACCTTTGTCCTGCCCCTGCATGCGGCTGCCTCGCCCACCGCAAAGGATGACCGCGTCGACCGGCAGGCTCATGGCAACAAATGCTCCGGATGGCTGTAGACCGTCATCCTGTCCTCGCGCGCATAACCGATCAGGCACAGGCCCGCCTGCTCCGCCAGCCGCACCGCCAAGGCGGTGGGGGCAGAGACGGCAGCCAGCACACCAAAGCCGGCGCTGGCCGCCTTGTGCACCATCTCATACGACGCGCGTGAACTGATCACCAGGAGACCATCGCGCTCAGCCTCACGGGCCGTGGCTCCGATCAATTTATCTAGGGCGTTGTGGCGCCCCACATCCTCGCGCACCAGCATCTTCCCACTGCGCCACCAGCCAGCAGCATGCACCGCGCCGGTGGCCGCGTTCAGGGGCTGCTGTGCAGCCAGTTGTCGCATTGCTTGGCTGACCTCGGACGCTGCCACGGGCACAACCTTGCCCAGCGGCGCCAGCGGGCGGATGGCCTGCTCCAGCGTGTCCTGCCCACACAGGCCGCAACCGGTGCGGCCAGTCAGGCTACGGCGTCGTTCCTTGAGCGCCTGAAAGCGCGCCTCGGTAATGGTGAGCTCCACCGTCACACCATCCGCCAGCTCGCCCACTTCACAGTCGAGCAATTCGCCCGGCCGGGCGATGATGCCCTCGCTGAGCGAGAAACCCAGCGCGAAGTCTTCCAGGTCCAGCGGTGTGGCCATCATCACGGCGTGCGAGATGCCGTTGTAGACCAGCGCCACCGGCACCTCTTCGGCCACCACCTCGGCGCTCGCTGCAGGCCGGCTGGCCACAATACGCACCGCTTGGACCGGCGCACTGCCCGGCAGCTTTACTGCGCCTGACATAGCGCCCGTCCCTGCTCGGTCAGCCACAAGGTGCGGCGCTTGCCGTCCTGGCGCACCGTCACCAGGCCCATGCCGCCTAGCGCGGTATGGTCACCCAGCAATACCAGCGCGCGGTTGAGCTGGCTCATGCCTATGCCCAGCTTCTTGTCGATCTGGTTGTCCGACATGCCGTCCTTCTCGCACAGCTGGGCCATGATGGCGACAAGCAACTCTTCCAAGTATGGCGCCTCTGAAAAACCCACATCCTCGCGGCGGCGAGGGCGGGGGGCCGCGGGGGCCCAAGATCAATCAATGGAAAATCGTTGGGTCTACTATGCCGTATAGCACCCGGGCGAGCGAAGTCGTAGCCACCGTTAGGGGCCTCCTCCTTGCGGGGATCCACGGGCGCGAGCAGCAGCATTTGATTGCCACCGCTCGCAGAACCTCACTATGCAGCCACCTGCTCCGCACTCAGGGAAAGCAACACGGGCACCGACTTGGAGGCCGGCGTGCGCGCCCGGTCAGCCATGCTGCTGAGTGGCACCAGGCCGTTGGTCTCCGGGTAGTAGCTGGCGAGGCAACCCTCGGGAATATCGTACTCCACCAGCAAGAAGCGCTTGGCCTCGCGCTCACCGTCGTGCCAGACCGAGGTCATGTCCACCCACTGGCCGGCCTGCATGCCCAAGCGGGCCAGGTCGGCCTTGTTGATAAAGCACACCCGGCGATGGCCGAACACGCCGCGGTAGCGGTCATCCAGGCCATAGATCGTGGTGTTGTACTGGTCGTGGCTGCGTATGGTCATCAGGTTGAAGACCGGCTGCTCGCCATGCTGGGCACGCATGGCCTTGATCGGCAGATCGGTCGGCACCGCGTGGGCAAAGAAGCGCGCCTTGCCGGTACTGGTCTGCCAGTTGCGCTCGCGCGCCGAGTTGCCCAGATAGAAGCCACCCGGCACATGCACCCGACGGTTGAAGTCGACAAAGCCGTCCACCACCTCGGCGATCTTGTCGCGGATGCGGTCGTAGTCCTCGATCAGCCATAGCCAGGGCGTCTTGCTCTGCGGCAAGGCCGCCACCGCCATGCGGGCGATGATGGCCGGTTCGGACAGAAGGTGCTCGGATGCCGGCGGGTTCATGCCAGCCGAGATATGCACCATGCTCATCGAATCCTCGACCGTCACACCCTGGGCGCCCTGCGCCTGGATATCGATCTCGGTACGCCCCAGGCAAGGCAGGATGAGCGCATCCTTGCCGTGCACCAGATGGGAGCGGTTGAGCTTGGTGGTAACGTGCACCGTCAGCTGGCACTGCTGCAGCGCCAGCTTGGTGCGGTCGGCATCCGGTGTCGCCACGGCGAAGTTGCCGCCCATGCCGATAAACACCTTGCCTTCGCCCGCCAGCATGGCCTCGATGGCCCCAACCACATCGTGGCCGTGCTTGGCCGGCGGGGTGAAGTCGAAGGCCTTGCCCAGCTTTTCCAGAAAGACCGGGCTGGGCTTCTCGTAGATGCCCATGGTGCGGTCACCCTGCACATTGGAGTGGCCACGCACCGGGCAGGCGCCGGCGCCAGGCTTGCCGATATTGCCCTTGAGCAACAGCAGATTGACGATGCTCTGGATGGTCGCCACCGAATGCTTGTGCTGGGTGATGCCCATGCCCCACGTGCAGATCGACGCCTTGCTCTGGATATAGATCGCCGCAGCGGCACGAATCTGCTCCTCGCTGAGGCCGGATTCCTCGACGATGGTCTCCCAGCGTTCGGCCAGGAGCTCGGCCTTGTAGCTGGCATAGCCATCGGTGTGGGCCTCGATGAAGGCCTCGTCCACATCGCCTGCCTCCAGCACAGCCTTGGCCATGCCCTTGGCCACCGCCAGGTCACCGCCTATGCGGACCTGGTAGTAGCTGGAGGCGATCTGCGAGCCTTGGCTGGACAGCATATCCACCGGGCTCTGCGGGTCGGCAAAGCGCTCCAGCCCACGCTCACGCAAGGGGTTGAAGACCACGATGCGGCAACCGCGCTTGGCCGCCTCACGCAGCGTACCCAGCATGCGCGGGTGATTGGTGCCGGGGTTTTGGCCAAAGATGAAGATCGCGTCGGCATGCTCGAAATCATCGAGCGTGACCGTACCCTTGCCGATACCGATCTGCTCCTTCATGGCCGTGCCGGAAGGCTCATGGCACATATTCGAGCAGTCGGGCAGGTTGTTGGTGCCGAACTCGCGGATAAACAGCTGGTACAGGAAGGCCGCCTCGTTGGAGGTACGGCCCGAGGTATAGAACAGCGCTTCGTCAGGGTGGGCGAGCGATTGCAGATGGCGGGCAATCAGCGCAAAGGACTCGTCCCAGCTTGCCGGCACGTAGCGGTCAGTGGCCGCGTCGTAGCGCATGGGTTCGGTCAGGCGGCCCTGCCCCTCCAGCCAGTAGTCGTCATGTGCAGCCAGTTGCGGCACGGTATGGCTCTCGAACAGCGCGCGGGTCACCCGGCGCTCGGTCGCCTCGGCGGCCACGGCCTTGGCACCGTTCTCGCAGAACTCGAAGGTGGAGTGGTGGTTCTTGTCCGGCCAGGCGCAACCCGGGCAATCAAAGCCATCCGGCTGGTTGGCACGCAGCAGGGTACTGGCCCCGCGGGTGACAATGCCCTGCTCGTGGATATGCTTGAACACGCTGCGTAGCGCACCCCAGCCACCGGCCGGTCGGTTATAGAACTTGATTGCCTGCTTGCTCATTACGTCTCCCTGATTGGCAACTCACGGCAGTTGCCTGGGCGCTACTTCGACCAGGCAACTATCGTGAGCCTCCGCTCCTTGGATCGCCGGCTACGTCCATGCGCCGTTGCCGGCGCCGGGTAGCAAAAGACCCGCCAGACGAAGGTCCGGCGGGTCTCTTCAACCGTCAGATCAACTGAACAGCGCCAGCGTCTTCTTGATGGTCTGGAACACGCCCCAAGCCAGCGGCAGGGAAACGTACAGCCACAGGATCAAACCCTTGGTCTTTGCATTCATGGCTTAGGCCTCCTTGGTTACAAAGCGTTCATCAACCGGCTTGACGAACATATTGGCGATCAGGCCGATCACCAGGAGGCCGGCCATGACGTACATGGTGGTGTTGTAGGCCTGAGCCTTGGCCACACCCTGGGCGATCTGGAACTCACGCATGTAGTTCACGATGATGGGACCCAGCACGCCAGCCACCGACCAGGCGGTCAAGAGACGACCATGGATGGCGCCGACATAGCGGGTACCGAACTTGTCCGACAGATAAGCCGGAATGGTGGCAAAACCGCCGCCGTACATCGACAGGATCACAGCGTACAGGACCACGAAGAAGCCCTTGCTGCCAGCCGAGCCAGCCGAGGGGATCGAGGCGTACAGGACGGCGCCCAGCAGGAAGAACACCAGGTAGGTTGCCTTGCGGCCGATCTTGTCCGACACCGAGGACCAGAAGAAACGGCCACCCATATTGAACAGCGACAACAGGCCGACGAAGCCGGCCGCCATAGCGGCGGTAACCGAATCCTTGAAGATTTCCTGGATCATCAGCGAGGCTTGGCCGAGCACACCGATACCGGCGGTCACGTTCATGCACAACACGATCCACAGCAGCCAGAACTGCGGGGTCTTGTGGGCAGCATCCACGTCCACAAAGGAAGCGCCGGACAGCTTGTCGGCACTGACCTTCTCGACATAGCCCTCAGGCTTCCAGCCCGGGGCAGGCAGGCGCACGGTGAAGGCACCAAGCAGCATGGAGAAGGTGTAGACCACGCCCATGACCACGAAGGTCTCGGTAATACCGGCGGAGCTGTCGGTCTTGAAGTGTTCCATCAGCATCACAGCCAGCGGAGCGCCGATCATGGCACCGCCGCCGAAGCCCATGATGGCCATGCCGGTTGCCATGCCGCGACGATCGGGGAACCACTTGATCAGGGTCGAGACCGGCGACACATAGCCCAGACCCAGGCCGATGCCACCAACCACGCCGTAGCCCAGGTACAGGAGCCACAACTGTTGCAGGTGGATGCCCAGCGCCGAGATCAGGAAGCCACCGCCGAAGCACAGGGCTGCGGTGAACATGGTGGCACGTGGGCCAACCCGTTCCAGCCACTTGCCGCCAAAGGCCGCCGACAGTCCAAGGAAGACGATGGCCAGCGAGAAGATCCAGCCGAGGTCAGGGATGCTCCAGCCATAGGCTTTGTTCAGCGGTGAATTGAACACCGAGAAGGCATAGGCCTGCCCGATACACAGGTGGATGGCGAGTGCCGCTGGCGGTATCAGCCAGCGGTTGAAATTCGCGTCGGCGATGCTGTGACTTTTGTCCAGCGATTGCAGCAGACTCATCTAGTTGCCCTCTTTTTTGTACGTAACGACCGGTTTGTGGAGGATTGCACGCAGCAAGGGACCACCAATAGCTCGGTTTCTACGTAACAGCCGGTTCGGCACGACAGTTTCATTCACGACAAGCGTTTGATCTGTCTGAAGAAACCTGTGATAACCAGGCCGAATTACGATGAAACAGCGCAGGCAGTCTTTCTTGCTTTCTATTCCCTGGGTCATGGAGATATGACCGCAACAGGCTAACCGAAAGCGATGACGGTCGCTACCATGCCAGAGGCATTTGCGGCATTAGTAACAATTTATATTTCGGCCGCAGCAGACCGCGTCCATGTTGCCGCGCAACATGGCGAAAAACTGCCCAAGCCTTGTTCAAGCTGGCCTGCAGCCGCATGGCCTTGATCCTGAATGATCAATGACATATGACTATGCAAAATGCATTTGCGCAAAGCGCCCGAATCCAGCCTTTCAGGCACGATTAAGACAGTGAGGGAAGGAGGCCCTGCACTGAGGCATCCGATGGCAGTCGATGCCCCCCATTCCACTGACGAGCGCCGGCAAGATTCCCCGGAGGGCCTGCACGGCACTTTGACCCGTCGCGTTTAACTACCGACAGGCCCTAGCCACGCGCATAGATAAGTAGCTCGCGGCGGGCTGCGAGCGACCAGTTCATCAGGGCGACCTTCTCGTGGCCGTATAGGGTCTGCACCCGGGCCAGCCGCTGCAAGGCCGCGGGGAATTGGCCCAGCTCGCGGTAGATCTCGGCCGCCAGAAGATCGAGGAATTCATCGCCGGTGGCCAGAAGGCTTAGCAGGCGGCCCAGGTTGTCATGGAAGTCCCCCTCCAGCCGGCGCCAGCTGGCACCCTGGTGGCGGCGACGGGTGTCGTTGTGCAGGCGCCAGAGCTGCAGCCGCAGGTCGATTTCGTCCTCGGGGTGGCCGGCATGGCTGAGCCGCAGTGCCGCCTCAACCGCCGCAAGGTCCAGCGGCAATATGGTCGGCACGGCCAAGTAACGCTCCAGCAGCGCCAGCTCGCGCGCCTTGCCAAAACGCGGTAGGAGCCGCCAGCCGTCTTTCATGCGAAAGTCGAGCTCATCCACGCTGGAAGGCAAACGACCCACCCGCTCAGCATCCGCCTTGCGGAAAAGGCTGCCGCAAGCGCCGCAGGCCACTACCTCAGCCGGCGTATGCCAGAAGGCATGCACTACCCGCAGGTCGGACCAGACCTCTACCTGCTGCCGATAGGAAAAGTCGAGCGCCTGGCAGCGCTGCCATGCCTGGCAATGCGGGCACGCCAGCACTCGGGCGGAACCGGGCCGCATATCACTCCCTGCCTTGATTATCGTTATCTCGCGGTCTGGCGTTTACAGCAGCCCCATCCACCAGATGACCACGCTATATATTCGGTACGATTGTACTGAATACTCTGCCGCGCACGACACGCCGGCGGATATGCAACGTCCAGGCTTTGTCCAGGCGTTGTATTTACGTCAGCCCGGCAGCTCGGGATGGGCCGGCAGATGCGCCTGGAGGAATTCGATCAGGGTCCGCACCTTGGTCGGCAGATAGCGCGCCGCCGGGTAGACCGCATAGGTGCCCGCCTTGGGTAATTGCCAATCGGGCAAGAGCTGGACCAGGCTGCCTTGGGCCAGGTCGGCCGCGATCATATAGTCCGGCAGCACCGCAACCCCCAGGCCCGCCTTGGCGCACTCGCGTACCACGCTGGCGCTGTTCACCCGCATGGCGGCACGGCCGCGTATGGTCTCCTGCTCTTGCGAGCCAGCCCGGCTGAACTGCCAGGTCAGTGGTGCCGGCAATACCGTCAACGCCACCCAAGGCTGGCCATTGAGTGCCGCCGGCGTGGCCGGCAGCCCTATCTGGTTCAACAACGCTGGGCTGGCCACGGCTACCTGCGCAAAACCACCCAGCCGTACCGCCTTGAGCCCCGAGTCGCGCAGCACCCCGCCACGTATGCCCAGGTCCAGGCCCTCGGCCAAGAGGTCCATGGCGTTGTCGCTGGCCACAAGCTCGATATCCAGTGCCGGATGCAGGGCGGCAAAACGGGCCAGCAAGGGGCCCAGCACCACATCGCTGTAGGCCAGGCCCGCGGTCAGCCGCAGCCGGCCTTCCAGGCGCCCCCCTTCGCCCAGCCGCGCCACCGCCTCTTGCAGGCCCATGAGCAAGGGCGCCGTCTCGGCATGCAAGCGTTCACCTGCTTCGGTCACCGTCACCCGCCGAGTACTGCGAGTAAACAGCGACACCCCCAGTTCGGCTTCCAGCCGGCCCACCTGCAGACTGACCTGGGACTTGGCCTGCCCCAGCCGCTCCGCCGCGGCCGTAAAGCCGCCCGCTTCCACCACGGCGACAAAGGCCGCCAGCCGGTTCAGATCGATCTGTTTCATGAGCATCGTTCTTGATTTGAGAACGATCAATTATGCGTTTCGCTGTTTATCGGATCAATCATCAACGGCAAGATGGGCGTCATCAATGAAACGGATCCATCCCATGCCCTTGCAACTTACCCTCTTGTTCGACCCGCTGTGCGGCTGGTGCTACGGCGCCCATCCCGCCCTGGCAGCGGTCGACGCCGAACTGGCGCCCGACTGGCAGCTCCTGCCCACCGCCCTGTTTGCCCACCCCGAGCCCATGAGCCGTGAAAGCGCCGACTATTTCTGGCAGAACGATCAACGCATCGCCGCCCTGACCGGCCAACCCTTCAGCACTGCCTATCGCGAACAGGTGTTGGACGATCTGGCCACCCCATTCGATTCCAGTGCCGCCACCCTGGCCTGGCAACTGATCGCCACTGAAAAGCCACGCCAAGGCCTGGCCATCCTGCATGCCATACAGAAGCTGCGCTATGTGAATGGCCTGCAGCACTCGCCCACCGCGCTTAGCGCCTTGGCGGCCAGCTTTGGTATCGACCAGGCCACTTTCGACGCCGCCCTGGCGCAAGGCCCTGCACCGGCCCAGTTGGCCGAGCGCGAGGCCGCCCAAGGCTTGATGCGGCAACACGGCTTGCGCGGTGTGCCATCGCTGCTGGTACGGCTGGGTGATGCCTCGCAACCTATCGACGGCCGCCTGCTGTACGACCCGGCAGCCCTGCTCGACGCCCTTCGCCGCCTGACTCATTGACCCGCCAACCGCAAAGGAACACATCATGAAGATCGCCTTGATCGGCGCCACCGGCTTTGTCGGCAGCGCCCTGCTCGCCGAGGCCCTGCAACGCGGCCACCAAGTGACCGCACTGGCCCGCAATACCACCAAGCTGCCGGCCCAAGCCGGCCTGACCGTCACCCAGGCCGATGTCTACGATGCCGAGCAGGTTGCCCGTGCCGTCGCCGGTAGCGATATCGTCATCAGCGCCTTCAATCCGGGCTGGGGCCTTGCCGACATCCACGACCGCTTCCTCGACGGCCAGGCCGCCATCGTCGCTGGCGTGAAGGCCGCCGGCGTGGCCCGCTTCATCACCGTGGGCGGTGCCGGCAGCCTCTATATCGCCCCCGGCCTGCAACTGGTCGATACCCCCGACTTCCCCAATGAGTGGAAGCAGGGCGCCCTCGCCGCCCGCGAAGCCCTGCGCCGCATCCAGGCAGAGGCGGTACTGGACTGGACCTTTGTCTCGCCGCCGGTTTTCCTGGCACCGGGCGAACGTAGCGGGCTATATCGTCTGGGTGCCGACGAGGTCCTGTTCGACAGTGACAAACCGGCCGGCATTTCCACCGCCGACCTGGCCGTCGCCATCCTCGACGAAGCCGAAACCCCGCGCCACAGCCGCCGCCGCTTTACCGCCGCAGCACAGACCGCCTGATAACAAAGAGAGATAGCGATGAAAGCAAGACTGAGCAGCCTGATCCTTGCCACCCTTGCGACCTGCATGGCCAGCGCCTGGGCCGCCAATACCCCGCAGGAAGAGGCCAACAAGGCCACCGTACTGGCCTTCTACGAGAAGGGCCTGAACCAGAAGGATGGCGAAGCAGCTGCGCGCTACTTCGGCCCCTACTACAAGCAGCACAACCCGCACGCAGCTGACGGTGCCGAAGGCTTCAAGCAGTTCATCCAGTACTTGAAGAAAGAGATGCCCGAGTCGCACAGCACCATCAAGCGCGCCTTTGCCGATGGCGATTATGTGATCCTGCATATCGAGGCGGTACGCAAGCCGGGTGAGCGTGGCAGCGCCATTGTCGATATCTTCCGGCTGGAACAGGGCAAGATCGTCGAGCACTGGGACGTCATCCAGGACATCCCGGCCCAGGCGGCCAACCCCAACACCATGTTTTGAGGGAGCTGGCGTACCGGCTCGGTGCGCTAAAATACCCGGCTATACCACCCCGCTTCGGCGGGGTGGGTGCTTTTCATGGCGTCCGCGCCTACCTGAACACGAGTTTTCATGACCGATACCGCAACCCCACGCACTGGCCTGCCCCAAAGCTGGCTGCTTATGCTCGGCGCCCTGATCGGCATTGCGCCGCTCTCCATCGATATGTATCTGCCGAGTTTTCCAGCCATCGAAGCGGCGCTGGGTCGTGGTGCCCAGGTCACCCTAGCGGCCTTCTTTATCGGTCTGGCGCTGGGCCAGCTAGTCTACGGCCCGGTCAGCGATCGTGTTGGCCGTAAGCCGCCGCTCTATGCCGGCCTGGCACTGTATGTCTTGGGCTCCCTGGGCTGTTTGTTTGCCGGCAGCATCGAACAGCTTGCGCTCTTACGCTTTGCCCAGGGCCTGGGTGGCTGCGCCGGCATGGTGCTGGCGCGAGCCGTGGTGCGTGACCGCTGCGAACCGCGCGAGGCAGCCCGTGCCTTCTCGCTCCTCATGCTGGTCATGGGCCTCGCCCCCATCCTCGCTCCACTGCTGGGCGGCTGGATCCTCACGGTGGCAGACTGGCACGCCATCTTTGCGGTACAGGCCGGCTTCGGCATCTGCTGCCTTGTCGCCATCCACTTCGGCCTCAGCGAGACCCACGACACCCGTCACGCCGAGCCGCTGGCGTTTGGCAAGGTCTTGCGCGGCTATGGCGAGCTGCTGCGTGAACGCGGCTTTCTGGGCTACACCCTGGCCACTGGCCTCGCCCAGGCTGGCATGTTCGCCTATATCGCCGGCTCCCCATTGGTGCTGATCCAGCAATACGGTATCGCCCCTCAGCACTATGGCTGGGTGTTCGGCAGCAATGCCCTAGGCCTGATCGCCGCCAGCCAGATCAATGCCCGCCTGCTCGGCAAGCACGCGCTCACCACCTTGCTGCGCCGCGCACTATGGCTGCCGGCCGGTGCCGGCCTTGCCCTACTGCTGATCAGCCTAACCGGCCAACCGCCGCTTCCGCTCCTGCTGCTGGGGCTGTTCATCTTCGTCGGCAGCCTGGGCTTCATCTCCCCCAACGGCTCGGCCGCTGCCCTGGCCGGCCACGGCCAGCGCGCCGGCAGCGCTTCGGCCTTGATGGGTGCCATGCAGTTCGGCCTCGCCACCGTGGCCGGCATTGCCATGGCCAGTTGGCGCAACGACACTGCCCTGCCACTGGCTGCCGCCATGGCCTGCTTTGGCCTGGGCGCCTTGCTGGTGCACCGGTTGCTGGTTGGCCAGATCAAACCCGCCTGAACACCATGGTCCAAACAAAGAGCCCCGGTCTTTCGATCGGGGCTTTTTCTTTGACCTACCTAGCGGCTCATTTCAGCGCATGACCTCAAAAGTCAGGCTGTAGCTATAGCTGCGCGGCGCCGGCGCAGCAGCGCGGTCACGCGATGGCGCCGGATAGTTGGTCAGCAGGATATAGGCACCCGGCGCGTCGAACTTCACCTTGCCACGGCCCTGGGCGTCGGTCTGCAGTTCGGCGTACTCCTTCTTCTCATCGTAGAAGTTGCCAGCGCGGGCAATCTCCACCGCCACATTGGGCAGCGGCTTGCCGTCTTCCAGCAGTTCGAACTCGAAGCCCTGGTCCACATAGATGTCGTTGGGGTGGGTGATGGGGCGCAGCTCGAAGCCCTGGCCGCTGATCTTGGTCGCGCCGTCGTTGGGCTTGCCCTTGGTGACATAGGTCTCGGCCTTGTTCACCGTCTTCACTTCCACCACCTGCATATCCGGGGTCAGGGCCGATTCCTCGATAAAGCGCGGGCGCTGTGGCGGCGTAGCCGTGGCGCCACCTGCGGCCTGTGCAGCCTGCGGGCGCTGCTCGCCCTGCGGCTGGGCCGGGCGCGCTTGGCTGCCTGGGCCGCCGGCATTGGCCGCGCGCACCATGCGCCAGCTGCCTTCGACCAGGGCGAACCTGGTGGTGCGGGAAAGATCGTCACCGGTGGTCAGCCGGTAGGTACCCTTTTCCACAGTCGGCGCTTCGATCGCCACATAGTCCTTGAGCGTGGTCACGCCATCGAGCTTGCTGCGCACACCCGCCGGGCTGATCGCATAGAAGCTGCCATTGCGGATCGGGCTCTGCGGGATAAAGAACACCTCGTTGCCGATGGCGCCCTGCACGCTCACATAGTCGCGGGTGATGGCAAATTGCGTGGGCAGCAGATAGGGGCCGCCGTGGGCCAGCACACAGGGCGCCAGCATGGCCGCCAGTACACCGGCTACGACCGTCGTTTGCTTGAAGTGCTTGCCCGCAGGTTTCATCGCCTTGTCCGCTTCTCAATGAAGAAAATAACGCAAAGATGATATTGAAAGGAATTCTCATTTGCAAGACAATCGCTGGCTGAACGAAGTCTGATTCGCGCCGGCGGCGCACCTAACACGCAGGAGAAAAGATATGCGGCACACCAACTGGCACTACCGGCTGACCCTGGGCGCAAGACTGCTGGCAGCCGCCGGACTCTTGACCCCACTGGCCGCAGCGGCCGGGGCCGTGCCGTTGGCCGATGCCCCCGCCAGCGCCGCTCGCCAGCCGGCCGAAGCCGCCAGTTGGCGCTTCCACGCCGACCATGTGCTGGGTACCTCCATGGATCTGGTCGCCGTCAGCCACGACGAAGCCACCGCCCAGGAAGCGCTGGCCGTGGTCCGGGCCGAGATCGCCCGCCTGGACCAGGTGCTGAGTAGTTACCGCCCCGACAGCGAACTGGCCGCACTCAACCGCTGCAGCGAGATGCAGGTCTCGGCTGACCTCTTCAACGTGGTCGCCGCCTGCGAAGCCTGGCGAGAGGCCACCGCCGGTGCCTTCAGTGGCCGCCTGGGTCGAGCCCTGGCCAGTTGGCAACGCGCCGCCGCCACGGGCCAGCTCGACCTCGCCACCCTGCAGCGTGAAGCCGCCGAAGCGGCCGCCGCCACCGTGGTGCTCGACCCCGCCACCCGCACCGTACGCCGCCCCGAGGCCGTCGAGTTCGCCATGGACGCGCTGGCCAAGGGTTACATCATCGACCAGGCCATGCAGGCCGCCCGCCGCCAGGTGGCCGGCCTCGACGGCCTCTTGCTGGATATCGGCGGTGATATGCGCAGCTGGGGCCG